>CAKQQY010000020.1 GCA_934271245.1 uncultured Clostridia bacterium | reverse complement strand
GCAAATTTGCGGCTGAAATAATTAAATAAGAAATGCACCATTAGCTTTGGCTGGATAGAGCGTCGGTCTACGGAACCAAAGGCGAAAACAACTAAATAATCGATATGCACCATTAGCTCAACTGGATAGAGCGTCGGTCTACGGAACCGAAGGCTGGGGATTCGAACTCCTCATGGTGCACCAAACAAAAAGGCAAGTTTTTACTTGCCTTTTTTGTTTAAGTTTAATAACGAATTTTTAACTTTTAATTATCTTTTTTCGCGTCTTTCGTGGTTTCGTAGGGGGTATATTTTTCTCCGTCGTTAGTCACGTCGATTTTTACGGAAAAATCGTAATCGGCGGGTTTCGCTTGCGTGAAATCTCTCGATTGCGGATACGAAACTTCCACGTTGCCCTTGGACGAAATTTCTATCGACTTCAAACTGCCGCTTTCAAACGCGACTTCGAATACCATATCGTCCACTTTCAACGAGTTCTCGTTCATACTGCCGAACGCTAGAATTTCGGTATCTACCCTGTTAAGCGGGTCAAGATTCAGGTTTTCATTGAGCCATTTAAGCAATTTCATCGTCCCGAGTTCCGAAACGCCCACGCGATAAGTCGTTAAGTTTTTCTCGGTGATTTTTTGAATAAACAAGGGCGTATCGATATTATCTATCGCGTCAAGCAGATAATAAGAATCTCTGTCGTTGTCATTATAGTTTTCTACTTTGAACTCGTCGGTGCCGAACGTTTTCTTCTCGAAATCGTACACGTCGCCGTTTGCAAGTTTGGTTCTGATGGTTTTTATATCCTTTAAGCCCGCTTCTTTATACAGGTCGCCGTTTTTAAGATCGGAATCCGCTTCGATAATATTATGGAAGAAAACTTCGCCGTTCACGATTCTGCGTTTTGCGCTTCCTTTTACGGTTGCGTTGATTGCGTTAGTCGTCAGACCGTAGTCGACGCCGGTTTTTACCGTAAACCCGTAACTCGAAGCGGTTTGGTTTTTATAACTTTTTATTTTACCCGTCAGTTCTTTTTTTACGGTATCGATTTGCGAATCGGTTATCGATACGCCGCCGAACGTTTCCGTAACGATTTCGGTCAGTTTATTTACGTTTTTGAATTGCAAAGAATATTTCAGCGTAAAAGAGATCTCCGTCACGCTTATCGTTATGATATATTCGTACGTTTTGACGTCCCCGTTTGAAAAAGTAACGAACATTGCCGTTTGCACGTTGTTTTCGGGAACGTTTTTCAAAAGAGAAAGAACGATTTTATTATTCAGCACCTTACTTAACACTTCAAGCGCTTTCGAAAAGTTCATTACGGTTTTTAATTCGTATTTATCCGCGACGGAAGTTTTCTTAATAGATTTCAAATCGGAATCTTCATACTGGAACAACGCCTTGGCAAACGCCGTAAATACGGAATTATGCTCTTCCGAAACGACGTTTTTCTCTATCTTTCTCAGTTTTTTATTTTCGTTAAAAGACAGTGCGGTTAAATTAGTCTTTTTTCTGATATTGTACTGCGAACCGTCGTAAAAAAGAAGTCCCGAATTCGTATGCGTATCGTAAAAATTGACGTCTGACTTTTTATTTACCTTGGCGTTGCCGTCGGTTTTACCCGCTGCCGCAACCCCTTTTACCGTTGCAACGGCGTCAATCGCGTAATCGTATTCGTAACTCGACGAATCGCCGATAGTGTTTTTTCTCGCTTCTGCGAAAGCGTTTTTATAATCCTGAAACTTAGCGTAAAGCGTAATATTTCTGTTTACGGTTATCGGGAATTCCGTTTTACTATTGAAAGCGGAATCGGAATACCACCCTAAAAATATGTAACCGTCTTTAACGGGGTCATTCGGCGCGGACAACGAATACCCTTCTTCGTATTCTTTCGTTTCCATAGCCGTTCCGCTGAACGAAACGGAACACTTCTTCGTAGTGTCGCCGCCGTTTTCACTGCTTTCGCCACAGGCAAAAAAGCATAAACAAGCAATAACGCTTAAAAACACACATAAAATAATTTTAGTCTTTTTCATTTTTCTTCTCCCTCTTTATTTATAATATTTATATAAAATCGTTACTTAATTCCGGATTTTTAAGATTCTTTCTTAACGCGAACGGGTATACAAAAACGCTTACCACGAGTCCTACCCCTATCGCCAAAAAGAAACACGCTACCGAAAGGATAAATCCTAAAATCCAGAACATCAACTTAACCGTAATAAACCAGATTATTCCGTCTAAATCCAGACTGAATATCAGCCCCGGCAACTTAATGAATCCCCAGCCCGCTATTCCGCAAACCATATCCATTACGAAGTTGTTTTCCAGAAACAGACAGGACAAAAACGGAAAAACCAGCAGCGAACCGACGGCGGACGCGATTACGATTCCGACGTTTAAGTTATTCGCTATGGTTACCGCAAGCGCGATTATTAAAACTATTCCCGTTATAACGCCGCTCCACAAAAACGATCTCTTACGTTGCAAAATGCCGTGTTCGTAATTTTCTTTATATAATTTTTCTTGTCTTTTTCTTTCGCACTCGGCGCAATGAACGCTTTTCGTCCGCTTATTTCTTACTATGTCTTTACCGTCGTATATAGGTTTATTGCATATTTCGCACACCGCAAGCACGGGTCTGGATTCTTTTTCCACGTACTGCGTAACTACCTGCGTTACGACTTCTTTTTCTACCGGCGTTTCTTTTCCGAAAAGCGAATCGACGGAAACGTTAAACAAGGAAGATATTTCCTGTATGGTAGATACGCTCGGCTCGACTTCGCCGTTTTCCCATCTCGATACCGCCTGCGCGGTAACGCATAGTTTTTTTGCCAGTTCTTTTTGCGTTAAGTTGTTTTTTACTCTTAACTCTTTTATTTTTTCTCCGATCATCTCATTCTCCTTTTTTCCTTAATTATATAAAACGGATAAACATTTTGTTTACCGATTTCGCTAAACAGTATGTTGAATCGCTACACTTTTTGTTGAATTGCCAGTTTTTGCGTGATTTTCGTTGTTTTTTATTAAAAAACCGTTTAAAATCTAAAAATGGGTAGCATCTTGCGAAACTACCCACCGTAAAAGTGTTGACGCTCCGCTTGTTGCCACACAATTTATAAAGACTTTCGAAAAGTTTTTACAATGCGAAACCGATACACTTTTACCCAAAAAGTATATGCTTTTCGAAAGATTAAATTATGTGGCGATATAAGTTTATCACATAAAACGGAATTTTTCAAGAAAAAACGGAAAAAGGTAAGCAAAAACTTGTTTTTGCTTACCTTTTCTATTTATTTCCGATTATTCCTAAAATTTCAGGACGGCTTTGATTCTTCTTACCCCCGAAGAAGAACTTTCTTCTTTGGTAATTTCGAATTTTCCTAATTCGCCGGTGGTTTTTGCGTGCGGTCCGCCGCAAATCTGTCTATCCACGTCCCCGATGGTATAAACGGTGACTATCTGGTCGTCGCCCGTTGCGTGGAACACGCCGTACGCCCCCGTTTCGACAGCCTTTTTATACGGTATCTCTTCCCTTTCGACGGGTATATTTCTCGCGATGACGTCGTTTACGAAGTCCTGCAATTCTTTGAGTTCTTCTTCCGTCATTTTATGGTCGCAGTTAAAGTCGAATCTCATTCTGTCTTCGGTGATGTTAGAACCTTTCTGTTCCGTTTTATCGCCGAACATTTTACGAAGCCCCGCGAGCATTATATGCGTTGCGGTATGATACCTTGCCGTGATTTCGTTTCTTTCGGTAAGTCCGCCTTTCGCCGCCTGAGCCTGCGCTTTGGAAAGTTCCTGATGCGCTTTGAACGCTTCGTTAAAGCCTTCGACGTCTACCGTCATGCCCTTTTCCGCGGCAAGTTCAGAAGTAAGTTCGAGCGGGAAGCCGTAAGTATCGTACAGTCTGAACGCCTGTTTACCCGATATTACCGTTTCGGGAACGTAAGAAGCGTCTTTCTGCGACATAAACTGGTTCTTTCTTTCGATTCCCGTTATACATTTATCGAATTCTTTCATTCCGGTGGAAAGCGTCGCTTCGAATTTTTTGATTTCTTTAGTGATTTCTTCGAGAATATACGATTCCTTCTGTAACAAAAGCGGATACGCTTCGTCGTAAACCTTTTCGATAAAGATTTTGGAGACTTCGCACATTTTTTCCGCGTCGATATTTATGTTTTTACAATATCTTATGGCTCTTCTTAAAAGTCTTCTTAAAATGTAGCCGGCGCCCGTGTTGGACGGAGTGATTCCGTTCGCGTCGCCGATAAGCATGGTCGCCGTACGGGTATGGTCGGCGATGATTCTCATCGCTTTTCTCGCCTTTTCGTCGTTATCGTAAGAAAGGCCCGAAACTTTTTCGAGATACTTTATCACGTCGTCGAAAAGGTCGGTTTTATATCCGTCGTCAAGACCGTTAAGGAAAACAAGAAGTCTGTCAAGTCCGAACCCGGTATCGACGTTTTTATGGTCTAACTCTTCGTACTTTCCTCCTTCTTTCTTTTTATACTGCATATAAACGTCGTTGCCTATTTCGACGTAACGGTTGCCCGTTAAAAAGTCGGACGAATCTTTGCCGTCTTCTCTCGGATAGAACCATTCGTTATCGGGTCCGCAAGGGGTATCTACCGTTCCTTCGAGTTCCCACCAGTTATCCTTTTTGGGAAGGAAGAAAATGTTTTCTTCTTTTATTCCGAGCGACTTTAAGAGTTCCGCCGTTTCGGTGTCTTTTTTAACGGCGTCGTTGCCTTCGAACACGGTGGAACAGATTTTTTCTTTATCGAAGCCTAAAACTTCGGTCAAAAATTCGAAAGTCCATCTGGTTTTTTCTTTTTTGAAGTAATCGCCGAGCGACCAGTTACCCATCATTTCGAAGAAAGTAAAGTGCGTGGCGTCACCTACCGAGTCGATATCTACCGTTCGAACGCAACCCTGCACGTTGCAAAGTCTGGTTTTGCCGCTGGGGTGTTTCTTTCCCAGAAGGTACGGCATAAGCGGTTGCATGCCGGCCACGTTGAACATAACGCCCGTCGTTCCGTCGCCTATAAGCGAAACCGCGCCTATATTGACGTGTCCGCGTTCGATATAAAAGTTAAGCCATTTTTCTCTTAATTGTTTAGATGTAAACATTGTGTTTTTTCCTTTCGGTTTATTTATGCTTTGGTGATTTTCACGCCGTCTTTGCTTATCTGAACGGTATATCCCGAAGAAGTTATTTCCGCGCGGAGCGCGTCGGCTTCGGCGTAATCTTTTCTTAATCTTGCCTGCTGCATTTTTTCCGCTTTTTCTTTTATTTCCTTGGGGACCTCGTCTTCCTTAACGCCGTATTTATCCACGAAAGTTTTCGCGTCCGACTTAAACAGCCCGAGCAGCGAGTAAGTTTGTTTTATCTGATTTATATCCGCGCCGGCTTTTGCGTCGCCCGCGGCGATTTCCGCTTTTACCGTTTTGAAAAATCCGTAAAGGTCGCTTAACGCCAAAGCGGTATTGAAGTCGTCGTCCATAGCGGCGTTGAATTTATCGTCGATTTCTTTATTCTCGCCCTTGATTTCGATACCTTTTTCTTCTGCGGAAAGAATTATCTTATAAAATTCCGCAAGGTGTTTTTCCGCTTCGGGGAAAAGTTCGTCGGTAACGTTTATATCTCCGCGGTAGTTGGTTTCGAGCAAAGCGAATTTTATCGTTTCGGGGGAATATTTATCGAGCAAATCTTTAAGAAGCAAACTGTTGCCGAGCGATTTACTCATTTTCTGCCCGTTTACTTTTATAAGTCCGTTATGAATCCAGAAGTTGGCGAAAGGCTTGCCCGTATAGGCTTCCGTCTGCGCGATTTCGTTTTCGTGGTGCGGGAATATCAGATCCCTGCCGCCGCCGTGAATATCTATTCTTTCGCCGAACGCTTTCATATTCATCGTGGAACACTCTATATGCCAGCCGGGTCTGCCTTTGCCCCAAGGGGATTCCCAGTAAGGTTCGCCTTCTTTGGCGGATTTCCAGAGAGCGAAGTCGAGCGGACTTCTTTTTTGTTCGTCGTTTTCTATTCTCACGCCGTTTTTGGCGTCTTCTAAATTTCTATGCGAAAGTTTGCCGTAAGAAGGGAAACTTTCCACCGAAAAATACACGTCCCCTTTTTCGGTGACGTAAGCGTGTCCTTTATCGATAAGACCCTTTATAAAATTTTCTATATCGCCTATACATTCCGTCGCTTTAAGCCAGATATCGGGGTCTCCGACCTGCAACCTTTCCATCTGCTCGTCGATTTTCTTTATCATCATACGGGCGTATTTATCCGCGGGGATACCCGTTTCGTTGCTTTTTGCGATGATTTTATCGTCTACGTCGGTATAATTTCTCGCGTAAGTGACGTTATAACCCTTTTTCTGCAAATATTTTCTTATAATATCGTAAATAAGCGCCTGATACGCGTGACCGATATGCGCTTCGCCCGAAACGGTTATGCCGCAAGCGTACATTTTTACGTCGTTGCCGTTTAACGGAACGAATTCTTGTTTTCTGCCCGTAAGGGTGTTATATATTTTCATTTCTTTTCGTCCTTTTTAAGATTATTGACTTTTTCTTCCAGTTCGAACAACTTTTCGCGAAGTTTACAGATTTCTTCGGATAGCGGGTCGCTCTTTTCCTGTTCGAGATCGATAACCTTCTCTCCGTTGATTTTAACCACTCTCCCGGGAACGCCTACGACGGTTGCGAACGGCGGCACTTCTTTAAGCACGACCGCGCCCGCGCCGATTTTTGCGCCTTCGCCGACGGTAAATCCTCCTAAAACTTTCGCGCCGGCGGAAATTACCGCGTTTTTCTTTACGGTAGGGTGTCTTTTACCTTTTTCCTTACCCGTACCGCCTAATGTTACGCCCTGATAAATTACCACGCCTTCTTCTATTTCGGCGGTTTCGCCGATGACGACGCCCGCCCCGTGGTCTATAAACACGCCGCCCGCGATTTTCGCCGCAGGGTGTATTTCTATCCCTGTAAGCCTTTTTGCGAACTGACTGGTTATTCTCGCAAGCAGTTTAAGGTGTATCCGATACAAAAAATTCGCCCATCTGTGCCATGAAAGCGCGTGAACGCCCGAATACGTCAGCCAGATTTCGAATTTATTTCTTGCGGCGGGGTCGTTTTTCTTCGCCGCCGCTATATCCGCGCGTAAAGCCTTGAACATAATTCTCCTACGCCTTTATTTCCCTTCCGCTTACGGTCGGGGTTTTCTATCCGTAAAAAACGGAAAAATCAAAATACTTTAATGTTTTTGTTTTCTATTTCTTTTCTGAGTTCCGCGGGGAATTTTTTATCCACCACCATACAGTCTATGTTATCCAAGGTGGCGAATGTGTAAGGCATGTTTTTGTTTACTTTGGAACTGTCTAAAAGCATGATTACGTTAGTGGCTTTTTTAATTACCTGACGTTTTACTTCCGCTTCCGACTGGCTTCCGCAAGTGAAACTTCCGCTTTCGTGAACGAAACCCGTAGAAGTCATTACGGCGGTCTGAATGTTTATCTGCGCGATAAAATCCGAACACGTTTTGCCTACGGTGATGAAGTTGTCCTTTTTAACGTCGCCACCCAAAAGCGCAACGGTGGGCTTGTTCTTTCTTAAAACCGTTTCGGCAATGGTAAGCGCGTTGGTTAAAACGTAATAGTTGTCGTCGGGAAGGGCTCTCGCAAAATACGTAGTGGTAGAGCCGCCGTCGATAAACACGCAACTTTTAGGTTCGACGAGCGCAACCGCTTTTTCGGCGATTTCCAACTTTTCTTCGGTGTTATAGATAATTCTTTCGGCAAAGTCCGCTTCTTTTGCTTTCAATACGGAATCTACCGAAATAACGCCGCCCGATATTCTTATAACCGCGTTGTTTTCTTCGAGTTTGGATAAATCTCTTCTTAAAGTCATGCTCGACACGTCGGCAAACTCTTTTTCGAGTTCTTTAAAAGAAACTTTACCCGTTTTATCGACGAATTCTTTTATTCTTTTAAGTCTTTCTTTCATATTTACCCCACAGCGTTTCGGTTAAACGTTACGCGTGTTAGCGAAAACGTTTTTCTTTATGAATATTTTACACTTTTACGAAACTTTTTGCAAGTAAAAAGATAAATAATAACAAAAAGAAGATATTTTTTTTCAAAACGTTAAAAACATTGCTAATTATATCAAAATAAATTGATTTTTTATAAATTTTTATTATAATAGTAAGTAAAAATACGCAAGCGCGAAGCATTTGCAGGTATTTTTACTTACTATTTCATAAGAAACGGCGGTTTGCCCTTGGCAAAACGCGGGGCAACGACAGTTGCCTGACAAAATTTTAATTTTGTTTCGTTTTGAAATATAATAGTAAGTAAAAATACGCAAGCGCGAAGCATTTGCAGGTATTTTTACTTGCTATTTCATCAAGCCCCGCGGATTACCACAGGTAAGCCGCCAAGCGGCGACAGACGCGACCGCATTTTTTGCGGTGGGGGCGTAGATATAATACAAGCGTTAACGTGTTCTGCGAACACTTCGGGACTGTCGTCCCCCGCGAATTTTTAATATAAAAATTCGCACGCTATCTTGAAATTCGGCGCAAAAATGCTCTTGCAAGCAAACATTTTTGCTTGAATTTTAATAATTAAAATATGCAAAACAAAAATTTACGGTTAAACTCAACAAACCCGTAACGATAAAAAACGATTCGTTAAAAACGAATTTCGGAGAAAAATAATGTTAGATTTAAAAAGAATTCAGGAAAATAAGGAAAAGGTAACCGAACTTCTCGCGAGAAAAGGTTACAAAGCCGATTTCGACGCGGTACTCGAGTTAGACGCGGAAAGAAGAAAAGCCATCGGCGAAGTGGAAGCGCTTAAAGCCGAAAGAAACAAGGTTTCCGCGGAAATTCCCAAACTCAAAAAAGAAGGCAAACCCGTAGAAGGTATTTTTGCCGAAATGAGAGAGTTGGGCGACAAAATCGCCGAATACGACAAAAAAGCGAACGAACTCGATAAAAAAGTGTTCGATATGCTTGCCGTTATGCCTAATATCCCCGACGAAGATTTACTGCCCGGCGAAAAGGAAAACAACAAAGTCGTTAAAGTTTTCGGCGAAAAACCCGAATTTTCTTTCCCGATGCAGAACCACGTGGATTTATGCACAAAACTCGGAATTATCGATTATCAGCGCGGAACAAAACTTTCCGGCGGCGGATTCTGGCTCTATCGCGGAGAAGGCGCAAGGCTCGAATGGGCGCTTTTGAACTTCTTTATTTCCGAACACTTAAAAGACGGGTACGAATTTATTCTTCCCCCGCACCAGTTGGGTTATAATTGCGGATTCGGCGCCGGTCAGTTCCCCAAATTTTCCGACGAAGTTTACTGGCTCGACTGCGACGAAGACAGAACCAAAAACCGTTTTATGCTGCCCACAGCCGAAACGGCTCTCGTAAATATGTACGCCGGCGAAATTATCCCCGAAGAAAAACTTCCGATGAAATTTTTCGCCTACACCCCCTGTTATCGTAAAGAAGCGGGTTCTTACCGCGCGGAAGAACGCGGCATGATAAGGGGTCACCAGTTCAACAAAGTAGAAATGGTACAGTACGCTCACCCCGAACACAGCATGGAAGCCTTCGAAGAGTTGGTAAACAAGGCGTGTTCGTTAATGGAAAAGTTAGGGCTTCACTTCCGTTTAAGCAAACTCGCCGCAGGCGACTGCTCGGCTTCGATGGCGAGAACTTACGATATAGAAGTATGGATTCCTTCTATGGGAATTTATAAAGAAGTTTCTTCCGTTTCCAACGCAAACGACTATCAGGCGAGAAGAAACAACACCAAATTCCGTGATTCCAAGACGGGCAAACCTCAATACGTTCACACCCTGAACGGTTCGGGTCTTGCAACCAGCAGGGTTTTCCCCGCAATCATCGAACAGTATCAGAACGCGGACGGCTCGATTACGATTCCCGAAGTTCTGCAACCGTTTATGGGCGGTCAGAAAGTTATTAAATAACTTATATAAAAGGGGAATTCGCCAAAGCGTTTTCCCTTTTTTGAAACGCAAATAAAATTCTGCCGCAATAATTAACGGCTTCTCATATTTAACAAAAAAAATGCATAATCTAAAAAAGGAGAAACAAGTATGAAAATCTGCGTTTACGGCGCTTCAAGCAAAACCATCGACAAAGTCTATACCGACGTAGCGGAAAAAATAGGCGAACTTATCGGCGAAAAAGGACATACGCTCGTATTCGGCGGCGGCGCGTCCGGCGTTATGGGAGCAACCGCTCTCGGCGCGAAAAAATCCGACGCGAAAGAGATTCTCGGAATCGCTCCGAGATTTTTCGACGTGGACGGATTGCTTTCCCCCTACTGCACCGATTTTATTTACACCGAAGATATGCACGAAAGAAAAAAACTTTTCGAAGAAATTTCCGACGCTTTTATTATCGCGCCGGGCGGCATAGGTACTTACGACGAACTTTTCGAACTCTTAACCTTAAAACAACTCGCCGTTCATAACAAAGCGATAGTCATTCTTAACGTAAACGGCTGTTACGATACCCTTTACGCTCTTTTGGAAGAACTTATTAAAGGTAACTTTATGAGAGACAAGTCGAGAGTTTTATACGAATTCGTCTCTACTCCGGAACAGGCTTTCGACTATATCGAAAACTATAAGCCGCACGATTTCTCCGTAACCGAATTCAAGGCGATTAACACGGATATTAAAAGATAATCGCGGTTTTAATTAAAAAACTTTATAAAAAACTCGGGCGAAGAAATTTCTTCGCCCGAGTTTTTGTCTTTCTTGTCTTATTCGTCGATTTTTACCAGAAATTCGCCCTGAGCAGACTGACAGACGGGACACTTTTTCGGCGCTTCTTTATCGGTTACTTCGTATCCGCAGTGCGAACACACCCATTTTACGGGTTTACTCTTTTTATACAAGGTGCCTTTACTCATCTGCGTATACAAACTCTTAAACTTCTCGAAATGCGTTTTTTCTATCTCCGCTATATTTAAAAACAACTGCGCTTCTTCGGGGAATCCTTCTTTTTTTGCCGTTTCGGCGAATTCGGGATAAAGTTTTACTTCGGCTTCTTCGTCCTGCATGGCAAGGCGAAGATTCTCGGTTAAATCCCACTTTTCCTTAAACGGATACCCCGAACAGATTTCGATATTCTTTATTTCTTCTTTATCGGCGTTTTGAATCGCCGTATAAAACATACGCGCGTGGTTGAATTCGTTATATACTATTTTATCGATTATCTCCGCAATCGCGCCGTATCCGTTATACCTTGCCCCGTATTCGATAAACTCGTAACGGGTTCTCGCCTGACATTCCCCCGCGTACGCCTTCGCGAGATTTAAATAAGTCTTGCTGTCTTTTAGTTTCATTTTATTCTCCTTTTATATATCTTTTTACTATATTTTTCCCGAAATTTTAACCAAAATAACATTCTGTCTGAAATTTTACGAAAAAATTTTTAAAAACCTCGTCAAAACGCTTTACAACTTTATCGTAATAAAGTATAATAGCCAACGTAACTTACTTTACCACATTAAAGCAGTGAAGTGGAGAATATCAGAAAAAACCTTATTAAAAGGAGAAAACCACAATGAAAAAAATATTTACGGGTTTAGCGGCGGCTATTATGTGTTTAACGGCTTGTTTTGCTTTTGCCGGCTGCGGCGCTACGACTTATAAAGATTTAACTATAATAGAAGTCGGCGGCGAAACGGAATCGTTCGGCATTGCTTTCAGAAAAGGTTCCGATTTAACGAGAAAAGTTGAAGAAGCAATCGCTACCCTTATTTCGGAAAACAAACTTTCTGCTCTTGCGCAAAAGTACGGCGTTGCGGGCGTAAGCGAATACGTACCCGAAGCGGCAAAGAACGAATCGAGCGAAGATTTTAAGGAAGTTTCGGAAAAAGGCAAACTCATTATCGGCATTACCGACTATAAACCTATGGATTATAAAGAAGACGGCGGCGAATGGATAGGTTTCGACGCCGACCTCGCCAAAATGGTTTGTGAAAAACTCGGCGTAACGGCAGACTTTTTAGAAATCGACTGGAGTAACAAACTGTTAGACCTTAAATCGGGCAAAATCGACTGCATCTGGAACGGTATGACCATTACCGACGAAATTACGGGCGCTGCCGACGTTACCAAGGCTTATATGGAAAACAGACAGGTTGCGGTAGTGCTTAAAAGCAACGCCGAAAAATATTCTTCCGTAGACAAAATGGGCGGCGTAAGAATAGCCGCGGAAACGGGTTCTGCGGGCGAAGCGTTCATCACCGCTAACCCGTCGCTTAAAAACGGACTCGTTCAGGTGGACGGGCAATCCGACGCTTTTCTCGAAGTTATGTCGGGAAAGAGCGAAATAGCAATCGTAGACTATATGATGGCGCGCGCGCTTATCGAAGGATAAAAAAATAAATTTACAACCGAAAGCGGAAAGTTTTTACGGCTTTCCGCTTTACGCGGCTTTAATAAACTATGCAAAATCTTTTACTCGATCCAACTTTTATATCGGTATCGCTCGATTTACTCGCAGGGTTCGGCGAAACTTTGAAAATATTTTTCGTTACCCTGCTTATATCTTTGCCCGCGGGGTTAATAATCGCGTTCGGGTCGATGTCTAAAATAAAACCCGTAAAATGGCTTTGTTCCACCTTCGTATGGATTATACGCGGCACTCCGCTTATGCTGCAACTTATCGTGGTATATTACGGTCCGGGGCTTATTTTCGGGCAAGGCGCGGGACTTGACGCTTATTTATCCACGTTTATCACTTTCGGAATAAACTACGCCTGCTATTTTTCCGAGATTTACCGCGGCGGAATACAGAGCGTTTCCAAAAGCCAGACGGAAGCGGGGTTGGTTCTCGGAATGACCAAACGACAGATTTTTTTCAAGGTCGTTCTGTTACAGGTTATAAAAAGAATTCTGCCCCCCGTCAGCAACGAAGTAATCACTCTCGTCAAAGACACGTCGCTTGCGAGAATCATAACCTTTTACGAACTTATCTTCTTCGCGCAAAGATATATAAAAAACGGCGGTATTTTATGGCCGCTTTTCTACACGGCGGTTTATTATCTCGTGTTCACGGCGATTCTTACCCTGTTATTCCGCTTTCTCGAAAAGAAACTTTCTTATTTTAAGGTGTAAAAAATGAGTTATCTCGAAATAAAAAACTTTATAAAATCGTTCGACAAAACGGAAGTTTTAAAAGATATATCTTTTACGATGGAAAAAGGCGAAGTTTTGTCGGTGATAGGCTCTTCGGGGTCGGGCAAAACCACGCTTTTAAGATGTCTTAACTTTCTGGAATCGCCCGACGGCGGAAAAATGGTTTTAGACGGCGAACTTCTTATCGACGCGGACGGCAAAACCAAAGAATCGGAAAAAGCGTTACGCGAAAAACGCCTTAACTTCGGGTTGGTATTTCAGTCGTTCAATCTGTTTCCGCAATACACGGTGTTAAAAAACGTTACCCTTGCCCCGACCCTTTTACTCAAAACCGAATTAAAAGAACTTAAAAAGACGTTAAAAGAAGAAAAAAAGCCGCGGCGTGAAATTTCCGCGATATTAAAAGAAAAAAAAGAAACCAAAAAACGCGAAATCGAAAAAGACGGCGAACTTCTGCTCGATAAAATCGGACTTTCCGACAAAAAGGACGCTTACCCCGACCAACTTTCGGGCGGTCAGAGCCAAAGGGTGGCTATTGCGAGAGCGCTTGCGTTAAAACCCAAAATTCTTTGTTTCGACGAACCCACTTCCGCGCTCGACCCCGAACTGACGGGCGAAGTGTTAAGAGTTATAAAGTCGCTTAAAGACGACGGCAGAACGATGATTATAGTTACCCACGAAATGGGATTCGCGCAGAAGGTATCGGACAAAGTTATTTTTATGGCGAACGGTATCATCGAAGAACAGGGTTTGCCGGACGAGTTGTTCGATAACCCCAAATCGGAAAAACTGAAAAGTTTTCTTATAAGCAATAACGATAAGGAAGGAATATGATATGTCGGACAATATGAAAACGGAATTAAACGAACTTTACGAAACCATATTGAAACTTAAAACGGTAAAAGACTGCGAAAACTTCTTCGCCGACCTTTGCACTTACAAAGAAATAAATTCTATGGCGCAAAGGCTTAAAGCCGCCCGTCTTTTAATGGACGGCGACACCTACGAACAGGTCATCGCGAAAACGGACATATCTTCCGCTACCCTTTCCCGCGTTTCCAAATGCGTGAAACTCGGCAAAGGATATAAGTCCGTATTAAAAGAAGATAAATAACCGTTTTTACCCAAAAACGAAGATATACGCTCTACCCTTAGGGTCGGCGGTTATATCTTTTTTAACGAATACTTTTTAACAAGTTCATAAGAAATTTCCAAAGATAAAACCCCGACCTTGCGAGTAATTCGCAAGGTCGGGGTTTTTATTTATCGAAAAAAAGGGGTTTTCCGCCGTTTCTATGGCGTATTTACGCTAAGGGATTTTCCGCCGTTTTTGCGGTTCCTTTACGCTTTCGTTACATTAAAAGCATGCCTTCGGTAGATTCTATAACCTTAAACATTTCTATTTGTCTGCCCGTTACCGCGTCGATATAAACGTAGTAAGTCGCGCCGTCGTAAGTTCCCGAGAATTCGTAAGAAAGTTTTTCCGTTTTTTCGCCGAAAGGTATTACGGCGAGTCTTGACGTTAAAACGGTGATATTATCCGAAACTTTATTCTTTGCCGCGCTTACCGATAAAAGCGGAGAAGGTATTATCCTTTCGGTGTGGTTGGTGTAATAAGAAGTGGCTTCCATACCGATAATTTTGCCCGTTTCCGCGCAAACCCTTATCTTTATAAGGTCGGAATAAATTATTACCCCGTTATTTTCCGAAGCGAAGTTTATGGTAAACAAGTTATTCGCCAAGTTTATCCATACCGCTTTCATGTTTTCTATGCCGAGCGTTCCCAAAAATTTCAGCGCGTTGCTTTCGGCGGTATCCGCGTCGATAACCGTTTCCACACAACTGCCAGAATAAGCGAACATTATCAGTTTTCCGTCGCGTTCGGATATCTGCGCGTATAAATTATCGCCGTTTACTTCCGCGTTAAAGTTAAAGCAGGATAAATTTCCTTCCCCTTTGCCCGCGCTTTTAACGTTTTTAAGATTAAATCCGCTGAAAATATCCACGAAAACCTTTTCCGCTTCTTCTTCCGTCACGGTTTTTTCGGACAAGCCTTTAATTTCTCTTTTATCTTTACCGTCGGAGAAGGGTCCGTCGTAAATAAGTTCGGGGTATTCCACGGAAAGTTCCTGCAAGTCGTTGAATTCCGATATTACGAGATTGCCGTCGCCGCCGCCCAACATTGACGAAAACGAGAAGTCTGTCGTCATATTGCCGACGGTTCTTTGCAAACTTTCCCTTAACTGCCCTACGGCTTTATAAAGTTTATAAAGATTCTCCCTTTCCCCTGCCGTTATTCCTTCGCCGTCAACCAACTTTTCGTTAAGATATTTGGTGTAATCGCCTACCTGATTTATAAGTTTGGCGGTATAAAACTTGCTTTCGTCTTCTAACGGAAGTTGAGAAAGATTGTTTTCGGCAAGTTCGGAATTTATAGCCGTATCAACGAGATATTTCTGAAGTCCCGCTTCTTCGCTCGTCGCAAGTATTTTGGAAAGGTTAAGGTCTATATTGTCTACCTGCGCCACGGTGTCGAAAAAGGATTTTCTGTATCCGCTCTCTAACGCTCTGTCTTTATCGCTCGGAACGAACAACGTTACTATAAGCACGGTGGCGAGAACCAAAGACGACGCGCCGAGCGATATTACCGCGGCAAGCCAGCCGCCGAATCCGCCGCCCGCTTTTCTTCTTTTTTCTCTGTCTTTTCTGCGCTGTTCTCTATAAGCCTGTTCGTTTTCGGCTTTCATCTTTTTAATCTGGTTTCTTTCCGCCTTTTCCTGCGCTTTTAATCTGTTTTTCTCGGCGATACGGGCTTCTTTTCTTTCTTTGCGCTCGTATTTTCTTCTTTCTTTTTCGCGTTTATAAGCAAGTTTCCTTTTTTCTTTTTCGGCTTTTTCGTGCGCTTTGATTTCCGCAATTCTTACTCTGTTTTTCGCGGCTTCTTCTTCGCGTTCGCCGCCGAATTTTTCCGAAACTTCTTCTTCCATCGCCTTTTTTGCTTTTTCTACGGCGTTGTTTTCTTTATTTTCCATATACTCTCCTTTATTTTGCAAAGACGTGATTGCCTATAGTTACCAGCGTTTGTCTGGAAAAAATCCAACTGCTCGTGGCGGTTGCGGGATTATAATAATATATCGCGCCGTACGTCGGATCCCAACCGTTCATAGCGTCCTGCGCCGCCTTTTTCGCCGTAGCGTTAGGCGAAAGATTTATCTGTCCGTCGGCTACCGCGGTGAAAGCGTAACCCTGATAAATAACGCCCGCAACGGTGTTCGGGAAAGACGCGCTTTTGACTCTGTTTAAAACTACCGCGCCGACCGCTACTTGCCCGACGTAACTTTCTCCCCTTGCTTCGCCGTAAATAAGGCGAGCCAGAAGATTTACGTCGTTATTAGAATACGACGACCCCGACGACGAAGAAGCCGAAGAAGCAGTGGATATCCCTAACGCCGCAAGCGTTTTATCCCCGGCGACGCCGTCTGCCGTAAGTCCGTTCTTTCTTTGAAAATATTTAACTGCGGCTTTGGTTTTCGCGCCGTATATTCCGTCTACCGAACCCGAATAATATCCCCAGTTTTTGAGTTTCTGCTGAATCTTCTTTACCGTAGTACCGCTGCTGCCCTGTTTATAAACGACGGCGTAAGCGGGTTCCGAGTTGTATCCGGAAAACGCCGCAGCCCCGAAACAAACGGAGAACGCCATTACCGCGATAATTGCCGTTTTAAGTAATTTTTTCATTTTGCCTCCTTTTCGAAAAAATTTCTTATAATTTCGTAAATCTTGCTTTTGTAAACGTAATTAGTTCCGCTGCCCGTAAAACAAAGCGGCGGATACACCACGCACCACCAGTTATCCCCTTTGCCGCTGCCGAGTTCGACAATCAACGCGTCGTAATAACCGCTTTCGAGCGTGTACTCTCCGTACGCTCTCGTCGGAAACTTTTCGTTGTTTATCTTCGCTTTTGACGAATAAGAAAAACCCTTTTCCCGTAACGTTTCGTCCGCGACCTTTTCTATTGCCGGAAGTAACGATTTTATTATTTTTTCGGCGTTTTCCTTGGTTTTCGCCTGCGCGACGTAAGGGGTTAAAAATTCCACGATTCTTTCTTTAACGGCGTACTTTACCGTCTGATCTATATCGTCGTTGGAATTTGCCCTGATATGTATTCTTAAATATTCGGTATGCGTTTCTTCTTTCGGGATTGCAAACCCCAACGCCAGCGCCGCCGTAAAAAGCGCGAATATTACCGCAAAAACTTTCGTTTTATTCACTTTTTTATCTCCTTTTCTCTTTGCATATCTCCTTTATTGACCGCCGCTCGCCTTTTTATACAATCCCCGTTTATTTTTTCTTTTTATTAAAACTTTTGTGTAAAAATTTATATAAAAATTATTAAAAAAGTTTCTCAAAACAGTTGACAAAAGAAAAATTCGGAGTATAATTTATATAAAAATTGAGAAAAATTCAGGGGAGAAAAAGGAGAGCAAGATAAATATGAAGAAAAATATGTATAGTTTAATGTTAAGCGAAGAAGTAATATCGGAGATTGACCGTCTTGCGGAGAGAGAAGGAACGACGAGATCGCATCTCGTGAACGAAATTCTTGCCGATTACGTTTCGGTGGTAACGCCGGAAAAACGTATTACCGACGTGTTCCGTCAGATAGAAAGTCTTTTCGAAAACAACGAAAATTTCCCCGTATATTACGCTAATCACGACAACACGTTGTCCATTAAAAGCGCGCTTTCATATCGTTACCGTCCGACCCTTCGTTACGAAGTGGAGTTGTACAGAGTCGCGGGGGACCATTACGGCGAGTTGAAAGTGAATTTCAGGACGCAATCGCCCGAACTTCTTACCCGTCTTACGGAGTTTTTCCGTTTGTGGCAGAAAATGGAAGAGATTTACGTTACGGCGTTGTTCAACAGAAGAATAGAGTATTCTTTAGACGAATGTAAATGGACGAGATCTCTATCTTTTAAAAAAAGCGGCAACTATAATACGGACGATCTCGGAAAAGAAATAAGCAATTACGTAAAAGTTTTCGATAAAATGCTGAAAAAATATCTTTCCGACGGATATAAAACTTTAAACGAGTTGGAAAACGACTATTTAGCGGCTTTAAACGCAGGAACCTTAACTATTTAACGACCAAGAAATTAAAATTGTAAAATTACGCGAAAAAGGAGGATAAAAACATGAACGCTAACAAATTAACGAAAAAGGCGATGGAAGCGATTTCTTCCGCGCAGAACATCGCGATAGAAAACGGAAACATTCAGATTATGCCCGAGCATCTTCTTTACGCTCTTATAGATCAGGAAAACGGTTTAGTGGGAAGTCTTTTACGGAAAATGGGAAAATCGCCCGACAAGTTGTTGTCGGAAATCGACACCATGATTCGTAAAATGCCTGCCGTTTCGGGCGCGGGAAGAGAACCCGACAAGGTTTACGTTTCCCCCGTTACCGATAAAATTCTGACTGCGGCGGAAAGGCTTGCGGATAGCCTTAAAGACGATTACGTGTCCGTCGAACACATTATGCTTTGCATATTCGATTATGCGAGCGACGATATAAAAAACATGTTCCGCGCCCACGGTATAACCAAAGCGGAATTCAACGAACAACTTAAAAAGGTAAAATCGGACAGAATCACGTCCGACGACCCCGAAAGCAGTTACGACGTTCTCAACAAATACGGTTTCGATCTGGTAGAAAGAGCGAAAAGCCAGAAACTCGACCCCGTTATCGGCAGAGATTCGGAAATACGTAACGTTATAAGAATTCTTTCGAGAAAAACCAAAAACAACCCCGTTTTAATCGGCGAACCGGGCGTAGGTAAAACAGCGATAGCGGAAGGTCTTGCGCAACGTATCGTTCGCGGCGACGTTCCCGAAGGGCTTAAAAACAAAACCATATTCGCTCTGGATATGGGCGCGTTGATTGCCGGCGCGAAATTCCGCGGCGAGTTCGAAGAAAGACTTAAAGCCGTGCTTAACGAGATAAAAAAGAGCGAAGGAAGAATTATTCTTTTCATCGACGAACTTCATACCATAGTCGGCGCGGGGAAATCGGACGGCGCTATGGACGCGGGCAACCTGCTTAAGCCGTTACTCGCAAGGGGCGAACTGCACTGTATCGGCGCTACTACCCTTAACGAATACCGCAACTATATAGAAAAAGACGCGGCTTTGGAAAGAAGATTCCAGCCGGTTCTCGTAAACGAACCTAACGTGGAAGACACGATTACCATTCTCCGCGGACTTAAAGAACGTTACGAAGTTTATCACGGAGTAACCATTCACGACGGCGCGCTTATCGCCGCGGCGACGTTATCAAACAGATACATTACCGACAGATTCCTGCCCGATAAAGCCATCGACCTTGTAGACGAAGCCTGCGCGACGATTCGTTCGGAAATCGATTCCATGCCGACGGAAATGGACGAAATTTCCCGTAAAATAATGCAACTGGAAATCGAAGAAACGGCGTTAAAGAAAGAAACCGACGATTTAAGCGCGGCAAGACTTGCCGAAATCAGAAAAGAACTTTCCGATTTACGCGAAAAGTTCTCGGCGATGAAAGCGCAGTGGGAAGAAGAAAAACAAAGCATTCACGCCGTTTCCGACTTAAAATCGGAAATCGAAAAGGTCAACGCCGAAATCGAAACGGCGCAGAGAAACGCCGATTACGAACACGCCGCTAAACTTAAATATTCTACCCTGCCCGACTTAATGAAAAAATTAGAGCAGGCAAGAAAGGAAGAAAGCGGCAGAAAAAACACCCTTTTGCGCGACACGGTGACCGAAGAAGAAATCGCCAAAGTCGTTTCCCGTTGGACGGGTATTCCCCTTACCAAGCTTATGGAAGGCGAAAGAGAAAAGGTTTTGCACCTTGCCGATATTCTTCATAAACGGGTAATCGGTCAGGACGAAGCCGTGGAAAAGGTCAGCGAAGCGATTTTACGTTCGAGAGCGGGTATCGCAGACCCCAACAGACCGATAGGTTCGTTTATGTTCTTAGGTCCTACCGGCGTAGGTAAAACGGAACTTGCCAAAGCCCTTGCCGAAAGTCTGTTCGACGACGAACACAGCATTATAAGAATCGATATGTCGGAGTATATGGAAAAATTCTCCGTATCGAGACTTATCGGCGCGCCTCCGGGATACGTAGGCTACGAAGAAGGCGGTCAACTTACCGAAGCGGTAAGGCGTAAACCTTATTCGGTAGTTCTTTTCGACGAAATCGAAAAGGCGCACCCCGACGTTTTCAATATCTTGTTACAGGTATTGGACGACGGACGTATAACCGACTCGCAAGGTCGTACGGTGGACTTTAAGAACACTATACTGATTCTGACATCTAACCTCGGTTCCAACTATATTTTGGACGGAATCGACGAAAAGACGGGAGAAATAAGCGATAAGGCGAAAGAAGAAGTGAACGCTTTGTTAAAACGTTCTTTCCGCCCCGAATTTTTGAATCGTCTCGACGAAATCGTGTTCTACAAACCGTTGACCAAAGAAAACGTTACGAGCATAGTCGATTTGCTTATATCTTCGTTAAGCAAACGTATGGAAGAACGCCGTCTGCGTCTTACCGTAACCGACGCCGCAAAGAACTATATAGTAGATAACGGTTACGACCCCGTTTACGGCGCGCGTCCGCTTAAGAGATTTTTGCAAAGCAAAGTGGAAACTCTGGTTGCGAAAAAGATGCTCGAATCGGATCTCGAACCGGACAGCGAACTCGTCGTGGACGTTTCCGGCGACGACCTGACCGTAACGGTAAAAAACAAATAAACGCATAAAAATAGCCGTCCGCCCGAATTTTCGGGCGGACGGTTTACTTTTTATCAAACCGTTTCGGTTTTTATAATATTTTTTTTGTAGAACTTTTTTAATTGCCTGTAAGCAGAATCTCTCTTCTTTTCGTCGGAGAAAATCCCGTAAACCGCCGAACCGCTTCCGCTCATAAGCACGACTTCGCAGTCGTACGCTTTAAGCACCGCTTCGTTCGCGCCGATCTGGGCGTTAATGCTTTTTGCCGATAACGTCAAATCGTTTTTAAGCAGTTTATAGTTTATTTCCCCCGTTTTTAAGAACTCTTCTTTTACTATATCGGTAACGGGCGACGGAGTTTCTTTGCGGTTATCGAAGATTTCGTAACACTCTCTCGCTCCGACCCCTTGTTTTGCGGTGAGAACGATTACGTACTGCTTTTTAAGTTCGGGCAGTTTTTCTACCATTTCTCCCCTGCCGCTTATCTCGCAGAAACCGCCTTCCAATAAAAAGTTTACGTCGCTGCCGAGCGAAGAAGCAAGGCTTTCTAAATCGTCCTGCGTTTCGTAGAGTTCGTTCATGGCTTTAAGCGCGCCCGCTATATCCGCCGAAGACCCGCCGAGACCCGCGCTTTCGGGAATTCTTTTTATTAAAGTGACGTCAGCGCCGAACGTTTTATGTTTTTTCATAAAAGCGGCAACCGCGATATACGCGTTGTTTTTTTCGCGCGGAACGTTCAACTTATTCCCTTTGGTTTTAAGGGTTACCTTATAATCGTTTCTCCTTTTTATTATAAGGTCGTCGTAAATCCCGATCGTGCTTACAAGCGATTTTATAGGGTGATATTTTTCTTTTTTCTGCCACACGTCAAGCGTTAAATTCACTTTCGCGTAACATTTTATCTTAAGAGTATCCATAATTTTTAATTTTGCCTGTAAATTACTATCCTTTCTTTACCCGTCAACGGGAATTGTAAATCTTTATTCGTGGCGATGAGTTCGTCCGGACAGACGTTAAGCCGTTTGGAAAGCGACCACAACTCTTCCCCTTGCGTGGAAAGATATACGCTTATAGGACAGGTTTCCCTTTGCTTTTCCCCAAGGCATTCTATGTTTTTAACGTAACGGACTCTTTCCGTTCTGCCCGTATATACCGTCATAACGATAGTGGCGGAAACTTCGGCGTCGGTAACCGATATGATTTTAACGTTGCAATCGGTAACCGCGGCGCATACTTCCGCTTTGCCTTCGCAAACGGTGTCGGTAACGGACGTAAAGGGGAGTTCCGCAGTCACGGAATAAACCTTGCCTTCGTTATCCCTTAAATATACCGGTACGGAAAAAATACCCGTAACGTTAAGTTTGCCGTCGGCGATTTCCGCGGAAACTATCTCCGTTCTTCCGCAACCCGTCGCCATAACGCGCGTACCCGCGGCGATTTCGCCTATATTTACCCTGCCGCTTACGTTTTCGGTAACGGAAACGGGCGGACACGGTTTATACGCTTCGTAATAATCGGTAATTGTTTCCACTTCTTCCGTCGTACTGAACGCGTCGTTTATAAGTAAAGCGTTTTCTTTATAGAAGGCTTCCCCTTCGAATACTAATACCGCCGAGAATCCGACCGTACTTCTTCCCGTTTCGCCGTCGACGGAAACGTCCGCTTTAAAAGAGTTTTCTCTGACGGAAGCGACGGCGTCCATAGTAGGCATCGCTTCCTCACATTCTATTTCTACGCGGAACGGAATAATTTTGTTCTCTTTTATTATATCGCTTTTTTCGATATTTTGCAACATTTCGGCGGTCCACACGCATTCTCCGTCAACTATTATCGAGCCGACGCCGCACTGAACGGCGGTTACCGCCGCCGAAACGTTC
This sequence comes from uncultured Clostridia bacterium, assembly GCA_934271245.1. Taxonomy (GTDB): domain Bacteria; phylum Bacillota; class Clostridia; order Christensenellales; family Borkfalkiaceae; genus UBA1259. Next base: position 10,532 of record CAKQQY010000020.1, on the reverse strand, counting down.
TGCGAAAGCACTTCTTTTACCGAGTAATTGAGTTCGAATTCTTCGTCTAACGGATAAACGGTAGTTTTATACCCCGAACTTTTAACTATTTCTTTTTCCTTTTTATCGAAAACCAACCCTTCGCAATCGGAAACGGCGAGAACTTCTTTTCCGTTGACGATTTTTGCGGTAACCGCTATTTCCGCCGTAAGGGTTATAACGCCGCTTGAAGCGTCGTAAGAAGTTTTTTCCGACCGCGCGCAGATTCTCACGCGGGAATTTTCTTTAATATTCTCGTCGGAAAAGATTCCTACGAAATCGGTTTTATATTCTTTTTTTCTGATTTCGTCGTTTTCCGTATAAATCAAATAAAAAATCGTTTTGCCGCCGTACTTAATTTTTCCGTCGGAAACTTCTTTTTCGGTAACGGCAACGAAAGACGCGACGTCAATAACTTTAACGTCATCGGGATTTATATCCGTTTTTACTTCCGTTTTCAATTTGTCCGACAGCGTTTGTTCTTCCGCCTGATATTTTAACTGTTCGAATACGGGCTCTTTCAACTTATTTTCCTCCAAAAAATAACTATCATTACATTTTATATTTTGAAGGCCCCAAATATTCTCAAAAAAAAATAAAAGCGCAAAATTTACGCTTTTATTCGGCTATTTCGTTAAGTTTAACTTTTCCGCACAAGTATTCCGAATAGGAATACGAAGTTTTCCCTTTGAAACTTTTATCGAACGGCGTAACGGTAAACAACGCGGGATATACCCCCGACAGTTTTCCGTTAAACGTTACGAATTTGTTTCTTCCGAGATTCAACGTTACTTCCACGCTTTTTTCGCTTAACCGTTTTACGGTTTCCTTTACCTGACTTATTGATAACGAACTTTTAATCATAGTAAAGTTATTGCCGCAAAAAACGGATTTCATACCTTTTTATTCGTCTTTCGACTCGAAGTCGTCGTCTTCTTCGTCGTCATCGTCTTCTTCGTCTTCTTCTTCGAAATCTTTTTCGTTGATTTCGGGAATATCGAAGTCGTCGGGTTCGTCGTCTACGGGTTCGACTTCTTCCTCTTCGTCTTCTTCTTCGGGTTCGTCGTCGTCTTTAAACATTTCGTCGTCTTCTTCTTCGGCGAGTTTGTTTAAAGAAATCATTTCTTCGGAATTGTCTTCTTCGTCTTCTTCTTCGGTGTTATCGAGGAAGTTTTTCCATTCTTCGTCTTTATCTATATCGACCTGATCTTTCTTGAAGTCGGATTCTTCCGCGCATTTAGCGCACATCTGTTCGCCCGGTTTAATGTAGTTGTGGTGACAAACGGGGCATAAAATCATCTCTTCTTCCTGATCGTCGTCGTCATCGACCGCGAAAACGAGTTGCGGACCTTTTTTAAGTTCTGCTTTGCATACGTCGCAATATTCTTCGCCTCTTTTGATCCAGTTGAGATCGCATCTGGGGCATTTAATATAATCACCCGGCATATTTCATCTCCATTTAGCGTATCATATATATATTTTGCCGAAAGCAAAAAAGTTACTTTTGCTTTGTGCTGCTATATTATATCCACCTAAACGCAATTTGTAAACTGTTTTTAATACCGTTTTTACACTATTTTAAATTTTTTTTTACTATTTTTATATCGTAAATATCTTCTACGGGTATATCTTCTTTTTTTCCGCGCGAATCGGTTACCGTGATTACCCCTTCGTAAAAATCGACGGCAGTTTTACCCGTCGCCGTAAGATACTTGTCTTTGCGATAATATACCGTCTCCGTTTCGTCGCCCTTTTTTATTTCGCTTAAAATTGCCGAAATCTCTTTCGCGCGGTCTTCGGGAACTTCTTTTTTGTCGGTTCTTTCAAGTTCGGCTTCTTTCGCCCTTAACGCTTCGTGAAGCCCTTTAAGAGAATCGAACGGGGCGAACTGCGCGGCTCGTTCAATTCTCGGCATCTTCGATCTCACCGTTATGACCCCCTATCATCTTGTTTCTTTCCCTTGCGGTGGCTTTTTCGCCGTAATCTCTGCCCCGAAGTATAGCGTTTTTGCCGTACTTTTCTTTTATATCCATAACGCTTTTCGTAAGTTCCGCTTCCTTTTCGTCACGCTTAAAATCGGTGAAAAAATCGAAACTTACCACGCTTCCCGAATAAAGTTCGGCAAAATCGTACCCGATTCTTCTTATCGGTCTGAACTTATCGACGTTGTTATCGAAAAATTCTTCGACTTTTACCGCTATTTTTGAATACAGGTTGGTTTGCGAACCTATATGAACCGTTCCCTTTTCCCCGTCGCCGCGTAAATCCCCGTACCCTATATAAATATGGATAAGGTCGGTCGTGGCGTTTTCCTTTACCAGCCGATAGCAACCTTCTTCTATCATTTCTTTTAAGACGACTTTCGCGTCTTTAAACTCGTAATTGCAAGGAAGAATCTGCGAAGAAGATATGCTGTGCGACTTTCTTTTATAATTTTTTATATCCTGCATAAGGCAGGATTCTCTGCCCCACGCGTGGTCGATTAAAATTTCCGCGTTTTTGCCGAATTCTTTATATAAAAGGTTTTCGTCCGTTTCGGTAATGCCCTGCATATCGGTTACGCCGAACTTTTTAAGCCGTTCTTCCGTACCCGTGGAAATTTGCCAGAAATCGGTTATGGGGCGGTGATTCCACAGTTCTTTTATAAACTTTTCTTCGGTAAGCCAGCCTATTTTATCGGGCGATTTTTTAGCCGTAAGGTCTAACGCTATTTTGGCGAGATAAAGATTCGTTCCTATCCCCGCGCTGGACGGAATATGCAACTTTTCGTTTATTTCGTCCATAAGCATTTTTACCAACTCTTTCGCCCGCATGTTCATTATTTTAAGGTAGTCGGTGGCGTCGATAAAACTTTCGTCTATAGAATAAACGTGAATATCGCTTTTATCGATATATTTAAGGTATATCCCGTAAATTTCCGCCGCGTACTCTATATACTTTTTCATACGCGGTTTTGCGATGATATAATCGATATTTTTGGGTATTTCGAACAGTCTGCACCTGTTTTTAACCCCTAAAGCCTTTAAAGCGGGAGAAACCGCAAGACAAATGGTTTTGTCCGTGCGGCTTTCGTCTGCTACTACTAAACGCGTGGTCATCGCGTCAAGTCCCCTTTCCGCGCATTCTACCGACGCGAAAAAGGATTTCATATCGATTACAAAATATACCCTGTTTTTTTCCATCAACTGTTAAAAATTACCTTTATGGTCGTTCCCGCGCCGAGTCCGGACTTAATTTCCAGATCGGCAGAGTAAAGCGAGCAAACGTGCTTTACGATAGATAATCCTAAGCCCGTGCCGCCCGTTTCTCTCGAACGGGATTTATTCACCCTGTAAAACCTTTCGAAAATACGGTTAAGGTCTTTTTCTTCTATGCCTATGCCGTTGTCTTCCACCGTGAAAACCACGTTGCCGCCGTAATTTTTCACCGTCGCTTTTACGTATCCCCCGTTATTGTTGTATCTTACGGCGTTTTCCATAAGATTTTTAACGAGTTCCACGGCGTGTTCTTTTTCCATTTCCACGGTTCCTTCGCCTTCGACGGTAACCGTTATGTCTTTTTTATCCGAAAGAGCCGAAAGATTATCTTTTACTTCCGCGGCGACTTTTATTAAATCGACCTTTTCCTTTACGGGTTCTTTTTCCGCTTCCAGTTCGGAAAGTTTAAGCATATCGTTTATAAGGTTTATAAGTCTCGTTATCTGCCCGTCTATTTTAAAGGAAAGTTCTTTCGTTTCTTCTTCTTTCGTCTTTAACGAAATAATTTCGTTAAACCCTTTTATCGCGGTGAGCGGCGTTTTCAGTTCGTGCGAAGCGTTGGCGAAAAATTCGCTTCTCATAACTTCGCCGTTTTTCATTGCCGTCACGTCGGAAAGCACGACGATTTTAAATCCCTTTTCAAGATTTTTAAGGGATACCATATAATACTTGCCGTCGATTTCCGTCTGGAAACAACCGTTTTTGCCGTCTTTAAGGAATTCGCTTACCGAATCGTTAAAAGCGGCGTTTTCCGTTAAAACGGAATAATTTTTGCCTTCCGCGGCGGAAATTCCGAAAATTTCTTTGGCGACGTTATTTATCAGGTTTATCGTTTTATCTTCGGAAATAACGATTATGCCGTCCGAAACGTTGTTTAATATATAATCGAGTTTATTTCTGTCGTCGCTTTCTTTTTTGATGCTGCTCTGAAGTTTTTCGCCTATTCCGTTTATCTCGGAAATTACGTCGTTTACTTCTTTATCGTAAGAATCCGCGTTGATTTTTTCGAAGTTTCCTTCGTTTACGGAAATAAGTCCGTATTTAATGCTTTTTATAGGTTTAATGAGTTCGTTGGTTGCGAAAATGCTTGCCGCAAAGGAGATTACGAGCGCCGCCGCAAGTACTAAAATCATTATGGGAACGGTTTTCGTCGTGTATTCGTTTACGCTCTCTACGGGAATCGCCACGCGGACGAACACGTAAGAAGTTTCGGTATTGACTTTCAGCGCGTAATAAACCAAATCTTTTTTAAGCGAACTGCTGTATCTTTTAATAACTTCGGGCGTGCCGCTAAGTGCTTTGTCGATTTCTTCTCTGTTGGTATGGAAAGTCCCCACGATAGAATCGTCTTCGCTGTCGGCGATTACCTTAAAAGTATCGTCGATAACGGTTACTCTTATACCGTCAGGCACGTTTTCGGTGATTTTGTCGTCGTAATTAGCGGCGTAAATTTCCGTGAGTTTTATTATTTCCTTTTCCGCTTCTTCGTAATGAGAATTTTTATTTATCGAAATGCCCGATACGAACACCGCTATAAGCGAAAGGGCTATTATTACAATATTAAATATTACGATTTTGTTTTTCATTTTAACATATATCCCACACCCCTTACGGTAGCGATTTGCGTTTCCGCCCCCGCAAGAAGTTTTCGAAGATCTCCTATATGAATATCCAAAGTTCTCGTTTCGCCGTAGTTTTCTCCCCAGACTTTGTCTAAAAGGGTATCTCTTTTAACTACTTTTTCCGAATTTAGAAGAAGAATTTTCAACAATTCGTATTGTTTAAGGGTAAGCGACGTTTCTTTTCCGCAAACGGTAACCGTTCGGGTAGATTCGTCCATTGAAACGTCTTTATAAGTAATTTTATCTTTCTTTTCTTCCGATTTGCGAAGTTTGGCGTTTATTCTGGCAACGAGTTCCAGTATGCCGAAAGGTTTGCAAAGATAATCGTCCGCGCCGAGATTTAACCCCTTTACTCTGTCTATCTCGGTAGTTTTTGCCGAAACCATAATTACGGGCAGATTTTCGGTAGAAGAATCGCTTCTTATTTTTCCGAGAATCCCGTAGCCGTCCACGCCGTCAAGCATAACGTCTAACAGCAACAGGTCGGGAATTCTTTCTTTCAGCGCCGAAAACAATTCTTCGGAGCAGCTAAAGCATTTAACCTGAAATTCCGCGCCGCTTAAAGCGTAGGAATACACGTCGCGTATGGATTCTTCGTCGTCTACTGCGTAAATAAGTTTCATTTATAACTCCTGTCAGCCGGGTTTATGGTATCCCGAAACGGCGTATTCCGTCCACTCGCCGATATTTACGGCGTGGTCGCCTATTCTTTCGAGATATTTTGCAATCATCATAAAAAGAATTGCCTGGTCGGCGTTTTCGGAATCGGCTTTAATAAGTTCTATCAGATCTTTTTTAATCGTGCAGAAAAGTTCGTCTACGCGGTCGTCCCTTTTATCGAGTTCTTTCGCCGCTTCCGCGTCTTTGTTTATAAAACTTTTAACGCCGTCTTTTACCATAGATATGACTAACTTACTCATCATTTCTATGTGGAAAGGCTCTTTTATGAACTTTTCTTCGCCGAATTGCAACGATATTTCCGAGATATCCGACGCCTGGTCCGCGATACGCTCTAAATCGGTAATCATTTTAAGGGTTGCCGAAACGTCGCGGAAATCGCCCGCTACGGGGTGTTCCATAAGCAGAATTTTAAGACAGTCCTGTTCGATATCTCTTTCTTCGTTGTCGATGGTTTTATCTTCCGCGATTACTTCTTTCGCAAGAGAAAAATCTCTTGATTTCAATGCTTTGACCGACTTTTCGATGGCAAGTTCGGTATCGTGGCACATTTTTATAAGTTTATCGAAAACCAACGTCAATTCTTTTTCGTACTTGTTTCTTATACTCATTATATACTCTCACGCTCCTTTTTTCAAGTTTTTTTATTAACCGAATCTTCCGGTGATATAATTCTCGGTACGTTTATCGGAAGGCGTACCGAATATCTTTTCCGTTTCGCCGAATTCTATTATTTCGCCGAGCAGGAAAAACGCCGTGTAATCGGCAATTCTCGTCGCCTGCTGCATGTTGTGCGTGACGATTATTACCGTTAAATCCTTTTTAAGTTCTTCGATAAGTTCTTCTATTTTACCCGTAGAAACGGGGTCGAGCGCGCTGGTCGGTTCGTCCATTAAAAGAATTTCGGGGTTGGCGGCAAGCGCTCTCGCGATGCAAAGACGTTGTTGCTGTCCGCCGCTTAAACCTAACGCGCTTTTTTTGAGTCTGTCTTTAAGTTCGTCCCATATACCCGCCTTTTTTAACGACGTTTCCACAATCGTATCGAGTTCGACTTTATTTTTTACGCCGAAAGTTCTCGGCGCGAAAGCCACGTTATCGTACACGCTCATCGGGAAAGGATTAGGTTTCTGGAAAACCATGCCGACTTTCTTTCTTAAAAGGTTGATATCGGTGGTTTTGGCGTAAATATCGGTGTCGCCTATCTTAAATTCTCCCGTGATTTTGCAGCCGTCCACCAGGTCGTTCATTCTGTTAAGCGTTTTTAAGAAGGTGGATTTACCGCAACCCGACGGACCTATCAGCGCCGTTACCGCCTTTTCGGGTATTTCTATATTTATGTTTTTCAGCGCGTGAAAATCTCCGTAATAAAGATTGCAATCTTTAACGCTTACGTTAGTGTTTTCCATTATTTTTCTCCTGTTTTTCTTTTAATAAGTTTCCCGACGAGAAGAGCCAAAAGGTTTATGCCGAAAACCAGAACCATCAGCACGACGCTCGTAGCGGCGGCTTCTTCGGGATAACCGAAACTTCCGAAATAATAAATGTCGAGCGCAAGGCTTGTGCCGGGCGATAAAAGCGAAACGGGCATTTTATCCACGACCATACCGACCGTCAGTATCAAAACCGCGCTTTCGGAAATAACTCTGCCGGCGGCAAGAATTATCGCCGTGACGATTCCCCCCGCGCACGACGGAAGAACTACCTTAAATATCGTCCTTACTTTCCCCGCGCCCAAAGCGTAAGAACCTTCTCTTAACCCTTGCGGAACGGAAAGCAGACTTTCTTCGGTAGAACGCACTATTACGGGCAGAATCATTATGGAAAGAGTTATTCCGCCGCCTAACAGCGAATACCCCATTTTAAGCAGGTCTACGAATATAAGGTAACCGAAAAGCCCGTAAACTATACTCGGAATTCCCGCGAGCGTTTCGGTGGAGATTCTTATAAACTTTACGAATTTGCTCTTGTTGTCGGTGTATTCGGTCAAAAACACGGCGCAACCTATTCCCAACGGAATGGAAATACCTAACGCTATGACTATAAGCGAAAGAGTTCCGACGAGCGCCGGAAGTATGGACGGGGAAGATTTGCCGTCGCCGAAAAGCAGAGTAAGATTTATTTTCCCCACGCCGTTTATTAAAACGTACCCGATAATGGCGATAAGAGCAATTATCGCTATCGCCGTGGAAATATAACTGAAAATTTTCAGCGAATAGCAAACTTTTTTGTCCGAAATCAATCTTTTCATTTTTTCTTCTCCGTTTTCTCTTTCCTTTCCCTTTTAAGAAGAGAAAAACTTACGTTCAGCAAAAGAGTAAACACGAACAGCACCACGCCCGTGGCAATCAGAGCGGTAAAAGAATCGCCCGTAAGGTCCATCGCGCCCATCGCTATGTTTGCGGTAAGCGTTCTCACGCTCTGGAACAAACTCGTGGGAATATCGGTACTGCCGCCTATAACCATTATAACCGCCATGGTTTCGCCTATCGCTCTGCCGACCGCAAGCACCACTCCTGCAAGAACGCCGCTTTTCGCCGCGGGAAGCATTACCTTGAACGTCGCCTGTTCGTTGGTCGCCCCGAGCGCCAGCGCCCCTTCGTAGTATTCTTTTGGTACGCTTTCTAAACTGTCAAGGCAGATACTTACTATCGTAGGAAGAATCATTATTCCTAAAACGAGCGACGAAGCGAAAATTCCGTACCCCACGCCCGTCGGGGAAATATAATCTCTTAAAACCGGCACTATGATTTTTAATCCGAACAACCCGAATATTACCGACGGAATACCGGCTAAAAGGTTTACCGTCTGACGTATTACGGGAACGGCTTTTTTCGGCAAGAATTTGTATAACGCGATTGCGGTAAACAAACCTATAGTTACGCCGATAAGCACCGAAAGCGCGGTAACGTATAAACTCGACAGAATCATCGGGAATATTCCGTAAGAGGGGTTTTCCGAAACAGTATCCCAGTTGGTTCCGAAAAGGAATTTGAAAACCCCCGTTTTTACTATGAACGGCGCGCCGCTGATAAACAGAAACGCCGTTATTGTTAAAAGCGCGATAATGGAAAAGGCGGCGCAGAAAACAAACGCCCCTTTAACCGCCCTTTCCTTATGTTTCGCTAACGAATAAGAGTTCATTCTTATGCTCCGAGTTGTTTCCAGGTTTTAACCGCGTTTGCGCCTGCGTCTATATCGTAGATATTTTTGAGTTGTTCCATGGTAATGCTTTCCATAGTGTTCGCTTTATTTACGATAACCGCTATGCCGTCTAACGCCGCGGTGTGGAAGGTGCAGGATTCGGCTTTGCTCTGAGAGAATACTTCGGAAATCATACCGAACGCCGAGATACCGTTTTCCGCGTCTTTGTAACCCGTTCCGGAACCGCCGCCTTTAACGGTTACCGTAATGCTTTTTTCAATATTTTCGAACGCTTTTGCAAGTTCGGTCATCAAAGGACGGAAAGACGTGCTTCCCGAGATTGCAATCGAACCGCTCAAATCGGTTTTAACGTAATCGGCAGGGTTTTCTACGTTGGTAACGTAACCGTTCGCCGAGATTATTTCCTGCGCGTTTTTGCTGAGAAGGAAATCGTAAAACGCTTTGTTTACGCCCGTCATATTTTCTTCTTTATAAACTACCGAAAGCGGACGGGAAATTTTGTAACTGCCGTTTTTAATGTTTTCGACTGTCGCTTCGACGCCGTCTACTTTAAGTTTTTTAACTTCGTCGGTACAATAACCTAAACTATCGTACGCGATTGCGTGGGGGTTGCCTTTAACTTCTACTAAAACAGCCGCCGTATCCGACGCGATTATCGCGCCCGAAATATCTTTTTTGCCTTTAAGTCCGATTATTTCCATGAAAGCGCTCTTCGTGCCGCTTCCATCTCCTCTGGTAACTACCGCAACGTTCTTGTTCGCGTCGAACGACGCGCCGCACGCCGTCATCGTAAGCATTGCCGCAACCGCAATAATCGCAACGATTGCTTTAACTATCTTTTTCATTTCTTTTCATCTCCTGTTTTCATTTTCTGATTGTATTTTAATTTTTTCCTTTAAGAGAAACAATCATACTTTGGTAAAGTAAATGTAAAGTTTTTGTAAAGCGGTACGATTTTACGGTATGTTTTGGCTTGGTTTTTGTTTTTAATATAGAAAACCGCCCGTCCGAAATTTCGGACGGGCGGCGTATTTATTTTTCTTTACGCTTTTTCAAGCAACATTTTGTCTGCTATTAACGCGATGAATTCGCCGTTGGTCGGTTTTTCCGCTCCGACGTACGCTCTCACTCCTAAAATGGAATTTATGCTGTCTATTCTTCCCCTGTTCCAGGCAACTTCGATAGCGTGCCTTATCGCTCTTTCGACTTTGCTTGCCGTGGTCTTGTATCTTTCGCCTATCATCGGGTAAAGTTTCTTGGTAATGTTGTTGATGATTTCGGGATCGTCAACCGCCATTTTAACGCCTTCTCTTAAAAAGTAATAGCCTTTGATATGGGGCGGAATTCCGACGTTTATGAAAATTCTGCTTATCTTTTCGTCGATAGACTGTCTTTTTACCGTAGGAATGTATTCCCTTTCGCCGCCCGACACATCTTTGCCGCCGTCGATTTCTGAAATGCGTTTTTTAAGCAATTCGAAGTTATAGGGCTTAACCATAAAATATTTCGCGCCCATTCTCATAACCTTCGAAACGATTTCTTCTCTGCATAAAGAAGATAGGAAAATGAACGAAGAATTTATCCCCAGCGAAGAAAGTTTCTCCATAACGCAAATTCCGTCGTACCCCGACAAAATGATTTCGCTTATAACGTATTGCGGACGTTTTTCGGAAATCATCGATATGCCCGATATCCCGTCGGTGGCGCTTCCCACGACTTCGAACTCGTCGCTCTCTAGAAACAATCTTTCTAACTCTTCGTTAGATTCTTTCGTGTCCTGTAATAAAAATACCGT
>CAKQQY010000019.1 GCA_934271245.1 uncultured Clostridia bacterium | reverse complement strand
TCTACCATGCCGGTTACCGTGTTATACGAATAATCTTTATCTTTTTTCAACGCTTCGGTTTTAGCGTAAACTTTTTCAAAGATGTCCTTTAACGCCGTCTTTTCGGTTTCGGTCATTTTATCGAAATCTTTAAGAGCGAAAAGTTCTACGCTGAGTTCTTTAGCCTTATTGTAGTTTTTAAGAGAAGTTTCGGTGGTTTCGGAAACTAAATCTTTAAGATCCCCGAGATTTTCGTAAACTTCGTTGGCTTTATCGAGCGGCGTGCAAACGGGTTTGCCGTCTTTAAGAACGTATTTGCCGTCGTCGTCGGTATCGAACACGATTTTGTTATCCGTAAGTTCTTTCAGATAATCGTTGATTTCGGTCTCTGCGAAACTTGCGGTATCCGCGTCGGTAACTTTACCGATTAAGGTATGAACTGCGAATTTAACCGATACTATTTCGTCGGTGTCCTCGTCTCTTTCGATATCAAGAGCGTCAGAAACGGACGCGTATTTAATATAAGAATTGCCGTATTCGGAAGCGTCGCAATAATAAACGTTGCCGTTTCTGATTTCGGGCGCGTACCAGGAGTCTGCAATTTTGCCTTCGGAAATGACTTGTTCGAATGCGTTTTCGTTTTCGAAGTTCATCATGTTCTTTCTCGCAAGGAAAGTGGAAGAGTTAACGTAATAAACGTAGTCGCCTTCGGTAAATAACAGTTTGCTTACGTTATCCGCTTTCATAACGGTGTTGTACGCGCCGTTTTCACCCTCTATGGAATCGACGAGCGACAATTTAACAAGATATCCGTCTACTACTTTGTAAGCGGCGTTAAGGTCGTTGATAAGCGTGCCGTCTTCTACGTAAGAAGCGTTAAGAATTTTGGTTTTTGCTAAATCAAGAGCGTTTACCGCGTAAGTAACGGTGATCGCTTTATCGGTGCCGTCGGTTTCCTTAACGAAAACGTATTTGCCGTTTACCGATACGAAAGAGAATTTGGTAGGAATGTTTTTGTTACCGTCGGCAACGAGTTTGCCCGCGTAACAATTTTCTACCGTATCGCCTACTTTATAAGCGTAAACTTTGTTGTATGATTCCGTCGCTCTCGAATATTTATCGCCTAAAGAATCTTTTTTCGCCTGATTGAATTCTTCGGAATAAACGGTGGAAGTAAACATTACTACCGCGCCGTTGACCGCGCCTTCGTTATCGACGAATTTATACGCGTCGAGAGATTCCGCCGCTTCGTCGTCGGTTTTGGCTACGGTGAGTTTTTCTTTGGTGGAAGCGTTATAACTTATAATCGCCTTGTCGGTTGAAGAATAATATATAATGTAAACGGTTTTATCCGCCGCTTTTACGATTCTGTATTCCGTGCTTAACGCTCCGGCGTTGAAAAGGATTTCCGTTTCGGTGCCGTCGAGTTTGGATTTAGCGAAAACGAGTTCGTCTTTGGCAACGTTCCCGGAAGAATTCATATCGGTGTTGGTCGTTCCGTAATAAACGTAGCCGTCGTAAACGTAAACGCCCGCTTTATAATCGGTCGCAACGAAAAGTTTGGGAACTACCACGCAAGTTTTGGTAAGATCCGCTTTGTCGGCAGCCATTAAAGAACCTTTAACGGGAACGCCGTATTTGTTGTCGCCGTTGGAATCGCCTACGCCGTTGATATAATAAACGTAATTTTCCGTTTCCGCGATGAAACCGCCTACTTCCACTTCTTTGGTTAAAGTGGTAAGGGTAATGCTATCAGGATTAAAATCTCCGCCGCAGCCGACGAAGCACATAAGTCCCGCGCATACCGCCAAAACGGATACAAAAATCTTTAACAATGTCTTTTTCATAAAAACTCCGTTGTAAAATTAGTCGCTGTGTGTATTCCGGTTATATAAACCGAATATAATTTAAATTATAAGGTATTTAACCTTGTTGTCTGTCAATAGCCCCAAAGTGTTCAACCGAACACTTTAACTCTTGTATTATAACCCATAACGGTTAATTTTGCAATGATTTTTTGCTTTTTTTCCGTACTAAAATAAATTTTAAGGAGTAATCTTTTGGATAAATTCGGCATTTTTAATATTTTGAACTCGTTTTTAGGGTCGTTAAACGGAAAAAACGGCGAAACGAAAGATTCTTCTTCCGATTCGCCCGATTACCTTAAAACCATTTCCTCTTTTTTCGATAATGCAAATTCCGCAAAAAATACGGAAAAACCCGCCGATATCCCCAAAACAGGAGAAAAAAGCGGCGAGTATCGTAATCACGCGCCGCTGCAATCTTCTATGCTTGCCACAATGAAATCTCACGATAATTTCGTAAACCGCGTTTTGTCTTCCGAAAGCAAGAAAAACAGATAAGCGATTACTTTTCATCGGGTTATTTTCCTTTGCGGCTTAAAACCATTAAATTATTCTATCCTCGTTATCGATTTTATTACTACGGGGTCGTCGGGAATATCGTCGTAACCGCGCCAGGAATGAGTTTTAACTTCGCTTATGTTTTTTGCCACTTTCGCGCTTTCTTCGTCGACGGTTTTTCCGAACGCCGCGTATTCGCCGTCTAAATGCGGACAATCGGTAACGCAGATAAAAAACTGACTGGTAGCGGAATCTTTAATAAAAGTTCTCGCCATGCTTATAACGCCGGTAAGGTGTTTTACCGTGTTATTTACGCCGTTGCTTATAAATTCCCCTTTAATCGGCGAATAATTTTTACCTTTTTCTTTAATACCGGGTTCGTCGTCGGTAAAGCCGCCGCCCTGAATCATAAAGCCGGGTATTACTCTGTGGAAACAAGTGCCGCTATAATAACCGTCGTCAACGTATTTAAGAAAATTTTTTACCGTTTCGGGCGCCTTATCCGAAAAAAGTTCCAAATCGATATTTCTTCCGTCTTTTAATGTTATTCTGATTTTTTCCATAATACTCTCCTTTATATTTTTTCTACCGCGATACCTTTTTCGTCCGCGTATAAAACCGTTTTATAAGTTCCGCCCGAATTTCTTCTTAAATACGCTAAAACCAAAGAACATCTATCCACCATAAACTTGTTTCTTTTCATCATGCAGTCGGGCGTATAAAATTTTTCCGTAACGTAAATTATTTCGTCGGCGGAAGCGAGCATTTCGTTATATTTCGCTTTTTGCGACAAATTAAATTTTTCGCTTTGATTTATACATGGCAGGCACCCTATTATTTTAATATCCTTTTCCTTTTTTATTTCGGTAAGAATATCGAAACAAACGGTATCGAATCCCACGGCAAACCCGTCTAAAAAAGTGTCGTACCCGTCTTGTATTATATTTATAAAGGTTTGTTTTAATTTATCCCTGTCTAAGTCGAAAATTATTCTGTGTCCGGTAACGGCGCAGGTTTTCGCGGGGTTTATCATAAATTCTTTCACAGCGGATTTTTTCTCTCCTTTCCGTGTCCCCTGGGGTACTTTTCGGGAGTGTTTTTACTTTTTTCCGCTATTATAAGACTTCTTTTCGCGTCTTCGAGTAAAAAATCGTATTTTTCTTTTATTTTACAACCGAGAACGTTTAACGCGTTTTCGCTTTCTTTAACTTCTTCGTCGGCGTCCCCTTTATACGCTATGAAAAGTCCTCCTTTTTTAACGAACGGAATACAATATTCGCACAAAGTGTTGTATCTCGCCACCGCTCTCGACGTGCAGTAATCGAACTTTTCCCTATACGCAGCCGTTTTGGAAAAATCTTCCGCTCTTCCGTTTAATACGGTAAAATTCTTAAACCCTAATTTTTCGCCGAGAACTTCGAGAAATTCACATTTTTTCCCGGTGGATTCCACAGCCGTGACGGACAAATCTTCTTTCATTATTTTTATCGGAACCAAAGGAAATCCTCCGCCCGAACCTATATCTATAAGATTGCCTTTATCTATAAACTTTATTCCTATAACGCTGTCGATAAAATGCTTTATATAAACTTCTTTCTCTTCAGTAACGGAAGTAATGTTGAATTTTTCGTTATATTCTATGAGCAGATTATAATAAAGACCGAACTTTTCCGCCTGAATATCCGATAATTCTATTCCGTATTTATTAAACAACTCTTTTACGTGTTCCATAACCTTTTTTACTCCGCCCTAAGCGGTTTACTTATCTACAACCGGTGGATAATTTTTTCCGTTTTTAATCTTTCTTTTTATTTATTGTATCATAAAACATCGTAATTAACAATACATTTTTTTATTAACCTTAACTTTTCCACAAATATAAAATTCCACGTGGAATTGTGGACAACCTTTTTTTTCTTCGTATTTGCTTTTTCGTTTTATGAATTCCCTTTTTCAAAAATATAATTCCACAAAAAAAATTCCACATTTCAACATTTTATTACCGTAAATTCTACAATTTAAACACATTAAAAAGTCAGTTAAAATCTTGCCGAAAAAGTTTATCAACATATAAACGCCTTACTACTAATAATACCGATTTTAAAGTTTAAATAATAAATAAACTAACAAACGGAAAAAGATTTTTTTCTTTCCCCTAAAAGGTTAAAAATGTTGCCCTATAAACCTTGATTTTTTAATTTCTTTAATATATAATGTATCTGTGCTTTAAAATAAAATTCCGAGAGGTGAATATATGAAGTTGATTTGCGACGGTCTGGATTTATCCGACGCGGTATTAAAAGTTAGCAAAGCGCTAAGCGTAAAATCCGCAAACCCCGTGCTTGAAGGTATAAAAATTACCGCGAAAGGAGATTCTTTAACCTTACTTGCGACCGATATGGAATTAACCATAGAAAAGAAAATCAAAGCCGAAGTTTTAATGGAAGGCGAAACGGTCGTAGTAGGCAAATACTTCGTGGAGTTTGCTAAAAAGTTGGAAAAAGAACAGGTCGAACTTTGTAGACTTGACGACGGACAACTTGAAATAAAATATTCCGATTCCGAAAGCGAATTGCAGGTGTTCCCCGTCGATAACTATCCTAAAATAGAAAAAGAATCGGAAGGCGATTATTTCGAAACGACTCAGGGCGCGCTTAAAAAGATAATAGACAAAACAGTGTTCGCCTGCGCTACGGACGATTCCAGACCTATTTTAAAAGGCTGCCTTTTCGAAGTTAAAGATAACGTTTTAACTTCCGTAGCGTTAGACGGGTTCCGTATGGCGGTTATAAAAAAGGAAGTGGTTTCGAGCGGCGATTTTAAGGTAGTTATACCTTCCCGTACCCTTTCCGAAATCGAAAGACTTTTCGATAAGGAAGACGAAAACATAAAAGTTATATTGAAAGACAACTGTTTGTTTATCGAGATCGGCGACACTACCCTTATATCAAGACTTATCGAAGGCGAATTCGTTAAATACAGCCACATTATCCCCACTTCTTTCGCTAACACTCTGACGGTTAATAAACAAGCCCTGTTAAACAGTATCGAAAGAGCGTCGATAGTTGCCAGAAACGACAGATTCAACATAATCAAACTCGACGTGAGAGATAATTTTATGTACGTTTCGGCTAAATCCGAAGTCGGTAACGTAAACGAAAGCATAAACATAAATTTAACCGGAAAAGACATAGTTATAGCGTTTAACGGAAAATATATTTCGGAATATCTTAAAATTATAAACGACGACTTTATCACGATGAATTTCAATACGTCGATAGATCCTTGCATTATGAGAGCGGTCGGCGACGAAGATTTCTTATATTTAGTGCTTCCCGTAAGAATAAACGCGTAATTTGATTGACAAAAAAGGTTAAAATTTATAAAATACAATAGTAATTATTACAAAAATAACTTATTTTTAAGGAGAAATAAAAATGAAACAAACTTATCAACCCAAAAAGAGACAGAGAAGTAAAGTACACGGTTTCAGAAAAAGAATGATGACCAAATCGGGCAGAAACGTTTTGAAAAGACGCAGAAACAAAGGTCGTCATAAACTTTCCGCTTAACGGTTAAAAAAATTGGATTACAGATTAAAGAAAGAAAAAGATTTTAACCTTGTTTTTAAGAAAGGTAAAAAAGTATATTCCGGCAGCCTGACTATGGTTTATATAGAATCGGATGAATTAAAAGCAGGGTTTGCAGTCGGTAAAAAACACGGTTGCAGCGTAAAAAGAAACAGATTAAAAAGAGTTTTAAGGGAATCTTTCAGAAGTTTTATTCCGTATATATCAAAAAACTTCTATTTCGTTTTTATTCCGAGAGTTTCCGATAAAGAATTGCCGACGGATACCTATAAAAAAGATATGGGTTACGTTTTTAAAAAGTGCGGCATAATTTAACGTAATGTTAAAATTTTTAAGTCTTAAATTAATCACATTTTATCAAAAATATCTTTCTGAAAAGAATTGTAAGTATATACCGTCGTGTTCCCAGTATACGAAAGAAGCCATTATAAAACACGGCTTCTTTTACGGCGTTTTATTGGGAATATGGCGTATTTTACGTTGTAATCCCTGGTCCAAAGGGGGCTTCGATAAAGTTCCCGATAAAAAAAGCGTTATAAAATGGGTATATTAAAATGATAGATATAACACAGTTGGTGGGAATCGGCAATATTAACTTTGCCGAACCCGCAATGGGTAATTTTTTAGTCGTTATAATTAACTGGCTTATTAACCTTACTTCTTCTATCGCTGTAGGCGTTATTCTTTTTACCCTTATTCTTAAACTTATCACTTTACCTTTCGACTTCTTCTCGCGCGTATCCATGCGTAAAAATTCCATTAAAATGGAAGAAATGAGAGGCGAACTCGAAAAATTACAGAAACAATACGCTAACGATAAAAATCTTTATCAGCAAAAAATGATGGCTCTTTATAAAAAGAACGGCTATTCGACTTTCGGGTCCTGCCTTCCTTCTATAATCACGCTGGTTATTTTTATTTTCGCTATCGGCGCGTTTACTTCTTATTCGCATTATCAGAACGTTAAATATTTTTACGATATGAGCGTTTCTTATAATAACGTTATCTATTACGGTATCGAACACGACGAAGAGTATATCAAAGTAGAAAATAACAAACTCGTTATCGATTACGAAAAGTTAAAAGATACTTCGATAGAAAAACCGACCAACATCACCGTTGAAGATATTCTGGACGGTACCGAAGGAAAAATGTACGTTACGACCGGTAACGCGTATATCGTCGTTCTTAAAAACTACAATATTACAGCCGAAGGTATCGAATGGGGCAGCGAAACTTACTTTATCAACAAAGCGAAGTTGGTTGACGGCGTTAAAAACGAATATAACAACAACCTTAAAAACAGTAAGGGCGAAACTTTCGTTTTAACCGCAGGGACGGATGCTCTCAGCGTTGGTAAAACGGAAGAAGGAAGCGGAGACGAAGGCGGTGAAACACCTCCCGTCGATTCCGGTCTGGCATTTTTGCAGGACGTAGGTTCTACGATGGCGGCGAAAACTTTCCGCGAAACCCCCAAGAGTTTCTTATGGGTTAAAAACATATGGATAAGAGACGGCGCAAAGGCTAACCCCGTTGAAAGTTACGATTCGTTTAAGGCTAACGGAACTTCGGGCGGTTGCGCGAGTTGTTCAAGTTGTTACGGAGATACTTATGTTCTCCCCGGCGAAGAAGCGTACAATATTCTTACGAAGAACTTAACGGAAGAAAAATCCGCTCCCAACGGCTATTATATATTGCCGATTTTAACCGCCGCAATTACTTTCTTAATGCAGTTTATTATGACTAAGAGTCAGAAGGCTTCTATGGAATTGCAGACGGTTGACGGACAAGGCATGCAGACGCAGAAAATGATGATGTGGATGATGCCTATTATGATGGCGGCGTTCGCGTTTATGTATACCGCGGCGTTCTCCGTTTACATTATAGTAAGTTCGTTGATAAGTATCGGCACTACCCTGCTTATCAACCTTTATACTGATAAAAAATACGGTAAACCCAAAGCAAACAACGAAGTTATAAGAGGAAGGGTTTACGACAAAGAAGAAAGCAAAGAGCCTGTCGCTACCAAACCCGCGCAGAAAAAAGCAGACTTTATTAACGGTAGCATTATTACCAAGAAAAAAGGCGACAAAAAGTAATATCCACCCACGGGTGAGGAGGTTATATAATGAAATTTACAGGTAAAACGGTGGAAGAAGCCACCGAAGCCGGTCTTAAAGAATTAGGTATTTCGGCAGAAGACGCGGTTATTAAGGTTCTGGAAGAACCGGTTAAAGGAATTTTCGGAAAATTAAAAAGTCCTGCGGTAGTTGACGTTGAAAAGAAAACTTGCGGATTAGAAAAAGCGGCGGAAGTCGTACAAGGTATTCTGGATTTTATGGACGTCGTTGCAAAAGCGGAAGTCGTTGAAGACGCTCCCGAAAGCACGATTAACATTATCGCAGAAAATTCTTCTTCGGTTATCGGTTATCGCGGCGAAGTTTTAGACGCTATTCAGACCATTGCGGGCGCTATCGCGAATATAGGCGGTAAAGACTATAAAAAGGTAGTCGTCGATTGCGAAGGTTACAGAGTTAAAAGAAACGACACTCTTATTTCTCTCGCGCACAAACTCGAAGCGAAAGCGACGGAAATGAGAAGAGAAGTTATGTTGGAACCTATGTCGCCGTATGAAAGAAGAATTATTCATACCGCGCTTGCCGGCAGCGAAACGGTTACCACTTCCAGCGAAGGTAAAGAACCTAACAGATACGTTCTTATAATCCCTAACGACAAAGACGAAAACTCTACCCCCTACAACGCAGGCAGAAAGAGCGGAGAAAGACGTTCTGACGGCGGCAGAAGAAACGGCTTAAAGAGATTCGATAAAGATAACGACAGACGTCGCGGCGGAAGAAATAACGGCAGAAGAAAAAGCGGATTTACCGCAGATCAGCCTAAAAGAAAACCGTCTTCGGGATTCGGAACCTATCTCGGCAACAGTTTCAAGGATAATATTTAATTAAAATTAAAATCCACTAACGAAATTTGAAAACCACGCCCCCGCTTATTTTTAAGCGGGGGCGTTAACTTTTAAATTAAAAATTTTCGTTTCAAGGTTAAAATTTATAAAAAGTATAATTTTAAACTATCGTAAAAGCGATAATTTTTTACCCTAACCGATTGCAATAACGAATTGCACGGCTAAACAATAGTTAATTTTTAATTAAAAGCAATACTTAAAATTATACCCCGCCGCTTTCATCTTTTGAATAAAGCGACGGGTGTACGGCAAAAGAAAATTACAATACTTTAACCGAAGTACCTTCTACCGTTAAACAGGAATACTCGTTTTCTTCTTTTTCGTTATTCTTAAAAATAGTATGTAATTCGAAAAGATCGTTTTCGTAATAAAGTTCGGCTGCCGAAAGAGTTAAACCCGAACAGTTTTCGGGAAGTTCGTTTTCCTTTTCCGTAGCGGAATCGATTACTATTTTTTTCCCGTCGGCGAAGTTTATGGTGTAATCGCCGTTACTTTTACCCGTAACTGAAAGCGGACAGCCGTAAAACGTTTCTAAATCGCAATATACGGCAAGTTTTTGCTCAGCCGACTCGGTTTGCCTTATCGCTGTTTTTCCGATTTCTTCTAACATTGCAATTTTTTCGCAAGTCGCTTCGTACGCCGCGTCGGATTGCTTCGCTTGTAAATCTTCTGCCGATAAACTTTTCATTTGTAAAAACCAGTTTTTTGATAAGTACTTCATTTCAGTAATCCTCCGTTTTTTATTTGAATATGCAACGAGTTTCGGCATTGGTTTTATTTTTCCGAAAGAGGTTCGCATTTCCTTTTGTTGATTTTATTTTATCACTTACGATAGAATATGTAAAATTTTAGCAACGTGGATTTTTAGGTATTAGTGTCTAATATCGTCGCAAATTGTCGAATTTCAATTTTTATGCGTAATAATTTGTTTTTTGTTGGTATAATTACGCGTTGTTTGGCGTATAATTCTTATTTTCGGCATTATTTACGGATAAATCGGGGTTTTAACATTTAAAAAGAAAGAGCAAGGGTATTACCCATGCTCTTTCGTATCTTTTAAGTTAATCTGTAAGCCGAGTTCTGTCGTGTACGGTCATTTATCTACGAATACGGTTACCCGTATCCCCCAGCGATATTTTATTAAACCTTTTCGGGCGAAACTCCCCAAGCGAAAAAGTTTGTCAATCTTGCGTCGGGCGGGGTTTACATTGCCTTCCGCGTTACCGCGGAAGCGGTGAGCTTTTACCTCGCCTTTTCAACCTTACCGATTGCTCGGCGGTAATTTTCTGTTGCACTTTCCTTAAAGTCGCCTTCACCGGGATTTCTCCGGCACCCTGTTTCTGTAACGCTCGGACTTTCCTCATTGACGGTTTCTCTCCGTCCCCGCGACCGTATAACTAACTTAAAAGCAAAAAGATTTTATAATAAAACAAAAAAAAAGTCAAGCAACTTAACGAAAAGGCGTAAGATTTTGATTTTTTTCAAATCGTCTTACGCCTTTATCCGTTTAAGGTTATTAAATTATTACGCTTAAAAAACCTTATGCTAATTTTCGTTTGCGTTATAAATCGTCTGCGTCTTGTACGGGTTTTTCGTATTTATCGAATAAATCTACGCCCGTATAAGAGCCTTGAGTATCGAAAGCGCTCTTAAACTTGTTATTTACACGCTTTGGTACTTTTACGCCCTTGATTTTTGCAATTCTTGGTTTTAGTAGTCTTCATAATTCCCCCCTTGAAAGTATTATGGGCGGTTTTCGACCGATTATACCAAAACTTTATAAAAACTTTTATTTTACGACAAAAATTTTATTTTTCGTCAGAGCCGTTCTCTTTATCTTCCGTAACGGGGGTTTCGGCTTCGTTTTCTTCGATATTTTCAATATTTTCCAAGTCGATTCCGCCGCTGACTTTTTTACTCTTTTTTCTGAACGGGTTAAATTGCGCGAACATTATGGCGGCAAATATCAAAACGATGCCTATCGCCATTAAAAGTGAAATTTCTTCTTTTAAGAATATCGCGCCGAATATTACGGAAAATACCGATTCCATACTCATAATTACCGTCGCCGCCGCCGCGGGAACGTCCCTTTGCCCTAACACCTGACAGGTATAAGCGACGCAGCAGGAAAAAATCGCGATGTAAAGCACGGGAAGAATTATGTGAGCGAACGCTTCTGCCGTTAAAACTTCTATGCCGGTAACGTTTACTATCAAAAGCGCGACCGAACCGGTTATTCCTGCCGATAACAGTTGGAAAAACGAAAGAGTCATTCCGTCGGCTTTTTTAACGAACTTATCCACGAGCGAAACGTTTATCGCGAACGCGAAAGCGCAACAAATAGTTAAAATATCGCCAGTACAGATAGAAAAATCCGCCGTGTAACTCATTAAAAACGCGCCGACGATAGCGAGAATTACCGCTATCCACACGTTAAGACCTATCTTTTTGCCGAAGAATAAACCGGAAACGGGAACGATAACCATATAAAGAGCGGTTAAAAATCCGCTTTTGCCGACGGTCGTTCCGAAAGTTAAGCCTAACTGTTGCAAAGTGGTGGCAAAAGCGAGCGCGACGCCGCATATTATGCCGCCGAATACGGAATTTTTTTGTTCCCTTTTTAATTCTTCTCTGTCTTTGCCGTTTTTGATTCTTATTTTGTTAAATATTAAAATAACGGGAAGAAGGAAAATCGCGCCGAACAAAAACCTTAACGCGTTAGTGGCGAAAGGGTAGTCCGCGGCGATTTTTTGCGCGATGAACGCGCTTCCCCAAAAGACGGCGGCAATTATAAGAAAACCGCCGCCCCTTAAAGATTTTTTGTCTAAATTAAATTTCATATGGTTTTGCTCCGTAAGTTCTGCCCTAAAGCCGCGCCGCAAAGCGGAATTAAAAACGGCTTTATTTTATAAGAGAAGTAATCGTTTTATAGTAGATTCCGTAAAGCGTTTTTAACTGTTCCACGGTACAGCATTCGTTGGCTTCGTGAATGGTGCTTTTTTCGCCGGGGAATTCGGGTCCGAACGCGCAACCTTTTTCGAATACTCTCGCGAACGTGCTTCCGCACTGACTTAAAGGTTTTTCGTTGCTACCCGTAATGTCGTTGTACGCTTTTAACAGGGTCTGAACGAAATCGCCGTCTTTATCCACGCAGACGGGTTCGTGTTTCTGCGCGGCGGTATATTCTATTCCGAACGTGTCGAAAATAGCCGTCGCGTCCTTTTCGGTGAACGGCGCGGGAATTCTGCAATCGCAGGTGAAATATATGTAACCGTCTTTTTCTTCGGCAAGGTCGGGCGAGAAGGTTATATCCCCTTGCTCGTTTACCATTTTGCTTACGTTGCCCTTGTCGTTGAAAAGGTAATCGACGACGTTGCCTACGTCTTCCCCTTCGTCCTTAAAATATTCGAACAACGCTTTAAAAGCGTTCACGCCGAGATCGGGGCGGGAACCGTGGCAGGATTTACCTATACTTTCTATCACGTTGCCGTTTACGTTAAGACCGTGTTTTTTTATGAGTTCAAGGTTGATTTTTCCCGTCGCTTCGGCGGTGGCTCTGCCGCAAACCGCGTTTACCACCGACCCGCCTTTAACGTTTTTAAACTTTTTAAGGGTCGGAACTTTAAATGTTACGACCAAAACGCCTTTTTCCGCGTAACTTACGGGGAAGTTTCCGTCGGGCGAGAAGCCGTATTCGGGGAATTTGTGGTTTTCGGTGAAATGCGCCACGTCTTTCCAGCCGGTTTCTTCGTTGCAACCGACGAAAAGGCGGATTTTTTTGTTGGACTTTATTCCTTTTTCTTTCAGTTCTTTAAGAATATAAAGACAGATAAATAACGGCGCTTTGTCGTCTAAAATACCGCGGGCGTACAAAACGCCGTCCTTTTCGGTGAGAGTATACGGGTCGGTGTTCCAGCCGTCGCCTTCGGGGACTACGTCGAGATGCCCGATTATGCCGATTTCTTCGCCGTCGCCGTAATCGACTTCGCCGAAATAGTTGTCGTAATTTATCGTTTGTAAGCCGTAACTTTCGGCTTTATCCATAAAACATTTGTACGCGTTATAAACGCCTTTGCCGAATGGCATTCCGTTTTCGGGTTCCGACTGAACGCTTCTAAAAGATATAAGTTCGCCTAATTCGCTTAAAAATTTGTCGAAATTTTCCATTTTTATCTCCGTTTATATATAAAAAATTAAATTGCCGTACTTTACGTTTACAGTATACCATAGTTTTGTGGGTTTATGGTAGTTTTTTAATCTTTTAACAATAAAAATTCTCTTTTTATTTTGTGTTTTAAAAAATATATGCTAAAATAATTGTATGCAGGAAGAAAGAAATTTGCATGACGGACACCGCGACAGAATGCGTGAAAAACTTTTGCAAAATCCCGATTCTCTTTCCGACCACGAACTGCTGGAAATTCTGTTGTACCAGTTTATTCCGAGAAAAAATACCAACGAAATCGCCCATAACGTTTTGCAATACTTCGGCAGTATGGAAAATCTTATTAAAGCCGACGCGAAAGAAATTCAGGCGATTCCGGGAATAGGTAAAAATACTGCCGCAGGCATTACTCTCTTTTCGGCAATATGCAAAAGATACGCGAATAAACCCGCAGAAAACAAAAAAGCCAAATTTTCGTTTGACGCTTACAGGTTGGGCGTGGTTTCTTACTTTTCAGGTAAAACGGAAGAAGAATTCGTTTTTATCTTGTTAAACGATAAAAACAAGGAGATTTGCAGAACGTCTTTCGACGACAGAAGAGAATCGGAAGTTTACGTGGACCTTTCGGTGGTAGCCAAAATTTTAGCAATAAACAAACCTACCGGCGTTATCATCGCGCATAACCACCCCAGCGGCGTGGCTCTTCCCAGCGCGAACGACGACGTTTCTACCGTTAAAATCAACGCGCTTTGCTCCATTCACGGCGCGACGCTTCTCGACCACATAATCGTCGCGAAAAACGACTCTTTCAGTTATTTCGTAAGCGGCAGAATGGAATTTCTTAAAAAACAATGTAATATCGACAGATATATTTCAGGATTAAAGGAGACGGATTTATGGAAAGAGTAAGAACTCGTTTTGCTCCGAGCCCTACGGGGTATCTTCACATCGGCGGACTTCGTACCGCGTTATACGGCTATTTATACGCTAAAAATCACGGCGGCGATTTTATTCTCAGAATAGAAGACACCGACACCGCAAGATACGTTGACGGTTCGGTTCAGATTATTTACGATACTTTAAGAGATTCGGGCATTATGTACGACGAAGGTCCCGACGTCGGCGGAGCGTACGGCCCTTATATTCAGAGCGAAAGAAAAGAAATTTATAAAAAATACGCAGAAAAACTCGTCGAACTCGGCGGAGCGTATTATTGTTTCTGCACCCCCGAAAGAGTCGCTTCGTTAAAAGACGAGGAAGGCAACGTAAGATACGACAAACACTGTCTGCATTTATCCAAAGAAGAAATAGAAGAAAACATTAAAAACGGCGTTCCTTACGTTATTCGTCAGAACGTTCCGCTCGAAGGCGCGGGAACTTATCACGATCTGGTTTACGGCGATATAAGCGTCGATTATAAAGATATCGAAGACGGCATTCTGCTTAAAACCGACGGTATGCCCACCTATAACTTCGCTAACGTTATAGACGACCACCTTATGGGAATCACCCACGTTATAAGGGGTACGGAATATCTTTCTTCTACGCCTAAATACAATTTAATGTACGACGCTTTCGGCTGGGAAAGACCGGTGTATATTCACCTTCCCCCGATAATGAAAGACGCGCAGCATAAACTTTCCAAACGCAACGGCGACGCAAGTTACGAAGATTTCGTTAAAAAAGGGTTTGTGAAAGAATCTATTATAAACTATATCGCCCTT
Source organism: uncultured Clostridia bacterium (assembly GCA_934271245.1). Classification (GTDB taxonomy): domain Bacteria; phylum Bacillota; class Clostridia; order Christensenellales; family Borkfalkiaceae; genus UBA1259. Next base: position 18,897 of record CAKQQY010000019.1, on the reverse strand, counting down.
TTAGGTTGGAGTCCTAAATCCAACGTGGAAAAAATGTCTTTAACCGAACTTAAAGAACATTTCAGCCTTGACGGAATAAGTAAATCTCCGTCTATATTCGACGAGACCAAAATGAAATGGCTTTCGGGCGAATATATAAAGGAAATGAATTTCGAACAGTTCAAAGAACTCGCCTTGCCCTTCCTTAAAAACAGCAAGGAGTACGGCAAATACGACGAAGACAAGTTGCTCGCTCTCGTAAAATCGCGCGTGCAGATTTTCAGCGAAATACCCGAAAAACTCGACTTTTTAGAAGAGTTCGGCGCGTTCGACGTTAACCTTTTCGTAAACGAAAAACAAAAAGCGAGCGTGGAACTTGCAAAAACTTTGTTGCCGCAGATTAAGTCCGTTTTAGAAAACGTTACCGACTGGCAAAATTCCGCGTTGTTTGACGTTTTGGTAAAACTTTCTGCCGAAGCGGGCGTTAAAAAACAGGCGCTTTTGTGGATTGCCCGTATTGCTATAACCGCGAAAGAAGCAACCGCCGGCGGCGCAACGGAAATTGCCGAACTTATCGGCAAAGAAGAAACTCTCCGCCGTCTGGACTTCTCTATGGGGTTATTAAAATAACTAAAATTATTTATTGAATTTTACCTATCCCCCGACGAAACGTCGGGGGATAGGTATTTTAAAGTGTTTTTTTCTTTTGAAAAAAACTCTTTAGGCGTAAGGATAATATTACGAAGCCGTAAACTTGCTTGCAAGGGTTTTGGGGCGCAGTATTTTATTAGAAAGTTGTATGAATTGCAAGAAAAAACCTAAGGTCGCAAAGTTTTGCGACAGTTTATAAATACAAAAAAAGAACACGGAAAATAACCGTGTTCTTTTGATTTTGAATTTTCTCTTGCGAGAGATTATCTCTTGGAGAACTGAGGAGCGCGACGAGCCTTTTTCAAGCCGTATTTCTTTCTTTCCTTCATTCTCGAATCTCTGGTTAAGAAACCTGCTTTTTTCAAAGCGGCTCTCGTTTCGGGTTCTGCTTCGAGCAAAGCGCGAGCGATACCGTGTCTTACCGCGCCTGCCTGACCGGTGAAGCCGCCGCCGATTACGTTTACGATTACGTCGTATTTAGCGGCAGTATCCGTTAAAACCAACGGTTGACGAACGATATATTTAAGGGTATCGAGACCGAAATATTCGTCGAGAGTTTTATCGTTGACGGTAATGGTTCCGTCGCCTGCGGGAATTAAGCGAACGCGCGCGACCGCTTTCTTTCTTCTGCCCGTTCCCCAGTATTGAACTTTCTTTTTAGTAGCTGTTTTTGCCATGATTCACACCTCTTAAACTAATTTAAGAACTTCGGGCTTCTGAGCCTGATGGTTATGTTCGGGTCCTTTGTATACTTTAAGTTTGGTAAGCATCTGACGACCTAAACTGTTTTTGGGAAGCATACCTTTAACCGCTTCGTAAACGGCAACGTCGGATTTGGTAGCCATAAGAGTTTTGTACTGTATGGATTTTAATCCGCCGATGTGACCGGTATGATATCTGTAATATTTCTTTTCTAATTTTTTACCCGTTAAAACTACTTTATCGCAGTTAACGACGATAACGAAGTCGCCCGTATCTACGTTAGGCGTAAAAGTGGGTTTGTTTTTTCCGCGAAGAATTGCGGCGACCTGGGAAGCGACTCTACCGAGAGCAACGCCTTCCGCGTCTACTACGTACCACTTTCTGACTACGTCGTTTGCGTGAGCCATATATGTCTTCATAGTATTTCTCCTTGAATTTTCAGAATTTATGTGTTTTAAGAAGAAATCTAAACCCTTACACGAAACGGGCGGGAGGGCTAATCCCGAATTTTTCCTTATAAACGCTTATTTATATTAAAATATTTGCAATGCTATTGTCAAGCGTTTTTTACTACTTTTCACGATTTTTCGCGCTATTTTTACCCTTTTTTACGCATATTACCACATATTGTAGTATGCGTCGGGATAAAACCCAAAATATGTTTTCGCTTATTCGTATTCTACGCTATATAAACAAAGTCCTTTTGCGGGAAGAGTCGTTCCGCAAAGTTCGCGCTTTCCCGTAGAGAGAGATTCTAATGCGTCGTTCACGCCGAATTTGCCTTCCGCGGCTTTAAGCAGAGTGCCGGCGAGAATTCTTACCATATTATATAAGAATCCGTTACCGGTAACCGAAAGGGTCGTTTCTATTCCGTTTTCTTTAATATTTATATCGTAAATCGTTCTTACCGTGGTAAGCGCGCTGCTTCCCGAAGCCTTAAAACACTTAAAATCGTGTTCGCCTTTATAAACTTCGGCGACTTCGCGCATTTTATCTGTATTTACGTCGGGGTTGATTCTGTACGCGTACCTTTCTAAGAGCGGAAGTTCCGCTTTACTTTTATAAAATCTGTATATATAAGTTTTTTTCTTCGCGCTGCGGCATGCGTTGAAGTTATCGGGCGCGGTTTCGCTTGCGGTTACTTTAACGTCGGGCGGCAAAAACGCGTTAAGAGCAAGATATAATCTTTCTACGGGAAAATTTTTTTCGAGCCTAAAACTTGCCGTTTGCCCCATAGCGTGAACGCCCGAATCGGTTCTGCCGCTCCCCGTGATTTTTACCTTTTCCCCCGTGACTTTTTCTACGGCTTCTTCTAAAATCTGTTGAACGGATCTGCCGTTCGGCTGAATCTGCCAGCCGCAAAAATCGGTGCCGTCGTAAGTTACGGTAATTTTTACGTTCATACCGCCACCCCGAGCACGCCGTTTAAAAATATCACGCCGACGATCAGCCCCGCGGTGAAAATAACCCCTATCACGTCTCTTATTCCTACCGTTTGTTTTTTATAGCGGGTGCGGTTTTTGCTTCCGCCGTAGCAACGGGAATCCATTGCGTCGGCAAGGTCGTCGGCGCGGTTAAAAGAACTGATTAAAAGGGGAATCAGCACGGGAATAAGCGCCTTTGCGCGTTTAAATATATTGCCCGATTCGAAGTCTGCCCCCCTGGCTTTTTGCGCTTTTATTATTCTGTCCGTTTCGTCTAACAACGTGGGAATAAACCTTAACGCAATACTCATAATAAGCGCGAATTCGTGTACGGGGAATTTTATCCATTTTAACGGATAAAGCAGAATTTCTATGCCGTCGGCAAGTTCGACGGGCGAAGTGGTAAGGGTTAAAAGCGACGACCCTAAGACTACGAGCGTTATTCTTACCACGATAAACGCGGCGGTAAGAAGCCCCACGTCGGTGATAAACCCGTTTTCCCATAAAGGCGTGCCTTCTTTATTGAAAAGAACCTGCAAAATCGCCGAAAAAATTATGAAAAATATTATTCCTTTTACGCTTTTTAACACTCTTAAAAAGGGAACGCGTGAAAATATCGAAGCGATTATCACGAACAAAAAGCACGCGGCAAACCCCAGAAAATAAAAGGATTGCACTAAAAATACCGCCACGATATACGCGATACAAAGCAAAATTTTCACCGAAGCGTTCATTTTGTGAACGAACGAAACGGTCGGGTAATAACTTCCGAAGGAAAAATCTTTCATCTTTTTTCTCCTTCGTACCATTTTTTTACCGAACGGATAAAATCTTCTTCGGTAAAATCGTTGGGCGCGTCGATACCGTTTTCTTTAAGTTTTTCAGTAATATAAGCCGTAAGAGGCAAATCGAGCCCTAATTCTAAAAGTTCGTTTTTACGCGAAAAAATTTCTTTCGGAGTGCCTTCCGCGAAAACTTCGCCGTGATTCATTACGCAGGCGCGGTTGCAGTGTTCGGCTACCAGATCCATATCGTGCGAAACGATAACTATGGTTTTAACAAAGCCTTTATGAAGGTTTTTAAGCAGTTTCAGAAAGTCCCGTTTGCCTATGGGATCGAGACCCGCCGCGGGTTCGTCTAAAACTAAAATTTCGGGTTTGCTTACGATAGTTCCCGCGATGGCGACTCTTCTTTTTTGACCGCCCGAAAGTTCGAAAGGCGATTTATCTTTTACCTTTTCGTAATCGAGCCCTACGAGTTCTATTGCCGTTTTAACCCGTTCTTCGATTTCTTCTTCTTTTAAGTCGGGGAAAAAGTTTTTTAACCCGAAAGCCACGTCTAAAAAAACGGTTTCGGAAAACAGTTGATATTCGGGGTATTGAAAAACCATTCCCACGAGAGAGCGAAGTTTGTTAAAATCGCATTTTTTGTCGGTAAGGTCGAATTCGCCTACCCGTATGCTCCCCGAATTTTTACATGGTTTAATCAAGCCGTTTATATGCTGAATAAGGGTGGATTTTCCGCTTCCCGTATGCCCGATAATGCCGTAAAAATCCCCTTCTTCGATAGTTAAAGACACGTTTTTAAGCGCTTTTACTTCCAGACCTTTCTGCCCCGCGGAATAGGAATACGATAAATTGTCTATTTCAATTCGCATATTGCCTCCGCAAGCGCTTCGGGCGTTAAAATTTCGCCTTTTAACGGCACGCCTTTTTCTTTTAATTTTTCCGCAAGGAAAGTCGAGTAGGGTACTTCGAGTCCGATTTTTTTAAGAGTTTCTCTTTGAGAAAAAATCTCCGACGGCGTTCCCTGCATAAACACTTTGCCGTCGTTTAACACTATAATTTTATCGGCGAAAACCGTTTCTTCCATAAAATGAGTTACGGAAATAACGGTGGTTTTTTCTTCTTCGTTTAATTTTCTTACTATTCCGGTTATCTCTTTTCTGCCTTTGGGGTCGAGCATGGAAGTGGATTCGTCAAGCACGATGATTTGCGGCTTTAAGGCAAGCACGCCGGCTATGGCGATTCTTTGTTTCTGACCGCCCGAAAGCCTTGACGGCGAAGAAAAACGGTAGTTTTCCATTCCGACCGCTTTTAACGCGAATTCTATTCTTTCGCCTATTTCTTTACGGGGAATACCAAGATTTTCGGGACCGAACGCGACGTCGTCTTCTACTATAGACGCGACGAGTTGGTTATCGGGATTCTGGAATACCACGCCTATGCGTTTTCTTATTTCGAAAAGATTTTTCTTGTCTAAAGAAGAATAACCGCAAACGGTAATTTCGCCCTTATCGGGTTTGATAAGGCCGTTGAACAATCTCGCCAGCGTGGATTTTCCGCTTCCGTTATGACCGATAACAGAGACGTATTCCCCTTTCTCCACGGAAAAGGAAACGCCAGAGAGAGCGTCGGTTTTTTTGTCGTAAGAAAAACTTACGTTTTCGGCGGTTAAAATGCTCATATACTTATTAAACCCCAAATTTTTAAGCGATACTATCAATCTTAAAGATTATACCAAATTACGGGTAATTTTACAAGCAAAAGAAACCGCTTTAAAATATATCGTTTTTTTAATCTTTTTTGAGAAATTTTTCGTTAGTAATTGATTTTAAGTTTTAAATATTATATAATATATGTCGGTTACTGTTGTAACACCGATTTTTAAATCAATTTACGGAGGAACATACATCAATGAAAAAACTGACTATCGACGGCAATACCGCCGCCAGCCACGTTGCGTATGCGTTCAGCGAAGTAGCGGCAATCTATCCGATTACTCCTTCTTCCCCGATGGCGGAAGTTGCGGACGAATGGGCTACCGCAGGCAGAACGAATATGTGGGGACAAAAAGTCAAAATCGCCGAAATGCAGTCGGAAGGCGGCGCGGCGGGCGCAGTTCACGGTTCTCTTACCGCGGGCGCGTTGACCACTACCTACACCGCATCGCAGGGCTTACTTTTAATGATTCCGAACATGTACAAAATCTCGGGCGAATTATTGCCTTCGGTTTTCCACGTTTCGGCAAGAGCGCTCGCCGCTCACTCTCTTAACATTTTCGGCGACCATTCGGACGTTATGGCTTGCCGTCAGACGGGTTTTGCAATGCTTTGCGATTCTTCCGTTCAGGAAGTTATGGATCTCGCTCTGGTTGCTCACCTTTCTACTCTTAAAACGAGCGTTCCTTTCCTTAACTTCTTCGACGGTTTCAGAACTTCTCACGAAGTCGCTAAAATCGACGTATGGGACGACGCCGACGATTACGCGGAAATCCGCGCTATCTGCGACGAAGTCGGTATCGAGGAATGCGTAAAAGCCTTCAAGGCCCGCGCGCTTAACCCCGAACACCCCGTTCAGAGAGGTACCGCGCAGAACGGCGATACCTACTTCCAGAACAGAGAAACGGCTAACTCTTATTATCAGGACACGCCGGCTATGGTTCAGAAGATGATGGACGTTGTTTCCGCTCACTGCGGCAGAAGTTATCACCTTTTCGATTACGTAGGAGATCCCGACGCGGAAGAAGTTCTCGTCGCTATGGGTTCCGGTTGCGAAACTATCGAAGAATCTATCAACAAACTCAACGCTAACGGCAAAAAATACGGTCTTATCAAAGTTCGTTTGTACAGACCTTTCAACGCAGACGCTTTCGTGAACGCTATTCCGAAATCGGCTAAGAGAATCGCCGTTTTAGACAGAACCAAAGAACCCGGTTCTCTCGGCGAACCTTTATATCTCGACGTTTGCTCCGCTTTAATGGAAAAAGGCGTTACGAACGTCAAGGTTATCGGCGGCAGATACGGCCTCGGCAGCAAGGAATTCACGCCGTCTATGGTACTTGCGGTTTATAAGAATCTCGAATCCGCAGAACCCAAGAACCATTTCACTATCGGTATCTACGAAGACGTTACCAACACTTCGCTCGACTTCTCCGAAAAATTCGACGCCGCTCCCGCAGGTTCTACTTCCTGCAAGTTCTACGGCTTAGGTTCGGACGGTACCGTCGGCGCGAACAAGAACTCTATCAAGATTATCGGCGACCATACCGATAAACACGCTCAGGCGTACTTCTTCTACGATTCCAAAAAATCGGGCGGCATCACCGTTTCTCACTTACGTTTCGGCGACACCCCCATTCAGTCGGAATATCTTATCGACGCGCCCGACTTCGTTCAATGCTCCAATCCTTCGTACGTAACCCGTTACGATATGACGAGCGACATCAAGAACGGCGGCACGTTGCTTCTGAACACTTCCGCTACTACCGTTGAAGCGTTGGAAGAATTCTTACCCGCTCAGGTTAAGAGAGACATTGCCAACAAGAACGTAAATCTTTACGTTATCGACGCTATCAAAATCGCCGCTTCGCTCGGTCTTAAAGGCAGAACGAACACGATTTTACAGTCTGCGTTCTTCCGCGTAAATCCGCAAATAATGCCCTACGACAAAGCCGTTGAATATATGAAATATATGGCTAAAAAGTCTTTCGGCAGAAAGGGCGACGCGGTCGTTCAGATGAACTACGACGCTATCGATTCCGCTTCCGGCGACAATCTTATCAAGATTAACGTTCCCGAAAGTTGGAAAACCGCTACCACCGGCGCTGAAATGGCGGAAGGTCACGCGGATAAATATTATCAGGAAATCATTAAGCCTATCCTTTACTTACAAGGCGATAAACTTAAATCTTCGCAATTTAACGCGGACGGCACCGTTCCTACCGGAACCACCAAGTTCGAAAAACGCGGCGTAGCCGTAACCGTTCCCGAAATCGATATCAATAAGTGCGTTCAGTGCGGTAACTGTTCCTTCGTTTGCCCCCACGCGTGCTTAAGACCCGCTCTCGTTAAAGTCGGCGAAAACAAACCTGAAACTTTGGTTACCAAAGCGGCTATCGGTCTTCCCGGATACGAATACAAGATGCAGGTTTCTCCGCTCGATTGTATGGGCTGCGGCGTCTGCGCGACGGTTTGCCCCGTTAAAGACGGCGGCGCTATCAAGATGATTCCGCTTAACGAATCCTTGGAAAAAGGCGAAGAACAAAACTGGGATTACACCGTAGAACTTCCCGAAGTCGATACTTCCAAGTTCAAGAAAGAAACGGTTAAAGGTTGCCAGTTCTGCACTCCGTTGTTCGAATTCTCCGGCGCTTGCGCGGGTTGCGGCGAAACTCCTTACGTTAAGGTTATCACCCAACTCTTCGGCGACAGAATGGTAGTTGCAAACGCAACGGGTTGCTCTTCTATCTATGGCGGTTCTTCCCCCACGTGTCCTTACACTAAGAACAAGAAGGGTCAGGGTCCTGCCTGGGCGAACTCTTTGTTCGAAGATAACGCGGAATTCGGTTACGGTATGAACCTTGCGTATAAACAGAGAAGAAACCAACTCGAAGACGAAATCAGAAAGAACTTCGACAAAGTAAACGAAAAGACCAACGCGGCGTTCGCGGCTTGGCTCGAAGGCAAAGACGACGCAGAAAAGAGCAAAGCGGCTGCCGAACTCGTTAAAGAAGCGTTAAAGACGGAAACCGCGGAAGGTCTCGACTATATCCGCAACAACGAAGATTGCCTCGTTAAACCGTCCATCTGGATTTTCGGCGGCGACGGCTGGGCTTACGATATCGGTTACGGCGGATTAGACCACGTTCTCGCAAGCGGCGAAGACGTTAACGTTCTCGTTCTCGACACCGAAGTTTACTCCAACACCGGCGGACAGGCAAGTAAATCCACCAACATCGGCGCGGTTGCTAAATTCGCTTCCGCAGGTAAGAGAGTTAAGAAGAAAGATCTCGGTATGATTGCTAAATCTTACGGTTACGTTTACGTAGCGCAGTGCGCAATGGGTTCTAACCCCGCGCAGTTGCTTAAAGCTCTTACCGAAGCCGAAGCATATCACGGACCTTCGCTTATCATCTGCTACGCGCCCTGTATCAACCACGGTATCAATATGACTAAGTCGCAACTCGAAGAAAAGGCTGCGGTCGATTGCGGTTACTGGCAGTTGTACAGATATAACCCCGAAGGAGAAGTCTTTACCTTAGACAGCAAAGATCCTACCGGCGATTATCAGGCGTTCTTAAAGGGCGAAACCAGATACTCTTCTCTCGTTAAAACTCAGGGCGAAGCAGTTGCGGACGAACTCTTCAAGAAGACGGAAGAATCTGCGAAAGAAAGACTCGAAACCTACAAGAAACTTGCAGGCAAAGAATAAAAACTTAATTAAACGCCGAATAAACGTTTATATAACGCCCCCGAAAATTCGGGGGCGTTAAGTTTTGCTCGTAGCGAAAAACAACCACCGCCTCGGGCGGTGGAAATAAAAACTTTCAGGAAAAAGAAATTTCACTATTAAAGTGAAAGGTTTAAAAACAGATTTTTTTGTTTAAAACGAGCAGAACGTTTTCGGTTAAAAGTTTGCAAAAGCCCCCTGCTTCGCTTATCGCCGATGCAGGGGGCTTTATAATCGTTTGGTTAAGGGGTTATTTTTTTAACGCCGCGTAGAAGTAAAGTCCGCTTATTATCGGCGGAAATACTATTATAATCCAGTCGAAAAAGTCGAGAGAACGAAGTTTCAAATCGGGAATTATAAAGGAAAAAATAAGCGTTATAATCAGTATAACGGTCAGTAGCGCCGAGAATATCGCCGAAACGAGAAACGGCTTATTCGAGTAGTAAGGAAAAGAACAAAGGCAAATAATCGAAAGAATTATAATTGCCGCAAAATAAACGCATACCGCTATTCTTTGCGGAAAATCCGCGCCGCCGTTCCCTTCTATTGCGGCTCTATAACAAACGTTTCCGTAAACGCAAAGAAAAACGAAAACGGATAAAATACAATTGAGTATACATATCGATTTTTTTGACATAAAACTTTTCCCTTTATTTTTCTATGTGGCGAGCGAATTTTTATTAAAAATTCGCGTGTGATTTTACTACGAAGCGTTTTAATTTGCTTTTTTTTATATTTTAACTTAAATAATAAAATTTTTCAAGACTTAATTTATAAAATTTCGTTGAGTAAGTTTTATAAAACGTGCGTTTCTGTCAAAAAACGGACACAAAACTATTGACAAATAAATAAACGGTGTTAAAATTCGGGTAAAAATATATGCAGGAGATTTGAAATCCGTAGATAGTTCTGGCATATTCGACGGAGTTAGTCTGGCAAATTTATCCGAGCGTAACCCCGAAAGGCAGAGCAAAGCGGAAAGTGGTTTTATAAAAAACTTTAAGGTTAAAAGGAAAATAAAATCCCCGACGGCGTTGGTTCGGCAGAATTATCCGAGCATAACCCCAAAGGGCGGCGTAAAGCAAGAAGCGTATATATAAAAACCTGAAAAGTCAAAAAAACGAAATCCCCTACGATTATAAGGTTTAAAACGTTAATCCCCCTGCGGCATTTGTTTTCCGCAGGGGGATTCAGGTTCTATTTTTATAAGTTGTAGTTTTCCGACCGAAAAAATTTATCCTTTCGATTACCCAAAAATATTTTCTGTTGGTTTACGGTTCTTTTATGCGGTTTCGTCGGAAAAAGTTCTCGTTATTTTACCCGTTTAATCGTTTTAATTAACGGTTAAGATTTTTTGTTATCCGTGGTTTGGGTAACGACGGGTTTCTTTTTGCCGTCTTCGTCTACGACCGCTTTAAGGCTTGCTAAAAGCCCCGTAACGTTCTGAATTTCGCTCGGAACGATAATCTTCGTAGCGTTGCCGTCCGCCATAATTTTGAGAGCGTCGTAGCCTTTTAAGGTCAGATACGCGGCGTTGGGGTTGGCGTCGTTAATCATTTTAATCGCGGTTGCGGTTGCTTCCGCTTCGGCGATAACGGCGGCTTTTTTGGCTTCCGCGCGGAGAATAACCGCTTCTTTTTCGCCTTCCGCAACGAGAATGTTACTTCTCTTTTCGCCTTCCGCTTTTAATATGGATTCCCTTCTTTCACGTTCGGCGCGCATTTGTTTTTCCATTGCCTGCTGAATGTCTCTCGGGGGAAGAATGTTTTTAAGTTCTACACGGTTGATTTTTATTCCCCAGGGGTCGGTCGCTTCGTCGAGAATGATTCTCATTTTGCTGTTTACGGTATCTCTCGAAGTAAGCGTTCCGTCGAGTTCGAGTTCGCCGACAAGGTTACGGAGAGTGGTCGCCGTTAAGTTTTCGATAGCGCGCATAGGATTATCTACGCCGTAAGTATAAAGTTTCGCGTCGGTAACCTGATAGTATACGACGGTATCTATCTGCATGGTAACGTTATCCTTGGTGATAACGGGTTGCGGAGCGAAGTCGGCAACTTGTTCTTTAAGGCTTATCGGAGCGCCTACGCTTCTGTCGATAAACGGAACGACAAAGTGTATGCCCGTATTTAATTGTCTGTTGAATTTACCTAATCTTTCGATGATGACGGCAGTAGACTGACGTACGATTTTGATTGACGTAACCAAAACCAAAAAGAGCAACGCCGCTAAAACTATTACGACTATTAAAATAGGATTCATTATTTTACAACCTCCACAATATATTTATTCCCTTTTATTTCTTTAACCTTTACCAGAACGCCTTTTTTAACTTCTTCCATATCGTTTTTGGTAACAACGTTCCAGATAACGCCGTTTACTTTTATCGTGCCGGGCGTATTCGCCGTAACGGAAGTAAGCAAAGTAAATTCTTTGCCTATTACCGCTTCCGCGTTCGTTTTAGTGTCTTTTTTCTGTAAACTTTTCATTGCGATTTTTCTGAAACAAATAAGAAAAATCAGCGAAATTGCTATAAATACGGGTAAATGGATATACCAACTAAGCCCGCATGCGGCTAAAACCAGCGCTACGACGCCGCCCGCAACAAACCATATGGAAACAAGTTCCGTAGTGGCAAGTTCGATAAGCACCGAAAAAACTATCACCGCAAGCCATATGTAAACCCAACTGCTCATATAAAGACCTCCGTGTAAATAATTATTATTTATATAGTTAAAATCAGAAACTGCTTTTAAGACTGCAAAGCGTTCGGAAGAAAATTGCCGAAACGCCGTTCGGATCGCGAAAAAACGCCGCGTTAACTTCCTTCGATTATTTGTTTCTGTTTACGAATTCCAAAATTTCGGCTAATCTGTCGAGATCGTCGCGGGTATAATAATCTATATATATTCTGCCCTTATGGTCGTTTCCGATAGCGTTGACTTTCGTTCCGAAAACTCTTTGCATACCGACGATTAAGTCTTTGAGTTCTGCCGAAAGGGGTTGTTTTTCTTTCTTTTTCGCCTTTTCTTCGGGGGGAAGGAAATAGTCTTTAACCATTTTCTCCACGTCCCTTACCGAAGACCCTTCTTTAACGGCGATTTCCGCAATTTTAATCTGGTCGGCTTGCGGAACGGATATAAGCGCTCTTGCGTGACCTGCCGAAAGCATGCCGTTAGCGACTAATTTTATTACTTCCGGGGATAACGTTAAAAGCCTTAACGTGTTGGCGATTGCCGGACGGGATTTGCCTATTCTGTCGGCAAGTTCTTCCTGCGTAAGACCGTATTCGTCCATAAGCGAACGCATTGCCGTCGCCGCTTCGATGGGGTTTAAGTCTTCGCGCTGCAAGTTTTCGATTAAAGATATTTCTTTAATCTGTCTTTCGGAATAGTTCTTTACGATTGCCGGAATTTTGGTAAGCCCCGCGATTTTGCTCGCGCGGAATCTTCTTTCGCCGGCGATAATCATATATCTGTCGCCGCTGCGGTTTACGATTATGGGGCTTATAACGCCGTGCTTTCTGATCGATTCCGCAAGTTCGTTAAGAGCGGTCTGATCGAAAACTTTTCTCGGCTGGTTGGGGTTGGCGAATATCGAAGAGATTTCTATTTCGTTTACGCCTTCCTTTCCTTCTTCGTCGCCTTCGAAGAGCATGCTTTTGCCGTAATCTTCTTCGGTTTCGGAAAATAAAGCGGATAATCCTTTACCCAATCCTCTGTTGTTTTTCATAACTTTCTCCGTAGTGAATTATTTTTGTTTGCTTAAAAACTCGTCGGTAAGCGCGTTGTACGCTCTTGCTCCGGCGCATTTGGTGTCGTGAAGCATAATCGGAACGCCGTGGCTGGGCGCTTCGGCAAGCCTTATGTTACGCGGTATAACCGTGTCGTAAACGCGTTTGCCGAAAAACTTCTTTATTTCGTCGGTAATCTGACGGGAAATAACGGCTCGATTATCGCTCATCGTGAGAACGACCCCTTCGATTTTCAGATCGGAATTAAGGTGTTTTACGACGAGTTTAATGGTGTTCATGAGTTGGCTTAAACCTTCCATTGCGTAATATTCGCTCTGAATAGGAATAATTGCCGTGTCTGCCGCGGACAACGCGTTTATTGTGAGCAACGCCAGCGAAGGAGGACAGTCTATGGTGATAAAGTCGTAACTTGCGCGCGCTTTGTCGAGAACCCTTTTTAACACGTGTTCTCTGTCTTTCATATAAACGAGTTCGACTTCCGCGCCTGCAAGGTCTATGCTCGAAGGCAGTATATCGAGATTGTCTATCTGCGTTTTTATTACCGCGTCTTCGACGGGCATTTCGTCAATCATTACCTGATATAAAGAGTTTTTGATTTCGCTTTTCGAAAAGCCGAGTCCCGTAGTCGCGTTGCCTTGCGGATCGAGGTCCACAATCAACACTTTTTTGCCTTTAGACGCAAGGTACGCCGACATGTTTACGCACGTCGTAGTTTTTCCCACGCCCCCCTTTTGATTAGAAAAAGCGATTATTTTTCCCATTTTTTATCTCCGAATCGCATTGTATGCTTTTTTATTTATCGTCACCCGATTGATTTTCCGTTTTTTCTTCTACTTTTTCTTCCGCGGTCGAATCAACCTTTTTTTCTTTTACTAATACGCTTTTGCGTTTGAACGGATCCTGTTGCAGTTTTTCTTCGTTTTCGTCCATGAACGCGATGATTTCTTCTACCGATTTGCCTTCCATTATCATATCGACTTCTTCGGTGAAAATCGTTTCTTTCTCTATAAGAACTCTTGCCATTACGTCTAAAAGGTTCTTATTTTTGCCGAGAAGGTCGCGCGCTTTTTCCAAAGCCGTATTGACGATTTTCTGTACTTCTTCGTCGATGATTCCCGCCGTTTCTTCGCTGTAAGTTACGTGTTCAGCCATATCTCTGCCGATAAACACTTCTTTATCCGAAGCGTAGGAAATAGGTCCGACTCTGTCGCTCATACCCCATTCGGTAACCATAAGTCTTGCGCGTTTACTTACCGCCTGTATATCGCCGGAAGCGCCCGCGGAAATATCTTTTATGATAAGTTCTTCGGCAACTCTTCCGCCGAGCGTCATAACGATATCGTCTAACAATTTGGCTTTCGTCAGATGGTTATCGTCGTTGTCGGGTCTCGTCATCGTAAAGCCTGCCGCCTGACCGCGCGGTATGATAGAAACTTCGTGTACGGGGTCGCAATGAGAAAGCAATCTTGCGAGAATCGCATGGCCCGATTCGTGATACGCAGTAATGCGTTTATCTGTTTCGGTAACCAGTCTGCTCTTCTTCTGCGGTCCTAAAAGAACTTTATTGATTCCTTCGTAAAGGTCTTTGTTATTGATGAATTTTCTGTTATTGCGAGCAGCGAGAATAGCCGCTTCGTTCAAAAGGTTTTCAAGGTCTGCGCCGGAAAATCCGCTCGTCATTCTCGCTACCGTTTTGAAGTTTACGTCGGGCGCTAAAGGTTTATTTCTTGCGTGTACCCTTAAAATGGCTTCTCTTCCGCGAACGTCGGGAATGTTGACGTAAATCTGACGGTCAAATCTGCCCGGTCTTAAAAGCGCGGGGTCTAATATGTCGGCGCGGTTCGTCGCCGCCATAACGATTATTCCGTCGTTGCTTTCGAAACCGTCCATCTGAACGAGCAGTTGGTTAAGCGTTTGCTCTCTTTCGTCGTGTCCGCCGCCAAGACCCGTTCCGCGTTGTCTGCCGACCGCGTCGATTTCGTCGATAAACACGATACACGGCATACTCTTTTTGGCTACGTCGAACAAATCTCTTACTCTCGAAGCGCCTACGCCGACGAACATTTCAACGAAGTCGGAACCGCTTATCGAGAAAAACGGAACGCCCGCTTCGCCTGCAACCGCTTTCGCAAACAGAGTTTTACCCGTGCCGGGAGGCCCGACTAAAAGTACGCCTTTCGGAATTCTCGCGCCGAGATCGGAAAACTTTTTCGGGTTTTTAAGGAAGTCGACGACTTCCGCCAACTCTTCTTTTTCTTCTTCCGCGCCCGCAACGTCGGAAAATCTCGTTTTCATGTTCTGTTGCAGTCTTGCGTTGGTTTTCGCGAAGTTCATCGCGCCTTTCGTTCCGCCCTGCGTCTGCATCATTAAAATAAAGAATACGATTAAAAGGATTGCGGAACCCGCAAGCGGAAGCAACGACGACCATATCGAACCTGCGTTAGGGTTGGTGTACGAATAACTTACGCCGGCCGCGGTCAACTGGGTTTCTAATTCTTTTACGACTTCCGTACTACGCGAATAGTTGGTCGTGAAAGTCATATATCCTATCTGACCGTTTTGAAATTTGACGGTAATTTTATAGGTTACGACGTAATTGTCAAATACGACTTCCGAAAGTTCGATCGATTCGTAATTTTTCGGAATTTCTTTGTTTAAAACGGGCAAAGCTTTTTTGTTCTGTTCTATAGATTCTTTGGTAAAGTCGTTTGCCGCGCTTAATCTTACTACTGCGTTAAATTCGGACGTATCTACGGAATTGGCTGTGTTTACGCATCTGACGAGCGAAAACGCCAAAATTATCATTACGATTACCGTTGCGATAATCCAAAACAATCTGCTACTTTTGTTCTTCAAAAATGATGTCCTCCGGTCTGCATGTTTTTAGTATAATCAAAGGCAAGTTGTTTTATTAAAAAACGAATAAATCTTTCTGCGATTTTCGTTCGCGTTTTTCGTCTTTTATAATTGCCTTGTTTTTTTGTGTTTGTTATGTTTTCTGTGTTATTGCTTTTTGTAAAACGAGCTTTCTGTGTGTATTATATCCTATTTTGCTTAAAATACAATTGAAAAACAATAAAATCGCTATGTTAAATCACGTAAAACATCTTTTTTAATCATAAATATTATTTTTATGAGTAATCGTGTTGACGTGATTTTGGCGTATCGTTGTATTTCGGACAGAAAGCGCAATGTTTGTACACGCATTAAAATTTACTTCTCTAATTTACCAATTCGAAATTATCGTTTGAAATCGTTCGAAACGTATTCCCGGGCAAAACCGATAGGACTTAAAGAGAAAAGAGCAAAAGCGTAACTTTTTGTGAAGACGCCCCGTATCTTTTGTTGGTTTTAAGTTCAAGCAAATAATTCTTCTTGGTTATTATTTATTATACATTATAAAATGGAAAAATTCAACATTTAAAAGGGAATATCTTTGCTGAAAAACGGTTTTTTTGTAAATATAATCTCTTTTTTATTTATCTACTATAGTTTTACGATAAGAATAAACTTTTAAGACATAATGCCGGCGAACGAATAAATATAAATTGCAAACAATTACCTGATTGAAATTATTTTGGATACAAACCTTGTATGATTTACAATGTAAATTTTGATAAAAAACGGCGCTAACTTCATATTGTTTAATAAGTTGGCGCAAAAAACATGACGTTATATAGCGCAATCGTGTAAAACAATTTACTATAACGCGCCACTATTTTTTTATATGGTCTGAATTAGGTGCAACCCTTCTTTGTTAGTTATGATATTTGTTTAAAGTGGGTAACGTTAAGAAATTGATAAACGGAATATATTTCTTATGCAGATTATGAAAAAGTAAAATAGTTTTATTTAACTTATGGGAAAGTTTTTTGTTTGACGTCAATACTAAAAACCGATGTATGTATCTTTTTACAAGATATCACAGCTCATATTATTTGTTTTATGGTTAGTGACGTTTTAAATCTGTAGGCAATTATCTATTAAGACAAACGTGTATGGTTGTTTGTTTTATTTGTGAGTTAAATTACTTTTGGCAGAAATCGCCAAGCATAACCGATTCTTAACAATGGTTCTTAATACACTATGGGGTTATAATTAATGTTTGTATGTATTCTTGGGTAATAATTACTTTTTGTAAGTGTTCTCGTATTATTTACACTTACAAAATTACTATCGGTTACGGTAACGAGTATTAGCGCTCTGCGTATTATGATCCATGCGTATTAACGGTGTTTTGCACCCTTTGTGGCAATGCGAACAAATTTTTCGATTATATTATATGTTTAGTAATAGACTTGAATTTCGAATTCACCTTTTCATACTGTTAATTATGTTATGGCTTGTTTACCGGTATATATTTTTCATGAATATTACGCTTTTATTCCGGTAAGTAAGCATTAGATGCTTTGATTGAATTTAAGGGGAAATTTTTTGTTAACCATACTATTTCCGTATGTTGTCTTGGTTGGAATTTTATATGTACACTAAAATTGTTCATAGATAAATTCTGTTTATAATGCGGTTCGTGTTATCTTTTTGCTGAATTCAACTAATTTTTACGTGTTTTTTGGCGGTATTATTTAACAATAATTTTTCCCATCTTGCTTGTGTTAAAGATTGCGTTACATTTAATTAAAACGTGTTGCGGTCTGGATTTGATTAGTACGATAGAAATTAGATTCGGCTGGGCATTTCTTTATTTATGGTTTTTCCGATAAAGTGCTAGATTGTTTTTGATTATAATTTTAGTTTTTTGCACCTTATTTCATTAAGGTATATTGTTTTGTTGCAAATTCTGTTGTTTCCCCTTTAGAATTGGCTTATTTTTATATGGCTTTTATTTATATTATTGTTTTATGCTTTTATTTCCGCGTTTTAAACTGAATTTTTGGTGTATAAAACCATTTTATTAATATTTTTGTTTAATTTCCCATTTGAATATTTTCCGCAAACGTACTTTATTAACAAAATGTTTCATGTGAAACATTTGCTTGTAGTCCGTAGTGTTTGTTTCACGTGGAACAATTGAGTTAAAGAGTATTATTATGTGTTTCACGTGAAACATATTTTGCAAATGTAATAGGAAATGTTTCATGTGAAACAATGATGAGAGTTTGTAATATTGTAACAGTTATTTTCTAGTAAAAAGTATTATGGCGCAAGGATAAATTTAATAAAAACAAATAATTATTTTACTAATTATAATAAAAAATGATTTACACAAGCAAATGTTTTAGCTTTGACTCAATAAATAGTATCAAATTATTTCTTGTTGGTTAATGGTGTATTGTTAAAATAAATAATCATAAAATAAATATATTATAATAAAAAATAAATAAAATTTAATTAACAAGAAACAGAACGGTGGTCTTCGAATAACAAAGTAAACAAAAATCAAACAAGATATTTTAAAAATAAATGAAAATTTAATCAAAAATCGAACAAAAAACGGTCGGAAAAACTGAAAAAATGGGGGTACGATAGAGCCTCTCAGACCGTCTAAATGCGATTTTTTAAATGGAATTTTTGCTTTAAATTTAGTAATTTTGTCTCTTATATATGTGTAAAAACACAAGATTATGGGTATAAACAGTATAGAAAAATTATGGAAGTATAATATGGAATATACGTTTAATTCATTTAATGCTTATTCGGTAAACGGTCTAAGTCAAGCACTGCATAAAAACAATATAAAATGCAAAAAACCGATTATTGTATGTGTCGGAAGTGACCTGGTTTTGGGCGATAGCCTTGGCCCACTTGTTGGAACGCTATTAAAAAAGAAAAATTTATCTTCTTACGTATATGGGACGCTTAATTCGCCCATTACCGCGCGTGAAGTCGGATATGTTAAAACTTATGTAAAAAAAATGCACCCAAACAGTATTGTTATTGCTATAGATGCAGCAATAGGTTCGGAAGACGATATAGGCTTAATAAAACTAAAAGATAAGGGGCTAAAACCGGGACTTGGCGTTAATAAAGATTTAGACATTATCGGCGATATTAGCATTATCGGTATTGTTGCGGGTAAAAGCGAGAACAATTATAATTTATATAATTTAACAAGATTGAATTTAGTATATAAAATGGCAGACGTTATTAGCGAATCGCTGAATGAATATTTATACGCATTTGATGATAGAATGAAAAGCGC
>CAKQQY010000018.1 GCA_934271245.1 uncultured Clostridia bacterium | reverse complement strand
CAAGAAAACATATGTGTTGGTAAAAATAAAAAGAAAGTGTTAAAAGGAGAGAAATTTTATGAATTGGCAAACTATTTATGATTCTTTTAAGGAAAACCCGAGAGATATAAGAACGACGCCAAAAGGGAATAGACAGCCGCGATGGTTTTTTGTTTATTCGGAAAACGGTAACGTATATATTGATAATGCAAGAGAGCATAATTACTCTTCAAAAATCAAACAACGCAGAAAATTGGATAAAGATAATCTTGAAAAGATGATAGAGTTATACGATAAAAGAAATCACGGTGTTCCGGTTAGCGAAAAAGCGTGCGCTGTAACGTTTAATCAAGTGTATTGGTTCGGTATACTATGCGATCTTTTAAAGTAAAATTGTTAATCTTATTTTTCTTCTATATGGCCGCTATGATTTCAGCCATTTGTTATAGTTCTTTAGAAAATAACAATTTATCGCTGAATTAAAAATTGGCAGGCGTTGACTTTGGGGTTATGTAATGCTAAAATATGAGTAAGAAAACTTGTTTGCAAGCCGTAAAATAACGTAACTGAAAAATCAAACGCAAAGAGAGAAAAAGAGATGAAAACTTCTACGGAAATAGGTTCTTTGGCGAAAATCGTCGGGGAAGAAAGGGCGATAGAAACGATTGCGAAAGCGGGATTCGATTGCTGGGATTTTACCCTTATATACAATATGGTTCGCTACGATTGGCAATCGAAAAGTTGCTATTTTCCCGACACGCCGCTTAACGGAAAAGACGGAATCGCTTACGTAAGGCGTCTTAAACGAATCGGCGAAGATAACGGAATATATTGCAATCAGTCGCACGCGCCGTTCCCCGTTTCCGTAAAGGGGATTAAAGACGACTTAAAAAGGGCGATAGAGTTTTCCGCCGAAGCGAGTTCGAAAATAATAATCATTCACCCCGACAATAATAAAACGGCGGAAGAAAACGCCGAAATGTACTCGGAACTGTTACCTTTCGCAAAAGATTGCGGCATAAAAATAGCCACGGAAAATATGTGGAACTGGGATACCGAGCAAGGGCATGCGAAAAAAGCGGCGTGTTCCGACGGGGAAGACTTCTTAAAACATATTCTTGCCGTGAACGACGAAAATTTCGTCGCCTGCGTTGACGTAGGGCATGCCGAAATGAAAGGCTTGAACACGTCTGCCGAAAGCATGATACGAACTCTCGGTTCTCACGTTGCCGCCTTGCATATTCACGATAACGATAAACTTCGCGATCTGCACGAACTTCCTTTTACCGACAAAATCGATTTTAAAGAAGTTGTAAAAGCGTTGAAAGACGTTGATTATAAAGGGTATTTCACGCTCGAAGCGGATTCCTACTTAAAAAAAGAAGACGACGAAAAAACGATTTTCGAGAAAGTGAAAAATATGGCTTCGGTAGCCAAAAGAATCGAAGACGAATTTTTAAGTTTATAAGAATCGGGAAACGCCGCGCCGCATATAAAAGACCAGCGTAAATGCAAGTAGTCGCCGCGAGTAAACGATTTATTAAAACGAAAAAACTCCGTGGCATTCGGAAAACGGCGCGGAGAAAAACGGAATAAAAAAACGCTTTGCAATACGCAAAGCGTTTTAACGTATACGTAAAATTTAGAAAACTTTAATAATGGTTTCGGTAACTTTGCCCGTCGTTTCGTATTCTTCGTCGAGTTTAGAAAATACCGCGGGAACGTTTTTGTAATCGTCGTGGGCGATTTTAAGTTTCGATAAGTTAATCGCCTTATTCGCCAGAAGGTTTATGCTTGCCGAAGTGTTGCCGGTTTCACCCGCTATGCAGTGAATGGTAAGTCTTTTTTTGATTGCCTGCGTAAACGCAATCGCGCCCGTTTTGTTGGAAATACCCGTAAACGCAACGTTCGCGCCGTGCGACGCAAGGGCAAAGGCTTTATTTACGGAAATGTTATTATCCGAAATGTAAACGACGCTCGTGGTCATACGCCCGCCCGTAATGGCGTTGACTTCTTTCGTCCAGTTGTCGTTAGGACCTAAAACGTAATAAATACCCGAATCTTTCGCAATGCGATTCTGTTCTTCGTCGATCCCGACGATAACGGGGACCGCCTGATAATAAATCAGAAGTTGAGAAAGGATAACGGCAAAGTTGTTCGCGCCGATAACGGTGATGTAATCGCCTTTTTTGATTCCGAGAGAATCTATAACCGAAAGGGCAAGGGATACGTCGCCGATAAAAAGGGCTTCGTCGTCCGTTACGGAATCGGGAAGAACGAAAAGTTTATCCGAATCTATTGAAATAAAATCGCACAAAAATCCGTCGTAATCAACGGCGGCGGTGTTGATGTTAAGGCACTTTTCGGTGTGATTTTGTTTGCAGTTGAAACATTCGTAACAAGGCTTGTGGTTTTCGATATAAACGCGTTTGCCGCGTTCAAGCCCCAAAAGGTTAGCGTCGGTTTCGCTGATAATGCCTAAACCGTAACTGCCTAAAACAACCTTTTCCGATTCCATTTCGCCGTTATAACGCAAAACGTCGGAAAGGTTTATCATAGCCTTGGTGACTTTCACCTTCGAAGCGTTGGAAACGGTTTCTTTTACCGCAATTTCTTCTTCGAGAACAGTTTTTTTGTCAGTTAATTTCCACCCTTTCATAAATACTCCGTTAATGTATTATATAAAAATACAGCCGCAAAAGTGTATTTTAACACTTAGAAATCACCGCTTTAAGCGAATTTTTAATTAAAATCCGCAATGGATTAAGTAAAGCCGCAACTAATGTCCCCGCAAAGTTTATAAAAACCGAAAGTTCTTATAAAACTATGGCGCAAACGACATTGCTAACTCTGTAAGCGATAATTCATCGACATTCATTATATTATATTGTGAGTAAAAAAGCAAGTAAAAAACCTTTCAAAATAAAATAGGACGAAACGAACGAAAATGATAAAAAATTACGGATATATAGTTGACTAAAATAAAAAAATATACTATAATGATTTGGAAATTAAAAAAAGAGGTGCGTTATGAAACAGGGAATTCATCCGGATTATCATGAAGTAACGGTTGTATGCGCCTGCGGTGAAACTTTTAAGACCGGCTCTACCAAGAAGGCTGACGTAATAAAAGTAGATATTTGCAGCAAATGTCATCCTTTCTTCACGGGTAAACAAAAATTGGTCGACACCGGTGGCCGTGTTGATAAGTTCAACAAGAGATATAGCAAAGTTAAATAGGTTTTGTCTGTATAACGGTTTTGAGGGTAGTTTTTACGCTTGAAGCCGTTTTTTTTAAATTTTAAATGAAAAATAAAGAACAGAAAAGAGTGACTTCCATAGGCGGGCAAGCAGTTATGGAAGGCGTTATGATGCGTAGCGGAACGAGTATGGCGACTGCCGTGCGCGACGCCGACGGCATTATAAGAATAGAAAGCAAAAGGCTTAAAAAGAATAAGAGTAAAATTTTACGGTTCCCGATAATAAGGGGAGTCGTCGCTTTTTTTCAGTCTTTGGTGGGCGGTACGAAAGTTCTGATGCGGCCTGCCGAAGTTTACGGCGAAGGCGAACCGTCCAAGTTTGAAAAATGGTGTTCGGAAAAACTTAAAATCGACGTAATGAACGTCGTGGTGTTTTTCTCTATGCTGTTAGGTCTTGCGCTCGCGGTGTTTCTGTTTATGTGGCTGCCCGTGTTCGTAAGGGGATTGCTGGAAAAGTGGTTCGGCATAACTTTCGGAATATGGGCGAAAAACTTTATCGAAGGCGGTCTTAAACTACTTGTTTTCATCACATATTTGTTGCTGTGTTCTTTAATACCCGACGTTAAAAGAACGTTTATGTATCACGGGGCGGAACACAAAACCATATCGTGTTATGAAAAAGAGTTGGAACTCACCCCCGAAAACGCGGCTAAATGCACGAGAGTTCACGACAGGTGCGGCACTACCTTTATGGTGTTCGTTCTGGTAATAAGCATAATTGTTTTTGCCGTTACCGAATCTCTTATCGGCGGCGCGGTCGAAGGCGTTTTCAGAATACTTTTAAAAATCGCGTTGCTTCCCGTGGTTGCGGGGCTTTCCTACGAACTTTTAAAATTTCTTGCAAAAACGAGAAATCCTATATTTTATCCGTTAAAAGTTCCGGGGCTTCTGCTTCAGAGAATTACCACGAAAGAACCTACTTCAGATATGCTGGAAGTTGCTATCGCGGCGTTTAACAAAGTGCTTATGATGGACGAAGACGAAAGCATACCCGAAGAAAACTTTTATATTCCCAAAACGAGAGCGGATATTCTTCGCGAAGTAGGGGAAAAACTAAAACAAAACGGTATCGACGAAGAAGCCGAAGCCGAGTGGATAGTTTCTATTTCTCTCGGTATAAAAAGGGACGAAGTAAGGGATAAAAAAACCGTTTCCGAAGACGGCGAAAAGAAAATTCTGGCTCTGTTAAACGAAAGAATTACGGGCAGACCGCTTTGGTACTGCGTCGGCAACACCGATTTTTACGGGTACGAATTGAACGTAGACGAAAGGGCGTTGATTCCGAGACCCGAAACGGAACAACTTGTTTCCTGCGCTCTCGAAGAATTAAAAGACGGTCAGACGGCTCTCGACCTTTGTACGGGCAGCGGCGCTATCGCCATAGCGCTTAATAAAGAAAAAAATATTAAAGTCACAGCGACCGACATAAGCGAAGACGCGTTATCTCTCGCAAAAGAAAACGCCGAAAAGGTCGGCGCGGAAGCGGAATTTATCAGAAGCGATATGTTTTCCGAGTTAAAGGGAAGAAAGTTCGACGCGATAATATCTAATCCGCCGTATATAAGAAAAGACGATATAGCGGGGTTACAGAAAGAAGTAAAAGATTTCGAACCGCATCTTGCCTTGGACGGCGGCGAAGACGGACTCGAATATTACAGAATTATAGCAAGTCGGGCGGCGGAACATCTCAACGACGGCGGCAAACTGATAATGGAATGCGGTTACGATCAGGCGTGGGAAATCGTTAAAATGCTCGATAAATTCAAAAAAGTACAAGTTATAAAAGATTACGAAAACAAAGAAAGATTTGTAAAGGCGGAATTATAAATGTTTAAAAAACTCGATAAAATGCTCGAAAGGTACGCAAAACTCAACGAACTCGTAAGCGACCCCGACGTGATTGCAAAAATGGACGAGTGGAAAGGGTATACGAAAGAACTTGCCGATATGAGCGAAACCGTCGAGAAATATACCGAATACAAAAAGACGGAAAAAGAAGAGCAGGACGTAAAAGAAATGCTTCCCGAAGAAAAAGACCCCGAAATGAAAAAGTTGATGGAAGAAGAACTTCTCGCTTGTAAAGAGAGAAAGGAAAAAATTTCCGAAGAACTTAAAATTTTGCTTCTTCCCAAAGACCCCAACGACGATAAAAACGTTATTATGGAAATACGTTCGGGAGCGGGCGGCGAAGAAGCGAGTTTGTTCGCTTACGAACTTTACAGAATGTACGTAAAATACGCCGAAAGAAACCGTTGGAAAACGGAAGAAATAGAAAACAACTCCACGGAACTCGGCGGAATAAAAGAAGTTACCTTTTCCATATCGGGAAAATCCGCTTACAGAAAACTTAAATTCGAAAGCGGCGTTCACAGAGTGCAAAGGGTTCCGGAAACGGAATCGCAAGGCAGAGTTCATACGTCGACGTGTACCGTCGCCGTTTTGCCGGAAGTTGAAGACATAGAAGTAAATATCGACGAAAAAGACCTTAAAATAGACACTTTGCGAAGCAGCGGCGCGGGCGGTCAGCATATCAACAAAACGGAATCGTGCATAAGACTTACGCATATTCCTACGGGAATCGTCGTTTTGTGTCAGGACGAACGTTCGCAGACCAAAAACCGTGAAAAGGCGATGAAAGTGTTAAAGAGCAGGCTTTACGATTTTTATCAGTCGCAATATGATAAAGAATATTCGGAAAACCGCAGAAGTCAGGTAGGAACGGGCGACAGGTCGGAAAGAATCAGAACGTACAACTTTCCGCAAGGAAGGGTAACCGACCACAGAATCGGATTAACTTTGTATGATTTGGATAATTTTCTTTTAGGCGACCTCGACGAAATGGTGGAAGCGTTGAATATCGCCGACAGAGAAGCAAAACTCGCGATGGGCGTGGACGAAGACGATAATTAACGAAAAACACGAAACGAAAAGGCAGAACAAAGATTTTTAATTTTGCCGTCGTTTAAAGAAAGGATAAAAAAATAAATTATTTTCGGATAAATTTTAAAATAACTATTGTAATTTGGCGAGATTTATTATAAAATATATACAAGAAAACATAGGGAGACTAAAAGTATGAAAATTTTTTACGGACCTAAAGGCTCTGGCAAAACGAAAGCGATAATCGATTGCGCGAATAAAACGCTCGATACGGCGAAAGGGCATGTCGTTTTTATTACCGATACCAAAAGATATACGTTTGATCTTAAATATCAGATAAGATTTTTAGATACTACCGAATTCGACATACAGGGTATGGACGGATTAAGGGGATTCGTTAAAGGAATAGTCGCGGCGAGCGGCGATAACGAATACATTTTTATCGACGGAATCGCAAGAATCACGGGTAAACCCTTAAACGAACTTGAAAACATATTCGCGGCTATGGAAAAACTCGAAAAAGACTTCGGCGTTCACTTCGTTTTAACTTGCAGCGCAAATAAAGAAGATTTGCCGCAGTTTGTATTAAAACACGTCGAATAGTTGTTTTTTTAATCAAAATAGTGTAAAATAAAAGTCGGAACACGTTTCGGCTTTTATTTTTTTTGAAAAATTGCGCTTTTTATCGTAAAATAAAGCGGTTTTGCCGAAATTTCAATATTAGATTAAGACAGGTGAAATATAATGGAAGAAAAAAAGGTTTTGTTCAGCGCGATTCAGCCAAGCGGCGTGCTTACCATAGGCAATTATCTCGGCGCGCTCCGTAACTTCAAAAAATTACAAAGCGATTACGAAAGCATTTTTTCGCTTGCGGATTTGCATACGCTCACCGTTCGTCAGGACCCCGCGACGTTAAGAAAGAATTCTTACGAACTCACCGCGCTTTATCTGGCTTGCGGAATCGACCCCGAAAAGTCGATATTGTTCGCGCAGTCGCACGTTCCCGAACACGCGGAACTCACCTGGATATTAAACACCGTCTGCTACCCCGGGGAACTTTCCCGTATGACACAGTTTAAGGATAAATGCGCCAAACACGAAGATAACGTAAATATGGGTTTAATGGATTATCCCGTGCTTATGGCGTCGGATATTTTATTGTATCAGGCGGATCTCGTTCCCGTAGGCGCCGACCAGAAACAACACCTTGAAATAACGAGAGATCTTGCTATCCGTTTTAACGGCAGATACGGCGACGTGTTTACGGTACCCGAAGGGTATATCCCGAAGTCGGCGGGCAGAATCATGAGTCTTGCCGAACCCGACAGAAAAATGAGCAAGTCCGATACCAATCAGAACGCGTTCATTTCTATGGACGACGATACCGATACGATTATAAGAAAATTCAAAAGAGCGGTTACCGACAGCGACAACAGAATAGTCGCCGCGGAAGATAAACCGGGAATTACTAATTTATTGACCATTTATTCGGCTTTTACCGATAAAACGGTGGAAGAAGCGGAAAGGGAGTTCGAAGGCAAAGGCTATGGCGAATTCAAACTTGCGGTAGGCGAAGCGGTCGCGGCGAAAGTCGAACCGATAAGAGCCGAAAAGAACAAGTTGTTGCAGGATAAAGCGTATTTGGACGACGTGCTGGATAAAGGCGCTTACAGAGCCGAAAGAATCGCTTATAAAACGCTTTCCAAAGTTTATAAAAAGGTCGGTTTGTTGCCGAGAAAAAGAGGATAAAAATGTTCGGATACGTTTCCGTAGACAACCCTAATCTGTACGTTAAAGACGTGGTTTTATACCGCGCGTCTTATTGCGGTTTATGCAAAAGTCTGGGTTCCGTCTGCGGACAGCGCGCGCGTTTTTTGTTGAGTTACGACCTGACTTTTTTATCGATATTGCTGCATAACGTAATCGATTCGGACGTTAAAATAAATAACGAACATTGCGTTATTCACCCGATAAAGAAAAGACCCGTCGTAAAAACGGACGAACTTAATAAACGCGTCGCACGCGTGAACGTTATTCTCGCTTACTATAAAGCGGTGGACGACGTTACCGACGAGCATAAGGGTAGACTAAAAAAGAGTTTCGTTAAAGGGGCGTATAAAAAAGCGAAAAAGGCGGAACCCGTAATCGATAAGATAGTTTTTAAATACTATAAAGGTCTTAACGAATACGAAAAAACCGAAGGGGACAGCGTGGATATTTCCGCCGACTTTTTCGGTAATATGATGAAAGAAATCGTCGTCGAACTTTCGGGGCTGGATACGGAAGAACTTAAAGGCCTTGCGTATTCGCTCGGTAAGTGGGTTTATCTTATCGACGCCATAGACGACTTCGATAAAGATAAAAAGAAAGGTTCTTATAACGTATTCGTAAATATTTATAAAGATTATAAGGACAGACAAAGTCTGTTAAACGAAAAAAAAGAAGAAGTAGAAGAGATTTTTGCGGACGTACTATATTCCGTTTCGGAATACGGAAAAAACGTTAAATATCGGTTTAATCACGACCTGATAGACAACGTTTTGCAAAAAGGATTGAAAAGCAGAACGAAGTTGGTTTTGGAGGGAAGAAAATGCAAGAATATTATAAAATATTAGGCTTGACGGAAGACGCTACCGACGCCGAAATAGAAGCAAGATATAAAGAATTAAAAGAAAAATATTCGCGCGAACGTTTTTACGAAGGCGAAATCGGAAACGAAGCAGCGAGCAAATTAGGCAAAGTCGAAGAAGCGTACGAGGAAATAAAAGAATACAGAAATTCGGCGAAAGAAAAAAACAGCGGACTTCCCGAATTTTCCGATATAGAAAAACTTATAAAAGACGGGAAAATCAACGAAGCGCAGGATAAACTCGACTTGTTTTCCGACCGCGACGCGGAATGGCATTATTTGCAATCGGTGGTTTTTTATAAAAAGAACTGGACTAACGAAAGCAAAAAACAACTTGAAATAGCCATTCAGATGGACCCCGACAACGCTAAATATAAAGACGAATACGAAAAACTGAAAAACAAAATGGCGTATACCGAAAAGCAGTTCCACTCGGGTAACGCTTCTTCGTCCGGCGGCGACCGTCAGATGGGAGGAACGGACGCTTCGGGGTGCGTTTCCTGCTGCGCGTACTATCTTTGCACCGATATGCTTTGCCATTGCTGTTGCAGATAATGAAAAGCAAAGTAATCGCCTTGTCGGCAATATCCGCCGGGTTCATAGCGATATCGCTGACCGCCGGGGCCTACATCGATTTAATAGATTTAATAACGGTTATCGCCGCGTCGATATTCGTAATCTTGCCGCTGTACTATAATTCGTACGCAGGTTGTTTTATGGCGTACGCGGCAGGCGGAATTCTTGCGTTTTTGTTCAGCGGATTTAATATATTTTCCGTCGTTTTTCCCGCGTATTTCGCGTTTTTCGGTATTTACCCGATAATTAAAGCGATAACTTACGGTAAAATAAAAAACGCGGTTTTCTGCGTTCTGGGCGCGGTGTGGTGTATAGCTGTGTTTTACGGACTGTACTTTTTCTTAATATACGTAATCAAACTTACTTTTTCCGATTTACCGCAGTTTATAAGCGATTATATTCTCGTTTTCGTGGGGTTAGCGGGAGCCGTATTCTATTTTGTTTTCGATAGATTCTGTTTAATCGTAAAACGGGTCGTCGATTATTACTTACGAAGGATTATCAAATAATGATAAGCAAAAATCAGGAACTCGAAGGCGTAGTTATATCCATAGGTTCTAACGGAGAAGGCGTCGTAAAAGCCGACGGAGTAACCGTGTTCGTTCCTTTTGCGATTACCGGAGAGAAAATAAAATATAAAGTGTTAAAAGTAACTTCCAAATGCGCCTACGGCAAACTTTTGGAAGTTTTGTCTCCTTCAAAGGAACGCGTTAAACCGAGATGTCCCGTTTTCGGAAAGTGCGGCGGTTGCGACCTTCAGCACGTAAATTACGATTTTCAATTAGAGATAAAAAGAGAAAACGTTAAAAATTGTTTTCATAAAATCGCGGGGATAGAAACGGAAGTTTCCGAAACAGTAAGGTGTGAAAATCCTTGGGGTTACAGAAACAAACTTCAACTTCCCGTGGCGCAGTACGGCGAAGAAACGGCGATAGGGTTTTACGCCGAAAATTCTCATCGGGTCGTTGCTATCGACGATTGCCCGATAAACCCTTGTTGGACTAAAAATATAATCGCTACGCTTAAAGCGTTTATGAGTAAATATCGCTTAAAAGGGTATAACGAATATGACCGTTCGGGCGATATAAGGGAAATCACGGTAAAAGAAATAGGAGAAAAACTTATAATTACCCTGGTAACCCCCAAAAACAAAATCAACGGGATAGAAAGGCTTCCCGAAATGCTTTCGGAAAGCCTTGATAAAGAGTTTACTCTTTTCGTGAATAAAAACGACAAAGAAACCAACGTTATTTACGGGGATACTTTCACGAAAATTTGCGGAAATGATTTTTATTACGGCGAATCGGACGGAATTAAATATAAAGGCGGCGTTTTAAGTTTTTTACAGGTAAACGGCGAAATGTGCGCTAAACTGTATTCCGAAGTGAAAAACTCTATCGATTCCGACGAAAATACTACGGTTATCGACGCGTACAGCGGTGCGGGGCTGATGACGGCTCTTCTTGCTAAAAATTCAAAGAATGCGATCGGGATAGAAATCATAAAAGAAGCGGTCGATTGCGCCGACGAACTTGCGGAACTTAACGGGCTTTCGTACAAAATGAAAAATTATTGCGGAAAGTGTGAAGAGTTGCTTCCGGAAATAATAAAAAAAGCGAAAACGGACAAGTTGAGGCTCGTTTTAGACCCGCCGAGAAAGGGGTGCGAACAACCCGTAATAGACGCGATAAGAAAAAGCGGAATAGAGAGAATCGTTTACGTTTCGTGTATGCCGTCAACTCTCGCGAGAGACGTGGGATTGTTGTGCGGAACTCTTAAACGGGAAGAAAACGGTGCGATTATAAAGTCTGTTCCTACGGAGAGCGATTACGTAGTAGAAAGCGTTAAACCTTTCGATATGTTTCCGGCGACCCGCCACGTAGAAACGCTCGTCGTGCTGCGTAAGGGTATAAAGGCAAAGGCGTAAACGTTAGGCGGATAAAAAGTTTTGTAAGACAAAACAAAAAACATAGCGAAGGCGAGATTGAACTTAAGAAGGAAAAAATGAAGAAGTTTAAGGAAATAACTTTTGATATAGGATACGTTATAATAGCGGGGTTTATAGTGGCCTTTGCGAGTTATATGTTTCAGAACAGCAATAACTTTGCTCCGGGGGGAATCGGCGGTTTGGCGACGATAGTTTATCATCTTACCGACGACAGGTTCCCGTGGGCGTTCTGGCTTATATTGTTTAACGCGCCTATATTTATTTTAATGGCTATATTCGTCGATAAAAAACTCGGCTTAATACTTCTTGTTTATATCTGCGCGCAAGGGTTCGGGGCGTCGCTTATGCAATGGCTGAATATTCCCGCGTATTGCAAGGCGAATAACGGCGAAGATTACGAAGTTATAATAGCGTGTATCGCCACAGGCGTAATATCGGGCGTGGGGTTTTCCATGACGTTAAGGCGTTTCGGCGCAAGCGGCGGAACGTACGCCATATCGGCTCTCATAAAAAAAGCAAGACCCGAAGCGAATATCGCGTATCTGTCCTTTATAATGGATAGCAGCGTCGTTTTAATATCCTTTTTCAGTTTCGGTATGAACATTACTTCGGCGATAGGAACGCTTATCAACCTTTTTATAGCGAACGTCGTCGTAGACGTAGGTCTTGCAGGCCTTAAAAACGGCTATAAATTCGAAATTATTACCGATAAACCTGACGAACTTTCCGAAGAATTGCTTACTAAGTTAAAACACGGCGTAACTTCCATAAAAGTAGAAGGAATGTACTCAAAAACGGACAGAACGATGCTTATCTGTATAATCCGTAAAAAACAAGTCGGCGAAATGTATAAGATAATCAAAAAGTACGGCGGCACTTTTGCGGACGTAACCAAGGTAAACGAAGTTTTCGGCAGGTTCGCGAAATAATTAAATTAAAAATCGAAGGAAGGGGAACACCCTTCCTTTTTTCGTTGCATAAAACGTGTTATCGATAAATATATTTTAAGTAAGAGAAGAGTTGTTTTGACCGAAAAAACGTTTCGCGCGTATCGGGTCAGAACTTTCTTTAAAAGCAAGTTATCCACAGTATTTAACCGATACAATGTGGAAATGTTGAAAACCGAGTGGAAAATTATGTCGATTAAGAAAAAAGCAGCAGTAATAGTAACTTTCGTTTTAATAATAGTCACATTTGTTTTATGTTTCGGCGCGATGAGCGTAAAACCCGTTACAGGGAACGAGCCGAATAAAATCACAATCGTGCTGGACGCGGGGCACGGCGGAATCGACGGCGGCGTATGCGGCGCGCAAACGGGTATAAAGGAAAGCGAAATCAATCTCGCAATAGTAAAAAAACTTCAGGGATATCTTGAAAGCGGCGGATTTTCCGTCGTGTTGACGAGAAATTCCGACGAAGGGTTATACGGCGTGGCAACTTCTTCGAGAAAGAAAAAAGATATGCTTAAAAGAAAACAGATAATAGAAGAGTCGAATGCCGATCTGGTAGTCAGCATACACCAGAATTTTTATTCGTCCGAATCGAGACGCGGCGCGCAGGTGTTTTATAAACCGAACGATGAAAAGGCAAAGATACTTTCTAAGTGTATACAGGAATCGTACAATTCTATGGAAGAAGCGGTAAGGAGTTGTTCGCCGCTCACGGGGGATTATTACATTTTGAATTGTTCTTCCGTTCCGTCGGTGATATGCGAGTGCGGTTTTCTGTCCAACCCGTCGGACGAAATGGCGCTTTCCACCGACGAATACAGAGAAAAAATAGCCTACGCAACCTTTAAGGGAATAATATCGTACTTTGCGGAAACGTCGTCCAAATTTTTTTGAAAAATGGTAAAGTTAATTATCGTTAAGCCGAATATATTTCGGCTTATTTTATTGTCTTTTCGCCATAAATATTGTATAATACAAGCGTTGAAGTGTTCTATGAACACTTCGGGGCTAAACGCCCCACGCGAATTTTTATTCTAAAAATTCGCACGCTATCTTGAAATTCGGCGCAAAAATGCCTGCAAATGTTTCGCGCTTGCGCATTTTTGCTTGAATTATAATACACGTAGGGAGTTTGTGTTCACAAACTCGGCGCTATCGCGCCCGACGTAACTGCGTTACGCCTACGCTCTTGAAATTCGGCGCAAAAATGCCTGCAAATGCTATGCGCTTGCGCATTTTTGCTTGAATTATAATACGCGTAGGGAGTTTGTGTTCACAAACTCGGCGCTATCGCGCCCGACGTAACTGCGTTACGCCTACGCTCTTGAAATTCGGCGCAAAAATATCCTTGCGAGCAAATATTTTTGCTTGAATTTTAATACAAAGACTTACAAACTTGCTTGCAAGGGTTTACGACTTCGCGGTATTTCATTATTTTACTGCATTTTATAAAACGGCAAATAAAAAACGGAGGGCGAAATTGTTCAGATTCGGCGAAAAAGGGGATAAAAAAAACATATCTAATATGAATCCCGTAGTGTTGGCGTTCGTCGGCGACGCGGTGTATTCTCTTTTCGTAAGGGAAAGACTTGCGTTCGGTTCGGACTGCAAAACGGGCGAATTGAACAAACTTGCCACGAGTTACGTTAAAGCGACCGCGCAAGCGGAATTTATAAAAGAGATAATGCCACTATTAACGGAAGAAGAACTCGCCGTATTTAAACGCGGAAGAAACGCCAAAAAACCGAGCAAATCCAAAAGCGCGTCGGTAGCGGAATACAATATGTCCACCGGGTTCGAAGCGGTTTTGGGGTTTTTGTATATGTCGGGCGATTACGAAAGATTAAATATAATTTTAAATAAAGGAAAAGAATAATGAAGGTCGAAGGAAGAAATTCCGTTTACGAATTGCTTAAAACGGATAAAGAAATAGACAAGGTTTTAGTACAGAAAGATTTACAGGACGAAGCGAGCAAAAGGCTTATCAACGTAATCCGTTCGCATAAAGTAAAAGTGCAGGTTGTGGATAAACGCGTTATCGAAAAGGAAAGCGAAAGCAAGCACAGCCAAGGATTTATCGCGTTCGTATCCGACTATAAATACTTCGATTTAGAAGATATATTAGACGGTTGCAAAGATAAAGACGGGTTCGTTGTAGTTCTTAACGAGATTTTAGACCCGCACAATCTCGGCAGTATAATAAGGGTTTGCGAATGCGCCGGCGTAGACGGTATCGTCATCAGTAAAGACAGAAGCGCGTCGGTAAACGACACCGTTATGAGAATATCCGAAGGGTCGTTAAACCACATAAAGGTCGCGAGAGTAACCAACATAAACAACGCGATAGATAAATTGAAAGAAGAAGGTTTCTGGGTGTACGGCGCGGAAATCGGCGGAGAAAGCATTTATAGCGCAGACTTGACGGGTAAGTTGTGCCTTGTTATCGGCGGCGAAGACAGCGGCGTAAAAAGGCTTACCAAAACCAAATGCGACAAAATCGTTTCGATACCTATGTTCGGAAAAGTAAACTCGCTTAACGCGTCCGTCGCCTGCGGCGTTGCCGTTTACGAAGCCGTAAGACAGAGAACTATAAAATAATGGATTATAACGAAATTCCCGACGAAGAACTTGTCGAAAGGTATAAACGGGGCGAGAACGAGGCTATAAACGTAATAATATCCCGTTACGACAGGTATATTCGTTCCAAAACGAGAAAATATTTTTTCCCCGACGGCGACAAGGAAGATATCGCGCAGACGGCAACCATAGGGTTATTTATCGCGATAACTTCTTATAAAGGAACGGTACCGTTCAAAAATTACGCCATGTGCTGTATAAAAAACAGTATAATAAGCGCGATAAGAAAGTCCAACACCAACGCGAATAAACCGCTTAATAATTACGTTTCCATATTCGCGGGCGACGGCGACGATAAAACGGACATCGTTTCGGACAGAGAAATCGACCCCGAAATAACCTATATAAACAACGAAATCGCCGAAGAACTTAAAGAAAAGATAAAGGAAGCGTTAAGCAAATACGAATACAAAATTTTAGGGTATTATTTGCAGGGGTATTCGTATAAGGAAATAAGCGAAGTAACGGGCAAAACCCCGAAATCGATAGATAACGCGATACAAAGAATAAAAAGAAAAATAAACGACGAGATTGTAAAGAAGGATTAAACCATGTCATATTTAGCGCTTTACAGAAAATACAGACCGGATACGTTCGATAAACTTATCGGACAGGAGCCGGTTGTCAGAACGCTTGTCAATCAGATAGAAAACGATAGGTTAGGACACGCTTACCTTTTTACCGGTACAAGAGGAACGGGGAAAACTTCCGCCGCCAAGATTTTCGCCAAAGCGATAAACTGTAAAAATCCCAAAAACGGTTCGCCGTGCGGAGAGTGCGAATGTTGTAAAGCGCTTTCCGACCCGTCTAATATAGACGTAATAGAGATAGACGCGGCGTCGAATAACGGCGTCAACGAAATAAGAAACCTGCGCGAAAAGGTGCAGTATCCGCCCGTTTCGTGCAGATATAAAGTATATATTATCGACGAAGTTCATATGCTTACGGGCGCGGCGTTCAACGCTTTGCTTAAAACGTTGGAAGAACCGCCCAAACACGCGGTGTTTATTCTTGCTACGACGGAAGCGCATAAAATACCCGCGACCATTTTATCCCGTTGTATGCGGTTCGATTTCAGGCTGATTCCTACCGAAGAAATAGCGTCGCTTATAGGCGGAATATATAAAGAGTTAGGCAAGGAATACGACTACGAAGCCGTTTACGCCATCGCCGCGGCAGGCGAAGGGAGCGTAAGGGACGCGCTTTCCATTGCGGATACCGCTCTTTCTTACGGTAAAGGCAAACTCGTTTACGAAGACGTTATGGAGATTTTAGGGTCGTCTAACTTCGAACTGATAACGGAATTCGTAACCGACGTCATCGTCGGAAATTCCGGCACGGTCATGCAGACTATAGATAAACTTTCGTCCTTGGGGAAAAGCATAGGCGTATTGATTAAAGACGTTTCGTCCACGATAAGAAATCTGCTGATTATAAAAACCTGCGACGACGCCGCTAAAATTCTTTCTTTGCCGCAGAATAAATACGACCAACTGAAAAAAATCGCCGATTTAACAGACACTGAAAGACTTATAAGGATGCTCGAAGTGTTCACCGAAACGGAAAACACGGTAAAATATACCACCCACCCGAGAATAATATTCGAAACGGCGGCGATGAAACTTACCAAACCCGAAACCGACTATAATATAGACGCGCTTTTATCGCGTATATCGCAGTTGGAAAAGAAGGTGGAAGAAGGGGTTAAGGTAAAACTCGCCGAAGCAGCTGAATCTGCCCGACCGATTAACGCCGTTTCCGCTTCTACCGTAAAAGAAGAACCCGTTAAACCCGTAACGACGGTAAACGTAAATAAACCGTCGATTTTTGAAACGAGCGATAACGAGTTAAAGGGAAAATTACTTTTCGGTCTGAGAGAAGCCGGCAGAGAAATGTTGTGGAACTTGTTCCAGACGGTAGACGTTTCGGCAAAAGGCAATATATTGCACCTGACGGCGCATAATTCGGGCGACGATAAAATACTCGACAACGAAGACAATAAACGGTTGTTTAAGGAAATTCTTAGCGGATACGCCGATTTTACGATAGCGGTAGACGTTGCGGAAGAGAATAAAGGAATAGAAGAAATAGACGACGAAACGGAGAAAATCAAAAAGATTTTCGGCGAAAACATCGTAATTATAAAATAATAGACAGGAGAAATATAGATTATGGCAGGATACAGAGGCGGTTTCGGCGGCTTTGGCGGCGGAAATCAAATGCAGAATTTAATGAAACAAGCGCAGAAAATGCAGGAAGAAATGCAGAAAGCGCAGGCGGAACTCGAAGAAACGGAAGTTATCGGAAGCGCGGGCGGCGGCTTGGTAAAGGTAACGATGACGGCTAAAAAGGTCGTTACGGGTATCAATATCAATCCCGACGCGATAGATACGGAAGATCTTACCATGCTTGAAGATTTAATAATCGCCGCGCTTAACGACGGTTACGAAAAAGCGGATAAAGCGTACAACGAAAAAATGGGCGCGTTCGGGGGATTAGGTCTTTAACAAATGAAAGTTTATATCGAACCTATCGGCAAACTCATAAACGAATTCTCGAAACTGCCCGGGGTCGGAGCGAAAACGGCTCAGAGATTTGCGTATAAAATCATCAATATGACGGACGCCGAAGCGCAGAACTTCGCAACGGCTATTTTAGACGTTAAAAAGAAGGTAAAATATTGCAAAATATGCGGCAACTTTTCCGAAGAAGACGAGTGCGATATTTGTAAACGCAGGTCAGCCGAAACCATATGCGTCGTAAAAGAACCGAAAGACGTCATCGCGATAGAAAAACTGAACGAATATAACGGCGTGTACCACGTTCTGCACGGCACGATTTCGCCGCTTGACGGCGTAGGACCCGACGATATAGACGTAAAAGGCTTATTAAAAAGGATTTCGGGCGGTAACGTAAAAGAAGTGATTCTTGCCACCAACCCCGACGTGGAAGGCGAAGCGACGGCTATGTATATAAGTAATCTTATAAAGCCGCTCGGAATAAAAGTGACGAGAATAGCGCACGGAATACCTATCGGCACCGATCTCGAATATGCCGACGAAGTCAGCCTTGCCCGCGCGTTTATAGACAGAAAAACACTGTAAAATCCCGTCATTGTCAGCGGCATTTATTCTCAGTAATGGAAAATTGCTAAGACTCGCAAAGTGATAAACAAGCGTTTTTCGAAAACGTAAATTAAAAAGAACGCCCGACGGTATCGTCGGGCGTTGATAATATTTATTTTGTTTCATAAAGATCGTATATTTGTTTTATACGGTCTTTTATTTTGTCTTTTAAAGACTTCGGTTCAAGCACCTTTAATCCGTTGCCGTAACTCATTATTTTGCTTAAAAGACCTTCGTCGTCGGGCAGATTCGCCCTTGCGACGAAACCGCCGTTTTCTTCGTTTACGTTTTCAACGCCCAGCCATTCTTCTATTTCGGAAAGACAGGATTTTTCGACCTGCATGGCAACCGAAATGGTTTCCACACCCGTAAACCAGGAATCGAAGGGGAGCATTAAATCGGAAACGTCTTGCCGTTCGAAGCGAGTAGAAGTAATTTTTGCGGCGGCGATTCTTCCCGTTTTGAAAAATCTGAAATCGTTACGCAGTCTGCAAAAAGCGTAAACGTACCAAAGCCCTTGCTTGAAAACGAGGACGTGCGGTTCGATGGTGCGTTCGGTAATTTCGCCGTTTCTGTCGTGATAGGTTATATCGAGTTGCAATTTCTCGTCGATGCACTTTCTTATAACGTTAAGTTTGCTTTTATAACCCACGGTATCGCCCCAAGGACCGCCGTCGATAACGAGATTACCGCTCTTAATGTCGAAACCGCTGTATTCGTTCTTTCTTACCGCTTTAAGTTTCGTGATTGCGGAAGATAAAACTTTGTCCGTCAACCCGTTGTTAAGGGCGGAAAGGGTGTTTATCGTGTGTTCGAATTCCGCTTCCGTCATAAACGTTGCGGGGAGTTTATACGTGTCTATTATGGAAAATCCGCCGCCGTTGCCGCGAATGGTGTAAACGGGTACGCCCGCCGCTTCCATGCTTGCAATGTATCTGTGAACGGTTCTTACGCTTATGCCGTATTTGTCGGCAAGATACGCCGCTTTAACGCTTTTTTTAGAAAGCATATCGAACAGAATACTTAACATTATCTCGTATTTCATAATTTGTAATTCCTTTGCGTATAAATAGTTGTCCGACCTAAATGCCGACCACATAAAAAATTATACAATTTATACCAAATTCTGTCAATTACTTTTATAAAAATATTTTAATATGACAGGTATTGACACTATGGCGAGTTAAAATGGGATTGTAAAAAGGAGAAACGAAATGATATATACGGCGATAGACAAACTTATACAAGCGTTATTCGATAAGAAAAAGGTTAAAACCGAATGTAAAACCATAATAAACAAAGGGCGTAAAGAAAAAAGCGAATACGTCCCTTGTGAAGAGAAGACTTCGCTTTATGAGTTTTTTAAGGATATGGACGGGCTTAGAAAAGTCAGAGGTTGTTCCGTTTCGCGCGGTCGGAGAGAATCTTTGAAATCCGAGGGCTTTGGTCGGTCACGGGATTTTTTTCGAGATTCTTTACTAAATTCGCGCGGTTAGAATAAACGGCGTTAATGTTTAAGATAAGGGATTCGGGCGTTAAAGAGTCCTGTTCGAGAAGATGAATAAGTCCTTGTTTTTGGAAGTATTTGGCGTTCTCGACCTGATCGCCGCGCGAATTGCCTTTCGGCAGGGGTATCAGAAGAGTCGGAATTTTCAAGCTTAACAATTCGAAAACCGTGTTTGAACCCGCTCTTGAAACGCACACGGAAGCGACTGCGAACGCCTTTTCCATTGCTGAAAGAAATTCCGTTTGGAAATACCCTTTTTTAGAGAGTTCGGGTTTCAATCTGCCCTTGCCGCAAACGTGCAAAACGTCGTATTTTTTAAGGAGAACGTCTAAACTTTCTCTTAAAACGTTGTTTATGGCTTCCGCGCCTTGGCTTCCGCCGGTTATAAGAATTACGGGCTTGCTGCCGTCGAATCCGAATTCTTCGAGCGATTTTTTTCTGTCGGCGTTAAAAACGTCGCGCCGAATGGGAGAACCTACGTATTCGCCGTTTTTTAACGTTAAAGCGGTGTCCTTAAAAGACGTTAAAACTTTTTCGCAATATTTTGCCGTAAATCTGTTAGCAAGCCCTACCGATAAATCGCTTTCGTGCGATATTACCGGTATTTTTTTGTTTTTTGCCGCCAGAACGAGCGGAACGGCAACGTAACCGCCTTTAGAAAATATGACGTCCGGACGAAGTTTATCTATAAGTTTTTCGGCTTTCCTTACGCCGCTTAACACCTTAAACGGGATAGAAAGATTTTTTGCCGTAAATTTACGCGTAAGTTTGGCGCACGGAATATCGTAATAGGGAATGCCGTTTTCCGTAACGATTTTCTTTTCGATTCCGTGTTCGCTTCCGACGTAGTAAATGTTGTCGAAATCTTTTTTCAAAAAGGGAATAAGCGCAATATTCGGCGTGCAATGACCCGCCGTGCCGCCACCCGTTAGAATAATGTTTGCCATATAATATATATATGTGTAGTCTTTGGGAATATATATATCGTAAAAATTATTTTCCATAAAAACAAAACAACCATAATCGCAATTTTTTTTGCAAAACATTGTCGCCGCCTTGTGGTTTACCAAACATAAATCGGCGTTTCATATTAAATACTGTTATAATCCTTGCAAGCAAGTTTCAACTTAAAATACGCAAAAAAAAGGAGCAACGAATTCGTTGCTCCTTTTAGTAATACGATTTCAATTATTCTTGCGTATCGTTGTTTTCGGTGTTTTCAACGTTATCCGAAGATTCCGAACTATCGGTTTTTTCTTCTTCCGCGTCGCCGAAGTTCTGAACGTCGCCGTAAACGTAATCGTCTAAGTTTTCGGTGGTTTCGGTCGTTTCGGTTTCTTCCTTCGTTTCTTCGGTAGTTTCCGTTTCAGTAGCGTCGTCGTTGGTTTCCGAATTATCCGCTTCCGCTTTTGTTTCGGTTACTTTCGTTTCCTTTTTCTTCTTGTCGGTTTTAGCGTTGTAACGGCTGGTTACTTTGTAATGCGATTTAGCGTCGTTTTTGTTTGCTTTCGCTTTAATGCGTACGCGTTTAACGATGAGCATTATAATTGCGACTGCAAGCGCTACGCCGAGAAGAATAGTGGAGAAGGACATCCAGAATACTCCGGGGTCGGTGTTTGCGCAACCGCTGTCCTTATTGTCGTCGTCGCTGCTGCTGTTGGGGTCGACTGCGACTCTGTATTCGGGCAAGGTGTTAAATACCGCGTATACGGTGTCGGAAGTCTTTAACCATATATATTTAGCGTCGTAAGAAACGAGTTTTTCGGAATCGGTTTGTTTATTGTTGAATTTGATTTCGGTTTCGTCGAGTTCTCTGCGATAGAGCGCTTTGTTTTCGGTATCCAAACCGTATAAAACGCTGGACGAATCAAC
The DNA here is from genome assembly GCA_934271245.1 of uncultured Clostridia bacterium. Classification (GTDB taxonomy): domain Bacteria; phylum Bacillota; class Clostridia; order Christensenellales; family Borkfalkiaceae; genus UBA1259. The sequence continues at coordinate 13,408 of CAKQQY010000018.1, read as the reverse complement.
GAACGCCGTTTTCCAGTCGGGTTCGGTAAATCCCGAGGATGTGGAAACGGAAACGCTGTCGAAGAATACCGCGCCTACGGAAGGTTCGCTTCCGTCACGGGAGCCGTTCCACATTTCGAGTCTTAATTCTTTCGCCTGCGAACCCGTCGCAATATAGAAGGTAGCGGTTTTCCAGCCGTCGTTATCCATATCGGAAGCGGAGAGCGTCAACGCAAGTTCGTTGTTCGAGAACTTCTTGCCGTTTTCGATATATTTGAAACCGTCGGTGTTCACGGTGAAGTCGTCGAGAGTGACGACCGTTTTGTTTGCGCCCGTGGTATCCGCAAGATAGAGATACGCTTTGGCTTCGCCGGTAACTCTTACTTTAACGGAAATTTTAGCGAAACTGCTTTCCGCGATATTAAGGGATTTGCCAACGTAACCGTAAGAATCGCCGCTTGCGTTATAAATCATAAGAGGCTGAACGTTGCCTACGTAAGAACCTTTGAGCGCGTCCGCGATAACAGATTTAATGGAACCGTAGTTATCGAGATACTTTGTATTGATAAGACCCGCGTAACTTCCGTTGTAACCGATCGTTCTGTTATCGATAGCGGTTTTGGTGCCGTTTTCGGTGAGATAAACGTGGTCGGATTCGACACCCGTGTAATTTTTCACCTTTGTGGGGTGGAAGAGAATTTCGCCGGAGTTGGAAGAAGAAACTTCGAACGTGTAAGAATCTGTATCGGCATCTTCGGAGTAGTCCGCGTTTTCGCCTGCGTAAAGGGAAACGGTCTTGTCCGCAGAACCGGAGAATAATTCGTAGAATTTATAGTTTTCCGTTTCGACGTCGGTCGCGTTGCCGTTAGCGTCTTTAACGTACCGGAAGGCTTCGCCTGCAGAGTATTTAAGGTCGCTGATAGTTACCGTGCCGGTAGCGTAATTGTCCTTAATTTTGTTAGAAGTAACGTCGGTAGGACCAACGACTACCAGAACGTAGAAATCTCTGTTGTCACCGTCGGTAAAGTTGTTTTTAACCATTACGGAACAAGTTTTGTCTTCGCCGCTGGTTTTGAAAGTCAACGCGTTGGTAACGTTGGTAGCGGAACCGTTAACGTCGTAAACGTAAACGGAGATACCGTTTCTGTCGAAATCGGAGAGTTGGTTGTCTATATTAAATGAGAAATAAACGTATCCTTGGGGAGCAACGCTGAACGCCGCGTTTTCGATTTTAATCGAGTAACTTGCGTTTTTAAGGGTTGCGACGCCGGTAGTTCCGTCGAAAGAAGAGTGATTGCCGAAATAGGTTTCGCTCGTTTCGCCTACGGAAGTTTTGGTATAGTCGCCGCTCATCGTGAACCCGTTGGTATTGAAATAACCTACGGGGGTGTTGACGGTCATATCGTAGAGATAGTACTGATTAACCGCAAGAGTTCTGACGTCGTTATAAATTTTTTCTTCGCCGTTGTAGTCTATGGTGTCGGTTTTAGCGGATTTGCCCGCGGTAGCCGCTTCGAATTCTTCGGCGTTTTTGTACTGAGTGAAAACCACGTCGTCAAAGTAAGCGGTACCTTCGCACCAGTCCGCGGTGTTGTTAGTGCCGTTGCCGAAGCCGAGACCTAAAGCAACCTTAATCGTGCAAGCGTAATTTTCGTCCGCTTTAACGTAGATTTCGTATTTGGTCCATTCTTCCGCGACGATGCCGTAAACGGAGTAAACGCTCTGAGTTTTGGAATTTACGGTATTGACCACGCGGATATTCGCGCCGATTTTGTTTTCTTTGTTGAAAGCGTTTTCGACGTCGATGTTTTTGGTTTTAACCCACGCGGAAATTTTGCCGTACTGACCTTTTTCCAGAGTAATCGTGTTGGAAGAAGTGGTCGCCTGCGCGGAACCGATGTTCGCCCAGGTGTTGTTGTAGTTGTTGATCATTAAAACCTTCGTGCCTTCCACGGTGTCGGAATCGGCGGGGTGAACGGAAGGGGTAGCCCAAAGACCGGCTTTATCTTCCGTGCCGACGAGTTCCTGTTTTTTCTCGTCGTTGGTAGCGCCTTCGAATGTGTACGCTCTGTTTACGTAGGTTTTAAAATCGCTGTCGGTGTATAAAGTATTGATAAGTTCTTTCCAGCCTTCCGCGGAAACGTCCACGACGCCGGAGTTGACGGTGGAAGAAGTAGCAGAGTTATCGGACGAAACGCTCGACCAGCCCGTGATGGAATATCTCTTGGGGAAGTCGTCGAGATCGAGAGAATAAACGCCGTATTCGAAAGAACCGTTCGCGAGTTTGGCGTCGTCTTTTTCCGTCTTGGTAGTATAGGAATTATACTTGGTGGACGAAGAGTCGTTCGAGCAAGCGACGCAGAAGAACGCCGCTACCGATAAAACGAGTGCCAAAGCGATAGTTAAAATCGATTTGAGTTTGTTTTTCGTGATAGTTTTTCTCATTATGATTCACCTGTTGAAAAATTATAGTGTAGTTTGCCGTTTACAAAGTAAAATATAACTGTAAACGGATATATTATACAATATTTTTTTTTGAAAATCAACCGTAAAATGTAATTATTCCGCAATTATTCCGATAAATATTAAAATCTTTTAAAAAGAAAGTAAAAAGAATCGTAAAATTGCTAAAACTATACTTGATATGGACGTAAAAAAACTATTTTTCAGAAACGAAGGACAGGCAAAAACATTTTATTCGGTGATAACGGGAATCATCGCGGGAACGGTAAACGGATTGTTCGGGGGCGGCGGCGGAATGATAGTCGTGCCGATGCTTATGATATTTTTAAAAAAAGAAGCGAAAACCGCCCACGCGACGGCGATACTCATAATACTTCCGCTGTCGATAGTCAGCGCGATATTTTACGCTCTTTTCGGAAGCCTTGACGTAAGCGTCGCTCTTCCGACGACGATAGGCGTCGCCGTCGGCGGAGCGATAGGGGCGTTTTTACTATCTAAATTGTCGTCGAAATATATCGTGATAATTTTCGCCGCGGTAATGGTCGCCGCCGGCGTGAAAATGTTGTTTTTTTAAGGGGGAAAAGATATGGAATTTTTGTGGTACGCGCTCGCCGGAGTTTCGGGCGGATTGTTAGGCGGAATGGGTATGGGCGGCGGAACGGTGCTTATACCGATACTGAGTTTGTTTTTCAATCTCGGTCAGCACACCGTTCAGGCGGTAAACCTGATAAGTTTTATTCCCATGGCGGTTATCGCGCTTATAATACACGTTAAAAACGGACTGGTGGACTTCAAAGGCGTTTTGCCGATAATAATCACGGGGGTGATATTCTGTATAATAGGGTGTTTCGTCGCAAGGAACATCAACGGAAGCGTTTTAAGGAGAATTTTCGGCGGGTTTTTGATACTCTTGTCGGTGATTCAGGTAGTAACTTACTTTAAAGACAGTAAAAAGGGAAACGAGAAATAACGGATTTGTGCGTATTGCACAATGGAATATTCGTTTTTCGGAAGCGGATAAAGGGTCGGCAAAACTTATAGCCGAACAAAATTTTGCGAGTAAAGATAAAAATTATAAATATAAGTTAAAAAATATAAAAACGATAAAAAGTTGGGGAGCAAGTTGCACAAAAATAAAAAAACGTCTGTACAAATACGATCTCTTGTGTTAAAATAGAGAAAAAATCATAATACACAAAATAGGAAAGACTACATGGAAAAGATTGCTATTATAGATCTAGGGTCCAACACCGCGAGATTGCTTCTGGTAAATATAAGCGACGCGGGTCATTTTCAGATAGTGGACCAGTTGAAAGAAGCGCCGAGACTCGGCGAAGACATGGAAAAGGACGGGTTTTTAAAACCCGCGAGAATACAGGAAACGATAAGAGTTTTAAAAATGTTCAGAAAACTCTGCGACGCAAACGGTGTGGAAAAGACCATCGCGGTAGCCACCGCCGCCGTTCGCCGCGCGAGAAATCAGAGAAGTTTTCTTGACGAAGTTTCCGCGACCTGCGGAATAAAACTGAAAGTTTTAAGCGCCGACGAAGAAGCGATGTACGTATACCGCGGCGTAATAAACACTATGGATATTCCGAAAGGGTTGATACTCGAAATCGGCGGCGGAAGCACGAAAATAGTATATTATAACAGAAGAAATCTGTTAAATCACGAAACGCTTCCTTTCGGGGCGATAACGCTTACCGAACTTTTCGGCGCAGACCAGAATAAACCCGAAGAGCAAGCGGAAAAAATCGAAAATTTCGTTACCGAACAATTAAAGAAAATCGAATGGTTAAAAGACGTCGACCCCGAAGTTCAACTTATCGGCGTAGGCGGCTCGTTCAGAAATCTTTGCAGAATGACGAAGATTATGAAAAAATATCCGTTGCGCACCATACATAACTACGTTGTGTCGGGTACGGACTTTAACCACGTATACAACCTGCTCAAAACGTTAGATCTTGACAGAAAAAAGAAAATCAAAGGATTGTCGAGCGGCAGGGCGGACATACTTCCGAGCGCGTTGTCGGCGATTTCCGCTTTCAAAAAGTATATGAATCTCGACAATATGGTAATAAGTTCGAGCGGACTTCGTACGGGAATCCTGTTTAACTACACCGTACCCGCGACAATCGATAAGCCGATTTCCGACGTGCTTACTTATAGCCTTACCGCTATAAACGATTTCTACGGTTGCGACCCCGTTCATACGGAAAGAATGGTAAACCTTTCGGTACAACTGTTCAAACAACTTCGCGTACTGCATAAATTCCCCAGACAATATCTCAAAATATTGAAAGTTGCGGCGTATCTGCACGACACGGGAAGAAAAGTAGGGTACTATAACTACGAAAAACATAGCGGATATATAGTTCTCAATTCCAACATTTACGGAATGAGCCACAGAGATATAGTTATGGCTTCGTTCGTCGCGGCGAACACTTCCATAGAAGAAATAAACGCTTTCGACTGGGCGAGATATCACGATTTACTCACCGACGAAGACGCCGACGCAGTAAGAAAAATGGGCATAATGCTTCGCCTTGCCGACAGTTTCGACAGAAGTTTGTCGGGCGCGGTAAGCGGAATAGTCTGCGATATATTAGGCGATTCGGTAATTATGAAAACGGAACTCACGGGCGACGCGACTCTCGAACTTAACGACGCGAACAAAATCGGTTCCGACTTCAGAAAAATATTTAAGAAGAATCTTGAAATACTGTAATTAAAATAAATTATAAACTTACGCTGTGTTATTCACGGCGTTTGTTTTAAACGGAGAAGATATGCCAAGGGAGAAATTGTCGATAAATTTCGACGGCTCGTACACCGAAATATATAAACTCGGCTGCGGACTGGTTTTAAGAGAACCTACCGTGGTTGCCGTCAGCACCGAAAACGCGAAAGATATCAAAGCGTTCGGGGAAGACGCGAAAAAACTTATAGGAAAGACGGCGGAAAAAACGAAAATCGTGTTTCCCGTATTCGAATGCGAAATCGTCAACGAAAAAGTTGCGTCGGAACTGCTGCGCTATTTTTTGAGAAAGGTAGAAGTAAACGGCAAAATGAACGCGGTTACCGCGCTTTTTTCCGTGCCTTGCGGGGTAAGCCGCGAATCGCTCAATAAATACGAAAGAGTGGCGAAAAACGCAGGGATAGACAAAGTGCATTTTGCGTACGCGCCCCTTCTTGCGGTAATAGGTCAGCAGATACCCGTCAACGATTACAACCCGTACTTCGTGGTAGATATTTGCAGCGGAACGACGAATTTTGCCGCCGTTACTCTGGACGGAATAATCAAAGGCTTTTCGCTCAATATCGGCGCGAACAAAATTTCCACCGATATAATAGATTACGTTGCCGAAGTTTACGGTTTGCAAATAGGTATTCCCACCGCCGAAAGACTGAAAAAAGAAATCGGCAGTCTTTGCGACGACGACGGACTTGCTCTCACCGTATCGGGAAGAGAAACAAAAACGGGATTGCCTAAAACGCTTACGTTAAAGGCGTTCGAACTCGTTGACCCCATAAAGAAATACTTTGAAAAACTCGTGGAATACGCAATGTCTTTGATAGTAAAACTTCCGCCCGAAGTTTCTTCGGAAATAAGAAAGAGCGGCATTTACATCTCGGGTGAAGACACCACTATTTACGGTCTTAAAGATTACGTAACCGACCGCACGAAAATAAAAACAAATATAGCCGAAAACGCCGATACCGTGAAGGCGCTCGGCGGCGGCACCGTTCTCGGCAATTCCGAACTGCTTAAAAAACTTTCCATTAAATACGACTAAAAAGCAAAAGGACCGTTCGGGAAAAAAGAAAAAACGACCCGCAGAAAAAACACAAAAAAATAATTATAAAAACGACAAATTTTCGCTTGTTTTGACTTAAAAAATCAATAACGGGCGATTTTTTTTTGATACTATAAGCAAAAGGAGAAAAAATCGTGGCGAAAAATATCGTTATAACGTCCGGTAAGGGCGGAGTTGGAAAAACGACGGTTACGGCGAATCTCGGACTTGCGCTCGCAAACTACGGCGAAAGAGTGTTGCTTATGGATATAGATTTCGGTCTTAACAATCTGGACGTCGTGATGGGACTGGAAAATAAAGTCGTTTACGATATAAACGACGTTTTAGAAGGGCGTTGCAGGGTAAAACAAGCGCTTTTGCAGGATAAAAGAAGAAAAAATCTTTATATAATGCCGTCAAACAGTATAGACGGGTCGTCTGCCGTCAGCGGACAGAACGTAAAGGTCGTAATAGAAAACCTTTCGTCTATGTTCGATTACGTACTGCTCGATTGCCCGGCGGGGATAGATTTGGGTTTTCACAGAGCCGTTTCCTGCGCGGACGAAGCGATAGTCGTCGCAACGCCGAACATTCCGAGTTTAAGGGACGCCGATAAAGTTATATCTATACTTGCAAGTTATAATCTCGATAAAGTAGGACTTGTAATAAACAGAGCAAGGGGAGATCTGATGGTCGGCGAAAAAATGATGATGCCGTCGGATATTCAGACGGTTTTAAAAACCAAACTCGTGGGAGTGTTGCCCGAAGAAGACGCCGTGTTTTTGTCCTGCGGATACGAACTTCCCAGAAACAGCGACTCGTATAAAGCGTATAAAATGCTCGCGCAGAACGTTTATAAAGGAACGGATAAAATATTTAACGTGACGGATAAATACAGCGGATTTTTCGGAAGTATAAGAAGGAGTATAAAAAGAAGCATATGAAAGACAAGAAAGACATAATCAGGGTAAAAAACTTGCTTAACAGCGACAGATTCAACGTGTGCGACGACTTTTTAACGCTTATAGAAAACGATTTGAAAAGACTTCTCGCCGATTACTTCGATATAAAAGAAGACCCCATAGTGCAAATGGTAAAAGAGAAAGACGAGTATAAAATCTGCGTCAGTTTTACCGCGTATAGGGTCAAGTCGTTCGGTTCCGTTTCGGATATGTAGTTTTTCGGGGCGGCGGAAGGGATTATAAAAAAGTTATTTTTCTTTGATTTCGTAAGACAGCCTTATTCCGTCTAAAAGTCCTTGTTCGTAATATTTTACCGTTTGTCTTTTGTAAATTTCGTTCACGTGATTAAAAAAATCATCCAGCAAATAAGATTTGTCGTAAGGAAGATAAACTCTCATCTGTCCGCGTAAATTCTTCAAAACTTCGTCGTTATCGATAACTATGCCGTCGCCGATTTCTTTTTCTATCGACTCCGTATTCAAAAGTTTTTTCTCGATACTCTTCATCTTTTTAATCCCCTTAAAAACAAAAAAGTGCGCCAACCGAAGTCAACGCACTAAAAACACGAACCCCGGTCGTCGCCAAACAAAACCGTGAATTTCGCCTTACGGCAATAGTCCATAAAGGGTTCGTGTTTTTCACAAACACATATGAACTATTGACAAAGGCGAGTATAATAATACCCTTAAAAGCAAAATTCGATTCGGTTTTGTTTGGCAAGGTTAAGTATACCACAATAAAAAGTTTTTATCAAGCGCTTTTCGTTTTTTGTAAAAAATCGTAAAATCACACACGCTTTCCGCAATTTTGCGGTCGGCGTTTTTTCGTCGTAATTGACATATCGCCTTTTAAGTAGTAAAATAAAGGAAAACGATTAAGGTATGCGGCTATGGGAGAAAATTATCTGACCGTTACGGGCGAATCCGAAAACGTTACCGTAATAGAAAGGTCAAAATTCATATGTAAAATAAAGGGCGTCGAAAACGAAGACGACGCTAAAAACTTCGTGGCGGCGGTGAAAAAGGAACATTCGCTCGCCACTCATAACTGCTACGCCTATATTGCCGACGAAAAGGGACTTGTTCAGAAATTTTCCGACGACGGCGAACCGCAGGGCACGGCAGGTATTCCTATGCTCGAAACCTTAAAAAGTAAAGGATTGAGCAAGGTGGTGGCCGTCGTAACGAGATATTTCGGCGGAATAAAACTCGGAACGGGCGGGCTTGCAAGGGCGTATTCGGGCGCGGTCGGAGATTGCCTTGATAACTGCAAAATCTGTAAAATGGAAAAGGTCGCTTACGTAACCGTTTATACAGATTACGGCGGACATTCCAAGGTTTCGGGCGTATGCAACCAACTCGGCGTAAAAATAATAAACACCGATTTTAACGACGCCGTTGTTTTTAAGACCGCCGTAAAAGAAGGTGTAAAAGAAAAATTTTTCGAAAAACTTACCGACGTTTTTTGCGGTAATATAAAATACGAAGTTACGGGCGACGGTTTCGAGCCGTTCGGGGTGAACGAATGAAAATAACGCAAATTTCCGCGCAACAAAAAAATAAAGACCGTTGCAATATATTTATCGACGGCGAATACTCTTTTTCCGTTTCCACCGAAACGGTTTATAAATTTTACTTAAAAACGGGTAAAGAATTATCGGAAGAAGAAATTACCGTTATCAAAGAAGACGGAGAAAGGACATCCGCGCTTAACCGCGCCACGGAATACCTTTCGAAGGCGTATAAAACGAGAAAACAGGTAAAAGATTATTTGCTAAAAAGAGGGTTTTCCGACGACGCCGTTTATTACGCCGTGTCAAGGCTTACGGAAACGGGTTATATAAACGATTCCGAATACGCAAGGAGATATTTTGAAACGGCGAGCAAAAATCAGGGGAAGAGGCTTTCGGCTTATAAACTGATGGCGAAAGGCGTTCGGAAAGACGCAATAGACGAAGCGTACGAAAAAGCCGCCGTTCCGTCTAAAGAAAACGCCGCGGCGGTTGCCGAAAAGTATATGCGCAATAAAGAAATAAATAAAGAAAATCTGGCTAAAACGTACAGGTATCTGATAGGTCGCGGATTTTCGTACGACGAAGCGAGCGAAGCGATATCCGCTTTTAAGGAGAACGACTGATGGAAAGAATCTTAACGGCGGAGCAAATGCGCGCCGCCGATAATTTTACGATTGAAAAACTGGGTATCGCTCAAAGCGAACTCGTGTTAAGGGCGGGTAAAGCCGTTGCCGAAGAAATACTGAAAAAGTTTAAAGGCGGCAGAGCGCTCGTCTGTATCGGAAAGGGCAACAACGGGGCAGACGGCAGAGTCGTCGCCGATATTTTAAGTAAGGTTCACGGGTTTGCCGTGAACAGCATAAATATCGATAACGGGTTGTTCGGTTTGTTCGAAAAAAAGTACGATATTATCGTAGACTGCATTTTCGGTACGGGGTTGAATAAAAACGTCGAAGGCAAATATTTAACCGCGATAGAAAAAATCAATTCGAGCGGCGCGTACGTCGTTTCGTGCGATATTCCGAGCGGCCTTAACGCCGATACAGGGCTGGCTATGGGCGCGGCGGTTAAAGCCGATCTCACCGTCGCGATTCAGGAGTATAAACTCGGGCACTTCATAAACGACGGAAAAGATTATTGCGGTAAGGTCGTTGCGAAAGACATCGGCATAAGCGTCTGGGAAGACGATTGCGTTAAAATTATAGGGGATGAAGAAGTAAGAAAATTTTTCCCCGAAAGAAATCATAACGTCAATAAAGGCGACTTCGGCAAGTGCGCGGTAATCGGCGGAAGTAAAGAATTTACGGGTAGCAGTCTGCTTTCCGCAAACGCCCTTGCTTCCATGAAAACGGGGGTCGGGTACGCCTATCTTTTCGTTCCCGAAAGTCTGCTTTCGGTGTACGCCTGCAAGAATCCCGAGATAATCGTTTCGACTGTTAAAGACGAAAACGGACATATGATTTTCGACGAAGAATCTCTTAAGCCCGCGCTTAAATTCGACAGCGTCGCAATCGGTATGGGTATGGGGAAAAGCGAAGATACTTTTAAAATCGTAAAGTACTTTCTCGAAAATTTTACCGGCAGATTGCTTATCGATGCCGACGGTCTTAACTCTTTATCCGCTTTCGGAACGGACGTTTTAAAGACGAAAAAGTGCGACGTAATCCTTACTCCGCATATAGGCGAGTTTTCAAGGTTATTACAGTCGGATAAGGCGTCGTTTATGTCAGACATAATCGCAAAAAGCAAGCAATTTGCTGACGATTTCAACGTGACTTTGTTAGTTAAAAACGCCGTCAGCGTTATCACCGACGGCAAAGAAACTTATATAAACGTAACGGGTTCGTCGGGTCTTGCGAAGGCGGGAAGCGGCGACGTTTTAAGCGGATTGTTGTGCGGAATGCTTACTTCTGATGAAGACGCGATAGACGTCGTGACTGCGGGCGCAAGGCTTTTCGGAAGGTGCGGCGAGATAGCCGAAAAAGAGCAGAACGTTTACACGATGACGGCGACCGACGTCATAAAAGCGTTGCCCGAAGCAATAAACGAAGTTCTGTAAATCGGGGCGGAAAACAGAGAAAAATCAGACGATGTAAAAGCCGAGTCCGCCGTTTAAAATCATTACCAGAACGTAAATATTGAGAGCGATAAATACGGGCATTAAAACCATCATAAACAAACTTTTAACGCGGTACTTAAAAATAAACATAAAGATAAAAATTCCGGTTGCGCCGCCTAAAAGTCCGGCGAGCAGAATCTTGCTGTCGGATACGGCGATGTTTTCTTCGTCGCCTTTTTCTCTCGCTTTTTTCTGAAATTTAAGCATTAAAATTCCGTAAAGATTTACGGCGAAAATATATACGATTATAAGAATATAAACTAAAACAGGCATTTTGATCTCCGTTATACACGCTTATTTTAAGCAAATTCGTAAAAAATATTAAAATGCCGCCTGATTTTTTGTATATCGTTTGATAATTTCGAAAAAGTGTGCTATTATATAGTAAATTCGAGTTATTCGGGGGAAAACCATCGATGAAATGTCTATATTGCGGTTGCCTGGAAAGCAAAGTCGTCGATTCCCGCTCTGCGGAAGACGGTACGATTATTCGCAGAAGACGTGAATGCCTTAATTGCGGCAAGCGTTTCACCACCTACGAAACGGTGGAAACCACGCCCGTTCTCGTGGTCAAGGCCAACGGAACCAGACAGGCTTTCGATATAAATAAAATCAAAAACGGTATAATAAAGGCGTGCGAAAAACGCCCCGTTCCGGCAAGTAAAATAGAAAAACTTACCGACGATATACAGAAAAAAGTGTATAATTCCATGGCGCAGGAGGTTTCGAGTAAAGATCTCGGCGAAATGGTTATGGAAGGGTTAAAGGAAATCGACGAAGTCGCTTATATCAGATTTGCTTCCGTGTACAGGTCGTTTACCGATATATCTTCTTTTATGAAAGAAGTGGAAAACATAGTAAAAAATAAAGATAAATAATCACGCGGGGGAAAAGATAGATGAATAAGTGGGACGTTCGCTTTATGAATATGGCGGAAACCGTTGCGGAATGGTCGAGTTGCTTTCAGCAAAACAGACACGTAGGAGCGGTCGTCGTAAAGGATAAAAGGATACTCACCACGGGGTATAACGGCGCGTCTAGCGGAATAGAAAGTTGCGCCGAACGCGGCGAGTGTTTAAGACGCGTGCGTAATATCGCCAGCGGAACCATGCAGGAAGTTTGTTACGCCGTTCACGCCGAACAAAACGCCATAATACAGGCGGCTAAACTCGGCGTCAGTTTGGAAGGCGCTACGATGTACGTCACGCACCAACCTTGCGTTATCTGCACCAGAATGATAATCAATTCGGGAATAAAAAGGGTAATTTATAAAAACGGCTATCCGGACGAGTTCGCGCTGGAACTTTTCGGACAGTCCGACGTAGAACTCGTAAAATATTCCGATTTGGAAAAAGAATAAAAAAAGTAGAAATATAAAAACGCGGCGAAACGAAGCCGCGTAAACGGAGGCTTATCGAAGCGGTCATAACGAGGCGGTCTTGAAAACCGTTTGGGTGCAAGCCCACGGGGGTTCGAATCCCTCAGCCTCCGCCAAAGCAAAACCTAAATCGAATACGAAAGTGTTTGGTTTGGATTTTTCTTTTACAAAAAATAAGGTTTTATCTGCGTTTTTCGGTTGTCGGCGTGCCGTTGTTTCGGTCTTTTCGGGGTTCGTAGGTTAAAGTTCGTATCGCTTTATCCGTAGCAATTGCAGACGGTTTTATGCCGCGAAAGGGTCTTGGGCGACAGAAAGGAGTGTGTCAGGCTATCTTGCCAAAGGCAAATGAAAAGCCCCTCGGGGCTGTCGGTTGGCGGTTTATTTGCCTACCGACACGCTCTTATGAGGCTCAGGTCAAGAACACCGTGGAATAAATCGTCTGCGTATGTATTAAATACGCATTACAAGTCTGAAATCTTTAAGTCCGTAATACTCTCTGTTTTGTATCACATACGGCATTTTAACGTTTTTGTCGTAAAAAGAAAAACCCTGTCCGAAGGCTGACCTTTCGGTCAGACTTTCGTCAAGGTTTATCGTCTTTGGGGTGTTGTAGATAATTATCATTTTATCGTCATACAACTGAATTTCTTTTATAAAGTATTTTGTCAGTTGTAGAGGTTCTTTTTCAAGGATTGTAATGCAAACGATGTTGAGTTTGAAACAGACAAGATTGCGCCCCCGCTCGGCATAATCGGTATAGAAAGCGGCGGACAGCCTTCGGGTGGCGTAAAAGTATAATTTTGACACAATTGCGTATACTTTCGGGATTGACTAAGTTTGATAGTTGTGGTATAATCGGGTTGAGAATGTCGGATATCCGGCAAAAAGGACGGAACCATATAATGATTTCTTTCGACAAGGCAAGCAATATAGTTAAATTGACCAACGGCAGTATCGACTACGTTGTGTATATCAATACCGAAGGATATCTGGAAACAATCTACTTCGGCAAGTCTATGCGCGACTTCAATCCGGAAACTATGCGTACAGCGCCAAAGTGGCACGACGAAACTCACGTGTACGATCCGACAACCGGTTCGGAGCGTTGGTTTGCCGACGGTTTCAAACAAAACTTCTTGTATTAAATAAAATGTGAGGTATTATATGCAAAACAAACAAATATTTTTTACGGGTATT
>CAKQQY010000017.1 GCA_934271245.1 uncultured Clostridia bacterium | reverse complement strand
GATAGAAGAAGCAGAATCTAAAAGAGAATCCGAACTTTCTTGCATTACTGATTCTTTAAACCTATCCAAAAACGAAGCCGAGACATTTTTATCTTTTCTCGACAGAAAAGACAAAAAAAACGTTTTTATATATACAGATGACGATTGCCGAAGAAGCGAATTATATAAGCAATTTCTTAACGAACAAAATGAAATTGTAGTCTTTAAAAAAAGACTTGCCCCAATCATTGAGAGCGAACATTTAACAAAAATAAATATTGACAATTTATTTTACTATTATAAAGAAGACATTGAAACAGTTCGCAATGATATTCCTTTAAAAGAGAAACTAAAACAGTTTAACAACGAAAAATGCTACAATACTTTATATCTTGCCGAATTATTGCACGATACATTTCAAGAACTTGAACTCGGTCAATATGTTACTGTTTCTAAAAGCAACTCAAAATCAAACGGTTTTAATCGCTACGAATTACTACAAGATGATATTTACAAAATAATTGATATTTTCAATAATGTTTTCGAACTTAATATAAAGAATACTAAGTATATTTGTTTTGAAAATTACGAGTATTTCGATTACTGCTTGGAGTATGATGAACTGTTAAAGAATTTATTTGTTATTTGCTTATTTGAAAGCGATATAATCTCAAAAAAAATACGTAATAAACATATATCTGATTCATCGTATCAATATGCATATAAAAGTTTTATTTGCGATTTGTTTTTTTATCGCCCTTACTATAACTTGCTGGACTACAAAAAAGTAATATCCACTAATATAGATGAATTTAAGAAAGAACAAAAGTATTGGTTAAGGTAATTATGCCAAAATATTACATTTCATCAAATAAATATTCCCTGCACGAACGCCAGACGAAACGCGGTAAGGTTTATGACGTTCGGTTTCGTGTAACCACCTTGGACGGAATAGAAAAACAGAAAAAACTTTCGGGATTCGTTAACAAATCGCTTGCAAAGCAAGGTTACCTTGACTTTATTACAAAAACTTGCGAACTTGTGAAAAACAACCCCATAAAAAAAGGAAAATCCATTTCAAACGGAAAAGAAGAATTGACGGTTGAAAACCTTATCCCCTTATATATTGCTTCAATGTCAAACCAAAACAAAGATAGTACGGTCTACGATAGAAGGAATACTCTTTATAACTTTATATTGCCTTATTTTAACAAAACAAAAATAAATGATTTATCTGTTGAAAAACTTTATTCTTGGCAAGACACTCTGTGGAATACAAAAAGCAGTCGAACGGGCAAATACTATTCATACAATAGGCTCTCAAACATTCGCGGAACGTTAAATACTTTTCTCACGTGGAGCGAACTTCGTTATGGCGTACCAAACAATCTTCGCAAAGTTAAAAAACCTCGGCGCCGCACACAAAAAACATCTATGCAATTTTGGACGAGAGAAGAATTTGATAAGTTTATATCCGTCGTTGATAATCCGACGTACAAAGCAATGTTTAATGTGCTTTACTTTACCGGGAGAAGAAAAGGCGAAGTGATAGCGTTAAGCACCGATGACGTTAAAAATGACTACATTATCTTTGATAAGACATATACCCGCAAAACGACGGACGGTTCCCCCTATAAAATCACTACCACAAAGAACGAAAAACGAGATAAAACAATCATTTGCAAGCCGTTAAAAAAGGCTCTTGAGCAATATGTGCCGCAAAAACCTTTTTTCTTTGGTGGTGAAAACCCTATTCACGAAAATACTTTATCACACGCATTCGAGCGGTATATTGCTAAATCTGGCGTAAAAAGAATCCGTATGCACGACTTACGCCACTCGTTTGTTTCAATGTGTATACATCTCGGAGCAAGCGTATATGTCGTTGCAGACCTTATCGGAGATACCGTAGAACAAGTACTAAAAACATATGGACATCTTTACGAAGAAGATAAACGTTTACTAATAAGCAGTATCAAGTAAAAAATGGTAACATTTTTTGGTAACAAAATGGTATAAAATGCAATAAAACCATATAAAGCACATAATAAAAATCCGCCATTTTGGGCATTTTTAGTCCAAAAACAGCGGATTTTTGCATTTGGTGGAGGTAACGAGATTCGAACTCGTGGCCTTTTGAATGCCATTCAAACGCGCTACCAACTGCGCCATACCCCCGCGCCGTTAAATTATGGTTATATTGTAATATAAAACGAAAAAAATTTCAACTCTATACACTAAAAAATTTTAAAAAACGCCTTCTTCTAATTGTAAACTTGTAAAAATCGGCTTTTAATGAGCAAACTTTTCTGCTATAATAAATTTATCTTATCAATCATGGGTAACTTTTATGGTTTATTATTACTTCTACGTTTCTCCGCTCGGCAACGTTACGCTCGAAAGCGACGGCGAAAACTTAACGGGACTTTACATAGACGGTCAAAGAAAGGTGAACGACGATTACTACAAAACAGCAAAACGAGAAACTCTGCCGATTTTTTCTCAAACCGTAAAATGGTTGAACGAATATTTTGACGGGAAAATTCCTGACTTCACGCCAGAAATAAACCTCGTCGGAACGCCATTCCAAAAATCGGTATGGAAAAAACTTTTAACTATCCCCTACGGAAAAACCGTTACTTACGGCGACATTGCCGGACAAATCGCAAAAGAAAAAGGACTGCCGAAAATGTCTTCGCAAGCGGTAGGCGGCGCCGTGGGGAGCAATCCCGTATCGATTATCGTCCCCTGCCACAGGGTTATCGGCACAAACGGAAATCTGACGGGATACGCAGGCGGCGTCGATAAAAAAATCCAACTTCTTTCTATTGAAAAAATCGACGTTTCGAAGTTCTCGTTACCTAAAAAACACAACTAAACAAACTTTCCGATTTAAAATAAACCAACGCTTTTTGACAAACGAAGCGTTGGCTTTTATATAAAAAATTTTTATCTCTTAAGCGCCTATTTCAACACTTTTCTAATAGCGTAAAACTGCAATTTCGACGGCAAAGCGTTAAGTATTTTCAGCAAAAAGTTACAGTTTACCGAATATGCGAATTTTGGTTTTTTTAAGTTTAATATTTTCATTGCCTTTGCGGCAATTTTTTCCGGCGGAACGCACTTCGTTTCCACCCCGTCCACTATTTTACGGAACCTTTTTGCGTTGTAGTTATAAACGCGCGTTTTATTGCAGAATTTTTCGAGAGCGTCGGTAGACGCGCCGAGCATATCCGTTTTGACCGCGCCCGCACGTATGACGGATACGGAAATATTCAACAACTGCAATTCCATTCTCAACGAATATGCGTACATATCCAAAGCGCTTTTAGTTACTGCGTATACGCCCGTAAACGGCAACGGGTCGAGCGGAGCAAGTTCGCTTGTGGTAATAACGATTTTACTGCCGCTTTCTAAAAAAGGAAAAAAGATTCTGTTTACCGTTACCGCACCGAAAAAATTGACGTTGAATATCAAATCGAGTTCGCTTTTTCCCATTTCCACAAAAGAATCCAACATATAAATTCCCGCAAAATGCAAAATCGCGTCAAGTTTATCGGTTGTCTTTCTCACCGTTTCTGCAGCAGAAAGAACGCTGTTTTCGTCGGTAACGTCAACTTCTATCGGGATTACGTTATCACGGCTTTCCGCCCTTTTTTTATCGAGAGCAAAAACAGTATAACCGTTTTCGACAAGTTTTTTTACGGTAGCCTTCCCCATACCGCCGGCAGCGCCGGTAACGAGAGCATATTTCATACCTTTTCCCCTGAAAAAATCTTTATTTTTATTGTATCATAACTTTTTAGTTTAGGAAAGATTTTTAAGCCGTTTTGTTTTCAAAACGGCTTATCGATAAAAATATCGGCTCTATAATCGGGAATTTACAAAACAACAAAGTTCTCAAACTATGATGAACGGCGAAACAACATTTAAACGTTTTAGAGTATTACAAAATAACAAAGCGAGTTCAAATAAAGACTTTGTCTAATCACTTTTCGCATCTGGCGAAGCAAGAGTTCTGCATTGCGGAACTTTTTTTGCGTTCTGATATTTTGTATTTAATTTAAAAATTATAAAACCGACCTGTAAAGTTTTTTCGTTCTTTACGCCTTATAAAAAAATCACAAATATACAAATTATTACGATTATCTTAAAAAAATTCAGGTTTAAGCGATAGAAAAAAATATTTACTATCTATAGTATACCAGTATAAAACCCGTTTTTCAATACCATTTTTTGAAACATATTTTTTAATAAGCAAGCGGGTTCTCTTTTGCCCGTTTTAATTTTAGCATATCACTATGCCAGATTCTGTCATATTTCCGTATAAAAATTTAAAAAATAACGGTCAATCGCTCGATTAGGAACGTCTGACCGTTTTACGTAAATTTATTTTTTCGCTTATTTTCTATCTTACGGATAGTTATTTTCGCTTTAAGTTTTCTGTTACTTATTCGTCTTATTCAGAATGCCGTCAAGCGGAGTAAGATTCCACAAATCGACAAGCCCTTGCAAAACGTCGTCGCCGATTTCGTTTACGACGTGACCTAAAGTGAGCATATATAATTGCGCGGTTTTTTCGACGGTTTCTATTAGACCGAAGGTTTCGTCGAGGTCTTTGCCCGCCCCGTAAATACCGTGATTCGTCCACACGACAAGGCGATAGTTTTTCATTTTTTTCGCCGTGGCTTCGCCTATTTCGTTAGTTCCGCACACCATGCAGGGCAACACGCCTACTCCGTCCGGGAATACCACTATCGCTTCAGTATTGCTGCGCCACAACTTTTCGGTAAATAATTTATCGTCCGGTTTAAGAACGGCAGACATACAAATAGTGTAAGTGGGATGCGTATGCATAATTATTCTGTTTTCGGGGTCGATTTTAAGGCGCGTCGCATGGCTCATTAAATGAGCGGGGAGTTCGCTCGTAAATCTTCCGCCGTCTTTATATCCCCACAAAAGTTCCGCCGACGTGCTGTCTTCGCCTATACGGAATATGCCGAGATTAGTTTCGGGGTCGCCTTCTACGTTTTTGAAATACTTACCCGTGCCGGTAACGATAAAATATTTTCCTTTTAATTCCGTTGCGTTAAAGCCTGTCGGGATTACGCGTAACACGTTTTTTGTATCGAGATATTCTTTTACTTCTTCTTCGTCAAGCAGAACGGACACGTTTCCGCCGTTTCTTTCATCCCACCCGAGGCGATACATGTTGCTCGTGGTTTTGCAAAGTTTTTTTAAAAAGGGCGCTTCAAGTACGTTTTTCATCTTTTATTCAACACTCCGTTTTCGTAATTTTTAATTTCGGTAAACCATTCGTCGTTCATTCCCTGTCTTATAAGATATTCTTTCCAGACTTCGCCGAAAGGATAGGTTTTTAATTGTTCCTGCCTTACCATAAGTTCGGTAAATTCGCCGTTATCCTGCAATTTTTTAAGCGCGGCGTTCGGCGTAAGCAAAGCGTAAAGCAACGCTTTTTGCATATTCCTTTCGCCCACAACCCATGCGGATAAACGGTTAATGGAAGCGTCAAAGTAATCTAACCCTATCAAAACTTTATCCAGAGCGTCGTTTCTTACGATTTCTTTTGCAATCTCTTTAAGTTCGTCTTCAAACAAAACGACGTGGTCGCTGTCCCATCTTACTCCGCGGGTAACGTGGAGCGCAACTTTGTCGTAAAAAGCAAGCAACGCGGGAATTTTATCGCTGACGTATTCGAGCGGGTGATAATGTCCGTTATCGAGCAAACAGCAGATATCGTTTTTAGCCGCGTAATTCTGATAGAATTCGTTGCTGCCGACGGTATAACTTTCGACGCCGATGCCGAAAACCTTGCTTTCTACCGCGATAACGACTTTTTTCTTGTCGTACGGTTCCTTTAAAATTTCGTCAAGACTTTCTTTAAGGCGAAGTCTCGGAGTAAGTCTGTCGGCGGGAACGTCCTTAAATCCGTCGGGAATCCAGATATTCATAAGGCAATGGCTGTTCATTTCCTTTGCAAAATATTCAGAAATGCGTATGCACGCCTTACAATGTTCTATCCAGAATTTACGCACGTTCTCGTCAGGAGAAGAAAGCGTAAGACCGCCTTTAACCATAGGATGAGAAAACATAGTCGGGTTAAAATCTATACCGTCAAGACCGATTTCTTTCGCAAAATCTACCCACGGCGCAAAATGTTCGGGGCGATATGCGTTTCTGTCCGCTTTATCGCCGTTTAAAATTGCGTAACTTGCGTGTAAATTAAGTCTTTTTTTACCCGGCATAAGGGAAAACGCTTTCTTTAAATCTTCTTTGAGTTCTTCAAAGTTTCTCGCTCTCCCGAGGTAGTTGCCGGTCGTTTGAATTCCGCCCGACGCGGCGCCGCCGCCGTCAAGCCCGACCACGTCGTCGCCTTGCCAGCAATGTACGGATATGGCGGTGTTTTTAAGTTTTTCCATTGCCAGTTCCGTATCCACGCCTATTTTTGCGTAAGTTTCTTTTGCTTCCTGATAACTCATAATCATAACTCCGTCTGACTTTTTATATTGCCTATCGCCGTTGCTTCTATCGGCATCGCGACGATTTCTTTTTGTGTAAATTCTCTCGTAAATTCGTTGACGAGTTTGTTGTTCGCTCCGCCGCCGACGATATATATTTTATCAAAAGAACGGTTTTCACACTTTTCAAGTTCGTCAACGGCTTTTTTATACCCCATTGCCATAGACCTGTACGCGCTGCGATACAAATCTCCTTCAGTTTTCGGAACGTCGAGATTACGACTCTCAAACCAACGCGCTATTTTTTCGTTCATCTTTTCCGGCAACGAAAACTCTTTATCGTTTACGTCGAATACCCCGTCGAATTTACTTTCTGCCGCAAGAGCGGTCATCTCGTCGAAACTTCTGCCGAAAATCTTTTTAAGGCACACGTTTATCCACATACCCGTAATGTTTTTCAAAAATCTGAAATTACCGACGCCGCCTTCGTTGGAAAAATTACATTTTACCGCTTCGTCCGATACGTTGGCTTCTTCTATTTTTGCGCCGAGAATCGCCCACGTGCCGCTGGATATAAGCGCGCTTTCTTTTTCGTTATCGACGGCGTAGAACGCGCTTGCGGTATCGTGAGACGGGCAAAGTTTAACGACCGTTTGTCCGCCAACTTCGGTCGCGACGTCATCTTTAAGTTTGCCGACTATCGTTCCCGCTTCGTGAAGCGAAGAAAATATCTGTTCGGGAAGCCCAAGACTTCCGATAACGTCCGTATCGAATTTTTTCGTTTTACAGTTGACAAGTCCCGTAGTGGTGGCGTTAGTGTATTCCTTCATTGCGACGCCCGTAAGAAGATAGTTAAAATATTCGGGCATCATCAGAAAGGTTGAAACGCCTTCTAAGCGATTCGCCGTTTTATCTGCATAAAGTTGATATATGGTATTGAATGCCTGAAACTGAATTCCCGTGCGTTTATACAGAGTTTCAAAAGGAATTATCGAATTTATCTCTTGTATAGCATTAGCGGTTCTCGAATCTCTGTAAGCGTAGCACGGCAAAACCCCTTTGCCGTCTTTTATAAGAACGTAATCCACTCCCCATGTGTCTATAGCAAGGCTTTCAATATTTTTATATTGCGAAAACGCAACCTTGATTCCGCTCTTGATTTCACGGAACAGCCTTTCGGTATCCCAGACGAGATGACCGTTTTCGCTATCCATATGGTTTTCAAAACGGTAAATCTCTTTGGTTTTTATTTCTCCGTTTTCTTTCCAACCGATTATATGTCGCCCGCTTGACGCCCCTAAATCTATTGCAAGATAGTATTTACTTTCTTTCATATTTATCATAAAATAATTCCTTTTAAGAATTTCAAAAAGCCGAATGCAGTTACGCCGAGCGTTTGCATTAAAACATAAGCAAAAATGCGCAAGCGCGTAGCATTTGCTGGCATTTTTGCGCCGAATTTCAAGAGAGCGTGCGAATTTTTATTTAAAATTCGCAGGGGCGACAGTTCCGAAACGTCCAAAGGACGCTTCTACGCTTGTATTATAATTCAAACAAAAATGCGCAAGCGCGAAGCATTTGCAGGCATTTTTGCGCCGAATTTCAAGAGAGCGTGCGATTTTTTATTAAAAATTCGCAGGGGCGACAGTTCCGAAACGTCCAAAGGACGCTTCTACGCTTGTATTATAATTCAAACAAAAATGCGCAAGCGCGAAGCATTTGCAGGCATTTTTGCGCCGAATTTCAAGAGAGCGTGCGATTTTTTATTAAAAATTCGCAGGGGCGTTAGCCCCGAAGTGTTCGTAGAACACTTCAACGCTCACATTATACCCTATATTCAACAATTTTGCAACCACTTTTTATTGTAATACACGGCAAATACGCGGCGGATTCAGGGGCAAAAAAGATTCTCAAACAATAAAAGGAAGTAAACACAAACCGGGCAGTTCCCACAAGCAATTACTATCAGAATTAAATTCAGAATTGCTCTCACGGACGATGATAAAAGGCTCACGGAAATTTTTCATCGTGAACCCTTTCAAAAACGAAAATTACAATTAAAACTTACTGTCGCCGCAAACAAGCATTTTCTCCGTATCAACGCCTAATTCCCCTGCATTTGCAATCACCCACCGATAAGCGCTTAAACAGTCATTCGGCGCGGTCGGAAATTTATATTTCGGCGCAAGTCGATAGTCAACAAAGACGGTTTTCACTTGCAATTCTTTCGTAAACCGACGAGCCAAGGCAAAATGATGCGGAGCGGCGTTGAACACAAACCCTCCGCCGTGAAGAAAAATCAGACAAGGCGTTTTTTCGGCGCATTGTTTCGGAACATAAAGCAGTAATCGGATATTTGCGCCGTCCGTTGCGGGAATGCGATACCGTGTTACGCTTACGTCGTCGTCATTTTTTTCCATTCCATACTGAACGCCCATCAATGTTTGCAATATGCGGTCAACTGATGGATTCAATATAGCCTTCAGTTTTTCGTACGGCTTTAAGTCCGGATGAAATATATATTTTCGTTCTTTCACAATGATACCCTCAATATTATCTCTTTGGCAAAATGCCGAATTGCGAATCGTCATTGTCGTCAGTAGAGGAAACACAATATTTGGATAATATATTATATCACATTTTTGAGGTTCCTTCTATGATATCTAAATAATCTAATTCTTATTCATGTAGACCAAAAAAGAAGCCCAACGCCACCTC
Organism: uncultured Clostridia bacterium; assembly: GCA_934271245.1. GTDB lineage: Bacteria > Bacillota > Clostridia > Christensenellales > Borkfalkiaceae > UBA1259. The sequence continues at coordinate 25,998 of CAKQQY010000017.1, read as the reverse complement.
ATTCTATTATTTTTCATCTGTCGTTTTCCTTTTTAAGCGTTTCGGTTAGTCTTGCTTTTATTATATCGGGCAATTCGCTTTTTTCTACCGCTATAGCGTATTCTTCGGGCGTTTTCGCTTTCTCTATTTCGGTATACGCGCACTGCTTTATATAAACGTTTTCTTCCGCGCTGCATAGCACTCGCGCCGCGCGGGATATAAGTTTTTCAATTTCGCTTTCGCAATCGGTCGCCGTAATCGTATATTCAGCGTTCGGGTCGTAATCGAATGTTACCGTAAGTTCTTCATTATAATCAGGCTTTACCGCAAATTTTTCACCCTGCGAATAAAACTCAATTTCCCCCTTTCTTGTTCCGCAGAAAGTCACGGTTACGCGGCGGTTTTTCGGAATCGCTTTTTCGTTTCCTTCGCCCGCAATCGCCAGCACCGTTTTGCCGTTTTCTTCGCACACCTTAAACTTAGTAAAATATGCGCCGTCGCCGTCTTCGTAAAGGATGTATTCGCCCTTTCCGGAATAAACCTTTACCAAAAGGTTTTGCGGATTCCGGAATGAGTTTCCGCTATCCGCAGATAAAGGCAGAATCGTTCCCGCCTTTGCGAGTACGGGAATATAATCGAGCGTCCTGTTAAGAATTCGTTCTTCGCCGCCTTCTTTAACTTTGTACTCGTCGCCCGTGAAAATATCCGTAAACTTACCTTCGGGAAGCCAGACTTTAACCCGCGAAAAACCGTCCTTTTCTCTCGGCGCGGTTATCGGCGCGACGAGTAATTCTCCGAAATAATATTCGTTCTTATACTCGTACGCTTTCTTTTCTTCGGGGTGTTCGTAATAAAGCGGTCTTATAAGCGCTTCTCCGCTCGTTGCCGTTTTATAATTCGCAGTATAAAGATAAGGAATGAGCGAATGACGGAATCTTAAAAAACGCTCCGCTATTTCACCCGCGCCGCCTAAATAAAACCATGGTTCTTTAGTAACCGTTTTAGCGTTGCTGCAATGCAGTCTGTTTATGGGGCTGAACACTCCGAACTGAACGTGACGAACGTACATCTCTCCGTTAGTTTCGCCGTTCATATGCCCGCCTATATCGTGACTCCACCAGGTATACCCTGCGTTAGTCGCCGTCGCCGTGAAATACGGCAGATAAGACAGCGTATCGTAGGTAACGTGCGTGTCGCCCGAAAACCCTATGGGGTATCGATGAGATCCTATCCCCGCATATCTCGAAAGTATTACCGGCGGATTTTCCGTAACCGCATTGTCGATATAATGATAATGGTTAAGCGACCACAACGGATCTAACCCTTCCATAGAAGAAGTAGTGCCTTGCTGCCAGTCTATCCACCAGAAGTCAACCCCTTCTTTTTCGTACGGGCGGATTATGGTATCGAAATACCCGTTTATAAACTCGTCGCTCGCTATGTCGAACGGGATTTTTTGCGCCGTCTCCGGGGCTATACCCATTCTCCGCGCAAATTTCGCGTAATTATCGTCCCACCAGCGCACGCCGTCCGCAGGGTGTAGATTTAACGTGATTTTAAGTCCGAATTTTTTTACTTCTTTTAAAAACTCGCAATGGTCGGGAAAAAGAGTTTTGTTCCAGCAATATCCCGTCCAGCCGTTAGTTCCGCCGTAAAATTCGGAATTCCTCCCCTTTTCGGTAACGCCGAACGTTTCGTCTATATCGTTACAATAATGCCAATCCATATCTACGGTGGCAACGGTAAGCGGTACGTTTTCTTCCCTGAATTTTTCGAGAAGAGCAAGGTACTCTCTGTCTGTATACGGATAATATCTCGACCACCAGTTACCGAGCGTAAACCTCGGCAACATAGGCGGCTTACCCGTTATTATATACAACGCCTTTACCGCGCCCGCATAATCCGTTCCGTAACAAAAAACGTATTCGTCCGTGCCGTCCGCTCTCTCGCTTTTTATCTTTCCGTCTTCGCCGAGCGTGAGCGACGCAGAGTCGTCGATAACCGCAACTCCTTTCTTTGAGCATACGCCGAAGCCGAGTTCTACTTTACCCGCAGGTTTTGCCATAGGTCGCCAATCTTCCATTCTCACGTCACCGTTGCAGTTGTCAAGCGTTCTCGTCGTTCCGAGAAGGTTTCCTTCGTTATCTATAGATACGGTATTATCTCCTATTATTACCCTGCAATTCTCTCTTTCGGGACGAATAAGTAATGTGCACTTTTCCGTTTTTATTTCGCACCCGTTACTATCTTTGCTTAAAACGAATTTCACGGGCGGAGTATTTCTGAACCACACAGATTGCGTCGCGGAATCGCGGAATTTACCGTTCTTACTGTTTTCTATACGAAAAAGTCTGTCCGTAAGTACGGTGATTCTGTAATTTAAATAATAAACCTTATTTTCGTCGCAGGCTTTTCCCGCCGTTTTTACGATAAAGCGTTTCTCGAGCATATTATTCGTCCTTAAAATCTTCTATTTTCCATTCGTTTTGCCATTCGATATACGGCATATCTCTCTCGTCGAAGCGGACGGGAAGCCAGACGTACGTCGCAAGGCTCGTGTTTTCATCGGTATATTCTTTTAAAAGAGTTTCGGGTAACTTTTCCTTTTCGGGATTAAACCAACTCTCGAAAAGGTCCTTTCCCGAAACGTATTCGGGCGGCAAATCGACAAGCCACCTGTCCCCCAGAGCAATATACAAATCCTTTTTCTTAGGGTGTCTGAACACGCTTGAAAACTGCGCGTGAAACGAGTTTTTGTTTTTATCTCCGCGGCAGGCGTTGCCAAGGTTTTTCCACTCTCCGTGTATATTATCTATTTCCGCAATCTCGCTTTCGTTAGGGAAATACCCCGTCGTTCCCGACGTTAAAAGATACCCTTTTCCCCCGCGAGTGAAATACGCCGCCGCTTCTCTCGCAAAAGGCGGATACGGCGCGGGCTGATGATGAGAAATCTCTTCCCCGAACGAACGGAAATCTTCCGACAGGCTTCTGACTATCGTTTCGGTGTGCGGATATTCGTAAACTATATAAGCCTTATCGTCCTTTGTAAAAAGGTCGAAATCCCCGGGAAGCGCGCGGGTTTCTTTATTAACGACGGTATACTTGCCGTTTATTTTATCGCTTTCCGCAACGGCGTAATACCCGACGTCAAATCCCTGCCCGCCGAGAAGGTCGGCTATCTTTGCCCACATAACGTACTTTTTCGTTTTCGGACAGAAAATTATATGCGGTCTGTCCATAATTCTGCCGGGGTAAAACGGGTGGTCGGGGTTTTCGTTATCGACGATAAGAACGCCTTCGTCTTTCCAGTTATACAAGTCTTTCGAAGAATACATTTTAACCCCGTTATGCCAGATTGCGGTGTTACCGCCGACGGCTCTGCCCGTTACTCCCTCTTTATTTTCCCCGTACCAGTAAAAGGTATCGTTTTCGTAGAAAATCGACCCCCCGTGCGCCTGCACGGGCTTACCTTCGGTATCGTAAATATATTTGCCGGGGCGAATACAATCGCCCTTAACCCTTTTTATGGTTTTCTCAGTATTCATTTCAGTCATAAATCCATTATTTAACGTATTTCGTAATTATTTTTTTTATATTTTTTCAAATACCGCTATTTTATCAGTGGTAATCTTTCGCTTGCCGCTATCGACGATTTCACCGGTAAAGTAATCTTTCCATTTACCTTCCGGCAAATATATCTCTCGTTCGTTCTCGCCTAAAAACGCAGGCGCAACGAGCAAATCTTCGCCTAAAAGATATTCGGTGTCTATCCCGTACGTTTCTTCGTCGCGCGAGTAGTCGCTGACGAGCGGTCTGACGACGGCTTTACCCGTAGCGTGATAAAGTTCAAACGCTTTTAACAATCTCGGTTTTAACTTTTCACGCTCTTTCAACCAGAATCGAACTTCTTTTTCTATTCCGAATTTTATAAACGGCAACTCTTCGCAATACCAACCGTTTATAAGGCATTGCGGTGAAAACACAACCATTTGCAGACGTTTCAAAAACTCTTCGGCGGTATCGGCGTGGCGTACTTCCGGCGTCCACAACAAGCCTGAAAGTCCGCACGTGCAAAGTCCGCGCAAAAAATCGTTATAATCGTACAAATCGCTGTACAATACGAACGGGTACGAAGCCGCCAACGCCCCCGCGTTTCGCACCAGCGAATAGGTCGGTTTATTATCCAGCGCTTTCAACATCGTTTGCATATACAACGTGCCGAACAAACTGTGATATTGTTCGCCGTCCGCTCCCGACGGGAATTTTGAACAAAGCGGAAACGTCCAACTGCCGGTATAATCGCTGCCGTCGCATTCGTCTAATTTAAATCCGTCTATCAAGCGGAAAGTTATTTCTTTTTTATGATAATCCGAAAATATTTCCCGCGCCTTTTCGCCCGCAAAATCAGGAACTAATCCGTTCCAAACGGTATAGTTACCGCTATATTCCATTAAATCGGCATACATATCGCTTGAAGTCGCCACGAAAGCATGTTCCCAAAGATTAAGCCGTAACCCTTGCGCGTATACTTTTTTTATAAAACTTTCGGGGTCGGGAAACAAATTTTTATTCCATTTAAGCGAGCAGGAATACGAAGCCGTTTGCCAGCCCGGTTCTAACCCGACGACGGATAACGGTATATCGTTCTCCTGAAAATACCGTATAGTATTTTCGACTTTTTCCTGATTGGCAGGTCCGTAGCAACGATAATACGTGCCTGCGCCCCACTCCGGTATAGTACAGCCGCCGCCCGCAAGCATATTGTATTGCCCGACGACGTCGGTAACGTTTTCCCCTTCGAAAATATATACGTCTACGCCTTTTGCAACGGGAATCTGTACGGAAATAACGGATTCTTCCCCGACGCTGCGTACGGCGTACAATTCTTCCGTACTCGTTTTTACTTCCGAATCGTCTTTATCGCCGCTCGGCTTACGGAATTTCAAATCGTTCTTTTTCCGTCCGAATTCAAATTCAACGTATCTTGCCGTATCAAAATATATACCGTACCCCGAAGTGCTGACAAAGAAAGGTACAGGCGCATGCGAATCGCCAGTAGCCGAAACGGGATCGGCATTAACACGCGTTACGAATTTTTTACCGGTAAGGTCGAATGCTTTTAATTGTAAGCCGAGTCCGTAAAAACGTTCTTCCCCTTGAATCGGGAATTCGAGCAAACAACCCCTCGCGTTTACTTCGAAACGTATTTTTTCCGTATCGTAACTTATCTTTTCTTCCCGATACGAAAAATTTTTGCAATATGCGGAAGGAACTACTTTTTCGGGCGTACCGAATCTGATACGATATGCCATATTTCACCTCTTTAATTTTTATTTATACGCGAATACTTTTTCCCGAAGGAAACGTTACGGCGCAAGGTATGTTTATGCCCTGCAACAAAGCAGGTTGCCCGTCGCAGTTTCCGCCGTTCGCCTTTCCTACGTCGTACCCCGTGAGCGCGTAAATCAAAAATTTCGCAACGTAAGAAGCAAACCCGTGGTCGCAACTCGCCCACGCTCCGTTATGTTCCCACAAAGTACCCGTTTTTTTGGTCATCTCATAAAAATATTTCAAACACTCGTTATATAATTCTTCTCTGCGCCCTTCCCTCATCAGAAGTTCCAGCCTCATATACACGCCGTAAATCATATTCGCTTCAGCCAACTTTTTCCCTTCGCCGCACTTATGGCATTTTCCGTATTGGTTCAGCATTTTGTAGAATAATTCTTTATTGGTGGTTTTATCGGCAACGCGGAAGAAGAACATATAATATTGGCACGTTTCCGTATAATTTTCGGTGGGTTCGAGCGTACCCGACGCATTACGGATTAGATTATCCACGAAAAAACCGTCCCGATATGCGTGCGAAAGCAAGTATTCTCGCACCCTTTCCGCTCGTTCTTTTAATCCAGCCATATTATAAATTTCGTCAGCCGCAAGAAGCGTTGCGAAATAACACGCGTTCGACGGCACGTTTACTCCGCGGATATGAGACTCCTCGTTTGCTTCGCTCCATTCCACGAATACCCAGCCGCGAAGATTTTCAAGCACGCCGTACTCGTTTTCGAACCCCGCAAAATAGCGCAACAAACCTTCTACGTTCTCTCTCGATTTTTCGATAATCTCGTCGCGCCCGTATCTCTTAAAATATTTGTTTAGTTCGAGAATATACCACATTGCCCAGTTAGGAATGTAGCCGTCTTTTTCATAATAATCCGCAGGATAACAACGCGGAATCATACCGTCGGGCAAACCGTTTTTATTCACGTACACGAAATTTTCCAAAAATGCGCGTTCGACTTTGTTTTCGCCTGTGAAAATCCACTCCGCAACCGACGAAAAATAACTATCCGAAAGCCACCCCGCTCTCTCGCGGGAAGGACAATCCGTGAGCAAATCCACGGCGTTTTGCGAAAAAGTATTCCGCGCCCCCTCCATAATCTGCTCCGCCCTTTTATCATCGCACGAAAACGCGAATTTTTTCGAGTCGGGATTTTCGTACGTACGCATTTTCAGTTTTACCGTAATACCCTGCGTTGCGACGATTCGCGCATAGCGATAGGCATAAGGCTCGAACGACGATACCGAAAATCTGCCCGTGTTTTTAATACTCCATTTAAAAACGTTTGCCGTTTCTCCGCGAAAGGGATTGAGGGCTTTATTACTTTCGTCCGAGAGAATTTCATCGAACGTTACGTAAACTTCGCCCGTGTTTTCTGCTTCGATTTCTAGTTCCGTAATTCCTGCGTATATCCGCGAAAAATCTACCGTTTCATACGAATAGTCACCGTTTTTTTCACCTGAAAAAAACTCGAATTTACTGACTTCGTCGGTAGGAAACGCCTGCCATTCGCTGCGTTTATACCCTTCGAGTAAACCGCCCACTTCCGTTTGCGAACGATCGGTCCACACGGGCAGCGTATCGTTTATTCTTACGGCGCCGCTGTCTATCGCGCGGGCGGAAACTTCTTCAAGCAACGGGTTTTCGGTATACGAGAGCAAAACTTTCGGCAATGCAGTCTCTTCCGTTTCGCAACGAGGATAGGGCGTTTCGCTTAAATCGCCGACGTACAACGCGCCGTGATCGGCAAAAACTTCGTAAACTTCCGCAAAACCGCGTTGAAACGAATATCTCTGCACTTTCCGTACCCTGTCGGTAAGTTCGAAACACGCAAAATCTTCGGCGGAATAGGCTTCGCCGTTTTCCGTTTTCACCTCGCAGGCAAAAAAGGGCTTTTGCTTTACCCAACAAAAATTCTGCGCGTACACGTTAAGCACTTCCGCTACGATACGGCGAGCCTCGAACGTGTAGGTAGCAAAACGACAATACCCGTGCGACGCGCGGTTCGGTCCGAAACCCAGCAATTTTCCGTCGGCATATATTTTATAGCAAGACGCCGCCGAAAGGCAAATTTCACCCTTCGTCGGCTTTTTCAAATCAAGAGCAAAAGCAAACGCGCGATTCATTTCTTCCGCGCGACCTTTCGCCCACACCGCTTTTTTATCTTTCATTTTTTTATCCTTATTCGTTCTTTTCGTTGTCGATAAAACAAGTTTATCGCGCCGGATCAACCCAACATTTCAGCAATCAATAAATTCCAGCTTAAAAATCCCGGATTCAGATTCGGCTCACCGCCGTCCGGCTGATAACTTTCAAAAAAATCGCCGTATTTTTTCAGGTTTTCGCCGTATAATTCAATCGTGGCTTCCTGCAATTTTTTCGCAAGTTTTTCTTCGCCGTACCGCTTTAAGCCTTTCCACACGCAATAGTTTGAAATTCCCCAAATCGCGCCGAGCCAATTCGACGGATTACAGGTTTTTTCGAGATTATACATAGGTTCGTCTGAGGCAAGCGTACGTATACCGTATTTTGCAAACACCGTTTCGTCTCGCAGGCGCGCGATACACCTTTTTGCCTTTTCGTCGTCGGCAATACCTGCGTAAAGAGGCAGAAAACAACCCCAGAACACGACGCGCATCGGCATAATTTTCCAGGTGGGCGCAAGATTTTCGTGAAAGGTGAAGTTTCCCGCTTTAAGCGTCGGTTTATAACGAGCGATATCGCCGCTGTAATAAATGCCGTCGCGCTCGTCCCACAAATATTCGTTAATCGCGCTTTTCAACTTTTCCGCGCGAATTTTCAGTTCCGCCGCCCGTTCGTCGCCCGTCGCCTCGAATACTTTCTGCAACGCTTCGTATTCCAGCGCCATAAACGAATTCAGGTAAATGTCCGCGCAAGTACGCGGAGGACGGAAAAATACCGTGGGGTTATTGTCTATACCGATCATAATATCGTCCTGCCAGAAAAAAAGACCCGTTTCTTCGTCGCGTTGATGCGTTTCGTAATATTCAAGGTACTTTAACGCTTTTTCTTTATCGAACCATTCGTAATCGCCCGAGAATTCGCAGGCGTTCAGAATCGCCTGACATAGAAAAGGCTTCATCTGATTGACTTTCACGCCGCGCATATGTTCGCGAACGAAAAATTCGCAGAAATCGCCGTCGCCCGTCATCATTACGGGAACGTACCCGTCAGGACATTCGGCAGATAAAAAATTAAGCGCGCACCCTTTTGCGTGCAGTTCCGCTTTTTTAAGAGGTACACCCGCATTCGTCATACAATCTTCGCCGTACTTTTTGCCGAGAATCAACAACGCCCGAGCGGTAAAATACGAATCCCAATCCCAAAGATTGCCCTCGTAACCTTCCCCCGGATCGATAAACGGATATCTTATGGCTTTATACGGCTGTTTCAGCACGCGCGAAATTTTTGAAAAAATATAGTTTTCTATTAACGTTTTATAATCGTTTTTCATTGCTTTTTATATTTTGTCGGGGCGTCCCGCAATACGGGATACCCCGACAAAAATCTTTTTTTACGCTTCCGTAACCGTGAAATCGGAAATCGTGAAGGTAACGGTATTACCGTTTCCAACGTCGTCGTTAAAGGCAAAAGTTATTTTCAATCTTCCTTCGGAATCCATCGATGTGGAATCTGCCAACACGGTGAACGTGTTTTTCCCGAGCGCAAGAGCCTTATAACCGTTTGCGCTTCCGGTATAATATTTAGCGTGGCACCCTTTGGGATTCTCGCCTAAACTCGTATTGTTGAAATCGGAAACATTGAAAGATACGGTATACTTTTTGCCGCTTTCAACCTTCGTTTTGGTTGTGATAGTCGGCGTTGCCCAGCCTGTATAATTCAATTTTACCGAAGCCCCTGTCTGCGTTCTTTCCCACGAAGCAAAACCGCTTTGACCGTTAAGGACAAATACGCCGTATTCTTCAATCGTTACGTCGTAAATTTCCGCGTCGACGATATAGGCGCCGTTATAGTTGCACGCTAAACGAAGCGCGAAGTCTTTATCGGCAGATGCCGTGAAAACGATTTGCTGAATATAATATTGCGAACCGGCGTTTCCGTTTTCGGGCGTAAATTCCGTCCAGTTGTTATCTTTACCGTCCCCCAACGCAATATCGCCGCCATCCTGATTATCGATAAAGAAGTTTTTAATCACGATGTTTCCGCCGCTAAGTTGGTCAACGCGTAATTTTACGGTTAATACGTATTCTTTTTGCGCTACGACCGAATATGACGTATTAAACGTTATAGTATTCCAGTTGGCAGTGCCGTTAAAGTGGAATTCCCAGCCGGTTTCCGTCTGTTTGTTTGTAAATGCGGTATCGCCTTTAAGACTCGTAAGCGTATTCTTGGAATAATCTTTTTCTTCCATCTTTAAGTCGTAAAGTTCAACGTCGTAAGAATAATATTCACTAGCGTGCGAGCAAGCAAGACGCAATTTGAATTCGCCGTCTTTCGCCGCGTTAAACTCACGCGTAATCTGATATATCTCTTTGCCGTTCTCTTCGCCGATCTTCGTCCAGTTCTTCAAAAACGCCGCTTCGTTAAAGTTGTCGTCGATATTCAAATGATCGGTCACTACCGTGTTATTCAAAGAATTTACGCGCAATTTTACGGAAAGGTTATAATGCGCTCCCGTTTTAAGAGTATATGCCGTTTTGAAGCGGATAAACGCCCAGTTATCGTTCTTACCGTATGCCACGCGGTAACCGGTTTCCGTTTCGCCGTAAGCAATGATATTCGTCGTTTCGTCAACACCCGTCAACGTGTTGCCTTCGTATTTATCGTAATAGGGAGCGGCAGTGAAACCGTTCGCGCCGTACGTAAACGTCGTTCCGCCCGTTTCGCCATCCGTATGTTCGGGAATAAGACCTGCTTTTAAGCCGAAAGTATATCTTACGCCGTTATCCATCGTCGCGGAAGTGTTGGAGAAATGGCAATGACCTGCCAAAACGTTTTTAACGCCGATCTGTCCGAAAATTGCGCCGATATCGTAGTCGCGGTATTTATCGCTGACGAGATTTATCGATTTTTCCGACGCTATTACGTGTCCGAAATCACCGTTTGCTTCAGCCGTCGCGTTGCCCGCGAGATTTACGTCGAGATTGTTTTCGTCAAAGCCGTATTTAGTGAGGGAATTATAGAAATTCGCTACGGGGATATGCATACAAGCCATATCGGAAGTAGCCGCGTTATTCTGATAAGCGGAAATCGCCTGATCTTTTGCGATCATATCGTTTACAGTAGAATCGTATAATCCCTGAGGGAGATTATCGGACGCTTTCGCATTGTTGTAAATGCAGCCGTTGGTATCGAGCATATAAATATTGCTGATCCACGTTCCGTCCTGTTTTACCGATATATTGTAGTTGCAATTTCCCGTAACGGTACCGCGCGCAAACAGACAATATTCCGAATTAAGATACTGCCTTACCTGCCACGAAGTACCTTGCGAAGATTCGTTATCGTGATTTCCGAATACCGGAGCATAGAAAATTTTTCTTTCTTCGAAGAAGGAAATCAGTTCCTGCGCCATAGCGCCGTTGTCGTCGAATTCGCCGTAAATGATATCGCCCGCAAGCAATATAAGGTCGGGTTGCGTTTCTTCGATAGTCTTTTTAAGTTTGTTATATACGGAAAAATTTCTGTCCGTCCAGATTAACTTATAGCCGCCGTTTATTTCTCTTCCGCTTCTTATCTGAGACATATCCGCTACCTGCGGGTCGGAGATTTGCAATACTTTGAATTCTTTACCCTTTTTAACTTCAAGCACGAAGTCCGCGGGATTCCCCTCTTCGTAAACAAGTTTAGCGTTTCCCGACGTAACGGAATAACTACCGTCTGCTTCGTAAACCGTAAAGTTGGCGTAATCGGTATGACCGCCGAGCGTGGCTTTAATTTCCGCCTTACCCGCTTTTATAAACGTTACGGTACCGTTTTCGACCGTCGCAACGCTTTCGTCGGTAGAACTCCACGTTACTTCACCGTCAAGGTTGCCCTTATCGGCAGACAAAACGTAATTCTTTCCGACGACGCCTTTCATTGCGCCGAGCCAGCCGAAAGGAACGTCTTTGCCGTTTTCTTTGGCAGTAATAGTCAAGCCGTATTCGCCGCTTTCGCCGCGTTCGAAAATCTCAACGCCCGGAATTTCATATTCGTACGCCGCGTTTTCCGCCGACATCAGATATACCACGAGATAGGAAAAACGAACGTGAGGCGTTACGAATTCCGCAACGATTTCCGTACCGGAATCGGAAGGAAACCAGTAATTTCCGCCGTTCGTAAATTCCGTTCTGTATAACGGCGTTGCATTACCCTCATTACTGTATTGCGTATCGTAAGAGTTATTTTCTGCGTTGTAATAGTCCACGCCGATATACGTTTTACCGCCCTTCCCTTTCAAAGGAATACGTACGCTGTAATTTGTTTCGGGTTTCAATTCCGAAGCGGAAAAACTGAATTTCACTCCTTGCCACTGGGTCGTTCCGCTTACTTTCAAACCGTTTTGAGAAGAAGTCAGCGCGCTCGTGTTAGCAGTGACGCTTTCCGCAGTAAAGCCGTTGCCTGCGACCTTGTTGTTTTCTACCGTCGCGTCTTTAAAATCTATTTCGTACTCGGGCGAAAGTTTATAACTTACGGTGAACTGCGTTCTTCCGTTAGCGTAAGCCGTGGATCTTAATTCAGTCTTTTCAAGCGCTGTGTAAACGAACCCGTCTTTTACAATGCTTTCTTTGGGCGTTACTACGATTTCGGTGTCAAACTTCGCCGTGTCCGTCTTAGTTTCCGTGGTTTTCGTCAGACCGTTGTCATATTCATAATTCACGGTATAAGGAACGTCGGTGTCCGCGAAATCTTTGATATAATTATTATATAACACGTCCTTTTGTTCTTCGGTAAGTTCGCTCTTTTCGCGTGCCTGTTGCGCAACGTAAGTCATCGAACGAGCGTTGTCGTTTCTCGTTACGAAAGTATACGTATCGCCGACTTTCATATATCCTACGCCGATGAATTCACGATTTCTGTTATCCGTTCCGCCGTTTTCGCCGCGCAACAGATTGACGAGCGATGCGTACCATACCATAGTGCCGTTCTTTTCGCCCATTTCGTCGGTAACGAGATTTATTATCTGCGTTTTAGCCCCCGTATATTTTCCGTAAGTACCGTCTTCGAGTTTTTCAGCCCAACCGTATACCGCATTCTCGCCGACAAGATTTTTCTCGATAAGCGGCGCGTAACGGGTTTCATAATCCGCCGGCGCGATGAACATACCGAAAACGACGTCGGGACTTACTGTTTTTATATTCTCGTAGTCGCTCTTTTTCATGTTCAGTTCGTAACGAATACCGTTCTGTTCGTAATTGTCCGAAATTCTTACGCTTGCCCCCTGACGAATCGTAAGAATTTCGTTTTCCGTAGCGTCATCCGCAACGTCGGCGTTTACGTTAAATCTTAACGTTGCGCCGCTTATCATAAACGTTGCCGCAAAAACCGCTAACAATGCAATCAATGCGTTTCTCATCCTGATTTTCATTTTGCTTTCCTCCATAAAATCTTTTCCCTTGCGTCAGGACATGAAAATGTCTTCCGCAATCTCTTCATGCCGAAATCCTCCGTCCGAAGACAATAAGACGTCGCCTTCTTTGAAAACGAAACATGATGAAACGGCAGGCGTTTCATACGTTCTTTTTCTGTCTACCTTCTCTGTCATTTTGTACCCTCCAAAATTTTTTTTGAACTTTATTATTTAATCAACGCGAAAACGTGGTTTCCGTGGATTCTTTTCCGTTAAAATAAGCGTACAACATTTTTGCAATCGGTTTTGGCGCGCTTCGTTTCTGCTCGTCTGAGTGATCAGGCGAATAGAAAAGCCCGAAACCGTTTTCATACGACGAAATCAAATGCTCTTCGCAGGTAGCAAGTCTGAAATAGAAAACAGTTTCTACCCACGGCATATTTTTCTTTATCGAATCGAGCATCAATTTCATTCTCTTCGCAATGGTTTCCTGACCTGCCGACCCTTTATACCGATCGTCGGTGAAACCGAGTTCCGTCGCCCACATGGTTTTTTCGCCGTCGCCGTATCTTACGAGAATATCGTGCCAACCGAGATTGTAATTCGTCCACTCTTCGATTGCGGCTTCGTCCTCGTCTTTTTCAAGCGCGGGTTGAAGATAAGGGTGCCACGCCACTATTTGCCAATAATCGTCGTAATCGATATTCGCATACTCTTCGCCCGTGGGGTGCCGTTGCTCTTTCACCGAAGAATACATCGCTTCGAGAAAGGTTTTACCCGATTCCATATACGTGGTGCCCGGAGATACGATTTTTGCCTGCGGATTTTTAGACTTCACGCCTTTATTCGCATAGTAGCACATATCGGCGGCGATATAACCCGCCTCTTTTGCCGAGTACGTGTTCGCTCCGTCACCTTTACCCGACCACCCTGCGCGGTGCAGATAAATTCCCTGTTCTTCGTCGTCCCACTCGTTTCCCGGTTCGTAAAAACCGATTTCTGGAAATTCTTCTGCAATAAGGGCGTACGCTTTTTCGTACATTTTAAGAAAACGCAGATACGTTTCTCCGTCGTCGTACGGGTCGGGCACGGAAGTCTCGTCGCCAACGTACCCGTAAGGGTGAATAAACGTGTGGCTCATCGCAAGAATACGTTCAACGCCCGCCTGCTTTAATTGCGATATATAATCGTGATACTTTTCGGCTACGTTTTTATTGAGATACAGTTCGTCGGATTTTTCCGCGCGATATAAAATATTCGTATGGTGCATCCACACACGCGCCGTTTTTACCCCGAGTTCGCCCATTTTGCGAGCCGTCCATTCGTTGGTTACGCCGCTATCTACCGCCGAGGGCATCGTTTCGGACGTCAGTTCGCACATTCCGAAAAGATATTTATCCTGCTCCGCGGAATATCCCGATTGACCGCACCCCGTCGCAACCGATAATCCGAAGACCATCGTACCGCACAATATCGTGGAAACAATTTTAGAAATAACTTTTTTCATTTTTTGCCCCGATTTTTATTCTTCTGAACTTTTTTTCTGCCAAACGCCGTAATACATACGCCTACCGCTGCCATCGCCGCTTCCCCGACGCAATTCTGCAAATTGCCCGAACACCCCGCGTTCTTTTCTTTTAACGGTTTCACGTCGAATGCAGATGAATCGTGAGAAGGATCGTAATCTTCGCTTTCAGTCGGCACGGACGCTTCCAATGAAAAAATTTCAAAATAACTCATTTCAGCCGTTCCGCTTTCCGCCGAAAACGACGTCGCGACCGCGTTCGTCTGCCCGTCTACAATCACTGCCTTAAAAGCGGTTTCGTACAACCTTTCCCGCGGCTCGCCGTCTCTTCTTATACCCGCTTCGATTCTTCCGCCCATAACGGTCAGAGAAATCAACACGTCGCCTGAGATTTCTTTTTTATCCGTATACGTTACCGCCGCGCCTTGCGCCGAAAAACCGTTTTCGCCGCAAATCACCGTAACGTTTCCGAAAGATATTTTAAAATTCCCCGTGATCTTTACGCTTACGTACAAACGGAACGACAGGAATTTTTCTTTCGCCGTCACCGAACCGCCGTTTTTCAACACGGCTTTGCCGTTCGTAATCGTTGCGTCGCCGTTTAATTCCGTCGAGTTTTCGTCGCTTTCGAAATCAACGATAAGTTCAGCAGGCGGTACGACGTTTTCTTCTGCCGACGCTTTAACTGCCGCGCCGTTCCAAGGAGAGAGAAACACGCCGCATAAAAGTACCGCGACGACAACCGATATCATAACGAATTTTCTTATCGTTCTCATTTTCCGTTCCTCCCGCGATAGGGCGAAATGTTCGTAATCGAATAGTTTGAAATTTTAAAACTTGCGGAATTTAATCCGACGATCGACACGTAACCGTAAGTATTTACGCCCGTCACCGAAAAAATCGGCGACAACATTTTTTCCGCGCTTTCGTCTGCGCGTTTCATATATAACTTTGCAGTGGAATTTTCTGCAATAATCATCACGTTGTACACTACCGACTTATTGCCCCAAAGGTCGTAGGCAATCGGCGCGTTCCCGAATTTCCAGGAAGATTTTGCCGTGTCCGACGACGCGAGATAGGTACCGCAATAGGTCTGTCCGTCTGCCCCCGTGTACGTTTGTTTTCCTTCGGTAAACTCCGGATTGTACCAGTTATAAAAGAAAATTCCGTCCGTTTCCGTTGCACTTTGCGCTACGTATTCTTTGCCGAAACTCACGCCGAGCATCGCGCCCGATTTCAACTTCGGCAAATCGAACGTGCCGTCAGGGTTTTGTTTCACGTTTCGTTCGTCAGTCACCTGCAAATCGAAACGTATAATCCATTCGGAATATTCTTTTTTCGGAGCGAAATAACCGTAATTTTTACACTCGCCGAATAAAAGGCTTCCTTTCTTACCCTCAGTATACACAAGCGGGAAATTTACGTCTGCGCCCACGTAATACGCCGAACGGTTTATATAATATTCTTTAACCGTAAGCGTACCGCCGGCGTCTTCTATTTCCGACGTCTTCACGCCCGAAAAATCGTTGTTCACCGATTCCGCCCTGGAATTTCTGCTTACGTAACGAACGAAAAGCACGTCGTCTATTTCGGTTTTTTCGGCTTCACTTCCCGAGCCGCCCATACGATACACGCTCAAAGCAAAATTCCCGATCGTATCGAAATTTTCTAATTCCCGCGTTACGCCGTTAAATTCGATTTCAAGTTTATTGCCGTATTTTCCGCGGAACAAAATGGTATTTTCGCCCTCGATTATCGATTCGGACGACAACTGCTCGAACGCGCGTATTTCCGATTTGGCATACCATACGAGAACGGGCTTGCCGTCTCTTTTGCCGATTCCGACAAAGTTTTCGTTCTTATCGCAACCGAAACGCGCGCCTATATAACTGTTTTGCGGCGTTTCCGTAGCGGAATAGTACCATTTAAATGATAACTCGAACGTTTTTTCCGTTTCGGTGTTCGCTTCAACTGAGGCGTTCGCCCGCAACCCTTTCCCCTCGGAAAGCGCTACGCGGTTAGCCGAGCCGCAATACACCGCGCTTTCGCCGTATCTTCCGCTGATCGTCCAGATTTTTCCGTTCTGCGATTCGTCGGGATATGCAAGTTCGTCGTGCGTAAAAGCGCTCTCGAACTCCGTTTTTCCGTCGCTTCCGGAAATCTTAAAGGACGTGACGTCGACTTTTACGTTCTGCCCGCAAAAAGCGAGATATCCGTCAGCCGTAACGCCGTCTGATTCCTTTCCGCCCTTTGCGCCGTAGGTTACGATCTCTTCGACCGTTTTTCCCTCCTCGCCGGCAAGAACCTGCATTTCGTATTTTCCGTTTTCGCGTTTTTTAAGATTTATCTCGATAACGTAACAACCGTCGTTACCGGCGCCCGTGCGAATTGCCTCGGTTTTTTCGTTCTGCACGCGGTTCTGATCCGCGCTCGCGTCGTTCAATACGCCCGAAATATCGGCGGAGTGCAACGAAACGGACTTTTCTTCGAGTCGTAACACGTGCTTAGCGCCTTTCGTGAAATCTCCGTAATTCTTATTGCCGAAAGCAAGACCGAGCCACCCCATGCCGCTCATCTGCGTAATCTTAAACGTGATTTTGCAATCTTTTTCGATTTTATACTTTCTTAAAGTGATTGCAGGTCCCCATTCGTCGGCAAGATTCAGACGCAATACGTCGTATTGTTTTTGCAGACAGACGGAGTCGTCCCGAGTCCAGCGGCGCAAGTCAAGAGATTGCGCGTCGAAATCGTCAAAAAAAATTCTTTCCGCCGATACGGAGGCTTTGCTCGTTTTCGGTTCGGCGAACGGAAGGTTAACCGCGGTGACCGCAAGGCAACATGCCGAAAGAAGCGCTATCTTTTTCAAATGTTTATGCTTCATTTTTTCTTTCTCCACATTGGTTCGCGATAAAATCAGTAACTTACGTCGGGCGTAAGTTTATCTATAACGATTTTAGCGATGAGTACGAGCGGCATATTGATAGTGGAAAACACCACGCCCGTAGCCGCCGATTGAATAATACTGTCGTCAGAGCCTTGCACGGCTTCAAATATATACCAGCCGACCGTCATGTATTTATTCTGTTCCCCGCCCGAAAGAGCAAGCAACATAGGTTGCATTACGAACGACGAAACCGACATAACAGCCGTAAGCACGAACACGCCGATCGTCGGCATAATGAGAGGAATCGTGAAATTGAAAAGTTCACGCCAGAACCCTACGCCGTCCAGCATAGCCGACTCCACGACTTCCTCGGGAATTCGTTGCATCGCCCCGCACATTAAAATTACGTTCGAGCCGAGTCCCGCCCAGATACAAAACAGATAAATAATATTCCAAAGGTAATCGTTGCCAAGCGAAAGGTACGACACGTCCTGTCCCGTAATCTTATTAAGAATATAAGCGATAGGTCCGAAATCCGCGGAAAACATATTACGGAAAACCATCGTAAGCACAACCAGCGAAATCATTGACGGAAGATAAAACAGTACCCTGAATATTTTCTCGCCCGGAACTTTTTTATAAAACGCGTAAGCCGTAACCACGGCAAGCGGTAAGATTATAAAATTGATTACGATTGCGCGGAAAGAATTGATAAACATAGTCCTGTCCGCCACGTTTTCGCCTAAAATCATATTGTGAAAAATTTTCGCGTAGCGTTCCATACCCCAGAATACGTATTTCCCCGTAGTTACGTCGAAACGCGAAAAGGTAAGGCTTATCGTATCCACGTTGATATACACCCAGAATACGAGAAATTGCAAAATCGGATACGCAAGCATCAGAACGATAAAAATTTTCGTTCCGATACTGTTTCCGAAATCGTTTTTTCTTCTTTTTTTAATCGCACCCATTTCTGTTTCCTTTTTAATCGTTTCCATTTTCGTTCAGTCGCTTCGTTTTATTCGATACCAAGCGACGCTTTCCACGTGGGGAATTCTTTGCTTACGGAATCGAACACGCTTTCAAAACCGCTGGCGCCGGTCTGCATAATTTCTTTTCCGGTAAGCGCAAGCATTTTTCTGCCTGCCGTTTCGCTACCCACTCCCGCGAATATCGTGGGACGTTTATACGTAAATATTCTCGAATAATCTTTATAATCGGTATGGTTACCAGGGTAGAGATATAAATTTACGTCGCTTTCCGTATACATTGCAAAGCAACTCTTCTGGAATTCCGTCCATTCGTAGCCGTCTTTACCCGCCGTCAGCGCAACGGGATCGTATCTGAACGGACGCATACAACCCGTGCTTTTCGTAAATGCAAGAAGTTGGTCTTCGTTGCAAAGATAGGCTAAAAATTCTTTCGCAAGAGCTTTATTAGTGGCTTTCGAGGGGACGAACATAATGTCGTCGCCAGAAACGAAATTGATTTTCGTGTTAGTGCCGTCTTCGTTTTTCATACAGTTTTCGCTGTAAGGAATTCCCATCATCTTCATCGTGAATTTCTCGTTGTTGCCCACGCCGATAAATTCTTTCATTTCGTTTTCGAGAAAACTGCCGCCGAGAATCATTGCAGACTTACCTTCCACAAACGCTTTTTCCGCTTCCTGAATGGTCTTTTCCTCTACGTTCGCCACGGAGTGATTCCACGTAGCGTTTTTAGTACCGCGGTCTTTCACGATAATGCTTTCCCAAATATCGATTGCTTTCTGAATTCCCGTCTGTTTCCAGACGTCGGGCGAAGCAAAATCAAAGAAATCGTAAAAAGAGCCTTCGCCTTCTATACGCGATTCGTAAACGCCCTGTTGTTGCGCCCACCATACGTATATGGGAAATTCAAACCAGTTCCAACCTTCGGCGCCGCTCCACGAAAATGCGGCTACGCCTTTGTTTGCAGCCTCAACGTCATTGCAATACTCGATTAGTTCCGCTACCGTTTCGGGCGCTTTGTTCCACATACCGCCGGTAGAAGAACGAGGCGTTTTTTTCATCATATCTTCGTTATAAACTATACTGCATTCGAGACTTGCCCATGGCATTACGTAGGGATGATATTCGCCCTGCCCCGCTAATCTTTGCATATAACTTTTGTTACGCGCTTCGGGGGAAAGATATTCGTCCACCGTTTTTTCACCCTCGCTCGTCTGTACCTTCTGAGCGTATACTTCATCGAGCGGTTCGATATAACCCGAAGTTACCCACGTTGCCCAGTCTCCGCCCTGAGTCATAAAGATATCCGGCACGTCGGTACCCGATTTCAATATCGTGCCGGCGCGCGTCGTTACCGACCCGTCGGGTACGAGTTTATACGTTACGCCGTCTTTTCCTGCGCAGAATCCTTTAACTGCGTTTTCCAGCCATTCTTTGCCGTAACCGCCGACGTAATAGCGAATCGTAAGGCAGTTTTCCTCCGTTTCTTTGCTTCCGCATGCGCCGAACGCGCTCATCAGACACACCGCCGACAATGCGCAAGCCATAACTTTAAACAGTTTTTTCATACTTTTATCTCCCTTCCGTTTCTTTTGAAACGACTTTATTGTTATTTTAACGTTAACCTTTTATCCCTCCGCCCATATTCAGTCGCATAATCTGCTTCTGGAAACAAGCGAACAACACGATAATCGGAACAATCGATATAATCATACAAGCGAACAGTTTCGGATAATCCATCTGATATTCGCCCGTCTTGATATTATCGGAAATATATTTGATACCCGTCGATAACGTCTGATGCGAATTATAGAACAGATACGTTCCCGTATAATCGTTCCACTGACCGATAAAATTAAGTATCCATATCGCCGTCAGCGTGGGAAAAACTTGCGGAAGATAAATGGAAAAGAAGATTCTCCATTCATTCGCCCCGTCTAATTTCGCGGCTTCGCGGTAGGCGTTCGACACGCCCTGAAACGTACCCGTAAGCAACAAAAAGTTGAATCCGAACGCCGAACTCGTAAGCAACACCATCGCAATCAACGTATCCATCAATCCTAAGGCGTTTAACAGTTTAAACGTAGCGGCAAGCGTACCGGATACGGGAAAGAATATTACGAGAAGCCCTAAAAAGTAGACCACTCTTCTTCCCGCAAAGCGGAATTTACCTACGATATACGCGGCGCACGCCGTAACGAACACAGAAACCGTCGGACAAATCAGGCTGAGAACGATGGAATTAAAAAACATTTCTCCGATCGGAAATACTGAAAACATTTCCGCGTAATTCGTTAATCCCGCCGCGCCCGACGGCAACGAAAACGGATTGCCGGAAAAAAATTCCTGCTTCGTTTTCAACGAATTCATCACAAGCCATAAAAAAGGAAGTATAAGCGTCAGCGAATACAGTGTGAAAATCACCGCCATAACGATGAGTATTTTCTTGTACGCAGGATTTCTCTTTTTTTCACTTTCGTCTACGCGTTTTATTTTATTCTTCATCGAAAATATCCTCTGTCGTTTCTTCCGTTTTCGGCAACACCCTTATAAGAACGCTTGCGAATATTCCTTTATTCGTTTTTTTCCTCGCCGTGATTACCGCGTTCCCCGCGCCGACGAGAAGTACCGTTCCGTCGTCGCTTACGATCGCCACG
This sequence comes from uncultured Clostridia bacterium, assembly GCA_934271245.1. GTDB lineage: Bacteria > Bacillota > Clostridia > Christensenellales > Borkfalkiaceae > UBA1259. The sequence continues at coordinate 5,089 of CAKQQY010000017.1, read as the reverse complement.
CTGTCGTCGCTACTCGTCCAGGCGATTTCGGTGTCGTCGCTTATCGTCGCCCTCAACGGAATCGTACTGTATCGTTCCGCCGTAATTTCACGCGTGCCCTCGATTTCTATCGTAGCGAGTTCGTCCTCAAACACGCCTTTTTCTTCCTCCGAAGCCTCGATATTCGGCGGCAAAACGTTCTCGTTACCGCCGCAACCCGACGCAAACAATACCAACAAAACAGTCGTCAACGCTACAAATTTTTGTTTTTTCATCGCATTATCCCCCGTTTATTCCCCGAAAAGCAAGTCTAAAATAACCTGCGTATATATTCTCGACATATAATCGGACGGGTGGTTTACGTTATCGCCGAGCATGTCTTCGATTTTTTTCCGTTTTAATAAACTACTCTGCACGGAAAACACGTTTGCAACAGCCACACCCGTTTCACTCGTTGCGATTTTTTCGAGCGTCTTTTCATATTCCTCAAGATCGGCGGCGCATAAACGTATTTTATCGTTTGACGCGTCGATAAGTTTCGGATTCGTCTGCATACACGAAACGAGCAATATACTGCAATCTGCGTTTTCTTCTCTCACGTAAGAAATCATTCTCCGCACGTTTTCTTCATAAGAAACCGTAGACGTTCCTTTGCCGTTGTCACACCATCCGCCGGCGTCGTTTGCCCCGATTGCTATAATCGCAAGCGACACGTCGTTCTTATGAGCCTGCGCAAGAGCAAACTTTTCTTTCGCGCTCTTTAAAAATTCTTCGTCGCCGCCCACTACTTCGTCTTTTCCGTCGATCAGCGACACGTACTGCGCCGAATGTATTCCCGGCTGCGCGGCGTTATAAACCGTTGCGTTGCCGCCCGAATAGTAGGAGACGCCTTCTTCTACCATGTTCGCCCACATCGGGAAGTTACCGCTACCGCCCGCGCCCGCGGCGATACTGTCGCCGAGAAGGAGAATTTCCACGTCTTTTTTCAGCGCGACGTCTTCCCTGAATTTTGAAAGCGTACCGCCGGAACGGTTCGCGCGAATACCTTTATATTCGCTGGTACGCACGTATGTGCATACGTACTGCGACGGATAAATTTCACCCGTGGTATTCGCCACCGTACGGGAATCGCCCGTATATCTCCATTGCCCCGCCGTTTCGCCTCCTTGTCTGAAAAACGCCGAACGCGAAAGCGCCGTTATAGAACTGCCCGCGGGGAAAGATAAATTACCGTTTTTCACTATATAATCTTTGCCTTCGCGATAGAGAGTGCGAAGATCGTTGGATCTCACTTCCAGAACCGCGCCTATCGGGAAAGCCAAAGTTACGTCGTCGATTCCGCCACGCTCGTTTTCAAGCAGGAAAAACCCTTCGGCGTACTGCACCTGACTACTATAAAAGGGCGTAAAGAACTTTTGCTTATCGTACTTTGCGCAAGTCAAAGCGTCTTTCTCCATCAACTCGAAAACCTTTTTCGCAGGAAACAATCCTTCCTCGTTTCCGTTTACAGCCGAATCTTCGTATTGTTCGGGCAAGTCGCCGCCGTTTACGCAGATATTGAATTGAGGATAATATCCCGAAGCGGGAACTTCCGCGGAACACGAAACAAAGAAAACGCTTGCGGCAAGCAGACACGCCGATACGGCAAATTTACGCAACTTCATAATCGTCTTCCTCCTTCTTTATTATCGCCTGACCGTTTACGCCCGAATCGGTATCGAGCATCACGTCGTCGATACAGAAACTTACGCGGATTGCCTCGCCTTTGCCGTTATGCGCAAAAATTTCAAACGTAACTTCACCGCTTATATCCGCCGTAAATTCGCCCTCGAGCAGTACGCTCTCTCCGTCCGAAAGATTTCTCGTATCGAACACCTTTTTCGTTACGCCGCCCGTTTTCACGTTGCAAAAGACGAACACGTTGCCCGTATCAGGACGGGAAAGCATTTTGACTTTCACAGAGAAACGATAAGTTTCGCCGGCAGTTATAGTCGCTTTCGGGACTAAAACAACACCCGCAAACGCCTCGCCGTCGGCAGACACTTTCAACGCCTTTCCGCTACCGCCCTGCGGTATTTCTTCGGCGTCGTCGGTAATCGTAACGGTTAATCCGTTATAATTTTTCTCGATTCTGCGATAATTTCCGCTACCCGCGCCGTTTTCTATCGTCGCGCATTCGAAATCTTCGTGCATAAGGTCAAGCCCTTTGGTTACGCTTAATTCGAAAGAATCCGAAACAGATTTCCCCTTCGCCGTAAGCGTAATCGTAGCCTTTCCTTCTTTTATAGCCACAAGTTCGCCGTTTTCGCTGATTTTCGCCACCGAAACGTCCGAACTATTCCATTCTTCTTCAAACCAACCGCAATCGGCCGGCAAATATTCGCAACTTAAAAACGTACTCGTTCCTGCCCGCATCGTATTATTCTGGGGCTTACCGACAATAGATACTTCGCTGACTTCCGTCGCGCCGCCTACGAACAACACGAAAGAATCGCTTACTTGTTTTTTACCCTTTATTCTTATGCCGATTTCCGTCGCTCCCTTTCCGTTCACGCGCACTTCGCCGTTTTCGTTTATCGTCGCAACGTTCGCGCTCGTTGAGTACCATTCAGCCGAAAACGCGTCCGCATTTTCAGGTTCGACCGAGTAAGTCAACGTAAACGGCTTGCACGGAAACGACACCGTATCGTTTTCGGGTCTGCCTTTCAAAGTTAAAGCCGTGACCGGATTTTCTTCGCTTTTCACTTCGATTATCACCTTATCAGAAATTTCTCTTTTCCCGATAACGCTCGCAGAAATCACGACTTTGCCCGCCGACAAAAGCGTTACTTTTCCGCTTTCGTCTATCGTCGCCACGCTTTGTCCGTCGCAATACCAACGCACGGCAAAAGGCTCAACGTTTTCTTTCGGAGAATATTCCACTCCGAGTTGCAGGGACTTTTCGGAAAGTTCCACAGCAGATTCGGGCGCGCCCGTAATTTTTAACGATTCGACGGGAACGGTTGCCCCGTTATTTCCGTCGGAAGCGCACGCTACGCCAAACGACATAACCGCCGCGAGAATAAACAAAATGATACACAATTTACGTCTGTTTAACATTGTCTCTTTATTTTCCCTCCTCCGTTTCAAACGACAATCTATATATAAAAGTTAAATTATTTAAGAAAACTTTGCCGAAAAGAATTATACTCGTCGCCCATTTTTATCTCAGTTTACTAAATTATATTGCAGGGATATATAAAAATCTACCCTTGCCATTGACGAAAAATTGTTATTTTTTGAACCAACTTTTCCTGTGCGTATAAAAAAATCCGCGCGCCCTTTCATTTTACTTGACGACAATAAATAAAACGATTATGATTTTCGTAAGAGGTGGAATATGATCAATATGACGATGGGTACAATCCGCACTTGTCCTTATACCGCGCTGATTGTAAATACGGAACATAAACCGCATATACACGAATTCTGGGAAATCACCTACACCGTAAGCGGTAAGTTGACGAATTTCGTAAACGAACGCGCTATGGTTTGCGACCCGTTTACGCAGTTTTTGATTATGAAACCCGGCGATATTCACAAAATTAAGCCGGATAACGGTGATTTTTCGCCTTATGAGGCGAAATTTTACCACAGAGACATTTACGTTACCGATGAAAAAATGCGTTCAATCTGCAACGAACTCTCACCGGATTTATATGAAGAATTATTGACCCGAACCGAACCCGTGTACGTAACGCTACGAAATAATATTCTCGAATGTCTTGAAGTATCGTTGAATTTATTCAATTCCGTCGAGCAATGTTCCGTGTCTACCGCCACTTTGCTCCCCTCGATTCACACGTCTATCGTAGCCACGTTGCTCGGTTTATATATCGAAAACAAGGTGCTCCGCAACAAACAATTTCCGAAATGGATTGAAGATTTTTTCAAAAAACTGAACACGGAAGAATTTTTAACGAAAAACGTAACGGACATCGTTGCAGAGTTCTCTTACAGCCACAGTTACATTTGTCGTTCATTTAAAAAGTATGTGGGAAAAACGATGGTGCAATGCATCAACGAAGCGAAAATCAGATACTCCACGATTTTACTGATGGATAAAACAATGTCCGTTCTCGAAGTGGCGTTGCGGTTGAATTATAAAAGTCAAAGCGCCTATATCACCGCTTTCAAATCAGTGTACGGCACATCACCGAATAAATGGCGGAAAGAAAACCTTGCTCAGAAACACTTTTCCGCGCAGGAATATTGGGGCGATTTCGTCGTATTGGAATAACCCGTCTGAAATTCCGCGGCAATATTTTACTGCGTAAAGCCTCACGTTATCCGCGCAATTCCCTTCTTGAAAACTCGTCAGAGTCTCAAAAGTTTCGGCGAAAAACAAAATCCCGATTATCCAAAAAAGACGCAGATTTTTATTTAAAAACCTGCGTCTTTTTTATTTTCTATAACTTTTAATATTTGCCTGTAGAGACCAGTCTTTTAATGTAATAATCGTTTTTGCCCGACTGTCACTCTAAGGCTATCTCGCATACTTATACTACACTTCTATACACCGAAGAAACGCTCGAAAAATGCTTTCAATTTTTCGATAATCGTCTGTTTTTTCTTTTCGCGATTCGTACTCCCAAACCTTGAAATCGGCGGCATAAGTTTATCGATATCCGTTCCCGTCGTGCGCATTTCCCCGTCTGCAATCGCGTTATCCACAAACTTTTTCGTTTCGTCCGCTTTCAATTTTTCTTCGGCAATAATATCAGGAAAGCCCCAACAAACTATCCCAGCCGGCATTAAAGAAGCACTGTAATTCTTTAACGTATTGAACGGCGTCTTCTCTCGTAAAGTCGTGTTCTACCACTTCGAACATACCGTTAAACATAGCCGTCGCAAGCATATGGATTAAATCGGCGCGGACTTCTTTGATTTTAATCCCCGCGGCGTTTAATAATACCGTTATTATAAAATTGTTATTTTATATCGTCAAACGAGTTTATCTTGTTTTTTAAATTTTAAAATAGAAAATACAGACAAAAAAAGCGCGCCTGCCGTGAACCGCCGTAACGTTCCCGATAAACGCGCATTTACGTTAAATTATTTTAAAAATTTA
>CAKQQY010000016.1 GCA_934271245.1 uncultured Clostridia bacterium | reverse complement strand
CTTATATTTTGCCATAGTCTTACTCCTTTAATATATGTTCGCATTTTTGCTTACATTAGTATTATATGCAACTTAAAGACCTTTGTTAACAAAATTGCGAACATATTTTAAAATTTCTTTTAATTATGGTTATTAGAATTGATATATGCACTACAGATAGTGCGAAAATTGCCACAAATATTAGTAAAAGACTGTTAGCAATTTTACGCAAAAAGGGCCTACTTGGTTTATTCATCAACAAATTCATTTTTATAACTGAGTAATATATTATATTTCTTTTTATCATTTATCAGTTGTAGGGGTTCTGCCATAAATAAATCTTTGTTACCATCAAGTTCGTCGTATTCCGTGATTATCGCTCGCTCCTTAATGTAGCGTTTTATCGTTTCGTCTAGGATAGGAGCGTAAGCGTTGTCACAGTAGGCGATATCGAACGTCCTGCCACTTCATCTATCGTTATACCAAGCTACTTTTTACCATTATAATAAAAATTGTATTGGTCTCCTTGCCGGTCGAGCCCTTAAAATATCTTTCTTTTCTTTAATGTAAATCCGTATATGCTTGCCATTTTTGCCTCCATATATTGTCGTACAGCAAAGTATACCGTAAAGGTTTTCAAAAGCTCAGCGAAAGCGTGCTAAATATGTGAAATTAAAAAGTGCTAATATATGAGCAGTTTTTTATTGTTTGTGGCTTAAATTACTAAAATGTGAACAATTTTAATTTTATCACGCTTTTGTTTATATGGCTTGTTTATGGTTGATTTTTTTGCTAGGGAGTGTTATAATATTAATGTTAGGCTATCTAACAAGGTTTTACTCTTTTATAAAGGATTATAATAACAAGGAGTAAAAATCATGAAACAAACAAAACAATTTGACTACTCAAAGTTTTCAAAAGAACAAGCGTGGTATAATCCCGAACAAAAAGACCCTGCTTGCTGGGGACTGCACGAAATTGACGGTGAATTACATATTGACATTGCTCGCTATAAGAAAGTTTGCAACGAAATAGGTATTACTGAATTTATCCCTAAGGAATGGGAAGACGTCAACGAAGGTTGTTTTATTCCAGCGAAAAAAACAAAGTATGACTACAAAGTCAATATGTTTAGGGACTTGATTTTTGAGTTTAAAGGTGACTGGTTTCAAGAATACAAACCTATTTTTGAATTTATACGCACACCTGACCAAGTTCGTGAAAACGCAAGACTTAACGGATTATCTATGATTTCTTCATCTGAGGATATTGATTCAGTCGAAGAAGACGCTATGTTTGCAATGGTGCGTCGTTATAAAAAATACAATGCCGTTATTCAATCGTTGTATTGTTCTTTTATTTCAAAACTGGCAACTGAAATTGACCGCTATACACTTATCGTGATGTGTGAACTTGGTTATAAAGGAAATGACTACAATTTCGATTCGTTTCGAAAGTTTTCCGACGGCTTACAAAAGGACAAAACGGGCAAAAAAATCAGCCAGTTGAAAAAGTATAATGCGTATAACCTGTTGCATAAAATCAACAATTTCTTAAAGCACAATACCGTTGAGGCTTATAATAAACTGAAAAGATTTTATCCCAAGAATGTTTGTTGCGTAGAAAACGGTACAGCAAAGCAGGAATACGAAAACGGCATGTTTGCTGGCGACTGGATTATTCTTGAAGAAAACTACATTGACGCGCTTTTGGATAAGTTGGTGAAATTCTTCGACGATTATTGTGTTCATTTCTTAAAAGAAAACATTGACGAGGCTGACTGGAATTACGCTGATTACTTCTATAACGCTATTCAAGAAATGCGCTATCCTCACGAATACTTTGGATTACCATAAAAAACTAGGTCACCAAATTTGGTGACCTTTTTGGTGACTTGATATTATAAAGCGAGATAAAAGTTATTGAAAATTATAAAAATTATGCAAAATACGGCGGGCAAACGGCGAAAATGACGCAAAATACGCATTTTCGGTATTTTGCAAACCCTACGTCAGAGGCAGATATATCCTCCTAAGGCCTAGTTAGCAGTTCGATTCTGCTCGGGAGTACCAAAATTACGGGATAGCCGTTTGGCTATCCCGTAATTTTTATTTGCCGTTTTTATTTGCGGCAAGGTATATTATTACGAAAAATCGTAAATCGATATTATAAAAAAAGCGGGAACGCCGTAAAATTGCGGCGTTTCCGCTTTACGCTTTTTTAAGCGTTGCCTTTAAAAGTTTTTTTCGTTTGTTCGGGCGGTTCTTTTTCTCGGGGGTACAGGTTTTGTTTTATCTCTGTCGCCCGCTTTGAAAACGCCGTCGGTAGGCTTTGCCGTGTAAAGTTTGCGGTATTTAAGGGGAGTAATTTCGCAACAGTTGTAAAAGAATTGCGAAAACATCGATTGCGAAGAAAAACCGCACGTTTTCGCTATGGTTTTCATCGAATAGTTGGTTTTTGTGAGAAGCGTTTTTATTTTGGTTAAAATCAGTTCGCTGTGATATTTATAAATGGGCATTTTAGCATGTTTTTTAAATATCTTGCGCAATCTGTCCGTCGAATAACCCGTTTTTTCTTCTAAAGCGACGTAGTTTATTTTGTTGTGGTTATATAAATAAGATTTTACGTAACTTACTATTTGCTCGTAATAATATTGCGTTTTTTTGGTCTGAATAATTTTGGTTACGAGCAGGGCGATATATCTCGTCGCTTCGTTGGATTTATCCGCAAGCAACTCCTTAGGGGTGGAAACGTCGGCTTTAACGTTCTGCAATATTTTCAACTGTTCGGCGATTTTTTCAACGTAATCGGCTATTTCGGGTTTATATTCAATAAGTTTCGACGAGCCGTTAATGGAATAATCGAATTGAAGAACGTAAACCGTCTGATTTTTCAGGCATATGTCGTTATGAAGATGATTCGGCTCGATAAGCACGATGTCGTTCTTCTTGTGATTAAAAACGTTTTGTTCGATAATCGTTTTGCCTTCGCCGCTTTCGTAATAGCATAACTCCCAGCATGCGTGTTTGTGCATGTCGGCAAAATCCCCGTCGTCGTGGTTGTAGACGAATGTTTTTACGAATATCGATTTCTGATTTACGAAGCGTTCCATAAAACAAATATAATACCGCGCCGTATCGTTGTCAACGGGGTTATAGAAAAAAACGCCGCAAGAACTCATATTCGCCCAGAATTCTAAAATTTTACAGGAAAGATTTACCATATTTTTTTAGAATTCGGGTTGATAAAGAAAAGTGATATATATTAACCGCATTTCTAAAAAAAACTATTTTATAATTAACCCGTAAAACGAAAGAATTTCGGGGTAACGACCTTTTAACGAACGGAAAAAAGAAAAGGGAAAGCCGTATTTTTTCGGCAATCGTATTAAGCGTTTGAAAAAAGGGGGCGGGTTTAACCCGTTACGCAATAAAAATCAAAGATTATCGGAGAAATAAATGAAACTTAAAAAAACGATAAAAACCATACTGACGGTAAGCGTTTTAACCGTCATGTTTTTCCCGACCGTTTTCGCAGTAAAAACGACAGAAGCGAAAGCGGATACGGAGATATCTTCTATGGTACATATATATAACGATTTATCGGAACTCAAAAAAAGCGGAGATAAAAACGGCTATCTTCCCGAAAATCGAAAATGGCAGGGAATTCCGTCGGTTGCGGTCACGGGGAAAAGAATATGGATAACTCTTTATTCGGGCGGAACGAAAGAGCCCGACCCCAACGGTAAAAACTACACCGCGCTTTTATACAGCGAAAACGGCGGTCAGACGTGGGTGGACCCGTATATCGTGTTCGATAACCCCGGCAAAGATTCTTACATGACGGTGTGGGCGTCGCCCGAAGGCAAACTGATTTTATATTTTATCGTAAAAACCGACGCGAAAAATTATTATATGTACGAATATTATTCTTCTAATCCCGAAGCAGAAGATATTAAAGACGTGGAGTGGAAAGGGAGAAGAACGGAAAAAGGAGCGTCGTCCAAACCCTTCGTCATAAAAAACGAAGAAGGCAAAACCGAATGGGTTTGCTTTAGAAATTACGAACTTCTTTGTTCCGTCGATAACGGCGACACCTGGACGTCGAAAGGAAAACTTACCCCTAACGAAGAAACCAAACCCTATCTCGATACCGACGAGCCGAGCCTTTATCAGAAACCGAACGGCGATTTAGTCGCCCTTTTCAGAATCGGAAACGGCGCGCTCGGCGGCGTTCAGAGATTTACTTCCGCGGACGGCGGCAAAACGTGGTCGGAAGGTGAATATAACCTTGGAGAACCTTACCTTTCGCCGGGGTCTAAAATAACTTCGCTTTCGTTATCGTCGGGCGCGATAGCGATTTGCTCTCATAACAACAACACGAGCGTCGGCGGTCCTTACCGTAACGGGCTTACGTTGTTCCTGTCGGAAAACGACGGCGAAACGTGGGATAAAATCACGCTCGAAGAAACCGCGAGTTCCTATCCCGAAATGTGCGAAGGCAAAGACGGAAAAATCTACGTCGCGTACGACCGCGGAAGGTATACCACTAATTCCGTAAGGCTGACGATTATAACCGAAAAGGAAATAAAAGACGGCGTTTATAACGATAATCTTAACCATAATATAAAAGTTTCGGGCGTAGGGGAAACGAAAGATATAGTAGGAACTAATCTCGACAGCGAGATAACCGTCGATATAGGAACCAAATACGGCGACGTTCTGGCTCTTTTCCCCGAAACGATAGAAGTTTACGACGAATCGGGAAAGATAAACTACTTAAATAAAGGCGACTTTTTGTGTTACGACTACAAGGCGGATAAAGAAGGCGTTTACGTTTTCGAGCCGTCTTCTCTTCCCGAAAACCTGCTTGACGTACACGATATAGTAAAAGTAAACGTGATAGTGAAAAAGAAAAGCGGAAGCGGTTGCGGTTCTGCCGTTACGGGAACGTACGGGGCGTACGCGGCAATAACGACGATTTTAATTACTCTCGGCGGAGCGATGATATGTTTCAGGAAAAAAAGAAGATAATACTCGATACCGATATAGGCGGAGATTGCGACGACGCCGTCGCCCTTGCGCTTATTAACAACCTGATAAACGCGGGAAAATGCAGCCTTTTACTTGTAACTCTTGCTATAAATTTCGACGGCGGCTGTTCGACGGTACGGGCGATAAACGATTATTATAAAAACGGCGGCGTACCGGTAGGGGCGGGCGGAAACGTAAGAGGTTGCAAAAAACGCGCCTATTCCGAACACATAAAAAAACGTTACGGGTTTTCCGACCTTCCCGACGGCGAAAGCGTTAAACTTTTAAGGAAAACACTTTCCGAATCGAAAGAAAAAGTTACCGTTATAGCGATAGGTCCGCTGACTAATCTTGCCGCTTTATTAAACAGCGGAGCGGACGAATACTCTTCGCTTGACGGCGAAAGGCTCGTAAAAGAAAGTGTAAAAGAATTTTTCGTGATGGGCGGAAGCGAACTCGATATGGCGGAATACAATATCGAAGCGGACATATCCGCCGCCAAACGCTTTTTCGATTATAAAGAAGTACCCGTAAACCTTTTCCCGTGGGAATTGGGGGAAGGCGTTCTTACTGGCGAAACGCTTGTTTACGGCGACAACCCTGCCGGCGAGTGCGTAAATTTCTGGTACGGCGGAAAGAATAAAAACAGGGACAGTTGGGACCCCGTCACTTGCGCGGTTGCGGTACTCGGCGACGAACTTTTCGAAAAGGAAAGGGCGTCGGTAACGGTGACGGACGACGGTAAAACCATATTCGGTAAAGACGAAAAGGGTAATTGCTTTCTGTATAAAAGTAAAGAAGATAAAAGGCTGTTAAAAGAGTATCTCGAAAGGTACTTAAAATAGGTGTTTTAATGGAAGAAACTTATAAAATCACAAACGTAAAAAAGAGAAAAAAGTGGACGACGCGCGATACCGAATTGCAGATAATGGTATCGTTCGGGGTGATATTCCTTATAGTGTTCAATTATCTCGCGATGTTCGGGTTGGTGCTTGCATTTATCGACGCGGATAACACGCTTAATATCTGGAAAGCAGTCGCAAAGTTCGAATTCGTCGGGTTTAACAATTTCAAAGCGTTCTTTAACGACGTAAACTTCTGGAATATACTGTTAAACACAATCGGCTTAAACGTTATATCCCTTCTTATTAACTTTCCGCTTCCTATAATTTTCGCGCTTTTAATAAACGAACTCCGCGTAAAGTGGTTTAAAACCACCGTTCAGTTCATAACGTACCTTCCGCACTTTTTATCGTGGGCGGCGTACGGCGGATTAGTGCTTGCGCTTATAAACGCCGATAACGGCGTTATAAACGGCGTTTTAGTAAATACGGGCGTAATCGAAAGACCGATAAACTTCGTCGGCGAACCGCAGTATTTCTGGGCGATAATAATTATTTCCAACACGATAAAGGGTATAGGCTGGGGCAGTATTATTTATCTTGCCGCCATCGCGGGAATCCCCGCAGAACTTTACGAAGCGGCGAAAATCGACGGCGCGAACAGGGGGCAGTTAATGCTGTATATCACCTTGCCGAGCATTGCGCAGACTATAACCTTGTTTTTACTGCTGAACGTAAGTTCTCTTTTGAATAACGGCACGGAACAGATACTTATGTTCCAGAACTCGCTGAATTTATCGAAGAGCGAAGTTATAGACACTTACGTTTTAAACTACGGCTTGGGCTGGCACAGATATTCTTACGCAACGGCGATAGGTTTATTTAAGTCGATAGTATCGATAACGCTTATGCTTACGAGCAACACGATTTCCAAAAAATTCACGGGAAGGGGAATAATATGACGAACGAAATAAAGTTAAAATCCGAAAACCCGATATTAAAAAAACTTAAAACGCTTACGGTGTGCGATTATCTTATAATAATATTCTTTTTGCTGTTTGTGTTTTTAACCTTTTTCCCGATATGGTACGTAGTCGTCGGCAGTTTCAATCTCGGTAAAGACTACGCCGCGGGCGGCGTATACTTTTTCCCGAGAGTGTGGTCGCTGACAAACTATAAATACGTTTTGTCTTACCACGCCATATGGAAAGGTTTTTTGGTAACCATAGGCAGAGTCGTTCTCGCAACGAGCGGACATATAATAGTGACCTTTATGGTCGCCCACGCGATGAGCAGACCATACCTTCGTTTTAAGAAATTTTATACGCCGTTTATGTTGTTTACGATGTTTTTCGGCGGCGGATTTATTCCGTATTATCTCGTTCTTAACTTAACGGGGCTTATGAACACATTCTGGGTGTACGTTATACCGTGTTTGTTCAGCGTATACGATATGCTGGTGTTTACGTCCTTTCTAAAATCTATCCCCGAAGAAATGCGCGAAGCGGCGATTATCGACGGCGCGGGGGAATTCCGCATAGCGTTTTCGCTTATACTGCCCCTTTGTAAACCGGTTATAGCGACGGTCGCTATGTGGCAGGTGGTAGCGCACTGGAACAATTACTTCGATTCTATGTACTACGTTACGAATCCCGATTTATATTCGATACAGTACGTGGTAAAAAATCTTCTGAGCGCGACGACGGTGGAAGGAAACACTACGCTGTCGCCCGAAGATATGGAAAATCTTACGGGGCAGACTATATCGTTCGCGGCAATCGTTATAAGCGTTCTGCCCGTTACGGTAATTTACCCGATACTCGGAAAACAATTTGCGAAAGGGTTTATGCTCGGATCGCTTAAAGGCTGATATTAAAAGGAGAAAATGTTATGAGAAAAAGAAGAATCTTAAGTTTGCTTATGACGGCGGCGATATTCGTAGGTTCCGTCGGTTTGTTCGTCGGGTGCGGAGGCAACGACCCGGAAGGATTTACCTATCCCGATTACGCGACTACGCCCGAAGAAGGCGACAGTTGGAATTACGTCGGTAAAGACGATTCCGCCGCTATAACCTGGTACGTTTACGACGACCCCAGCGCGGTTATCGAATGGAATAATCTCGGCGTAACGAAAATCGTCAAAGAAAAAACGGGCGTAAACGTAAGATTCGTGGCCGGCGGCGACGACCCCGAACAGTTTTTATCCGCGCTTATCAGTAACGATAACACTCCCGACGTCGTTTCGGTAAAAAGAATTTCCAGCGTCGCAAAACTTATGATAGCGGAAAATATGGTATATCCCATAAACGAACTCGCAAAACGTTGGGCGCCGTCGCTGAACAGAAGACTTCGGAATAACCAGAAAGATATTTACGATTTTTACACTTCCGCAGGGGATAATCTTTTCTGGTTGCCGTACGGTTCGTGGTCGGAATCGGAAGCCGATAAAATTTCCGCGCCTACGGACTACTATATGGTAGTAAGAAAGGATATGTACGAATGGTACGTTAAAAACCATCCCGAAATACAGGAAAAGGATATCGCCACGAAGTCGGGCTTTAAGGCAATGCTTAAAGAACTGTACGAAACTTTCAATTACACCAAAGGCTCGGCTCAGACGATAGACGGAATCACGCAGGTGAAAAACCTTCGCGGACTGACCGTTGCCGGCGCAGACGGAATACAGACTATGGCGGAATACTTTGCCGCTCCTTACGAAACGGAAGACGGCAAATACGTAGACAGAAGAACGACGGACAGATATTACGAAGCGATAGAGTATCTCAACGACCTTTATAACGACGGGCTGATACCCGAACAGAGTTTCACCGATACCAAAACGGAAACCGCAACGATAATGTCCAACAGACAATCGATTGCGTTTATCGGCGGCGTAACCAACGGTTCGTTTAAGAATTACCGTATCTTTTCCGGTTATAACGTAAACATAGATTATACGCCTTTAATCATTACCAACGGCGCGGGCGAAGAGCCTGTTCTTCGTTCCAAAGAAACTTACGGCAGTTGGTTCAATATGATAACCACTTCCTGTTCCCGTCCCGATTTAGTAATCAAATTGTTTGACTTTTTATGGTCGGACGAAGGGCAAAGGCTTATATCTTTCGGCGAAGAAGGTAAGGTCTGGAATTACGATACGGAAGGGGATAATCCTTTGCGCTTGAAATATAACGACGAGTGGGTTTCTTACAGAAAAGACTGGGGCGAAGAGTGGACGAAGTACGGTATCCGTTTCTTCTGGCTTATGGAAAGAACTTCCTTTTACGAAGCGACTAACCCCACCAACACTTGGGGTAAAAACGAAACGAGAAAACGCGATTACAACGGCAAACTCGACAGACTTGCATACCCCTATAAAAACTTTACCGAACTCGGTTCGGTCGCGCTCGATAAAGACTCGCTTATGCTTTCAAACCAAGTAGAATCTGTGTGGAATAATAACGTCGCTTCTTTGATAACTTGCGGCAAAAACGACGTTAAAAAGAGATACGACGGGGTAATTGCGATGATGAACACCGCGGGTTTAGGTAAACTCGACGCAAGATACGAAGAGTTGTTCCAAAAACTTAAAACAAAGAAAGGCGTTACCCGTTTGTGGCCTACTTATCTTGAAAGTTTTACGAGAGTGTTTAAGGATTCGGACGGCAATCTTCTTATGACGGACGGCGTTCACGGCGACTTGTTCGTCAACCCGATAATACCTATCGACTGATAAAGGTGAATATATGAAAAACAAGAAAAATCTTTTAGCCGCGCTGTTCCTTTCGGTTGTCGCGATAACGTGTTCGGCAATCGGAATAACTTCGGCTTTTGCCGACGACGTTGTCGCTTCCGCCGATAACGAGAAAAACTTCGGTATGATTTCCGTCGGCGAAAACACGGGTATGGTAATAGACGTAAACAACGCGGATAAAGCGGCGTTCGACTTCGTTATAAAAGCGGAAAATCCCGATACGACGGTCACTGCGGATAATAGCGGAAGCGTTTTGCTTATACCCGACGGAAAACCCGCCGTCTGGGCGAAACAAACGATACCCGAAAACTTTACGGGAAGGGTTTACGTTCCGTTTTGTTCCACCGGCGTAAAACAGTGGCAATATAAAAGATATAACAAGGTGTTTGACGGCGGCGTGTACGGTAATATGAATTTTACCGCGATAAGCCAAAGCGAAAACGTAACTTCGCTTTTAACCGCAAAAACCGTTTCGGAAAAAGAAGAAACGGAACTGCTTGCGTTAACAACGTTAAAAACCGAAATGTTCGAAACGGGCGGGGAATACGCCGAAACGGTAAAACCGTTGCTTTCGGAAAATTATAAAGACGGTTTATACGTTAAAGGTTATTCGCAAAAGACCTGGATAAGATTTCTCGACGTAAACATGTCGTCTACCGAAGGTACTTACGGCGTGGCGTTCAGGTTCAAAAACACGTCTTCGGAACTGTTAAGGCTTCAACTTTTTCTGATGGACGAAACGGCTACCGAATACACTACGAGCAGATGGTACGATTATCCTACCGACGATTTTTATCTTACCTTCGTAAATAAAGACGGCAGTACCGAAAGGATATACAATAAAGAAAACTTCAATCCGAACACTTCGAGCGGAAGTTATCTGCATATCCCGGCGAATGCGGACGGCGTTCTGATTCTCCCCTGGAATATGATTCTTAACTATACGGGGTACTATACTTTTAACGGATTTACTCCCGAAAGCGGCGAAGTCAACGGAAGAATAAACAACGTAAACCATTTTAACTTCCGTCTTACGAATTCGGATAATTATAAAGCGTGGGAAGACGGATTTTTCGTCGGCTCGATATATTCCGTCAACGAAGATTATACCTTTACCGAAATAAATAAACCTGCGGAAAATTATTCTCCGTGCGTTACCAAATACGGACAGAGAAACGTTACGAGTAATTCCGTCGGCGGAAAAATCAGAAACGCGGCGACTATAATCGCGCCGAATACGAAAGGCGTTATAACTTCCGCAAGCGACATAAATATTTATAACCGCGGATACTGTTTCAGGGGGGAAAACGTTTATTTTACCGCTCAGTACGGATACTCGATAAACAAAATGTATTTAAACGGCGCCGAACTGAATAAAGACGAAGACGGCAACTATAAATACGTCGTAACCCCCGACGACAAAGGGAAAACGCTTACGTTTACCGCCGAGATGAACGAAAACGAATATAATCTCGGAACGTTCGACGTTACCGATAAAACGGGCATAGTTTTCGAAACGGATAATTCCGACGGGTACGCTTACGATTTTACCCTTCGCGCGGTAAACGGCGAAAACGAATCGAAAGCGAACGGAAAAGGCAGCGCGTTGCTCGTACCCGATAACGGAACCGCTTTCTGGTCGGGGCAGACTATCCCCACGGGATTCAAAGGAAAGGTTTACCTTCCTTTTACCGCTACCGCCCAAACGAAGTGGAAAGGGTTAAGAAACAACGTAGTGTTCGATAATCCGCTTAGCGGCAATACCGAATTTAACTTAATCGTGGAAAAGCAATTAAAGAGCGTTACCTTTGAAAACGCGGCCGTTATTTCTTCTTCCGAAGAAAACGACTTGATAAAAAAGACTACGTTAAAATCCGAACTGTTCGATGAAGGCGGAACGTACTACGAAGGGGTAAAAAAAGCCAACGCCGAATATTATAAAGACGGGCTGAAAATCGTCGGAACCAACCCGAAAACCAATCAGTGGATAAGGCTTCGCAACGTGAATTTAACCGACACGAGCGGAACTTTGGGCGTAGCGTTAAGGGTCGTTAACTTATCGGAAAACAAACTTCCGTTCAAACTTTTCGCCGTTACTTTCAACAATATGGAAATCGGCACGGCGAGAGAAAAAACTTACGAAGACACCGACTACTATATAAACTTCGTTCATAAAGACGGAAGAGCAGAAAAACTTTATTATCAGAATAACGGATATTTTTATCTGCCCGAAAAAGCCGACGGAACGGTGATTCTTCCGTGGAATATGATGCTCGGGTATCAGGGCGATTATAACGAAACGGAAAATCCGAAAACCGATTGCGGCAGAATAGACAGCGTATACCTGTTCCGTATACTTCACGGAAAGGACCTTTCTGCCGACTCGTCGTGGAAAGACGGATTTATTATCGGTTCGATATACGTTGTAAAAGACGACGGAGCTTTTGAAAAGATTTATAATCCCGTTTCTTACGCGGCGGGTGCGGTAAAGAATTCGGTGACCGCTTCGGGGTACGAACAGACGGAAATAACGATAAACCAGACGTACGGCGGTGGAGTTAAAATCGTCGGCGAAGGCAAAGGGTACTATATCGGCGATAAAATAACCGTATCGGCAAACGAAGGCTATATAATATCCGAAGTGACGATAAACGGAAATAAAATCGACGCTACGAACGGTAAATACGTTTACGAAATAACGGAAGAAAAAACGGTTATAAACGTAACGCTCAAAGAAACCAAAGCAAACGTAACCGTCGAATGTAACGATATGCGCGGTATCGAAGTTTCTGAAACGGGCAAACTTTCCGTCGGAACTACGGTAGAAATAAGCGTATCGGACGGGTACGAAATAGCATCGATAACGCTTAACGGAACGCCGCTAACGGCAAAAGACGGCAAATACTTCTATACCGTAACCGACGAAGATATAGAAAAAGAACTTAAAATCGCGGTAACCGTAAAACTTACGTCGGCGGAAGTGTCTTTTAAGTGCGTGGTTTTGGGCGGCGCAAATATATCCGACGTCGGGAAAGTAGCCGTGGGAACGAGAATCGTCATAAAAAACAATAAAGGTTACGAAATAAAGAAAGTAACTTTAAACGGCATAGAACTCGCTGAAGAAAACGGCGAATACGTTTACGTGGTAAAGAGCGAAGACGCCGGCGAAGAACTTAATTTTTCCGTTACGGCAGAAAAGGTTAACAAAAACAACGGCGGCGATGAAAAACCCGAAGACGGAAAAGACGGTTGCGGAGCGGCAGTCGGCGTAGCGGACTTAATTTTAACGCTTGCCGCGGTTTTCGCCGTAGCGTTTATAAAGAAAAAACACGGCGCAAAATAGAGAGAGACTGACCCGAAGGAGCAGAAAATGGAAGACTATATCAAATTAAACCCGGGCGAAGAATATTCCGAAGAAAACCGTTACTGGCAGGGTTGCCCTTCCGTTGCCGTTACGAAAGGGGGCAGACTTTTTGCCGCCTGGTATTCGGGCGGAATGTTCGAACCGTGCATAGATAACTATAACCTTATGGTAAAAAGCGACGACGGCGGAAGAACATGGAGTAAGCCGCTCGCGGTTATCGAAACGGATAAAAAACGTAAAATGCGCAATATCGATATCGAACTTTGGATAACGGAAGAAAACGAGTTGTGGATAATGTGGGTAATGTCGCCTTATTACGATACTTCCGAAAGGGCTTCCATAAAGAATTTCAAGCCGTTCGATTTTCATAAAGAATTCAACGGCGTAACGGTAATGGTTTGCAAAAATCCCGACGCGGAAGAACTCGTGTTCGAAGAGCCGCGTTATATGTGTAAAGGGTTTTTAAGAAACAAGCCGATAAAGATTTCTGACGGAAGAATAATCGCGCCCGCGTACGACTGGGATAACGAAGAATATTATATGATTCGCATTTCTTCCGATAACGGCAAAACTTTTAAAGACGTTAAAACGGGCAAAAAACCGCAAAACAAGGTCTACGACGAGATTATGGTTTACGAATACGACGGAGTATTGCATTTGCTTGCGAGAACCAATCTCGGGTATTACGCGAAAACCAATTCTTTCGACGGCGGAAAAACCTGGACGGAAACGGAAGAATTCGAAAAAGCGCCGTCAACGAGAATGTATATAGGCGTATTAAAGAGCGGAGCGGTCGTTTACGTAAGAAACGTGTCCGACGAGAAGCGTAACGGAATGAAAGTGTGCTTGTCCCGCGACGGCGGAAAAACTTTTCCTTACGAACTCGTGCTTGACGATCGCTCTAACTTGTCTTATCCCGATCTCGACGAAGACGATAAGGGTAACCTTTATATCGTATACGACAGAGAAAGGAACAATTTTATAAGGCTGAATAAAGAGAACTGGACGTCCGACGCGGCGAAAGAAATACTGCTTTCCGTCGTGACGGAAAAAGATATCGAAAGCGGAACGCTTTCCGAAACGTCCTTTTTATCGAAAGTGATAAGTAAAGCGAAAAACAATAACGCGGATAAATAAAATTAAACCCCGACGAAAGCAAACTTCCGTCGGGGTTATTTGTTATGTAAAATTCCGTAATTCTTAAAAAGCAAGCGTAATTTTTAAAATATATCTTTCAAAAGTCGTTTTTTTGTGTTAAGATAATATGTAAACAGGTAACTTGAAAATAATAAGGCGGGGTAAAAATGGGAGTCAGAAATATCGATTTATCTTTAGCGGATGAAGAAACGCTCGGCGAAGTAGTGCAGGCGTTAAACACAAAAACGCGTCGGGATATAATGCGTATGCTGTATTCGGCGAGTTTTTCCGTCGCGGAGATTGCGAAGCAATTAAAACTTCCCGTATCTACCGTTTCTTTTCATCTTAATATATTAAGAAAGGCGGGGTTTATAACCGTTACCGTAAAACATAACACGCGCGGAAACGCGAAACTCGTTTCACGAAAAGTGGATGACGTTCACATAAACTTTTTGCAGGACTTCGAAAAGAGGCCTTTTTCGCAGGAAATAATGGAAATCCCGCTCGGCTCTTATACCGAAGCGAAAATCAGCGGTAATTGCGGAATGGCGAGCGAAAGCGGAATCATCGTCGGCGACGATATGTCGGGCGCGTTCTTTTCGCCGCTCAGAAGTCAGGCTCAGATAATCTGGTTCAGTAAAGGCTTTCTCGAATATCGCGTTCCGAATTACCTTTTAAAAGACAAAAAGGTTAACTCTATACTGTTCAGCGCGGAACTGTGCAGCGAAGCGCCTAATTACCGTAACGACTGGAAAAGCGACATAACTTTCTGGATAAACGGCGTAGAAGTCGCGACCTGGTTGTCGCCCGGGGATTTCGGCGGCAGGCGCGGCAGACTTAATCCCGTCTGGTGGTCGGATTATTCAACTCAGTACGGAATGATAAAAACCTTGCGCGTCACCGACGAATGCGTGTATCTGGACGAAACCCCCGTAAGTACCTATAATATAAAAAAATTAAAACTTGCCGAAGGAGATTATATCACTCTGCGTATAGGAGTCAAAGAAGACGCCAAGCATCAGGGGGGAATGAACATTTTCGGCGAAAAGTTCGGGGATTTTTCCCAGGGGCTTATCTATATGGTAGATTATAATTAAACCGAAATTTTGAAAATAAGAAACTTTTCGGCTTTAAATATCGACAAAATTACGTCTTTGCGTTATCGCAAAGGCGTTTTTTTTTAACAAAAAACGCATATGACAAAACACGACGAGTATCAGCATTTATATTAAACTAGTTTTCTCCGTTTCGGAGTATCGTTTATTTGCGGTCGTTATAACGGGTTAAAAGTATTTGTTCAACTTTCATATAACAAAAACGACGAATTTTGCAATTTTTAAAAAACCTATTGACAATTAAAAAAAATGTTGTAAAAATTAAATCGACGAAAGAAATATTATCGCGATGCTCGGGCGGTATTAAAATTCAGCCGATACGTACGATAAAGAGTGTCGGCGATAACCAAATAAAACGTTTTGAATAAAAAGGACGGCGGAAAAGAACGCAAAGTCCTGAAAAGGAGGAATATATGAGAAAATTTTTATGTTTGATTCTGGCGATGATTTCGGCAATGACGTTGGTTGCTTGCGGAACTGAACCCGAAGACGGCGGGGAAACGGGCGGAACGGTTACCATCGAATTTTTCGGTTGGGGGGACGCCGCGGAACAAGCGAACTATCAGACGCTCGTAAATCAGTTTATGGCGCAGAATAAAGATATAGTCGTAGTGTATAAAGCGGAAGGCTCTTCCACTTATATGACGACTTTAAAAAACAGGGCGAACAGATTACCCGACTTGTTCTACATGCCCGACTACGATTTCCTTGAATGGGTGTCTAACGGAACGCTTAAAGATATTTCGTCTTATTTTACTTCCGAAGAATTATCGCTGTTATGGGAAAACGCGGTAGACGAATATTATTATAATTCCGCAACCAAAAAACTCGGCAAAAGCGACGGAGCGAAGTTGTACGGGCTTCCCAAAGATTTAGGGCCGTTCACTGTCGTATATAATAAAACATTGCTCGACGCGCAGATAAAAAAATATAATCTCGATTCGCAGCAGATATATTCGCTTCTGGATAAGAACACTCCTATGACGTGGAAGCAGTTCCGCGAATTGTTGAAAAAGGTTGCTCCCGAAGGCGGTAACGGTCAGCCGTACGGCGTTTCGCATTACGAAATCGAAGCGGCGGTTTACTCTAACAATGCGTCGTTTTTCAACGAAGACGCAAGTCGGCAGATGATAACTCAGAAAGAGTTTTACGAAGCCTTGCAGTTTATAGCCGATCTGACCCTGGTAGACCACGTTATGCCGACTTCTGCCGATCAGATTTCTACCAACGGATATCAGAGATTCAAAGGTAAAGGCTGCGTGTTCAGTTTTATGGGACCGTGGGATTGCACGGATTTCTGGAAAACTT
Source organism: uncultured Clostridia bacterium (assembly GCA_934271245.1). Lineage (GTDB taxonomy): Bacteria > Bacillota > Clostridia > Christensenellales > Borkfalkiaceae > UBA1259. The sequence goes on along the minus strand of CAKQQY010000016.1, from coordinate 20,491 downwards.
CCGACTTCGAATTCGATATTATACCTACTCCTTATAACGGAGATAACCCCGACGCGAAAAGTACCGCCTGGATAGGATCGATGGGGTATTGCGTAAGCAATAAAACAAGCAAAGCAAAGGCGGAAGCCGCAATCAAACTTGTGAAATTCCTTTGCTACGACGAAGCCGCGCAGAGAAAGTTCTACGAACTCGGTCAACAAGTTCCTAACATAAAGAGCATGGCGAACGACGAATGGTTAAACGACACTAACGGACTTTTAGCGAATAAAAATCCCGCTTCCCGTTCGGTCTGGTTAGATACCATCGACGGTTTCGGTGAGAACGACAAAATCGGCGGAAAGGTACGCACGCGTTATTATACCTATAAATCCGACTGGTTCTTGCAATTTACCGAATATCTTGAAAACAAAAAAATGTGGGACGGGGTCGTTACCGCAAAAGAAGCGTGCGAAACGTACGCCGCAACCTTCCAGGCTTCGCTTGACGAAATGCGGGCGGATCTCGGCTAAAGACGGGTAATCTCATTATGATTAACAATAAAGAAAGAAAACTGGAGAGAAAAGAAAACGTAATCGCTTTTCTGTTTATTTTGCCGCCGATAATAGGATTTTTGATATTCACGATAGGGGCGATGCTGTTTTCTTTCAAATACAGTTTTGAAGATTATAATATTTTAACGGGCGTATCGCAATGGAAAGGGTTGGAAAATTATCGGGCGCTTTTCAGCAACGTAATTTTCTCCGAAAGTTTTCTGCGTTCCATATCCAACACGGTAATTCTGCTGGCAAGCGTTCCGATTTCTATGATATTAGGGCTTGTTCTTGCGGGATTATTAAAAGCGGGCGGAATAAAATGCCGCGGAGTATTTCAGGTTTTGTATTATATTCCCGCGGTATCGAGCGCGGTTGCGCTTAATATCGTATGGCGTTATATATTCAACAACGAATTCGGCGTATTAAACGCGTTGCTCGGTAAAAAAATACCGTGGCTCAGCGACGATAACCTTATAAAGGTAGCCATAATCACCAAAAACTCGTTAAACGGCATAGGTTCCGCGATGATTTTGTATCTTGCGGGAATGCTGAACGTTCCCAAAGATTACTACGAAGCGTCGGAACTCGACGGGGCGAATAAGGTAAGACAATTCTTTTCCATAACTTTGCCGCTTATAACCCCAGTAACCTTTTATCAACTGATAATGGGAATAATCGGCGGATTGCAATCTTACGCCGACGCGCAGGTATTCGGCGCAGGGGTGCAAGGATCGCAGACGATAGTTTTCTTTATATGGGAAAGGGGTATAAACCAAAGCCGTTACGGGCTTGCTTCTGCGGCTTCGGTGCTGCTTGCGGCTACGATTATGCTTATAACGCTTCTGCAATTCAAAATTTCGAATAAATGGGTTTACGAGGAGTAAGAACTATGAACGAAAATATTGTTTTAGTAAGTAATTCCCGTAAAAACTATAACGTATCGAAAATCCTTGCGAAAATTCTGATTTATATCGTTTTAATCGCAGGAGCCGCTTTAATGGTGTTTCCGTACGTCTGGATGTTTTTAACGTCTTTCAAGTCGCCTATAGAAGCGATGAGTTTAAGACTTACGCTTTTTCCCGAAAAATGGATAACGGAAAATTACAGTATAGTCACTGCCGAAATACCCTTTTTCACGGGTATATGGAACACTGTCAAAGTAGAAGTTTCGGTAATAGTCGTCGGAACGTTCGTTTCGTCGATGGCGGCGTTTTCGTTCGCAAAACTGAAATTAAAACATAAAGACTTCTGGCTGCTCTTTTTAATGAGCGGAATGATGGTTCCTTACGCGGCGCTTATGATGCCGCAATTCAGGGCGTTTATGGCTCTCAATATGTTCGATACTTTATGGCCGCTTATTCTCCCGGGATTTTTCGGCAACATATCTATGATGTTCTTCCTTATTCAGTATATGAAAGGAATATCGAACGCATATTTCGAAGCGGCGAAAATCGACGGGGCGGGATATATGAGAATGTTTTTAAGTATAATGCTTCCGCTTGTAAAAACCGCTATTTCGGCGCAGGTAATATTCTGGTTTATAGGTATATGGAACGACTACTTCGCTCCCGCGATATACCTTAAAAGTTACGAAGTTATGACGTTGCAGCCTATGATAGCGAAACTTAATTCCGATAAAGGTTCGGGAACGAACCTTCCCGCGATAATGGCGGGCGCGGTGCTTTCGAGTATTCCTATGCTCGTTATCTATACCGTTTGTCAGAAATTCTTTATAGAATCGATAGCGATATCGGGAGTAAAAGGTTAAGAAAACGAAGGTGAATTTATAAGAAAAAAGAAATTTTAAGTTTGCGGGAAATTCTACCGTAAATACAAAATATAAGAGGGAGGGAAATATGAAATCGAAACGATTCAGAACACTTGCGTTGATAACGGCATTGTCGTTATTGACCACGACGGGTTGTACGAACGTACCGGGAGCGGGGAAACTTCACGAAGACGTTCGCGATTACGACTCGTCAAAACAGACGAGCGGCGCCGCTTTTGATTACGACGGCAATTATAAAGCGCCCGAATTGGAAGTGGACGGCAAAGCGGACGACGAACAATGGAAACAAACGGAAGTTCTTACCAGATACGGTAAAGGAGACGGAGTATCCGTAAAAGCGTATCGCGGCAACGACGCTTTGTTTTTCCTTTTCGAAGTGCAGGATAAAATCCTGTTGACGGAAGGCGACAGTAACGACGACGCGGTAACCCGTAGCGACAGTATCGAATTTTATCTCGACACGTTAGCCGACGGCGGACCGAAACCGCAGAACGACGATTACCAGATAAATCTCGGTATTCACGGAAAAACGAGAATAATGCAAGGTTCGGGCGCCGGCTGGGGTAACTGGAACGGACTTATCGACTACGAAGTCTCCTTAAACGGAACATTAAACGACGGCGTAGAAGAAAACGACGAAGGTTATTCGGTAGAAGTTATGGTTCCGTACAGCCAGATAGGAATCGAAAAAGACGATACTATCGCGATTTCTTTCGGGCAGGTAGACAAAACGGGACCGGGCACGAACGTAGGTACCGACTGGAACTGGTACGGATGGACTTACGACGGATTCCTACGCGAACCGCAAACGCCCGAAAATTACGTTCTTTTCGATAAAGACTGTAACTTGCTTTCGCGCGATAAAGAAGAAAGACCCGCGGCGGATATGGCGGGATACGTTATCGACAGCATAACGAAAGAAGGCGTATCGGGCGCGACGGTAACCACCGTTATAGGCGGAAAGTCGTCGGTTAAAACGACGGACGATCAGGGCTACTTCGTATTCGAAAAAGTAGATTCCGATTTGTCTTACGAAATAAACGTTGAAAAAGAAGGATTCTTTAAGAACGTAATCACCGTTACGAGAGACGAACTTCGCGCGGTCAACGGCGGAAGAGTACTTAAAACGATTGAAATAAAAGACGAAAACAAAGTTCCCAAGACGATAATTCGGGGCAAAGCCAGAAACGTGCTTGACGGATACGTCGGCGGAGTTACCGTTAAAGTCGAGGGCACCGTTTTAAGTACGGTTGCAGGCGCGGACGGTTCGTTTGAAATCAGCGGCGTTCCCGCAGAAAAAGACGTAACGCTTATACTTTCCAAAGACGGTTACGGCGAATCCAGAACTTACGTTTCCAAAGCAGACCTCATAGTGGAAGGCGATAATACGACGGTTTTAGGCGACGTCAACATCAATAAACCCTACGCGAATACCGAATCTTTCGGTAATAAGAGCGCGAAGTTTGCCGATACCACGATAATGCTTTCCCGTTCTATCGACGGCGTGGAATTCAACCTTGTCGGTCAGCGTAAACTCACCGGTCACGTGGAAATTTACCTCGATACCAAAGATTGCGCGGCAACCAGAGAAGCGGATACTTCCTGCTGGTGTTTTAACTTAAACGATGACGGAACTATCGGCGGAACTCATTACGCAGGCGGAACCTTTACCGCTCAGGGATTAACCTATAAACTCTTCAATAACGACGATAACGGATACACCGCAAGATTCTTAGTTCCTTACGATTATCTCGGCATATCGCCCATAGAAGTGTTCGGTATAACTCTCGGGCAGTGGTCCACGAGCGCGAACGACTGGGACGGCTGGGGCTGGTCGGGAAGATTCAGAGCGCCCGAAACTCCCAAAACGTATATCAGAGTAAGCGCCAATAACCAACTTTACGCTGCGGAAAGCAACGATACGAATATCATCGTCAGCGGAAACGTAGGTATGAAAGGCGTAAAAGTACAGGTTGGCGGACAGTCCGCTCTAACCAACGATAACGGCGACTGGTCGATAAACTTACCCGTACCCGGCGGAGCGTTAGAAATAATTTACTCCAGACAAGGGTACGTTACAAAGAAAACCGTTCTCGAAAACGGATATTTCGATACACATTACAATTACAACGAAACGATTACGTTAGAAGAAGAAAAAGTCAGCGTTTCGGGTACCGTAACGTCTACTACGGGCGACGCTATTTCCGGCGCGACAGTATACGTTAAAGGTACCGATATATCGGCGACTACCGGCTCCGACGGCAAATACGTTCTCGAAAACGTAGGCACGATGACGGGAATAACCGTCAGATTCGAAGCGGAAGATTACGCGCCCGCGGAAAGAGAAATTCCGGCGGCGACGTTGTCGGCAGGCGTAGAAAACCTCGACGTTCAGTTGACTTCCACCGCTACCGTAACGAACGTTTCTTATAAAGGTAAAGTAACCAACGTAAACGGAGCGGTTGCAGGCGCGACCGTTTCGGTAGAAGGTAACAGCGAATTAACCGCAACCACCGCTGCGGACGGAACTTTCGTGATAGAAAACTTCCCCGCGATAGACGGTAAAGTAACAATTTCCAAAGCAGGCTACGAAAACGCGGAAGTTCCTTTCAGAGCAGATTCGGTAACGAAAGGCGCAACCGAATTCAACGTCGGCGAAATCGATATGATGCTCGAATATAAACCGTTCGACGGCTACTTCGGCGCGAAGAGCGAAAAATTCGCTAAATGGAAAGGCTACGTCACTCGTTCGGCAAAAGGATTCGAATTCAGATTCGTATCCGAAAGAGCGTTCAGCGGAAGAATAGAATTATTCGTAGATACCAAGGCAAGCGCAGGCGACAACGCGCGCGACACGAGCGATTATCTCTTCAACTTGAACGACGACGGAACCTTAACGATAGTCAACTGGGGAACGGGCGTTAAAAACGAACAGAAACACGCGGATATGGTTTATACGGTAGAAGCCGCGGGAAGCGGAGTCGTAGCGAGATTTACTATGCCGTACGCGTTCTTCGGACAGAGAAACGCCGACGAAGCGTTGACGCCTACCGAAGTAATAGGTATCTCCGCAGGTCAGTGGTCGAACAGCGCGAGCGACTGGGACGGCTGGACTAATTTCACCGCGTTAGGCGTAAATAACGACGCTTTCGTAAAACCGGAAAATCCCAAAGATTACGTAAGAATTTCCGCGTATAACCATATGTATGCGAAAGAAGACAATCAGACGGTGTTCGAATATTCTTATCCGGTTCATTTCGGAACGGGTAACGACAACGGTCAGGATAAACAGGGCGCGGGCAGCAGATCGCAGGCTTCGGCAGACGATTTCTATGCGAGAGTGGTTTCCCGCGACGCAAGCGGCGTAACCTTCGAATTTATCACGACGGGAGATTTCGGAACCAACGCGGTTACCGGCGAAAAGGAAATGGTTCTCCTTTATCTCAGCAAAGGCGCATGTGGCGGAAGTTGGGATTCGGACGGTCTTATAAAGATATTCTCTGACGGAACGGTTTACGCAAAATGGGGTAAAGGTTCGGCATGGTGGTCGGCAAACGATTCTTATAAGACGGGCGAAACGGTTACCATAACGAGAGAAAACGGAGTTACGAAGTTCACTTATAAACTTCAGTACGGAGCGTTGGGCATAAGCGAAAACGAAGTATTCGGATTCGCTATGAGAGAAGCGTCGCATAACGAAGTTGATAATATGTTATACGACCCCTGGTACGATTGTTACTTCGGTAACGGAAACGGAATAGACGCCGCGAATACCACTCAGTATATCCGCGTAGCGGCAGACGGAACGCTTTACGTTTCCGATAAGAATCAATAACGAGATTCTATAAGGAGGAAAAGAAAATGAAAAACTTAAAAAACGTTTTCACGAAAGCAGGCATAGGCGTCTTGTCGTTATGTATGACGTTAAGCGTCGCCGCCTGTAACGATAACAATAATAATAACGGTACTTCTTACGATAATCCGAACGAAGCGTTCACGACGTACGACAACAGGTCTTTTAACGAATATCTTATGAAAGACCAAACCACAATAAAACCGCAGTGGGAAGGCTACGGTATCGGCGACCCGTTCATAATGAGATACGACGGAACATATTACCTTTACTGTTCTACTTTGGATACTCAGACGGGCGTAAGAGCGTATAAGTCGGAAAATTTAATCGACTGGACTCCCGTTGCGGGTCAGGGATTACCCGAAGGGTACGTTTCGACCGACCCCTGCACGAAAGCGGCGTACGCGCCGGAAGTGTATTACTTTAACGGAACGTTCTATATGTACACTTCGCCCGGCGGAAACGGACACTATATTTTAACTTCGAACTCGCCCGAAGGACCTTTCGTAAAGGCTACGAACAACTTCGGATTGAGCATAGACGGTTCGGTGTTTATCGACGACGATGAAAGTATGTGGTTCACGTACGCTTCGAGCGGCGGAATCAGAATGGCGAAAATGGATAATATGCTGAGCGTCAACGCGTTATCCACTCCGCAACTCAACGAAACGTCAATCGGCGGCTGGACGGAAGGTTCGTATATCCTTAAAAACGACGGAGTATACTATCTGACTTATACGGGTAATCACGTCGCTTCCGACGGGTACAGAATCGCCTATTCAACGGCAACGAAAATAGCAGCCGAAAACGGCAGTATAGACAGAAACGCGTTCACCCGCGCGGCAAACAATCCTTTGGCGCTTAATACCGACGCCGAATTCAAGGGTATAGGTCATTCGTCCACGGTATTAGGACCGGATATGGATTCTTATTATCTTGCGTATCACGTTCTTAACTCGGCAGGCGGCCCTAACAGAAGCCTTGCGATAGACAGATTGCTCTTTAACGGAAGACAAATGTCTGTTGCGACTATGCCAACCGGCAGCGTTAAACCCGCCCTTCCGAAGTTCTCGGCAAAGGGAATCGAAGACGGCAAACTTGCTTTGTCAAACGGAACGGCGCTTTCTTCTTTAACCGCAGGCAACGAATTTACGGCGGAATTCAACGTTTCGGGCGTTTCGAAACCCGAATTCGTAGTAGGTTATCAGGACGATAACAATTATATCGGCGTAGTCGTTGATTATACCGGAAAGACTATAGAACTCGTCAGACACGAAAACGGCAACTTGACCGTGGTTTCTACCGGAACGCTCGTAAACGATTTCGATCCGACGGTAAATCATACCGTAAGAGTAAGCGTTAAAGACGGAAAAGTAAACGTCGTATTCGATAATATGACTAAAATCGAAAAGGCGACGATAGAAGTAAAAGACGGCAAAATCGGTTATAAAGGGCTTTCCGGTTCCGCGACGGTAGGGTATACCGCGTTCAGCAACACCGCTATGGGTTCTTCCGATTCGAGAGAAGTAAAACAGTCGTCCGCGACTATAGGCGCAAGTCTTTATCTTAAAGACGGTAACTATTATGCTCCCGCGCAGCTTGGCGCAAACAGCGGAATAAAAACGCTCGAAGAATATCCGTACGAAGGAGTTAAAACGGTAAGCCTTGCCCAAAACGGTGATTTCGTAAGTTATCTCGTAAATTATAACGAAGCGGGCAGATACGCTTTGGGACTTACTTATAAAGCGACCGACGGCGGCAAAAAGATAGGCGTAACTTTGGGCGACGGAGTCGTGTGGAGATGTACTCTTCCGAAGGTTAACACCGAAGAAACCTTCGTTAAAGCGATAGTCGGAGAATTCGAAACAGATAAGGCGGAAGCCAAAGTCATAAGCCTTGTAAATCTCGGCGAAACCTTCGAATATATGAGTTTATCGTTCTGTCAGGTTTCCGCTACAGCTCCGTCCTACGAACAGACTCTTGAAAACTACGCCGAAAAGGGCGCGGATTACAAAACGATATGGAAACTTAAAGACGGCGGTCACTACGCCAAAGCGGGAACCCGCCAACTCGTATACTTCGGAGACGACACCATAACCGACTTTACGTTGGAAGTGGAAATCAAACTCGAAGGATCGACGGGAACGAGTACCGCGGGAATAGTTTTCCGCGCGGATAACTACGCGGCTTCTTCTCACGACGGATATATGAGTATTCAGGGGTACTATTTATCGGTAAACAACAACCAGATAGTTCTTGAAAGAATGAATTATTCCGACGGCACGCAGATGATAGGAACTCTCGCGCAGGATAATCCGTTTAAGGACAGCGACGCGTTCGTTAAATTAAGCATAACCGTAAGGGGAAATACTATAGTCGTCAAATCGGGCGATCGCGAACTTATCAAAGTAGACGACGCTACTGCGTTCACTCACGGAAAGATAGGTCTTTACACCAACGGCGCGGCTGCGATTTATCGTAACCTTAAAATTTCCGCGTAACCGGAAAAATTAAGGGAAAAAGACAACGCATATCGCTTGCGGCAAAGAGAATCTCTTTGCCGCAGGCAGATAAATATTCAACGATAGAACGAAATAAAAATGAAAAAAACAGGATTATTAACGGCTATGATTTATACGCTGACTTCAATCGTTTCTCTGTCGGGTCTTACCGGTTGCGGTAACGGCGTGACGCCCGAATACGATTATTCTCCGAAAGACGGAGAAAGATATAAAAACCATATCGAAATAGAAGGGCAGTGGCAATCGGGAATAGGAGATCCTTTCGTTATGCGTTATAACGGAAAATATTATCTGTATCCTTCTACGCCCGGCGGTCATAACGGCATAAAGGTGTTTACTTCCGACGATATGATAAACTGGGAGTACGCAGGGTTTGCCGTAAGCGAAGACGAACCTACCGTTTGCGGAGCGTACGCGCCCGAAGTAAAGTATTATAACGGCTGGTTTTATATGTGTCAGTCGCGCGACGGAAAAGGGCATTATATATATCGTTCCGCTTATCCCGATAAGGATTTCAGATTGTTTTCCAAGTCGGACGTCGGTACCGAAGGGAATATAGGCTACGGCAATCTCGGAATGTCGATTGACGGTTCGTTTTATATCGACGAAGACGGCAAACTTTATATTATTCACACTTCGCTTCCCGCGGGGCTTGTGATAAATGAAATAAGCGACCCCGAAAACATTACCCCGAGTACTCTCGGAACCGGGGTTAACGTCGCGGACGCCAACCTTCATCACTGGATAGAAGGCCCCGGAACGTTCAGACGGGGAGATAAAACGTATCTTACCTATACGGGTAATCACGTCGTGTCGCGCGGATACAGAATCGCTTATTCGTATATCGACGGCAAAGTAAAATTCGATAAGATGACCCAACCCGCAGAAAACGTATTGTTTATCGATTCCGAAAGCGATCATTACGGATTAGGTCATAGCAGCAACGTGTACGGTCCGAATCTCGATTCGATTTATACGCCGTACCATAACCACATATCAAACGGCAGAAGATATAACGTAGACAGATATTTCGTAAGCGGCGGACTCGTAACCGCCAACGGCAATACGCACGATTATATCATTAAGCCGGAAAAACCCGATGCGTTCGTAAAGAGCGGCGACGAACTTACCGCAAACGGCGACGGGTACTATTTAAACGGCGAAACGGAAGGCTTTTTCACCGCCGAATTCAACTTTAATTTAACCGACGAGCAAAAACTGATTTTCGGCGAAAAACAGGATTCCCGTTATACGGTAGAATTTAACGGCAATACCGTTAAACTTGTAAAAACCGTTTCGGGTAAAAGAACGGAAATCGCCGAAAGAACTTTCGAACGTAACTTCGCGAAAGGAAAACTCTGTAACGTCCGTATAGAAAACGGCGACGGAATCGGATACGTTTACGTAAACGATATGAAAGCGTTCGGTTATGAAGCGGAAAAAAGCGACGGCAAATTCGGGTACGCGGTAAAAGGCGGAGTATGTTACACCGCCGTCGTAAACGAAGTGTTCGGTACGTCCGACTTCGAAACGGCGAAAAACTTCCCCACGGAATTCCCCGCAACGACGTACGCTAAGGGAGAATACAGGGGATTTGCGATTGCCGACGCTAAAGTCGCTAAAAAAGGAATAAGAGTCGGCGAAAAGCAAAGCGTTAAAGAGATAGGCGATTTTAACGCCGTCGTTCTGAAAAAGGGCGACTGGGTTAAATACGGTATAGACGTAAGCAGCGCGGGCGAGTATTATATTACCGCCAAAGTAAGCGCGGAAACTTCGGCTAAAATAAAAATTAAGATAGGCGATAAAGAATTTATACGTAGTGTCGAAAAGAGCAAAGACGCTTCTGCAGAAACCGTAAACGTTCCGCTCGGCAAAATTCTATGCGATAAAGGGCTTTCGGTAATGAAAGTCGAAGTAACAGAAGGCAAAGCGGAAATTGTATCGTTTAAATCTGTTCTTATGCAAAATTCCGCAACGATGTCGGCAGGCGGATTCGAGTCGGTTTACGGCTCAACGGAAATAACCGATAACTACGCGAAAGTTATCGGCACGGGATTGCCGAGCGTGGCTTACGCGAAAGACGTTACCGTAACCGATTTCAAGGTTAATTGCAGCCTAAAAGTATCGGAAGAGGCGGGTAACAACCTTGGTATAATGATAAGAGCGAAAGATTTCTCTTATCATAAAGACCAGGCATCGCAGGCGTGGCGAGGATACTATCTGCAGATAAGCGGAAATCTTGCCGTTTTGTACAGGTACGATTACGGCGACGAAATGCTTGCCGCAATTCCTTTCGACCCGAATAACGGTAATATAACCGTTGAAATCGAATGTGTGGCGGAAAAAATAACCGTAAAGATTAACGGCGCCTCTATGAACGCGCGAGACGATTACGCGTTTTTAAGCGGGCATCTGGGGCTTTACTCGGTGAACGGGGAAATTACGTTAAAATCGATAGAGTATACGGATTTGGGAAAATAACAAGGTAACTGCGGCTTTTCGCGAAAAGAACGAAAAGCCGCGATTATAAAAAGTTCGGAAGATTATAAAAAGGATTATTATGTTCACAAGAAACGAATATCCGCGTCCGCAACTAAGACGCGAAGAATGGAAACCACTTAACGGGGAATGGCAATTTTGTTACGACGATAACGGCGAAGGAGAAAAACGCAGATATTCCGACGGAAAAACAAACTTTAAAAGAGTTATAAACGTGCCGTATTCGTATCAGTACGAAGCGAGCGAAATAAACGAAACGGAATATCATCCGACGGTCTGGTATAAACGGGAATTTTCTCTTTCTAAAGAGCAGACGGAAAAGACGGTATTATTAAATTTCAACGCCGTGGATTACTATTGCGAAATATGGCTGAACGGCAAATTCGCCTTTTCGCATATCGGCGGATTTACGCCCTTTACCGTAAACGTAACGCCTTTCGTCGAAGAACGAAACGTTCTCGTGATAAAATGCGTCGACACGCTCGATAAACGCGTGCCGCGCGGAAAACAGAGTTGGACGAACGAACGCCAGGGTTGCTGGTATATTCCGAATACGGGGATATGGCAAAGCGTATGGCTGGAATTTACGGGAAAAGATTATCTGAATTCGAGAAGCGTTATCCCGAGCGTAAAAGATTGCGGTTTCGCCGTAGAATTAGAAAGCGCGTATTCTAAAGCCACGAACGCGGAAATAACCTTTACTTTTAAGGGAAAAACCGTTGCGAGCGAAAAGTTTGAATTTAACGGATTTTCCGCAAAAACTTTCGTAAAACTTCCCGAAGAATCGGTTAAAAACGGATACTATTTATGGAGTATCGATAAACCCGATTTGTTCGCAATTGAGATCAAACTCTGTTGCGGAAAAGAAGAATGCGACCGATTAACCACGCGCGCGGGCTTACGCGAAATCGCGATAGAAAACGGAGTAATAACTCTTAACGGTAAACCGTTGTATCAACGCCTTATTCTCGATCAGGGATATTTTAAAGAAAGCGGTATGACGCCCTTATCTTCCGAAGCCTTGAAAAACGACATAATATTGTCTAAAAAAATGGGGTATAACGGAGCGAGAAAACATCAGAAGTTCGAAGACCCGTATTTTTACTATTATGCGGACGAACTCGGTTTTTTAACCTGGTGCGAAATGCCGTCCGCTTACGAATTCGGGTTTACGGAAGAACAAAATCTCGTTCGCGACTGGGCGGAAATAATAAAGGAAGCGCGTAACTTTACGTCGGTCGTGTGTTACGTTCCGCTGAACGAAAGTTGGGGCGTGGAAGGATTGAACAAACAAGGAAAACAGCAGGATTTTGCCCGTTCGCTTTATTATTATACACGCTCGTTGGACGACAGCCGCCTTGTTTCCACAAACGACGGGTGGGAAAACCCCGAAACCGACGTCGTAACCATACACGACTATTCTTTCGACAGCAACGAATTCCCGAAAATCTATAATCCCGATAAACTCGATATGAATTCCGAGCGTAACCACAAAATAATTTGCGACGGTTGTAAGTTTAACGGTCAGCCGGTGCTTTTCAGCGAGTTCGGCGGCATTGCCATGCAGAACAATAAAAAAGCGGGGGACTGGGGATATAATACCGATGCGAAAAACGACGAAGAGTTCCTTTCCCGATATAAAAACCTTTTAAGCGGCATACAGAAAATGTGGTTTCAGGGATTTTGCTATACGCAACTTACCGATTGCCAGCACGAAGTCAACGGTTTGCTCGACGAAAACCATAACCCGAAATTCGATTTGGAAGTCATAAGAAAACTTACGCTTATCGAAGAATAATAATACAAATAAAAATTAACCCCGACGAAAGCAAACTTCCGTCGGGGTTTGCTATATAGAAAAGTAAACGGGAAACGCAAAAACATTGCGATATTGCTACGATTCATAAAAAAAATGCCTTTCGGTTTATTCTCCGTTGACAAAGACGATACTTCTCGGTTACAATGAGCAAAAACAGCAGTAAATAAAGGTGAATAATGAAAGAAAAGATATTTATAGATACCGACGTCGGCGACGATATCGACGACGCGCTGGCGTTATCTCTCGCTTTTTCGTCGGAAGAAGTCGAAGTCGTAGGGATAACCACCGTTATGCGCGATACTGTAAAACGGGGCAAAACGGTAAAAAAACTTGCGGAATTTTACGGCAAAAACGTTCCCGTATACGCAGGGAAAAAAAGACCGCTCGACGGGTCTGAAAAAAGCGAAACGGTGCTTATCGAAAGCGACGCGGAAAAATATACCGTCGATAACGAAGAATTTTTTAACGACGGCGAATCCGCCGTGGATTTTATAATATATAACGCGGAGAAATTCGGCGAAGAACTTACGATCGTCGGAATAGGACCGCTCACGAACGTTGCGGCGGCGATAGAAAAATCGCCTGAAACGATGAAAAAAGTGAAAAAAATAATCGTTATGGGCGGCGCTTTTTTTAACGGTAAATTAGAGTGGAATATCATGAGCGACGCTCTGGCTGCAAAAATCGTGTTCGAAAGCGGAATACCCGTCTACGCCGTCGGTACCGACGTTACCGAAAAACTCAAACTCAACAATAAAAGGCAGTTCGAAATATTAAGAAGAACCGAAGGCGTTACGGGATTTTTGTCCGATTGCGCGAAACAGTGGATAGAAAAACGCGGCGCGGACTTAACTTTGCACGACCCCCTTGCCGTTTACGCCGCTTTTAAGCCGGAACTTTTGCATTTCGTAAAACACAGGGTGTGCGTCGTCACCGAAAAGAAACCGCTTTACGGTTACACGCTCGATTTAAGTCTTAACGGTTATTATAAAAATTCCTCTTACGGAAGCGAAATTTTCGTTGCCGATTACGTTTCCGCCGAAGAGACTATGGCGGACTTTATGAAAAGGGTTTTCAAGGTTTAATATGTTTTCGCCCGCTCGTATTACGAGCGGGCGAATTTTATCCGGGAGTAGAAAAGTCAAACATAAGGGGATAATAACTTATTTGGTTTTATGCGCTTTTCTGTATTTCATAGGGGTGATTTTGGCGTATTTTTTAAATATGGAAGTAAAGTAATTAGAATCGTTAAATCCCACCTGATAGGCGATTTCCGTAATGGAAAAGTTGGTTTTTACGAGTAATTCCTTGGCCTTTTGCACCCTTAAATCGTTAATGTGAAAGACTATCGGCATATTGCGTTTTTGCGTAAAAATATGGCTTATGTAATACTTGCTGTAATGAAGGGCGGAAGCGATATCTTCTATTTTAATGTCTGTGTTGTAGTTTTCGATGATATAAGATAAAATTCTGTTGAAAATATAATCGTCCGACTTTTCGTTTTCTACGGGGTTGTTTATTTTAATATACAGTAATTCTATAAGCGAACATAAGGGCTTGATAACGGGTTTATAGTAATCGATAGACTTATCCGTTTTTTTAACGGTGTTGTCATAAATTTTCAATAATTCGCCATATTTAAACCCGTACTTTTCACATATCGCCCGCATACGTTTCAACGATTTTTGCCTGTTGTTTTCAAGCGAACTTATGCTTATAAATCCGAGATATTCGTTGTCGTGGCTTATTTTGTAAACGTATTCGTACATACCGGCGTAGCACATACCTTCGAAACAGTCGGTAACGTTTAATTTGGAACGGATAGTGTATTGCTTGGCGATACACTCTTTTTGTATGTGTGGATTTTTCTTTAAAAAGGTGCAGTAAAAGTTTTTGTGCGAGTTAAGAGGGGCGATTTTCATCAACGGGCAAAAGAGCCTTTCGTTGGTATCGCAAACGGAAACGTCTAACCCGAAAGTTTTTTCCAAAAAATTTATATACTCTTTAATCTGATTAAGCAATTCGTCCATAACTTACCCCGAATAGCACAAATTTAATGTTTTATAGCAAAAAAACTCTATTTATTTGTTATAAACAGCATTATAATATAGAAAAACCATAATGTCAACACGTGGGGCTTTAATAAAAAAAATAATATTGTCGGAGGGAAAATTATGGTAAAGAAATACGAAAAGGCGCTCGTGACGGTTATAGCCTTTTCCGAAGAAGTGATTGCCGCTTCCGGTAAAATGGAAGACGGCGAAGTCTTAGCAGACTGGAAGAGCGAATGGGACAAGGGGGGAAACTGATATGAAAAAGAAAAGTTTATTGGCGTTAACTCTCACAATGATAGCGTCGCTGACGGCGTTCGTTTGTATGCAGACGCCGTTCGGCGTAGTAGCGGAAAGCGCGGAAGTAACGGGCAGTTCCGTAATTTCGGAAACGGTAGCGAAAATAAACAACGGCGAAAGTACGGCGATGTCTAACGGACTGTTCGATTATTCGCTTGTTTTAGCCACGCACACCAACGCAAATACGTGGCAGATAAGCGAAACGTTTACGGAAAAACCGTTCGATTTAACAAGCGGCAGCGCGCTCAAAATAAGCGGTTGGACTAAACCCGAATCGCCGAAAGCGTTAGACGGAACGACTTACGGCCCGTACGTTAAAGCCGACCAGATAAGGTTTAACTACGTTGAAGGCGTAGCGTTTAAAATCGTTGCGAAAAGCAATATAAAACTTACCGTTACGCACCCCGCAATTTCGGGAATCGCCAAGAGCGACAACGTAATTAAAATCAGAACGTATAAAGGGGGAAGCCGTTTAACCGAAACCCCGTTGTACGACGGAACGAACACGAGTAAAAACGCAAACTTTTTCGGCGGCGAATACAATCTTGCCGCGGGCGAAACTTTCTACTTCGAATACGGTTGTACGGGAACTTACGAGAAGAGCGTAACGGGCGCGAAATGCTTTTTGCCGACCTTTACCGCGATTAAAGACGAATCGACTCCCGATACGCCGGTCGTTCCCGAAGTAAAAACGCTTACCACGAAAGATATAGTAAAAGGCGTTTACGACAATACCGGAAAAGAAGTTACCGATACCGGCGTAACGTATGGTCTTTACTGGGGAAATCTCGACGACCAAAAAGAGTTCGATAAGATAAGCGGCGGAACGTTGCAGACGGAAGCGAAAAACGGCGGAAATCAGTACGCGGCTGTTTTCGCGAGATATTCCGACGGATTGTTGAGAACTGACGGAAGCAACCAAAAACTTATATATAAATTCGTACCGACCGAAAACGTTAAAGTTACCGTAAGCACCGATTCCGCGAAAACGAACAACGGAACGGCTTACTATAACGCTTTCGTAAAAAGCGGAAAAGCGTATCGTTCGGTTGCGGACGAAATAGCGGTAGCGAAAGACGCGACGGGCGACCTTCTCGCAAACGAATTTATGATAAAGGGCGGAAACGAATTTTACTACGTCATAAACGGTTCGGCTTACGGCACGAATATATACGTGTCGCCGACGTTTACTTTCGATACCGAAAGTTACGAAGAAAAAGAAATCACTTTAACGTATGCCGATATGTTCGCGCAGGTAATCTCGGGCGGAAACTGTACCGTTGAAAAGGCAGCGTATTCCTTCGGGTTGGCTTACGGCGAAATCGACGACCTTAAAACGCCCGTAATATCCGGCAGTACGATAAAAAGTACCGAACTCAATTCGAGTAACTGGACGGCGGTGTATTCCGACGGAACGTTTGTAAGAACGCTCGGCGAAAGTCTTAAATTTTTCGTAAAAATCACTGCAAAAACGAATCTTAATCTTACTATTCGCAATGCGGCGACGGAAACCGCAAGCAGTTATAAAGCCACTTATGAAAACTATTATTCGGACGGAGTAAATACCGCATCTTTCGGCAAAACGGAAGTCGCTAAAATTTTAGAAGAAGACGCGCTTAAAGATACCATATCTTTACCCGCAGGCAGCAGTTATGTTCTCGGAGTATACGGAATAAACGAAGGTACGAAAATAAATCAACTGCCCTACTTCGTTTTAGAAGAAGCGGAAAGCGTAACCGCACCGAAGATAGTCGATTACGTGTTAAACGGCGGAGAAAATTCCGAAAAGAACGCGGGCGTTTTGTATAAAGGAGAAAGCGAAATAACCCTTTATCCCGCGGCGAAAACGGGTTACGATTTTATCGGCTGGTTACGTGGCGGAAAAATCTATTCTTCAAACGAAAGAGTAGCGGTAACCGAAGATTTAACGTTTAACGCTCTTTATTATAACCTTATCACGGTAGGGGGAAGCCTTAAACTGAAACCCAACGACTTGAAAATGCGTTTCGTTTCGGAAATATCTGCTGAAACTCTCGGTATGCTCGACGGACTGAACATTGAATACGTTCTCGGCACTCTTTTACTTCCGTCCGACATGAAAGATGGCGCGTTGACGATCGATACGAATTACGTTTCCGACAACGAAAGGCTGGTATGGAACGGCGAAACGGACGATGCGAAACGGTTTAACGTTTTACTCGGCGGATTCGACGTTTCTGGCGAAATAACGGAAATCGTTAAAAACAGACTGGAAAGAAGCATATCCGCAAGGGCGTACTTAAAGATAACCGCAGACGGTAAAGAAATTATCTGTTACGGAAACGAAATAGAAAGGTCTGCTTACGAAATAGTGCAATCGGCTTATAACGACTATAAAGAAGAAGCGACGGGCGATTACGTAAATAAGGTCACGATTAACGGTAAAGAAGTTTACAGCGTGCTGACCGAAGAGCAGATTGCGGTTCTTGCAAAGGTATTAAGCGCAGGGAAAACTCTGACGACGGCGGACGGCATAGGGAATCAGGCTAACTTATACGGCGTGTGCTACAATCTTGACGAAAGATTGTATACCGGTAACGACTATTACGATTTGGAAAAAGAAGTTGCTCTTATACGTAATCTGGGCGTAAAAAGCGTAAGAGTCTGGCTGCACGCCACGACCTACCTTGTAAACCCTGCTACAGTCAATAAAGCGAAATGCGAAGAATCGCATAAACTTATAGACCTTCTAAAAAAAAACGGTATACAAGTTATCGCGATGAGCCATACGAACTTTAACGAAGGCACGGTAAAATCGGGAAAACCCGAAAGAAATATTACCGAGGGCGCTTACTACGTTAAATGGCTCAAAGATTATTATTTGTCTTTCAAGACGTTATCTGCGGAATTTAAAAACGTAGACGTGTGGGAAGTAGACAACGAAATCAATAACCCCGATTTTATGAAGAGTATTTACGCCGACGCGGAAACGGTGTATACTTTAAAGCAGATGGCGGATATATCCGCCGATATGCTTTATTATGCGAGCAGGGGAATAAAAGAAAGCAATAAAGCCGCCCTCGTTTTAATGGGCGGCATAACCGAACCCACGGGGCTCGGAACCACGACGAACAACGTGGACTTTTTACAATACCTGTACGATAATATAAAAAGCGGAAACTTCGGATATTTTTACGATACCGAATCCAAAGAAAAGGCGTCGGTAAACCCCGACGATTATTTTACCGCTGTGGGCTGGCACCCGTACATTTCCACGGGGACTTTCAACGCCGATTACTTCGTTGAAAAGAATAACGAAATATATCAGGTAGTGCTTAATAACGAAGGAAAACACAAAAAAGTTTTCTTTACCGAAATAGGTTTTTCGGGCGACGCGTCGAGAGAAACGCTTATCGCCGAGAACGTTAAAAATCTTTACGAAACGGCAAAACTGAAAATGCCTTACGTAGAAGCGGTAAACTATTATAAAATATTTAACGTCGCGGTGGTCGGCTGGACGGGAGCGAAAAGCCGTTACGGACTTTTTTACGACCCCGATTCGAACAGGAGCGACGATAACGACGACGGCACCGTAAACACGCCCGGCGCGCCTAAAAAAGCGGCGTACGCCTTTCAGAAAGTCGCGGGCGGAAAAGGTGAACTCACTCTCTTAACGAAAAGCCTTTCAATGAATTCGGTAAACGAATTAAACTTCGGCGAAGAAAACGCAGAAACGCCGCGTAATTATCGGGCGGAAGAGTTAAAGCAAAAACTTTATAAAATAACGGGCAAAGAACAATAATTTTTTATTAAACGGGGAAATAATGAAAATACTTAATAAATTACCCATATTTTTACTTGCGATTATATTATCCTTTACGGCTTTTTCGGGAATAAAAACCGTTAAAGCCGACGGCGGAACGGCGGAAACGATTACTTCCGACAATATTGTAACGGGGGTAAGGGGTAAAATCGCAAGCGGAAGCGACACGACGGAATTTTCCACCGCAAAATACACTGCGGACGTGCTTTACGGAACAATAGAAGAGATGAAAAGTTTTTCCGAACTCAAAGCGGAAAACGGCGTGGGTTCTACCGAAACGTATCATACTTCTTCGGGCGCGGACTACACGAGCGCGCACTTAAACAAATCGTTTATAAGGGTTTCCAAAGGGTACGGGATATTTTATAAACTCGTTTTTACCGAAAACGTGCGCCTTGAAATTAAAAACGATAAGCAATCTAAGGACGGACCGAAAGCGAAAATAACCTTTACTTCTTACGTTTCCGACGGAGAGTATACCGTTAAAAGGCATTCGGTAACTCTTCCCGAAAACCTAAACAATCCGTTCGTTTTCGAAGGCGATTTAAATCACACGCTGCACCTTAAAAAGGGAAACGCGTACTTTTTTGCGATAACTACGGATAAAACGGGAATATCGTACTCTAACGCCTTGCCGAGTTTCGTTTTTTCCGTCGAAGAATACGACGAAACGCAGAGTTTCGATTTTGCCGCGTATAAAAAGTTCAGAACGAGAGCGACGGAAATCGCCGACGAATTATTAAACTACTATCTCGCGAAAGATTCGTCGCTGTATTCCGAAGCGAACGACCTTGAAATGATAAATATAGTCGCCAAAGCGACGGAAGAACTTAGAACTATCGAATTCGGCAACGATCTCGAAGAATATAAAAGGCTTGCGACAGAAAAAATCGACGCCGTGCCGACGTTAGAACGGGAAGCGGAAGAATTAGCCGAATCGAAAGCCGAAAAAATAAAAGAACTGAAAGATTATTATATCGAAAAGAAAGCCGAAGGGTACGACTCTACCGCTCTTAAAAAGATAGAAGCCGTAATCGATAAATACGAAAAAACGATAAACGGCGCAACGGATAAATATAAACTTTCCGCCGAATACAATCTCGCAAAAAGAGAACTTCAGGACGTTACGAAAACCTCTTCTTTAACCGACTTTATAACGTATAACACGGCGTTGTTCGTTATTATTGTCGTCGGCGCGGCTTTGGTCGTCGGGGCGGTCGCAGTCACCGCGATAGTTATCGTAAAAAAAAAGGGGATAAAAAATGATTAAAAAAATAAAATTCATCGCTTTGTCGGTTATGCTGGCGGTTACGGCTATAACCG
>CAKQQY010000015.1 GCA_934271245.1 uncultured Clostridia bacterium | reverse complement strand
AACAAGCACGGTAACGACGTAATCGCGTATGGAATATTGATGAGTTGCCGCAGTAATTCCCAAAGGAATGGCAATCAAAAATTCGAACACGGTAGCAACCGCCGCGATAAGGAAAGACGTGCCGAGTTTATCGGGGTCGAATACTTCGGTAAGAACTTCACGTTGGTTAGTGAAACTCTTGCCGAAATCGAGCCGACATACGTTACCGAGCCAGTTAAAGTACCCTTGAAGGATAGTTCCGTCAAGCCCGTAAGTCTTATACATTTGTTGTATAAATTCTTCGCTGACGCCGTCCTGTGAGTTGGCGTTTAACGCGATTATTCTTTGCTTAACAAAGTCGGTCGGCATACAGCGAAGCAATGTGTACAGAATAAGCGATACCCCGAGCAATATTAAAATGGATATTCCTATTCTTTTGAGAATGTATTTAAACATTATTTCTCCAATTTATCTTAAAGTTATTTTACTATTTCCAATTCCCAGATTTTTTCTAACGGCGAACTGTACGGATTTACTTTTTCCGTAAGACCTTTTATCGTTTTGGAATTGTAAGCGTACAACGTTTTACGTTGATAAATAGGCATTTCGACGGCAAGATCCAAAACAAGACCCATTGCGTTCTTATAAATCGTCTTTCTTCCGTCTGCGGTTGCGCTGTCATCTCTTTCGAGAGTTTCTCTGCCTTTATCGATCCATTCGCTTAACTGATTGATAATGTTCATTTCGGTTCTGTAAGTAACCGTGTCTGCTTTGATTTCTCTGTAACCCCAGGCATAAACGGAAGTTGCGGTAGAATTCTTGTGATATACCTGATACATATCGGGGTCGATTGTAGAACCCCATGCAGCCGCCCAGACCTGAAGCGAACCGGTAGAAAGTTTCGTAAGAGCTTGAGAATCGGCTTTAACTTCTACGTTCCAACCGAGATAGTTCAAAATCTGCGCCGCTTTTCTGAATACGGTGTACGTCGGGTGTTCGGAAATGGAAGAACCAGCTATTGTGAAAGTTATGTCGTGGCTTACGTTTTTCGGCTCTTTCTTCATTAACTCTCTTATTTTAGTAAGAGCGTCGGGATATCTGTCTTCCATACTATCTTTCGTCTCGTTTGCGTCATCGTCGGTCCACTGAGTATATTCGTGACCGTTGGCTTCATTCTTCGGGTATGCCCAACTTACCTTGGACATAGGCCATTCGATAATGTCGCAAGTACCCGCTTCATAATAAGATTTAGCAAGTTTCGCGTCCATTGCCGCCATAATCGCTCTACGAGTATAGATATTAGGAACTTTACCCGCGTTGATACCTACGTAGCCGTAACCCAACTGCCATGCGTCAAGAGTGGTGAAACCCTGGCTTTCCATAGATCTTAATTCTTCCGAGTTGGCTTTGGTGAACTGCGGAGTGATGTAATCGACTTCGCCGCTTCTTAATTTGTCTATCGCGTTGGTAGAACTTACGACTTGTAAACGAAGTTTTTTGGCTTTAACTTCGAACATAAAGTTTTCGTTCGCTTTATAGTAAACGACGTTGCTCTTCCAGAATGCGGAACCCGCGGGGTTATCCGAATTGTTTTCGTCGGTAGCAACGAACGCGCCTGCGCCGACGGGAACTTCAACGTTTCTCTGCGATTGAATTACGTCAGACTGGAATTTTGAATCAGCAAATTTAACGCCGAATTTATTGTTTTTAATATCGATTTCTTCGGTCGTATAAATGTGAGCGGGAGCAACCGAGAACGAGAAGTTATAAATCGCCTTGGGGTCAACGCCTTCGATGGTGATTTCCAAAACGTCGTATTCGTCGTCGTTTACGGGTTTACCATTCGCACCGTGTTCTTTAGCAACTTTATAAGTTCTCATGTTGCTGCCGGTGCCGAAAGTCACGCTTGCGGGAGCGTCTTCCGTATGACCTAACGATCTGATACCCGATATATTAGGAATTCCGCCTTCCCCCATGTTGTTGTGAAGAATTATATCTTTCGCCGCCGCGGTATATAACGTAGTAAGGGTTCCGTAAGTACCGTAATAAGTTAATACTTCTAAAAGATTTGCCTTAATCTTATCGCTATACACTCTTTCGATCGCTGCTTCCTCGGTTGTATAGTTGGAAGCAATTTCAGTACCGTTGAATTTAACGATATGGTTTCTGTCTTTTTTACCTTCAACGTCCAGATATTCGGGAGTAATATAGTTTTCGTACAAGAAGAACTTAAAGATATCGCTGCTTAATTCTTTTGCCCAGGGTTTATATTTATCCGTGGTAACGTCGTAAGATTCTTTTGCCGCTTTAAAGTCCGCCTCTAATTCTTCTTTGAAGGTTTTAAGGGTAAGTTCGTAGTCGGCAAGAACCTTCGCTTTATAATCTTCCGTCGTTAAAGTTTTTTGTTCTTCTTTATTAGCGACGGCGTCAATATAACCGGAAGGTATTTCTTCTTCCCAGTTGTTGATATAAGATCTCATCTGCGTTTCGGTTGCGGAATAAGAATTGCCGCTTCCGGATAATACAGCCTTTTCTCTATAAATCAATTTAAGGAAGTTTATTCTTTCTTTCGCTCTGCTTGCCGCGTCGCTGTTAATAATTTCTTCTTCCTTAACGCCGCTGCCGGAAAGTTTCTTCTGCGTTCTGTAATCTTTCAAGCCTTTAATTTTGATAGAATACATTGTGGAAGAACCCGTGTAAACAGGGTCTAAGTATTCGTACATATTAAACAGAACGTCGTTCATAGTGAGCGGTTCGCCGTCGGAATATTTCAAATCGTTTTTAATAACGAATCTGTAAACGGTTTCCGAATTATCGTCTGCTTTATCGATTTCATAATCTAAAGCAACGGTTTCGTAATCTTTACCGGCAACAGTTTCCGCTTCATTCGTTTTTTCGTTATATTTGGTAGTAAGCATACCTATCTGAGTAAGCCCTACTACTTCCATATCGGTTCCGGACGTAGCATAGAAAGGATTGAAAAGACCGCTTAATTCTTCGGTCATGATAACTATGCTGTCCTTCTTTCCGCCGCCGCCGCAGCCCGTCAACATGGGTACTGCGGTAAACATCATGGTTAAGCCCATAAATGCGCTGACCGCGCGAACAAATTTTTTCTTCATTTTTTACCTCCGTTATTGTATAACATAAGATTCTTCGGGCTTCGTCTGCTCTCCGAATTCAAATGTAATATTACCTTCGCTATCTATCTGAACGTTTTCGGGATTAAACATATAGTCATAACCGTTAAACGATTGTTCGCCGTAAACGACGAGCGAAATATTGCCTTTCGTAATTCCGTTCGTTTTGCCGTTAGCAAGAACGTTATAGAAACTTTCTCCGCCGAACAATTCGGGGTTGCCGATACGACCTATTCTGAAAGTTCCGCTTACCGTTATACCGCTGACAGTCGCTTTATCGGAAATATCTCCTGCAAAGAGTCCGTAATACACTTCTTCTCTCACCATAGACATATTTTGTAATATATCGAATACGGCATTTTCGAAGTTAACGTTTTTAATAACCGCTTTATCGCCTAATCTTCCGAACAATCCGCCGTAATACGCGTACAAATCGGAATATTCCGCTTTTACGTTCTTAAACGTCACGTTCTTGTTGTCTGCGCCGTATATCTTACCGTTGAATTCGTCTGCAGTATATAACGTCGGCCAGGAATCGCCGCCTTCAAGACCCGAGAAGTCCAAAACGTCACTTTCGATAATATAAATACCGTTTAGGTCCGCATAATCGATGAACTGCTGAGCGGTGCTTATTCTGAACTGTTCGCCGGAGTCGTCGAGTTTTACGTAAACGTTCATAACTCTGTCGTTTGCAACGGCGTGTTCTGTGTCCAAAGTTCCGATATGTTCTAATTTTTCGGTAATTTCGTTCGTACACTGTGAATCCGTATACGCGCCGAGGAAAGTGGTGTTGTTTATTTTCGGGAACTGATACGAGGTTTTGTTCGTATACAAATGCCTGTAAGTCTGTTTACCGTTATCCCAGCGGGGAAGGTAAATAGTATCCAAATCGCTTTCCGTTCCTTTCGGATTTGCCGCGATAAAGTCAAAACTCGTATTTTTGTTATAATTGGTCCAGGTTGCGCCGTCGTCTACCGAATAATAATATACGAATTCGAAGTTTTTAACCCAACCGGCATAGAGCGTCAACGAAACTACCCCGTCGCTGTCTTTATAATCGAAAGTATCGTTTTCGAAATCCCATAAATCGTTATAAGTACAAGCGGGAGTAACGGAAGATTTTACGTACCAGATGCCGTCAGCGTTTTTATCGACTTCACGACCGTTACCGTTTTCGTCATAGTATTTTTTTACTACGGTTTCTTTATTGTCTTTATCTTTAATCGTAACGTCCTTTTCAATAACGTCGCCCGTGGCGAGATAGTGGTAAGAATCGCCTACGTTAATCAACTTTACGCCGTTTTCATCCACAGGACTTCCTTCTTCGTCGGTTTTTATAATTCTTTCTTTATACCAACCAACAAAGAAATATTCGTCTTTTTTCAGAGTAATATTCGTGGAAGTACTGCTGGTAGGCCTTTTTCTGGAAGTCGGGTCGGTCAACTTAATGTGAACGGTGTCGTCGGAATCTTTCACGTAATCGGCAGGTCTGAACAAATCCATAACAGACACGTTATCGCTGTCTATAAACTTGCCGCCGTTAGGGTCGTACAAAACCGAAACGTAATACCCTCTTTCTTTCCATGTGTCCGGTGTTTCCTTGTCGGAACACGCAACGAGACCGAAGCATATTGCCGACAAGCAAAGAAGACTGATAATTTTAATAAGTTTATTTTTCATACAGTTCCCGTTAGTTAAGCGGACGCTTAACCGTTTGACTTTTTCTTTTTGTTAAGACACACGTAAACCGATTTAACAACCGCAACGCCTGCCGCTAAAACCAATATCGCAACGTACGCGCCGCCGTTTATCGCCGAATTACACCCTTCGTCCGGAGTCGGATCGGGTTTGGGACCCGGATCCGGATTTTCACGTTGTTTAAGGTATTTTATAACAGATTCCGCGCTGGTAAGTTTGGAAACGTTGGTAACGAGCGATTGCTGTTCGAGCGAAGAAATTGCGTCATACGCTTTTCTTGCCGTTACAACTGCGTTTTCGTCCGCAAGAGTAATCGAACTCGGAAGCGCATCGATCATAGCGTAAACGTTTGCCGTTTCGTCCGTCATAGCGGTGCTGCCCATTACTACGTCGCTGAAATACTGTCCTAAAATGAACGTGTCGTAATACAAACCGTTAGAAGGTCTTACCATCACGAGTTTGTTTTCGATATGACCTATATAGTCAACGAAGTTCGCGCCGAAATAGAAGTTATTATAGTGCGAAGTAATGTTCCACATATAGTAAGGAACGATTCCTAAACCTTCGTTTGTTCCCATGCGTCCCGCAAACGGTAAGTTGTTAAGAATGTTTGCGTTGGAAACGTAAGACGCTGAATACGCTTCTTCGAGAATCGGCGCTTCGTAACTCGTAAATACGACGTATTTAAGGTTATCGCAACCGTAAAACGCTTTATCGCCTATCGCGAAAAGAGTTCTCGGAAGATTTACGCTTTCAATCGCCGCCTTATAGAACGCATACGAACCGATTCTGACGGTTCCGTCTGCGACCGCAAACGTTTTATCTTCTTTTTCGAGCGGATACGCAATCAACATCAAACCGTTGGGTACTTTATAATATAACGCGCCGTCGATAACTTTCACGTTATTGCTTACGTCATAGTTTTCGTTCAACGTTACGCCGACTACTTTATTGCCGAACGTGACGTTTTCTTCTTTTCCGAAAGTCGCTATCTTGCAACCGTAGAAGGGGTTTTCTCCAATAACTTCAAGATTGCCGCCGAGAACGACTTCGGTAATTTTAGTATTTGCGAATGCGTAATCGCCTATTTCTTTAACGTTCGTAAGGTCGCCATTTTCCAAAGCGGAATTTATGAACGCGCCCATGGAAACAACCGATACGTTTTCAAGATTTTCTGCTTTTTTAAGCGAGAAACAGTTAGCAAACGCGCCTTCGTCGATAATAGCGCCGTCTTTTAATTTAACGGATTCGAGTTTCGATCTGGACAACGCATACTCGCCGATTTTGTCGGCAGAAGATAAATCTATCGAAGTAAACGCCGTACCGAACAAACCGTATTTACCAACTTTGGTAACAGGACTTGCCAGCGTGAGTTCGTCGAGCGCAGTACAGTTAGCAAACAAATAATCGCCGATTACCGTAACGTTTTCGCCCAACACCGCTTTCTTTAATGTAACTACGTTACTGAACGCTCCTTTACCTAATACCCTTACGGAAGACAAATCCACAACGGTAAGTTTCGGAGCAAAACTCGTATATAAAAGGTCGGTTATTACTTCTTCGCCGTCTACGACTTCGGTTTTGTAAGCGTAAGTAATCTGGTTATCCGAAACGTAGAAGTCCTGCGTTCTGGAACCGGCAAATGCGTAATCGCCGATTTTAACAACTTTGGAAAGATCGATTTCTTTAAGTTGCGAAGCGTTAAAGAACGCGTAATCGCCTATCTTAGCGTTTTCGCCTAGAGTTACGGAACCGAGTCTTGCGTTACCCGCGAACGCGTAATCCCCGATAACGGCGTTGTTCCCTATCGTTAAGGAAGTAAGAGTGGATTTAACGCCTTTGTCGTAATCGTATTCGTAGTGAGTTACGGTTTTAATAACTTCGCCGAACGCGTCTTTTATTTCTTCGACCGTCTTTTTATAATAATCGGAGTTGGTTGCGTCGAAAGTAACCGGGCAATAGAACGCCGCTTCGCCTATAACCACGTCGTTACCGATGGTAACGCTTTCGAGTTTCAAGCAGTGCGCAAACGCATAATTGCCTATCGTCGTTCCGTCGTGGATTTCAACGGAAGTAATCTTCGTCTGAGTAAACGCGTAGTTGCCGATTTCTTTAACCTTTGCAAGATCAGGCGTCTTCGTAAGAGATGTTCCTACAAACGCGTAATCGCCTATCGTTTCAAGACTGTTCAAAGAAATTCCGGTAAGGTTGCTGCAGAACGCGAACGCATAGTTGCCTACGCTTACGGCGTTATCCGCATTGATACGGAACACGCCGAGATTGTTACTGAACGCGCCATCCGCAATCGCTTTCGCTTCGGGAACGTTAACAACGTTGTTTACCCCGTAATATTTGGGAGCGACGAGCAACAAAGTGTCGCCGTTAAACAACATCGCGCCGTTCTGTTTCGCTTCGAGATAATCGTTTCTGTAATCTACGCTGAACTTTGTCACGTTGGTTCCTGCGAACGCATATTCGCCGATAACGGCAACGTCTTTACCGAGCGTAACGTTGGTTAAGTTATTGCATTTATAGAATGCGAACGAAGAAATAACCGTAGCGTTAACGTTTATCGCGGTAAGGTTGGCGCAGTCGGCAAATGCTCGCGAACCGATTTTTATTTTAGAAGCCTTCATCGATACGCTGAAAAGTTCGGTGTTGTTGCTGAAAGCGCCTATACCGAGCGATTGAGCAGATGAGGGAAGTTCTAACTTCGTTATCGAGTTCTTTTCGAAAGCATAGTTACCGATTGCGGTAATACTGCTTAAATCCACGCTTTCGAGAGCGCATTCGCTGAAAGCCCTTTCATTTATGAATTTAACGTTTTCAAGATTGATTTCTTTAAGGTTTTTACAGCCTATAAACGCGTTGGACGCAATGTTCACCAGAGATTTCGGAAGCGTAACTTTCTTGAGAGCGGTAAGCGCTGCGAAAGCATAAGAATTGATGTTCGTTACGCCTTCGGGAATAACTACTTCTTCAATAGTATTGTCGCCGATATAATGTTGTTTTATCTTGTAAGGGTCTTCGTCGTCGATAACGTCGCCCGCAGATAAATCTTTATCAACGTACTCGTAATTTGAGAACGCGTAATTATATATCGTCGTTATACCCCTGTCGTCCGGGATTACGACTTTGCCGCCGAGTCCCTTATAAGACATTAAGTATATGTTGGCAATATTGAACGGGTCTTTTACCTTAACGGAAACGTTGTTTCTGTAAATCGTTGTCTGTCCGTCGAATAATACTTCTACGTAAACGGAAGTGTTTCCTTCCGCCAGAGCCGTTATCGTACCTTCGTCGGAAACGCTTGCGATTCTCTTATTCCCGACGCTGAACTTAACGGAAGTTTTTTCGGGGAAGTAAGAATCGAGAATGTATTTCAGCGTAACAGATTCCGACGGGAACATAGACAATTCTATGCTGTTTTCCGCGAATTCGTATTCGCCGTCGGTAAGACCGATTTCCCTTTCGGAAGAACTTGTCGAATAATACGCTTTGTTTACTTTATATCCCGTTATATCGAATCTGTTTACTTCCGGAACGGAATAATATTCGAAACCTTCGTCCCCTTCGCCTAAAACTTTAACGTTTAAGTTTGCGGAAACTTTATTTCCGTTGCCGTCGTAACCGTTAACGGTGATTACCGCTTCGCCCTTTTTCTTCGCGATAACGGTACGGTTGATTACGTCCGCAACCGTTTTATCCGAAGACGTGTAATCCAGAACTTCTTTCCAGGTATCTAAAGGATAAACGTTTAAGATGTCGGAAATGTTTTTCGTTTCGTTTTCGCTTAACGTAACGTCTTCTTGTCCGAAGTACATATCGATAACTTCGTCGGGAAGAGAAACTTCGTAAGTGGCGGTATTCATCGCGTAGTCGTAACACGTCGCGACGAACGAATTGTTGCTTACTTTTTCGTACGTTCCGTCTTCGTTGTATTTAATACCTTTCGAATTCTTTATCTTCGAAACGTAATCGGTAAGTTCTATCGTTACGACCGAAGTTGAGTTAAAGGACGAATAAACGGGGGTTACGTATTTACCGAAAGACTTCATCGAGAACGAGTATCCGGAACCCGGTTCTGCGTCGGTTATCTGACCGAGTTGAACGCCCATTGCGTAATGGTTATCGTAGATTTCAAGGTTAGCGAACAATTTGTTCGTTTCGGTCGTTTTGTCGTATTCGGTAGTAAACGTAACGTTCTTAAGCGCAGGCGCTTCGAAGTCGATATACAACGGGAATTCAAAGGTGTTTCTTACGTTGTTCTGATCTTCTTTACTGCCGTAATCGATATATGTTTTAACGGTTACGGTGTATCTCGTATTATTTTTAAGAGCGTAATCTATCGCGCTGAATTCCGTTTTTACAGCCGAATAATAGATATTGCCGCCGCTGCTGAAAGATTTTCTCAAATTGCTTTCTTCTCTCGTAAACACAACGTTACCCGTCGAATCTTCGACTATGGTAATATCGGCGTACTTAACGTTACGAAGGAAACCTGCCCAGATAGAATAAACGCTGTTTACAGTGTAATTGTATTCGGTTTGCTGATTTGAAATAGCAATTTTATCTTTATCCGCGGCTATCTGGGTAGCAGCGGGATTTTGTATGAAGTAATAGGAGCCGAGCGTCGAAATATAGTCGCTGTAAAGACTTCCGATAACTCTCGTCGCATAAGCGTCCGCCATAAGTTTATCTTCGTCGTTCTTACCGGCATTGATTTCGTCAACGTTCGTATCGTAATATTCTTCGTCGAAAATCGGGGCTTCCGTCCAGTCGCCGTAGAAGGCGAGCAACGGAACGTTTACGCTGACGTCAGTTCCGCTTACCGCTTTGAGAGTAACGAAACCTTCGACGTACATACCGTGTTTGAACGATTTATTGAGATACGCTTTATCTCCGTTGGACAAAGTTATTTTTACCGTAACTTTAGCCGAAGAATTAGCGGAAACGGTAACTTTGTTTCCGTCCTGCGAGCCGCTCGTAACGTTTACGACTTTCGTATCGGCGTTAAGAAGGTATCCGTCCTGAGTAACGGTCGTATCGCTGTGGCTCGTATAAGTTTTGCTTACCCCTTCGGTTATGACTATCGAACTTATATCGTAAGAAACCGCTCCGCCGCTTATGTTTTTAATATCGAAAGACATTTCGTAAACGCCGGTTTTATTCTTATCGTCGCCGAGTTCGAGTTTGGATTTATCCATCTCGTTACCGTTCTTATCGTAAGTCTGAATATAAGAAGCGGTGGTGGTGGATTTTTTCATATTAACAAGACCTGCGCCCTGTTTTCTGACCGCATAAGGAAGTCCGTTTTTGTTATAAACGATATCCGCGGTAGACATCATAAGTTGATTTACTATTGCGGTAACGTCGTTATCGTCGATATCTCTGCTGCCGTCTTTGGCGTAAGTACCGAAAACGCCGCTGTATTTAACGTACTGACGAATAAGCGCCGTCGCGCCTGCCTGGTTAGGAGCAGCCATGGAAGTACCGGACAATCTGTCGTAACTCTGCCCCGGAACGGAAGACAAAATTTCTCCGCCGTGCGCGGTTATTTCGGGTTTGATTTTAAGGTCGGAAGTCGGTCCCCAGGAAGAGAAGTCGGACATGAAAGGCCCTGCAAGTTGCTGTCTGCTGATTCTGATAATCCCCTTCCCTGCCGCGGCGAGTTTTTCGCCTTCGTCCTGAGAGAGAGAGCATACCGCGCCGATATCTTTACCTACGGACATCGAAATCGTACCGGAAATGTTGTTGTAAATTATGATACCCGACGCGCCTTTTTCGTTAAGAGCGACTCTGACCTTGTCTTCGAAAGTCGTGTTGCCGCGTTTAACAAGAACGATTTTCCCTTTATAGTAACTTTCGTCGTACATATAGTCGGATGAAGTTCCGACGCCGGGAATCGTGACGTATTCGAAGTCGTGGCTTTCTACGTCTTCGCCGACCGTTTTAAGAATGTCGTCGACAAAGTTTTTCTTTTTAGCCGCAGCGTTCGTGGCTTCGTTGAAGTACATTATTTCGCCGTTATAGGTAAAATAAGGTGTTTTTACGCCGTCTACGGAAGCTACCGATAACGCCGCTTCGTAAGTGGAAGGCGAACCGACCGTACCGGAGTCGGGGTTGGAAGTCAATCCGTTGGTACCGTTTTTAGTGGAACTGAAGGTTGCGTTGTAACTGTTAGCCGCGCTGGCAATAAGCGAAATGCCTGCCGAACGGACTTTATCGTAAATTTCGTTAATGTTTTCTTTGTCGGTTTCTCTCGTAAATCCGCAACCGGACCCTAACGACATGTTGATAACGTCGACGCCCAAGGTTACGCAATCTTCCAAAGCGGCGATAAGCCAGGACGTTTTAGCGCCGTCAACTACGTCGGAGAAAACTTTCATAATTGCAAGTTGCGCGTTGGGCGCAACGCCGGTGATAACGTCGTCATGCCCCGCGATAATACCGGCAACGTGAGTACCGTGTTCGCTGTTAATCGGGAAAACGTCGGAATCTTTATCCGCGTAGTCGTACGCGTAAGGAACTTTTCTGCTTACGTAAACGTCTTCGCCTTTAAGACCGTAAGTCGTTTTAGCCGCGGAAGTTTTAGAGATAACGTCGGAAACGGTTTTCAAAGTAAACGCTTCGTTGGAAGTTTCGAAGTTATTTACGTCGAAAGCGGTGTGCGTATAATCAAGCCCCGTATCGAGAACGGCAACGACAACGCCGTCGCCCTGATATTCGAGAGAAGAACTATCGAAAATACCCGTGTCGTAAACGTCTACGTCGTTGGTAACGACTTCGGTTTCCGCTTTCTGATACACTTCGCCGACAATAAGAGTTGCGTCGCCTAAAACGTTTCCAACCTTCTCGAAGTCTTTAGCTGTTATGGTGATTTCAAAGCCGCCGATTAAAGTGTCGTATTTTTCACCGAGAATGTAATCGATACCGGATCTTTCCAAAGCCTTGATAAGTTCTGCGGATTTTTTGTTAATATTTTCGGAAATCGCCACCGCGTCGTCGCTCGAAGCGAATTCAGATACCGCTACGGTTTGATTTCCGTCGTTATAAACGTCTACGACAGAGTCGACGTTCATCTTAACGATAACGGAAATAACGTCGTTTTCTTTCACCGTATCGGGAAGTTTGGTAACGACGTTTTCGTCAAAATAGTTTTCAATACCGCTGTCAATGCCTGTGTTGATTTTTTCAACCGAAGAAGCGTTTAATAACGGCTCTTTTTCGGCTGAAACGCCGCGCGCGTCGGTTAAAACACTCAGCGTGCAACTAAGCGCAAGCGTGAACGACATTACTTTGATGAGAAGTTTTCTTGTTTTAGTCATTATTGATTCCTCTAAAGTGGATTTGCAATCATTCTGATAAAAAACCGTAAATCGTTTGATATAACCTTTCGATTTACCATACGAGCAAAATTAAATAAATGTGAAAACGTTTAATTTCCACCCAATATTATACTTTACTATTTTATAACAAAACGATGAAAATGTAAAATGATTGATTGCTGTTTTTCGGATTTTATATATATTTTTATATATATTATATATATAATAAACTTTTATATGCGAAATCGCCGGTTCGATACGAAATATTTGCCGATTTCCGATAACCGAATCGTTGTTTCGGGGTTACGACTTTATCTCTCCCCTATCCCGTTTGAGAAAAAGCCGTCGCCGCATATTTCAATAGCGGTGTTCTTAATTAAAAATAAAAAGGGCGCGCGGAAAAAACGTTCCGCACACCCTCAATATTTTATTTTGTATTTTAGTCTTTCTTTTCTACTTTTTCGATTGCGCCGTCTTTAACGGTAATTTCAAAAGTAACGTTATCAGTAGTAACTATCGTGTAAACCGAATTTTCCGCATTATAGGAAGAAGATTTAACGTAGTATCTGTCAGACCCGTCTGTGAAGGTATAGACCTTATTGTTCTCGTCAACCGTAATCGACTGCGTATCGTTTGCAATCGTGGAAGTTTCCGTACGGGTAATGATCGTTACGTCGTTTTCCGTTTTTGCGGTGAATACTACATTCGCGCTTGTAACGAGCGTATAAACATTCGTCACGGCGTCGTAAGAAGTATATTTAACGAGATACGCGCTTCCATCAACGTTCAAAATATACGCAATGCCCTCTGCGTCTATTTCGAAGAAGTTTTTAGCGTCCGCATGAACGGCGGTCATCGTTATCTTTTTAATTTCTACGCCTTTATACGCCTTGACGGAATTATCGTCTACCGAACCCGCTTCTTCGACGAACGTTATAACGTAGTACTCGGAAGTTTCTATTCTCTTGTTATCGCCTTCGCCGGTATAGGTTCTTACGATATAGTAAACGAGGTTCTGTTCGATATTGTAAATGACGTCGCTTGCGATCTCGTTTCCTTCTTTATCGTAAACCACGGAAATAAGAATGGTTCCCGCGTTCATACTTTCGGAGACAAGAACCCTTTCAACGTAAACGTCGTATTCCGCTGTAGCCAGCGTCTGAATTCTCGTATACGCCACGATAACGAAACCGTACGCCGAAGAACTGACCTTTCTTAATTGCAAGTACAACCGGAAATCTTCTTCGCCCACTTTAACGTCAATCGTGTAAAGTCCTTTGAAACGACCTTCGGTGTGATACTCGTACTTAACTTTTTCGAGCGTCAACGGTTTGCCGTCTTCTCCGACGATACCCGCGGCTTTTCCGAAAGTTACGGTAGCCGTCTGTCCGCTTTCCACGGGTTTACCGTCGAGACCGTATTCGTTTTCAACGAGGAACGTTCCGATTTCGTTAGTATACGAAGCGGCGTAAGTCGGTCCCAGATAAGAGTAAATCATGTTGTAATAATACAAATACTGATAAGATTCCGCTTCTACGACAAGGTTCATATCAGTCAGTTCGAACACAGCGTTGTCCGCGCCTTTATAGGTTATCTTCATTCCGAAACGATAATAAGCGCTTGACGTATTAAGACGTAAATAAGTGACGAAATCGCCGTTCTTATCTAACTTTCTCACAACGTAACAACTAAGTTCGATATCGTTCTCTCCGCCTATATTGACGAACACCTTTCCCGCGATGGTGAAAGTTTCTCTGCCGTTCGGCTGGAAGTTGATGTTCTTTATAGTCGCGTAAACGTCTTCCGTTCCTTTTTCGGGATCTCCTGCCGAATAAAGCACGGGATATTTGATTTTGTTTTCATCTCCGTAAACGTCGGTTTCGCTACGATTGAAAATTACCGTCGTACCTTCGTTCTTGTAGTATGTTTTACCTTCCCACTCTTTAACGTCGGTCTGCGCGCCGAATTCCTGAGCGACAAAGCCGAATCTGTTTTTATCTTCGGACGATTCGTCGTATTTATAAACGACAATCTTTCCGTTTTCGATAGTATAATAACGACTGTCGTTCGCGCCGAATACGGCAAGACCGTATTTGGAGAATCTCAACGCGTCGAGGTTTTCGGTGTAATACCCCATATCTTTAAGAACTTTCTCGGTAGCCACGCCGGTATTAACGTCGAACGAGTACATACACGCTTCCGAAGAATCGCTCGCAATGAAGAACAACAGGTTTTCGGTAACCATCGTGTAATTTCCGGTTACTTTCTTACCGTCTTTGCCGTACTTGGTCGCATTGCCCATATCGTCAAGGATAAGAACCGACCAGTCTTTGGGATTGACGTACGTGCTTTCCGCGAAGTCGTCGAGAACGACGATTACGTCTTGTGAAGAACTGCCTGAAACGTAAACGTCTCTCTTACCCACAACGGTATAATCGGTAGAATCGATTTTATACTTCAAAGTAAATACGCCGTCGGAAACAGT
Source organism: uncultured Clostridia bacterium (assembly GCA_934271245.1). Taxonomy (GTDB): domain Bacteria; phylum Bacillota; class Clostridia; order Christensenellales; family Borkfalkiaceae; genus UBA1259. The sequence continues at coordinate 25,786 of CAKQQY010000015.1, read as the reverse complement.
ATAGGTACCCGAGCCTATTTCTTTTATCTCCGACTTGTTCGTTTCGGAGTTATAAACTATTCCTTTAACGGAGATGTTTCCGTAACCGTCCAAATCAAGAGCGTAGGTGCTCGTCATACGGTTTTTCATAAGCAGGAATCTGCCGTATTCGTCGCCCTTTACCGTAACGGTTCTGCCTTCTGTTATATCGAAAAAGAAAGTTACTCCGCTGCCGATGAAATTGATGAGATTATCTCCCGTGAACGAGTATAAACCGACGTAAGATTTTTCGGTTACCGTGTTGATATAGGTTGCGAAATATCCGAATCCGTCAAGAATAAGACGAATTCCGTTTCCGGTATATTCCCCGGCAGTTGCCGCGTCGTATTTAGCGCATACGTAACCGCCGTCTTTCAACGGAATAAGAACGTATTCGAAAGACTTTTCGGCAGAAACGAAAGAGTATATAACAAGTTCCGTGGTGTCGGTTACTCTGCCCGTATCGGAAACGGTGCCGTTATACGTCGTCGTAACTTTATCGCTTCCGCTTCCTTCCGTTATCTTGTATTCGGCATTGCCTTTTCCGTCAAAACTTACTGCTTCCGAATCCGAATAAGTTCCGTTTTTCTTAAGAACGTTTGCGGTAAAGGGAGCATGAGAAAGAAGAATGAAAGTTCCTTGATCTTCGTCAAGTTCAACGTAAAGGTTTCCTTCTTTCGTTATAACGACGAGCAGACCGTCGGAAACCGCGTAAATGCCTTTAACGGAAGCGCCGCCCTTCGTATAAACGGCAACACCCGAGACAAGAGTTAACGTTTCGCCCTGATTTTCCGACGTATACGTTTTAACGTAACTCGCGCCGTTTACCGAATACCAGTAAGCGATATTATAATTCGTGATAGACGCGCTATCGAGCGCGAGAACGATAACGTTAATAGTCGTAAAGTCTACGGATTCGCTGACGACTTCCGCGTCATAGCGTTCGGTAACGGTGAACGTGTATAATTCCGTTTTCTCGTCGTATTCGATAGTTCCGTAAAGAACTTTTTCGTAAGATTTCGAAGCGGTTACGCCGTAAATCGTCGCATAACGTTTGCCGTCCGCTTCTTTTTCGCCCCATACGAGTAACGGCTGGGTCTGAATTTTGTTGTCGTTGCTGTTATATCTGTAATAAAATTCTTTATAGTAAGAGAGTTTCGTTTCAAAGGTATAAGTATAAACCTCTTCTTCTTTACCGTCATCGGAAGAAACCGTGGAAGAAGTCGCCGTCACTTTGAAAACGTAAGAACTTCCGCCGTCGGAGAGAGTTACGATTGCTCCGCCTAAAGAAGATTGCGTTATCGAATAATTTCCGGTTATGGTCTGATTGCCGTTGACGTACGTCGCTTTATACGCGCCGTCAAGAGTAAGCGTAGCGCCGTTTTCGCCGTTGTAAACGTGGTCGTAAGAAGAATTGTAAGCAATGTATCCTTTTACCCCGTTTATATCCACGGTATTGAAAACCAACTGAGTTCTGCCGTAACTGTCAAGAATAGTGTAAACGCCGTCGCTTTCAATATATCTGAATGCGGAAACCTTCGAACCGTCGTAATACCCCGCGGTTCCGTAACCGTTAAGCATTATCGAGTAGGGATGAACGGTAGCGTCTTGTTTGTAGTAGTAGGTAAGCGTTCCGTTTACGACAACGCCGCGAACCAGCCATCCCATCCGGTATTCGTTTTCGTTGCGAATCTGAAATGCGGGAATAGTACCGTTGTTCGCGCTGACGGTACCCACGGTAAACGTTATGGTTTTACCTTTAAGTTCGCCGTCGGTGAATATAGCGACACGTTCGTTCGTGTCTTCGTTGATAGTATAAGTACCGTTAGAAGTAACGATTTCTTCGTGTTCCTGATTATCTGCGCCTACGGTAACTCTCTTTTCGGTGTATCTGATACCGTTGTTGCCGTCAAGAATAATGGTAACGTTATTGTCTACACCCTTTCCTACTACGAAAAGCGTATAGTTCGCACCGTCCCTGTCGCTGCTGTAGAAAGTGAACGTATGATCTGCGAACACTTTACCTTCCAGCGGGTCGTCGCCTACGGGGAACACGAATACTCCGTCATCAGAGACGTATTCACCTTCGAAGAATACGCCGCCGCGTTGCAGATAAGCAATATCGTCGGTAATATAAATATAATCGTCGCTGCCGAAAATATCTTTGTACCCGTTTTCCCATACGGCGTATAAGGAAACGTCGTCGGTCGGCGAGAATTTATCGGGATTGTTTTTGTTGCTTTCCGCCCCGTATAAAACGGTAGTGATATAGTCCGCGTTATAAACGGCGTCGCCCGTCGGGTTGGTTGCCCAGCCTTTCAGATAATAGCCGTCTGCAGTATAATTGTAAGGAACGGTAACTTCGTGACCGAAAACGACTCTTTGCGTTTTGGTCGTATCGTTAAGTTTATCGACGTAGGTTACGTTGAAAACGCGTCTGTCGAAATAATGTCTGAACGTATTTTCGCCGCCGATAACGAAATCTTTACCGTCGATTCTATAAACGGTATCGTCCTTTCTGACTTCCGTAAAACCGAGCAACGACTCGTCGGAAGTAACGGTTTCGCCGACGTAAGCATAGCCTATCTTATCCTGATCCTTATCGTAACCGTTCTGTTCGAGATTTTGCCTGTATATTTCAACTTTATAAGCCAACTTATATTTTGCGGTAAGTTTAACGTCGCCGGTTACCCTTGCGGTTTCGGAAACGGCGTTAATTCCCTTAAACCACGCCCCGAACACCAAACCGTCTTTAACGGGAACGTAATCTTTAACCGTGTCGTAAAGGTTAGCTCCTTCTTCCGCAGTAATTACGGTTTCGTTAAGAGTTCCGCCGTCGGCGTCAAGTTCAATGTTATATAACTTTGCCCATTTTGCATAGAAAGTGGCATTAGCAACGGGCGTAATCTTCGTTACCACGTCGCCGCTGAAATTAGGATTCGTATACCACCCCTTAAAGTTATACCCTTCTCTTTTCGTAACGGGAAGAGTATATTCTTCTCCGATGGAAACTTCGACGGCCGCTATTTCCGTTCCGCCGTTTGCTTCAAACGAAAAACTAACCTTTTCTGCGCATGCGGTGACAAAAAACGCAGACATAAACGTCATTGTCGCGACAAAAAGTGTTAAAAGGAATTTTTTTTTGTTTTTCATATAGCCTCCTTATAAAAGTTACGCAACGGAAAGAAAATCGTTAAAAAACTTTACTTTCCGAAAATTTACGATAATTTTTAACGCCGGCGTTTTTTTAATTTCGTGAATTATTTAATAAGCACGTTATATAACGCCACGTTAATTGTTATGTATAAATTTATCACTTTATCGTTTATTTTGTCAAGTAAAAATATACCCCATACAAAGATTTACGCCCGAACCATATTTTTTTTGCGTTTTTCGGTTTATAAACGGGTTTTAATATCCTTAAATATAGTCTTCGTCATAAATAAACGATTATTTATTTCAAAACAAAAACTTGCCTGTTTGTTAAATTTTTTTTATTTTTAAATTATTTAAACACAATAAGGTCAATCTTCTTTTTAAAAATAAAAAATCCGTACAAGCGAAAGACCACCGCGCCGATACGAATTCAAAAAGAAAAATCCGCAAAATCTTCGGCCGATTGTTTTCGATAGCCGTCAGTTTTGCGGATTGTTTTCTATATATATTCCAGAATTATTCTTGTTCTGTCGGCGTTTCCGGTCCGACGTTTTTTTCTTTCCAGACCGAATAAAGTTTCGTTCCGTTTGCGGCGTTTACTATTTCCGCCGCAGTATAAACCGCTTCGCCCTGCTCTTCCGTCGCCCAACCTACGAATTCGTAACCTTCTCTTTCGGGAGCGGAAATAACCGTTTTTTCCGATTTTTCGTTTAACACGCTGCCTTCTTCTATATTGACGGCGACTATGTATTTACCGTCTTCCGATAATTCTGCGCCGAATATAATCGGACAATAAGTAGAGTTCCATCTCGTATTCCAACCGGTAGGAGCGGTTTTTGCGTCGGTATAAACAGTCAGGTTACTACAACCGTAAAATGCGTGCGCATCGATTTCTTCTACAGAAGAACGTAACAACAACGACTTCAATGCCAAACAACCTTTGAAAGCATATTTGCCGATACTCTTTACAGTTTCGGGCAGAACCAGACGTTCAAGACTCTTGGTTCCGTAAAAGGCGTAGTTGCTTATTACTTCAACGCTGCCTAAATCCACAGACGTAAGTCCGCTGCAGTTATAGAATACGTTGTTATTTATTACTTTTAAAGTCTGCGGAATAGTTACCGACGTAAGCGAAGTATTTTTACCGAAAGCGTATCTGCCGACTTCCGTAACGCCCCCCAAATCAAGTTTGGTCATAGAAGAGCAATTATAGAACGCATATTCGCCTATGGTTTTAACGCTTTCGGGCATCGACGCTTCGGAAAGTTTAACGCACCCGAAAAACGCCCTATCTCCTATGCTTTCAAGGAATTTACCGAATTCTACCGTTTCAAGTTTTATGCATCCGTAGAAAGCAAAATCGTCTATCCTTCTTATACCAGTACTGCCGATTGTTTTCGATAAGTCTATAGAAAGCAAATCGGTACATTTATAGAAAGCCGATTGCCCTATATATTCGGTGTTACGAGATAACCCGACAGACATCAGCGACGTGCATTTATAGAAGGTATAGTCTTCAACGCCTTTCAATCTGTTACCGAAAGACAACGTTTTAATCGCAGTACAGCCGTAAAAGGCTCCCCTTCCGACTTGTTTGATATTGCTTAACCCCGTAACGGAAGTCAAAGCGTCGCAATTATAGAAAGCGTAATCGGAAATGCCGACGGCGTCTTTGTTTGCTTCCGCCGAAGTAATCTTCGCGTCTTTAACCCCGACAATCCAGTTTCCGGCGTAAATAATATCCGTTTTGGAATTGGTCCATAAAGACGTGTCTTTAAATGCGTACGTTCCTATGGCTTCCACGCTCGAAGGTATTAACGTTTCGTCTAAAGAATCTTCTCCGCCAAGCGTTTTGTTCGCCAACGAAGAACACCCGTAGAAAGCGTACATACCTATTTTTTTAAGATTTTCGCCGAGAGATATATCGATTAACGCCGTGCAATTTGCAAAACAAGCGGCGCCGATTTCGGTAACTTTAGTATTGCTTAAATCTATCCTTCTGATTTTCGGGTCGTTTGCAAACGCGCCTAAATCTAATACCTTGAGATTTTCACTGAAATCAACCTGACTTAACACAACGTTTTCCGCAAACGCTCTGTCCCCGATAGATTCAAGAACGTTTCCTTCCACGGTAGTGGTTACGCTGAATAAACTCGGACAATTATAAAAGGCGTATTTTCCTATATATTTTATAGTCGGGTTAATTTCGACTTCTTCAAGACGCGGGGCTTTCAAAAACGCCTGATCCGCAATTCCTACGGTACCCGTCTTTATCGTTTCGGCAGATATTCTTATTATTTGTTTTCTTAAATCGTCCGAAACGTCTACAAGCCAGTTATCTACGTAAATAAATCCGTTGTTTTCTTCGCTCGATTTGTCGTATATAGCGGTATTCTTGAACGCATACGCGCCTACCGAGGTCGCCGATTCGGGTATCGTAACGTTTTCCAGCGTTTTGGTGTTTCTGAAACATTCTTCACCTATCGAAACAAGCCCTTCGGGAAGATTAACCGTTTTTAAACCCATAAGCGTGGTTACGGCTGATTCTCCTTCTCCTTCGGTAACTTCGGTCGAACATCCGTAAAACGCTAAATCGCCGATAGATTTCAAGTTGCCGGATTCAGAAAAAACGATTTCTTCTAATCCGTAACAAGAGTAGAACGCGCCGTTTCCGATTGCCGCCAAGTTCTTTCCGAAAACGATTTTTTTCAAACCGCTCGCTTTATTAAACGCGTTTGCGGATATATATATTACGCTGTCGGGAATATTTAGTTCTTTCAATGAACCGTTGTTTGCAAAAGCCGTTTCTCCGATAATCTTCAAACCGCTCCCGAAAACTACGTTTTCAAGTTTTCTGCAATAAGAAAATACCGATTTAGGAAGTTCCGTTATTTTATTCGGTATAGTTACTTCCGTAAGGGCGTTACAAGCAAAAAACGCAGATTCGCCAAACGAAACCAAACTTTCGGGCAAAGATACGGAAATAAGTTTGGTACAATTCGAAAAGGCTTGTTTGCCTATTTCTCTGATTCCTTCGTTTATTACAATTTCTTTAACTTTCGCATTTCCTTTAAACGCTTTATCCGCTATAGCCGTTACGGGTTTACCCCTATAAGTGTTTTTAATATTGACTTTTCCGACGAGTTCTTCGTCATCGGAAACGCCTGCGGTTCCCGCGGATACCAACCGATATTCCGTATTATTGTTATATAATTCGTAAGTACAACCGGTTTCGTATTCTTTTTCGAAGTTGATAATATTAGACCAACTCGAATCGGCGTACCCGTTTCCGCCGACGGCTTTAACCTGAATATCGTAATCGCCGTCTACCGTTATGGCGGTAGAAAGATTGATTCTGGCTCTCGTAACGGTTTCTTCCTTAGTTACGTCGGAATCTTTACCGGTGATTTTTACCACATAGTTTCGCGCGTTGGCTTGAGTATTCCAAGACAAAACGTTTTCAACGCTTAACTTAAACCCGTCGGGCGCGGCAAGTTTATTCTTTCCGCACGAAGCAAAAATCGCGATAACACACAACAGCAACGCGCAAACGATAGAAATCTTCGCTAATTTTTTCATTTTACCCTCCTTGGTTTTTCTTTTTTCCCGGGAATTTATTCCCTTTTTATAACCGCGTTTTTATTATACGAAGCGTTTCTCGAAACGAACGTTAAAAGCCCGAACTCACGTTCCTGTCTACTCTTAACGTCGCGTTTCTCTGTATTTTCAATTACTTCAATTATTAACGGTTTTCTTTTTTCTCTTTAATATCGGCAATAATTTCGTGCAACCATTTGAATTTGAACTTACGAACGGCAATATCCGCAACGAAAGCGATTATCGCGAGCGTAACAAACAAATACGAAGGATCGTACTTTTTATCGATTGACGTGACGAACGATTTGAATATGTCCGACGTATCGTCTAAATTATCGATAACCGAGCCGTTGCCCCTGTTTGCCAACATATTCATAAGAGAGTTGCTCGTTTCCTTATCTTCATCGGTATATCTTTTATATTCTTTCGAGTAAGAAAATGCCTTATATACAGTCTGCGAAGAAACTATCGTTCCGTCCGCTCTTACTTTCTTTATAAGAATTTCGTATATGCCGCTCTTTTTCACTACGAACGAACATGACTGATAATTATTTGCCGCGCCGAGATTTTCTTTAACGATAATCATACCGTCTTCGGTCCGAGTTAAATCGTTAAGCGAAATCGGAGCGCCGTTCCCCGTCAAATCGGTTATAGTCGCTTCGATTCTTTCGCCGTAGTTAAGATTAGTATAAATAACCAGTTGGTTACCGTAATTATCTTCCGTCAAGGTATAATCGATACCGGAAGGTCTTACGCTTTCCAGCGGCATAAGATTATTTATTACGTTAGACAAAAATCTTCTGCCGTTAGCGTCCGCCATAAACGCGCTCGACCATTCCCCGCCGTTTAAGTCAGACATAAAACTTCCGACCGAACCTTTGCCAAATCTCCATTGCGCGTAAATAGGAACTTCGTATTCGCCGACAAGAACGGTGCTTGCTTCTTTTCTTTTCTTAACGGCATAAAATCCGCCGAGTTTTACGTTGAAACTCTTTCTGGAAATATCCGTATCTTCGTCTTCTTCTCCGGTTCTGCCGTACTTGACGCCGTTAAACAAAGAAGAAGTATCGTCGTAAACTACGGGATAAAAATCCTTATCGTTATCTAAATCTTTAATATTCGGCACGTTGATGTCTTCACGCATTTTCAAGCCGATGTCCGAGATATTATTGCCGTCGAACACGTACAGATTTCCGTGTCCCGCTTCGACAAGTTTCTTCATATCGCTTATAGAACTTTCGCTGCCGTTAATTACGATTACGGAGAAAGTAATTTTGTTTTGTTCGTAATACTCTTTAACTGCGTCGATATATTCTTTATCGCCCGCCATACCGTCGGAAATGATTACGATATGCCGTTTTTCTATGTTTTTATTAGAGATAAGTTCCTGAGCGGCGCGGCGAATCGCGCTGGTAAACACTGTTCCGCTGTTTGCTTCGTCGATTCGATCGATAGCGTTTTTAATAAGCGTTTCTCTCGTTCTCGGAGTAAGCGGTAAAATGGTTTGTTCCTTAAAATCGGAAGAAAGCGTCTGGATACCGATATAATCTCTCGGAGTAAGACAACTCGTGTCGTCATCCGCGCCGGAGCCCAAAATACCCCTTAAGCCGACTTTTGCCCAACTCAAAGCGGTACCGCCGTTCATTTCGGCGTTCATAGAACCCGAAACGTCGACTATCGCGATAAATCCGAGAGGAGGCGTGTACCCCGTCGCTTCTACGGGTAACATTTGCTGGTACTGAGTTCCTTTAAGGTCTGTCTGCAAATAGGCGTTCTGTTTTCCGTCGTCGTCGTTTCCGCCTACGGTCAGCAATCCGCCTCCGCGTTCGTAAACGTATTCGTAGATATTTGCAACCAAATCGACTTTTTCGTCCTCGGTAGTTATGTCGTTGTTGAGTAAGTCGTTGGCATTGTTAAAATCTTTATTCGAAATATTGTTTAAAATTATCTGGTCGTACGCGCAAAGAGCGTCTACCGTAGCAGGAATTCTGTTTTTGTCCGTCAATTCGATTACGTCTACGGTAAAACCGTCTGTAGAACCGAGATATTCGGTAAAATCATTGCTTTTAAGCATACTCTCGAGAGCGGCGCTTTCACCCGCTTTGCGTTCGAGAATAAGTATTTTATTATAAACGTCCAGATACATATAGGAACTGTATCCGTTGTTTTCCGTTACGGCGTCCGCCGATAAAGAAACGGAGAAGTTCAATTTATGAATGCCGAGTTCGCTATAACTGTGACTATAAGAAAAAGTTTGCGAGCCGACCGAAACTTTGGTTTCCACTTCGTCGACGATAGTTTTATCGTTGTCGGTAACGGTTACGTACGCCGTTCCTTCGACTTTCGAAAACAACTGTAATCCGATCGAGAAACTTTCATTAACGCCGATATGGTATTCGGGAACGTTTACGCCTATAACCTGTATTTCGTCCGATTCGAAATCGGAAGAAATACACACCGTATCGACTTTAATCCCCATCGAAGAAACAGACCTTATTTCTTTCATCGCCGATTCGTCCGTTTCTTTTCCGTCGGAAATAAGAACTATTTTCGCAGAAGACGGATTTTCGAACAATCCTTTGGTAAATTCAAGCGCCGCGGCAATATTCGAAGCCGAACAATCGGGCAAATTATTTTCGAGCGAACGCTCGTATTTTTCGTAAACGGAATTTACGTCAGTCGTAATCGGAGCAACGTAAATCGGGTCATAACCGAAAGTGACAAGACCGACTTTGAAATTATCGAAACTGCTCTCTATCAGAACGTTTCTGATAAAATCATCTCTCGTTTCTTTGGAAGATTCTTCCGAATCGGAAACGTCAACGAGATAAATAATCTCGTTCTTTTCGTTAGGAATCTGATACGAGATACCTAACCCGGCAAGAACGGATATAGAGAAAAACATTACGAGAAGATGCAACACAAGCGAAGTGATACGGTTTCTCGTTCTTCTGTATCTTTTAGACAATCTGAAATGCGGAATCAACGTTATTGCAATCGCAGGAATAAGCAACAGCATCAACCACGGAGATATAGAAAACACTAATCTGAAATTATGCATTTTTCAATCCTCCTTACGCGTTGTCCCTTAGTTGCAGTAACCACTCGGCGAAAAGAATCGCTACTAAAGCCGCAGCAATATAAACGGCAAACATCTGATAAGTGTCGCCCGTTTCTCGTTGTCCGTAAGGATCGGTCAATATGTCGTCCTGATAGAAAATATCGCTCTCCTTTGCGGAAATACGAACGTAAACTCTTTCGGAGAAAGTTCTTCCGAAATAAGTCGTTTGTTCCACAACGTATCCGCCGGGCATGCCTGCGGTGAAATTAAAAGATTTTTCGGAATATTCCGTCTTTTTACCCGCGGAATCTATAACGGAAACATTTTCGCTCATCGAGTTGATTTTAATAACGTCTTCTACCGTAAACAGATTTTTAGTAACCATTTGCGGGAAGAAGTAATCGAACATATGATACATCATAAGCGGGAAACCGGGATCGATTACCTGATTTGACCAGTGAACGCTGAACGCTAAAACGGCAACTTTAACGTCTTTTTCGTCTTTTACGAGCAAAACGGGATTCTCGTCGCACATTAAAAGCGTTTTGTATCCGGAGTTAAAATCGGATATTTCGACTATTCTGTTTACCGTAATGTTTTCTGCGGTAACGTTAGTCAATATAGGATGACCCGCCCCTTCGTTGCCAACGTAAAGCGGCAAAGGCTCTCCCCTATAAGTCCGAACGCCTTTTATCTCGAATTCGGCATTGTCCGAATCGGGAGAACTGTCGGGGTCAACGAGAAATACAACGCCGTCGGTGGGCAAACTTTTCGGCATTAAATGTTCGAAAATATAAAAATCGTAACCTTCCAGATAACCTTCGAATAAGGATTCTTTTTCCGCGTCCGTGTATTCTTTGTCAGCAATTTTAAGTTCGTTGTATTCAAGATTCCACATGTCGGAAAGGTTATTTCTCAAAGAAAGCATTACGTTATAATAAAACGCATTCGGACGGGAGCTCGAATACAATACTCTTACCTTGTCTTTAAGACCGCCGTAAACGTAAAAATTATTGTCCAAATCGAAAGAATCCTTATCTCCGCCGACAGAATCTATGGAGAACTCAATATTTTGATATGAAAAGAACCCGTTTTCGTAAACGGTTCCCAAAACTTCGCTATAAAGCAGATATTCTACGCCGTCTTCCATATCTTCGAGCGCAGGTTCCTGTCTTACGATTTTAATCTTTTTGGGTTGTCCGTCAACGCAGTTTACCGATACCACGAAAGGTATATCCGCGGTTACTTCGTCTTTATAATCGGCGTTGGCGTTGCGCACGATAACGTTTACGTCTATCGACGTGCTTTTTCCGTAGCACGCCACTTCTAAAACTATATCGTAAAAGTTTTCGTCTAATTCCGCGTATGCGTCAAGTATCGCGGCGTTCCATTCTTCTTCCGTCGTAACGTTTACCAGTTTAACCGTTTCGGGTGTGTTAAGATACGTTGTGTCGGTATAAACGTAAACCGCCGCGGCAGGATTTCTGTCGAGAACGGAGTCGGTTATATCCATCGCCTTATTTATATCCGACTCGGAATAAGAACATTCCGTATCGTTTTCTATAAGTTTATTTAACGTATCGTTAAACGCCTTGCGGTCGGTTTGCGTAAATTCCTCTATAAGGTACGAAGGGTCTCCGTCTGCAATTATAACGGAAACCATACCGCCTTTATCGAATGCGGAATTACCGAGTTCGATTACCCCTTCTACCGCTCTTTGGTAGCGGGATTTGCCGTCCGTTTTAACGCGCATGCTTGCGGAAGAATCAATAATGACAACCACTTCGTTTTCGTTACTGTTGCTTATCTTCATGGCAGGACCCGTGAGTAAAGCCGCCAGAGACAACAAAATGAGTATCTGACAGATAATAAGCAACCAGTTTCTCAATTTGCTGACAGGCAATTTTTTCTTTCTGTAACGTAAACTGAGTTTCCAAACATAAGTGCTTGAAACAAATTTTTGTTGATAGTTAGGTTTAATAAGATAAATAACTATAAGCGCGACAACGCCTAATAATCCTAATAACCCTAACGGTGTTAATAACGTCATTCCATGACTCCAACTTTAAGCAATTCGCCAAACAACGCTCTTTCAACGGGCTTATCGGTTTTTACGGTGATAAACCCGACGCCGCGTTTAGAGCAGAAAGACTTAATGTCTTCTTTAAAGTCTTTCATAGCTTCTTCGTAGGCCATCTGCATAGAGCGTGTAATTCTGAGTTTCATATTTCTGGTATCGGCGATATCGACGGATTCCGAGTCGATAAGGTTTACCCTGCCTTCGTAAGCCGGATCGTCTTCTTCGGGCGTAATTATCTGAACGAGCAGAACTTGTCTGCCTTTGTAACAAAGGTAATCGACGGCTTTTTTCCAGTTACTGTCGGAAAAGAAATCGGAAACGATAACGGAAAGCCCGTTTCTCGTGCCGGTATCGGGACAACCGGTAATGCATTTTTCAATGTCGGTATCTCCGTCGAACTCTATTTTTTCCAAATCGGTAATCGCTCTGAAAAAAGCGGTTTTACCGATTATCGTACCGAAAGGATTATCGGATTTATCTTCTTTCATAATATTGAAAGTAACTTTATCCATATTATGAACCGCTAAAAAACCCAACGCCGCTGCGGTTGCGACGGCGAAGGAAGATTTTTTCGGGTTATCTTTCCCCATGGAAGCGGAGCAATCCAGAAAAATCTGAATCTGCATCTGTCTTTCGTCGGTAAACAGTTTAAGAAAATATTTTTCGAACCTGCTGTAAAGATTCCAGTCGATACGACGAATATCGTCGCCGAGTTGATATTCTCTGAAATCTGCGAATTCAACGGTTTGTCCGTAAGTATTGACGAGATGTTTTCCGCCGAAATAACCGGTTAAGGAAGATTTTAAGTTTAAAGATAAAGTTTCCAAACGACTGAAAAAAGCGTCGCTTAAGTAAGAATCCTTCATCGGCTGCTCCTAAGTAAAATTAAATCTTTTTCTTGTATTTTGCTCCGACTTCTTCAACTATCATTTTGATAACGTCATCGGGAGAAACTCTGTCTGCGATGGCTTCGAAGTTCATCTTGATACGGTGACGGAGTACGGGATAAGCGAGTTCTTCTATATCCGAATAAGAAACGTTGAATCTGCCCTTTATGAGAGCGAGAACCTTACCCGCGGAAATCAACGCCTGACCTGCACGAGGAGAAGCGCCTACTCTGATATACTTTTTAGCGGCGTCCGTAGAGCAGTCGCCGTCGGGGTGAGTCGCCGCAGTCATAATCATGGCGTACTTCAAAACTTCTTCCGCTACGGGAATCTGGTTCGCCGTTTCACGCATTTTAAGAAGTTGTTCGCCGGTGCAAGCGCATTCGGCGACTTCCGCCATGGTTTTCTGCGTCATGTTAACGATCGCCATAAGTTCTTCAAGCGAGGGATCGGGTACTACGAGTTTGAACATAAAGCGGTCCATCTGCGCTTCGGGAAGCGGATAAGTACCGTCTTGTTCTATCGGGTTCTGCGTTGCCAGAACGAAGAAAGGTTCGGCAAGTTTTCTCGATACACCCATAACGGTTACAGTGTGTTCCTGCATGGCTTCAAGTAACGCCGACTGAGTTTTCGGCGTTGCGCGGTTGATTTCGTCGGCAAGGATTATGTTGCTGAAAATCGGTCCTGCCTGGAACTGAAAGGAAGAGTTACCGTTTTCGTCTTTAACGATTATGTTGGTACCGGTAACGTCGGCAGGCATAAGGTCCGGCGTAAACTGTATACGGGAGAAAGGTAAATCGAATACCCTTCCTAAAGATCTGACAAGACGCGTTTTACCTACGCCCGGAACGCCTTCTAAAAGAACGTTACCGCCGGCGATCATCGCGATAATGGTGCCTTGTACGACATCTTTCTGCCCTATAACGTCTCTCGAAACCTGTTCGAAAATGTTTGCGCACTGTTTGCTGAATTGTTCAATGTCCTTTTCTGTAACCATTTTACTCTCTCTCACTTTTGTTTGTTTTTATTTTTAGCGATCGAATTATAGTAATCGCTGATAATTTTCTTTTCAAGGTCGCTGAGTTCGCCGTTTTTGGATATAGAATCCATGGCTTCGCCGTATGCATTGTCGTAAAAATCGCCGTAATCTGTGTTATTGTCGATAATATTATCGTTGGCTTCGTACACGCCTCCGCCTCCTTCTCCGCTGCCTTCTGAGGGGTTACCGCCCGACGGCTCTCCTTCACTCGGTTTATCGGGCGCGTCGTCCGCTTCGCCGTCTTTGGGCCCTTCGTCGGGTTTGCCGTCGGTTTCGTCCGTTTCGATAAATATCGCGGTTACTTTTACGTTTCCGCGAACGTCAAGATCCGTTCTATCGGGGCTTTCGGCTTTTTCGCCTTTTTCAAGCATATCCGACCATCCAACGAAAATATATCCTTCGTCGGCTATAGCGATAACCATAGAACCGTCTTCGCCTTCGACTACCGTCTGGAAAATTTCGCCTTCTATAAGTCCGCCTTCGCCCGCTTCGTATTCGAGTTCGTAATAAATCGGGTCGGGTTCGGGGTCAACTATCGCGATACCGTTTTTAATAATATTTTTTTCGGCAAGAGCGGAAGCCGTAGTCATTCCGACGCCGAATACCGCCGAGATACCGAACGCCACCCATACGGGAGCGGTAACGATTATTTTTATAAGACCGGAATTAACCGATTTCAACGCGGAAAGCGCGTCTTCCCTTTGCTTCATGGCGATAAAGGAAGTATCGTTTTCAAGTTCGGTCATGGTGAGAAGTCTTTCTTCGAGTCCCAACTCGTCAATTCTTTTAGCGATTGCTTTCGTGGTAGGCTTAAATTTTTTAGAATATACAATCGGGCAAGCGGCGGCGAAAAATACCGCGCTTAAAACTATCGGAATCCAAAAGTTCTTTATACCGAAAAACCAAAAAATCAAAGACGAAACGAATAGCAGTATAAAAGACGCTATAAACGAGAAAAGAACGGATTTAAGAATTCCTTCGCGCGTGAGCCTTTCGTGATATTTCTGGAACAAAGTTTTCGTATTCATTTTAAACCTCCTTTTTTAGAAAATCTTTTTCCTTTCTGTAAATATACTGACCGACGTTATCGATTAGAATATTTTATTTATTATAACATTAAAACGTTACTTTGTAAAACTAATTTGAGCAATAATATTTAAAAATAACCCGCCGAAGCGAAAGATTTTTCATGTTTTCGTCCTCGGCGGATTAAATTTGCTTTTCATTCGGTTTTAATTACCGAATTTTACCTTGTTCGTTATTCGGATTTATACTCCGGATTTTCTGAACAAAACAGTTGTTACGCGTTAGCGGAAGTCGCCGTCTGATTGAATAAAACGTTGACTTTTACGCTGAGCCACGAAGCGTTAAAGTTGTTGCAGGTCTGAGCAACCGTTCTGGGGCTTGCCTCGAACTTAATCGTCTGGCTTGCCGTCCAGGAATCGAACTGACCGCTGCCGATTTTTACAACGCTCTTCGGAATAAACAATTCGGTAATCGAAGTGCATTTATCGAATACTCTGAGGCCTATTTCGGTAACGGTGTCCGGAATATTTACGGTTTTCAGGTTCGGGCAATCCATAAACGTGTAGTTCTGCAATTTAAGCAGTTTCGCGTTGATTACGACCGTTTCGAGACTTGCGCAGGTATCGAATACCGACGTACCTGTTTCTTCTATACCCTCTTCCAGGGTTACTTTAACAATCGTATCGTTGTCTTCGAATACGTAGCCGTTTAACACCTTAATCGTTCCGGGAACGGTGAATTCGGTAACGTTGGTTCCGTTAAGGAAGTGTTTGCCGAGATTTTCAACGTTTTCGGGCAATACGAATTCGGTTATCTTAGCGCAGCCTTCTACTACCGTCGCGGGAACAACTTTCGCGCCGTTCGGCCATCTGACCGTTCCGACTTTCGCCTGTTCGCCAACCGTATAAACCGATTCGAGGTTAATACAGTTTGCAAACGCAGAATCTCCGACTTCGGTAACGCCGGCGGGAAGAACTATCTTTTTGATTCCTTCGCAACCTTTGAACGCGCTCGATTCTATCGTAGTTAACCCTGCGGGGAGTTTAACAACCCCTTCTTCCTTTTCCGTTCCGTTGTAGTAAACGGTAGTCAGATTCGTACAACCTTTGAACGAGTTGAGCGATAAGCAAGTCAAGGTAGACGGCAACACGACTTCTTTAAGATTTGTGCATCCCTCTACGAATCCGTATGATTTTACGTTTTTATAATTATACCCTGCGATTTCCGTTAAGCCTTCGCCGACCGTAACTTTTTCAACGTACTTGTTGTTTTTGAGGAAAGCTTCGTCAAAGTTGTCTTTATCCATAATAACCGTACCGGGAATATGGACGTATTTAAGCGAAGAGTTATCGCCGCCAAACGCGCTGTCCAGACATTTTACGCCTTCGGGGAATACTACTTCTTTAAGCGACGGACAGTCTCTGAATACGTAGTAACTTACGGTTTCGAGTTGACTGTTCTTTGCAAATTCGACCGTTTCCAAGGACGCGCATTTATCGAACATCCAGAAATCGAGAAGTTTCAACGTCGAAGGAATGGTAATCGAAGTCAATCCGCTCTGTTCGAACGCTCTGTTACCTAATTCGGTAAGACCTTCTACCAGGTTGATACTCTTTAAGTTGGTACAACCGGAGAACGCCTGCTTACCTATTTTCTTAAGCGTTGAAGGTAACGTTACGTTTTCGACGTTCACGCAGTTACGGAAAGCCCCTTCGCCGATTTCTTCTACGCCTTCGGGGATAACGACATTGCCTTTAAGCCCTTTAACCCCGTTGAAAGCGTAATCGCCTATTTTAACGAGAGTCGACGGGAATGCAATATCCATAGTTCCGTTATAACCGTAGAACATATTTTCGGATATTTCCGTCATATCCGAGGGAAGAACAATTTTGGTTATCTGATAGCAACCGTTAAACGCTCCGGGAGCGACGGTGTATCCTGCGGAAATTCTGAGTTCGCCGCTGTACGTATTCGGGCAGAAAACCAACTCTTTATCTTTGGTATAGAGAAGGTCGTTTCTGACTTCGTATACGGTGTTGCCCGCAGCGACTTTCATTTCGGTTATCGGGCAACCTGCGAACGCCGACTGTCCGATAGAAGTAACGCTTGCGGGGATATTGAGCGTCGCGAGTTTGTTGTTTACGAACGCATATCCGCCAATCGTTTCGAGAGTGGAAGGAAGCGTAACTTCCGTCAACTTACAACCGCTGAACGCGCTGTCTTCAATCGTTTTCAACCCTTCGGGTAACGTTATTTTGGTTAACGCGGTGCATCCTTCGAACGCGTCGTTCTTTATGGTAACGAGGCTCTTCGGTAACGTAACGTTGGTTAACGCGGTGCATCCGTCATAGCCGGTCATACTGCCGAACATATTCGAGGGAATCGTGGTCACGCCCTCTTCGAACGTTACGGTGGTAAGTTTGGTGTTCCCTGCGAAAACGCCGCTCGTTCCCGTCAGGAATTCGGTATCTTTACCGATATTGACGGAAGTAAGTCCCGCGCCTTCGAACGCAAGCGTACCGATAACGGAGAATACCGAAGTATCGAGTTTGCCCGCGGTTTCGCCGACGGTAGTGAGTTTTTCGCAGTCCACAAAATTGTATCCCGCAAGTTCTACGTCAGTACCCTTTACGGTTACGGTAGTAAGGTTTTTACATCCGCTGAACACGTTTCCTTTCGTCGTTGCCCATATCTTTCCCGTTGCGCTGGTGGCACCTATCTTTTTGATATTCGCGGGAATTTCTATCGAAGTAATACCGGAATTCATAAACAAATCCGTATTGAGATAGGTCAGTTTCGTCGGAATATTTACCTTGTCGAGTTTAACGCAGTTTTCAAACATCGAGTGGCTGATAGTCGTAGCGTTATTGCTGAGAACTACTTCGGTGAGTTCCGCACAATCCAGGAACAAGTTGTAACAACTCTTAAGGTTTGTAGCCCCGGATAAATCCACCTTGGTAACTTTGGAGTTAACAAACACGTTATCCCCTACGGTAGTAACCTTGGAGAAATTATATTCTCCTTTGAGAGTCGAATTCTTAAACGCAGACCCGCCTAATTTAGTTACGCCTTCGATGCCTGTAAGCGTTTCGAGTTTTTCGCAAAGTTCAAACGCATAGGTATCTATCGTTTTAAGTTTAGCTTTGTCGAATTTTACCGAACGAACGCCCGACTTTCTGAACGTTTTTGTAGGAATTTCCGTTACCAGCGGCATTTCAAACACGTAGTCGGTTAAACCGGCGCATTCGAACGCCTGACCTTTTGTACTCGACGAGCTGATATAGAATTGCGACAATTTAGACAACTTAAGCGTTTTTATAGTTACGCCGTTTTCGACAGTCGTTTCATACGACCCGAGGTTTTCAAGTTTTTCGCACCCGTAGAAGGCTTGTTTACCTAATTTTGCAAGGTTGGTAAGACCTTCAACTGTAGTAAGAGAAGTTTTGAATCCGTCTTTTTCGGTTCCGTCTGCCATAAACGCATAGTCGCCTAAAGACGTAACGCCTTTCATACCTTTAACGGTCACGAGATCCGCGCAACCCTTGAACGCGTAGTTGCCTATCGTAGTAACCTTATCGGGAACGGTGATTTCCTTTAACGCCGAGAACTGGAACGCATAATTGCCGATCGTGGTAAGGTTTTCGGGCAACGTAACACTCGTTAATCCGGTGTACTCAAACGCGTTTGCAGGAATAGCGGTAACCGTCGAAGGAATCGTTACTTTCGTGAGCGTAGAAACTTTGCTCAACGAAGGAAGCGTCTTCATGCCTTCGGGGAAAACCACTTCCGTAAGCAACGTGTATGCAAACGGCGTGCTGCCGAACGATACGTCAAATCTCTTTCCTGTTTTTTCGTCTGTTTCGAACGTTATGGAACTGAGTTTGCTACGAGTAAACGTGTTGACTCCTATCGACAGTTTTTCCGAGTTCGGTATGGAAACCGACGTTATGCCGGAATAGTTAAACGCGTTGGCTCCTATGGTTTTTATCTTCTTCGGTATGTTTATCGATTTAAGCGACAACGTGTAGCAGAACATATTGTTACATATAGTAGTTATATCGTCGGATAAAGTTACCTTTTCAAGGTTAATACAGTAGGAGAATACGCCTGTTGCACTTCCGATTTTTGCCTCGGCTCCTTTACCCAAAGTCGTAACCTTCGGAAGAGTAATTTCCTTTAACGCCAGGCATTTTGCAAACGCGCCCGCGCCGAGACTTGTAAGACTTACGTTTTTACCGAATTCGACGTCCGTTAAGGAATAGCAGGAATCGAATGCGTAATCGCCGATATACTTCACGGTGTCGGGAATATAAACGCCCGTCATGGAAGCCTGGTTCTGGAACGCGTTGTCGGAAATCTGGACAACTTTATCGGGAATTATATATTTACCCGTTATCTCGCCGAGAACGAGAATAATGTTCGTTCCGTCTACGCTGGTTAAAAGTTGACCCTTTTCGTCAGTTTTGAACGCCGGGTGATCTTTTTCTACGGTAACTTTCTTTACCGTACTTCCGGGGAATACGTTAGCAATGCTCTGAACCGAAGAAGACAAATACGCTTCTTCTAATCTCAAACAACTGTCAAACAAAGACACACCTGTCGTACTGAACGTTATTCTCTGAGTTTCGCCTTTTTCATTTACTACTTTCGGGAAAGAAATACTTCTGATGCAGGAAGAAGCGAATACCGCTATACCGAATTTGGCAAGTTTACTGTTTTCGGCAAAAGTAACGGTGTCTAACTGCTTGCAATAAGCGAACGCCGACCCGCTTATTTCGGTTACCGTAGAAGGTATTTCAAGAGTTACAATTCCGGAATAAGCGAACGCATTCTGCCCTATTACCTTCATTCCTTCGGGTAAAGCGTTACGGTAAGTACCGTCGTTCATCAACGTTCTTACGGTAGTGAGTTTTTTGTTTTGATTGAAGGAATACCAACCGAGATTTTCAACGGCAGAACCTTCTTTAAACGTAACCGTTTCGGTATCGCTGTATTCGAACGCGCCGTTGTTACCTTTCATTTCGCCGATCGTTTTAACCGATTTCGGAATAACAATTTCTTTTATCTTGGTGTAACTGAATGCGGAAACCTTGATTTCGGTAAGCGTTTCGGGAAGAACGATTTCTTCTATCGCCGAATTGTAGAACGCCTTTGTCGGAATTACGCCTATATTCGTTTCGCCGTCGAAGACTACCTTTTTAAGGGTATTCGATTCCGCGAAAGATTGTTCGTTAAGGGTAAGATTGCCTTTACCGAAAGTAATCTTTTCGATAGTCGATCTGAAGAAAGACTGTTTACCTATTACGACGTCTCTGTTCGGGAATTTCAATTCTTTCAGGCTGTCGCAACCGGAAACCGCGCCGTAGTAAACGGTTGAATAACCGTGACCGCTCGGATCCGTTACCTTTTCGGATTTACCGTCTTCGAATACGAGCGGCTTCTTCGTTTCGGGAGTATTGCCCGCGTCCTGGAATTTTATTTCCGTTAAAGACGAGCATCCGCCGAACGCGTTCGAGCCGACTGTCGTTACCGTGTTAGGTACGTAAATATAAGTCAATGCCGAACAACCGGAGAACATTCCCGCGCCGATGGTGTCTAACCCGTCGGGGAGTTCTATCTTTTTAAGGGAAGTACAGTTGATAAATACTTCTTTGCCGACTTCGATTTTTCTTGCCGTATCGGATTTTTCGAATACTATTTCGGTTATACCCGCGTTATCTTTGAACACGCCGTCCCAAAGCTTAATTACGGTGTTGGGAATGGTTACGACGCCGTTGTTGCCGGTGTTGAGTTTCGCCGAGAACAAGAGGTCGGTTACAACGCCTTCCGTCTTCATATAAATAGCGCCGTCTCTCGACGCGAAGTGTTCGCCGTCGGTTATCGTAACGTATTTAAGAAGTTTACTGCCTTCGAAAGGATTGAAAGAAGCGAGTTTTTCTGCGCCGGTATCTTTATCCGTTTCGTATTTGCCGAATTTTTTAAGCGTGGAGGGAAGCGTTACCTTTTCCAGACCGCCGGTGCTGTAACAATATGCAAACGCTTCGTCGCCTATTTCTTCGACACCTTCGGGTATTACGATTTCGTTAACGTAATAGCATTGATAGAATGCCCTGTTTCCTAATTTTCTAGTTCTGCCGGGCAATTCGAATTTACCCGATATGCTCCGCGCCGATCTGAATGCTTCGTCGCCGATTTCAAGACCTACGACGTTTCCTGCGTCGGGAGCAACGAACACGAATTTCGAAATTCCGCTTTCCATAAACGCTTTGTCGCCGATTTTGGCTACGTTTTTGCCTATGGTAAGCGTTTCGATGTTGGTGTTGCCGTAGAATACGCCGGAGTTGATTACTTTAACCGTTTCGGGTATTTCATAATCCCCTTTCTTTGCCGAAGGATAATATACGAGAACGGTTATGTCTCTGTCGAATAATACGCCGTCGCGAACCGCGAATACGGGGTGATTGTCGTCAACTTCGAGTTGTTCGACGCTCTTACCGAATATTCCGCCGATATCCATCATGGTAACTTTAAGACCGATTTTAATCGTCGTTACGTAATATACGGGTCTGAAGTCTCCTGACGAGGTGGGATTTTCTGCGCTGGTTCTGCTGTTTACCGTCGCGAAAACGTCGTTTTCGAACGCAAGCGGTTTGTTCGGGTCGGTACTGAAACTTTCAACGGTTACTTCTTTAAGGTTGTTCGTTCCGCCGAAAGCGTTCTTTTCGAGAGTGAAAAGGTTTTCGGGAAGAGTTATTTCCTTAATCTGCGTGCAACCGTAGAACGCGCCTTCTCTTACCGCGAGAGATTCGTTCGTGCTCTTTCCTTCGAAAGTAACTTTATTCAGGTTTCTGCAGTATTTGAATGCGTTAACCCCTATTTCCGTTACCCACGCGGGAACGATAAGTTCGTTGATATGAGAGTTATATTCAAACGCTTTTTCGCCGATTTCGGTTACGCCGGAGGGCGCTCTGAACACGCCTTCGTAAACGTGACCGGTACCGTCTGCATACGTGGGCGTAAATCCGCGCGGAACGTATACTATCTTGGTGCGTTCGCTGTTAAGAATATAACCGTATTCCTGTCTGTTGCCCTGCCAATCAACGTAAGAAGAAGTGTATTTTCCCCCTTCGCCGATTATACGCATATCTTCTATACCCGTCGCCGAGTATATAGTATTGTTGTAACTACCTTTCGACGAAAGCATTTTAAGGTTGCCTTCGGGAGAAGTATACTTATCGATATTCTTCATCACGACGCCGCCGGTAACCTTACTGTCTTTAAGGTCGTCGTCGGACAAGTAATCGAAATCGCTTATCCATGCGGGCAAATAAAGTTTCTTTAAGTTAGAACTGCTGCCGGTATAGAATGCGCCGAATTCGACCGTGAGCGATAACGTGCTTCTGTCTACGTCAACGCCTTCGGTTACGTCTCTGAACGTAATGCTCGTAAGATTCGAGCAGGAAGCAAACGCGTTTCTGCCGACGGTATTAATAGTGTACGGCAACGAAATTTCAGAAATCTTGGAACCCCTGAACGCGCCTGCGGGTATCGCCGACACGCCGTCGGGCATTACGTAACTTCCGTCTTTAGCGTACGGGAAAAGCGCAAGTTCTACTTTACTTTCCTGGAAGTTTCTTCTGAAAAGCACGCCGCCTTCGGATAGATAAGCGGAAGATTCTCCCTTATTTCCGACTACGGTTATTTCTCTTAATTTGGAGCAACCGTTGAACGCCGCGCCGATTACGGTTTCGGTTTTGGTATCGTACACGCCTTCCGCTATAAGCGTTACGCTGTCGGGTATCTGTACGTAAACGAGATTCGTGCAGTTCGCGAACGCTTCTTCGCCGATTTCCACGACGGGTTTACCCTCGTGCGTTGCGGGAATTATAACGGTGTCTACAAAGTCGATACCTACGCCCTTTTCTACCGCGTAAGATTTGCCGTTGTTTATAAGTTTGAAGTTGATTACGTCGTACCATACGGCGTATAACGTTTTATCGTTTAACAGATTCCATTTTACGAGACTGTCGCCGAATCTGTCGGTGTACTGAATGTCGTTTTCTGTCAACCCCGAGAACCACCCCGCGAACACTACGGAAGTATCGTCGTTTTCGGGTACTTCGAGACTGAAATGTTTTTCGTAAACGAGCAACGTGGTGTCGTTCTTTAACGAACCGTGACCGTTAAGATTTAATTTTACGGAAACGGATACGCCGCCCCAGTATGCGTATAACGTGATATCTTTACCGTCGGTAAATACCGTTCCGTCGGCATACAGTCTGCCGTTGTTTTCCGCGCCGTTAGGTATGTTGTACCAGCCGCCGAATTCCTGACCGTATTGTTTGCCGGGAGCGGGTATGTTCAACGTATCGTTCATAGCGACGTATATTACTTCGGATTCTATCGCCGTAGCGGAAACCAAAGTTACTTTATACGCCTGTACGACGATAAGTTTTTTCTCGGTCGCTTCGCCGTTCGCTTTTACCGCCCATACCTGAACGTTGTTTTCGTTTGCGGTAAGTTTGATTTCCGCGCTCGATTCGTTTGCGGAAACGGTAGTCTCAACGCCGTTTACGCTTACAACGTAATTATTTACGCCGAAAACCTGCGTCCAGTATACTCTGTGGTTATTATAGTACGCTTCGGCGATACTCGAAGTTTCCAACACGAAATCGTCGGAAACGAGCGAGTTGTGTTCGCCTAACGCCTGAACCGTTATAACGTGAGAAGTTAAGTCGGCATTGAAATATTCGTTCTTTAACACGAAAGAATTTTCGTTTGCAGTATATTCCGTGCCGTCGACAACGACTTTATAAGAAGTCGCCCCTGCAACTTCGCTCCATAAAAGTTTGCTTACGGTCGCTCCTCCTTCGGTTACCGTTTCCACGTGTATGTCCGCAGGAGTTACAAGAGAATTTTTCGTGTAGAAATAATCGTTAGTCGCCGTCGCGTTATATCCTTTCGCTACGGGCGTAACGTTATATCTCAAACTGCCGGTGTAATATTTGAAACTGAATTTATTGTCGGTTACTCTTACGACTTCTTCTACCGAACCGTAAGAAACGTAAACGTCGTACGCTTCCGCACCTTCGACTTTATCCCAGGTTGCTTCCGCTTTTTCTTCGTTTAAGTTAACGTTGGTTACCGCGTCCAACAATCTGTTGTATACGAATTCTTCGGAAACGGAACTCACGTATCCCTTTCCGCTTGCGGTTATGGTAAACTTAAATCCGTCTTTCGGAATATCGCAGTTTTCAAAACTGTATACGGTAGAATTACCGTTTTTGTATTTTAAGTGATTGTGATTTTTACTGCCGCAAATGAAGTCTATTACGTAACTATCCGCATTTTCTACCCCTGCGAAAACAATTACGTTATCTTCGGTTGCAACAAACGAAGAAACTCTCGCAAGACCTTTGGCGATATAGTATGCGCTCGAAGTCACGCCGTCGACAGTTACTTCGACAACGTATTCGCCGGACTCGCCGGAGAAATCGAAACTATAACCGGGAACCTGTACGTTTTCGCCTTTAACGGTGGCGCCGTTCTTCTTTACGTTTACGGAATAAGTTTTGCCTGTTCCCGCCGATTCCCACGTAATGTTTTTCTCGGTTACGCTTATGGCAAGTTTATCCGATTTATAGACTGCGTAAAGGTTAGTGTTGGAATTAAACACTCCTCCTTCGGCGTACTGCGCCGTAAGTTTATCCGCTTTGTTATAAGCGCTCACCCACCAGCCAAGGAAGTTTTCTCCTTTGCCTTCGGGAAGATCGTACACTGCTCCGCCTATCGTCTCACGGGTTTCCACTACTTCGCCGCCGTCAATGAACGTTACCTTGAATTCGGTTTGTTCATCGCCGACCGCAACGAATCTCGCGTAAACGGTGATATTTCCCGTAATAACGGTCGTTTCGAAAGCAAACGGAGCGGTAAACGCCGCGTCTTTATACCAACCGATAAATTTATAGCCTTGTTTAACGGGTTCTGCCGGTTTAATTGCAGTTCTGCCGTTTCTTACGGTCTGATTATCTATCGCAGCGCCCCCGTCAACCTCAAAGGATACGGTGTACTCGACTCTGCGAACGAAAGTATACGTGCTGCCGCCGTAACTGAGCACGAATTCTTCTTTCGAATCGGACAATCTGCCTTCGCCTACCATGCCCTCGGTAAACGATAAATCAAACGCTTTCTTTTTATCGTTGTACGAATACGTACCTTTTTTAACGTCGTTATCCGTTGTCAACGTGAAAGCCTGATTGTCCAGTTCGAGCAAATACTCGTTCGTAGACGTAACGTCGCAATAATAGATGCCTGCTTCGCCGTAATCGACGGGTTCGTCGTTATTACAGGATATTGCCCCGAATACGAACATGGCAACCATTACCGCAAAACATAATCTTACGAGTAAATGTCTTTTGGTCTTCATATTGAAATACCTCCTCAAAAATTTTCCTTATTTTCATCGCTTTCGCGATTATAAGCGACTCAATTTTTTCCCGTATTGTCATACTTAACAGCCAAGCAATCAAATATAAACAATTACGGTTATAATACTTCATTAAATATAATTTTCCATATTATATTTTTATTTTTAGAAAAAGTCAAACGATTTATGGCGAAATACGCGATTTTTTTGAATTTTTGCCAAATTTGTTCTTTTTTTCGACATCTCCGAGTCTTTGGTTTATTTTTTTAAGTAATTAAGAATATAATTTACATACGGAAAAGTAATTTGACAATTTATTTAATTTTCAGAAAAAATATTATCCCATTCAAGTTATCGTTTCAACGTTCAAACTAAATTGTCGCCAAATTATTGACTTAACCGTATTTTCGAGTATAATTTAATAAGTTGGAAATTTGCTTGCAAGGATTTACAACTTATTAAATTACATCGAGCCCTGCGGATTACCACAGGTAAG
>CAKQQY010000014.1 GCA_934271245.1 uncultured Clostridia bacterium | reverse complement strand
AACAAAACCGCATAGCCTTTCGCTATGCGGTTTTATAAATTCTCACGGCTAACGCCGTCATATCGTCTTTTTTGATTCCGTCGTCTTTTAGTAACGCTTGCTTTACTATATCGTCCGCAAGACTTTGCGGATTTTTAGCGGGAACCGTGCGTAAAAATTCTATAATCTCCGCGGAAGAGCCGAACGCGTCGGAAACGCCGTCGCTTAAAAACAAAAGCATATCGCCGTCGTTTAATTCGGCGTGGCAAACGGACGGCTTCAATTCTTCCAAAATACCCAGCGGCAGAGAGTTGCCTTCCACAATTTTAATTCCTTCTTCGCCTATTATGAACCCGTAAGGCGACCCGTATTTTATAAAGTCCGCCGAACAGTTTTTAAGGTCGATGACGGAAATATCCAAAGCGGTGAAATCGTCTTCCGTGTTTATGGCGAGCAGTTTGTTAACAGTGTTTAATATCAGGTCGCTTTTAAGCCCCGCTTTATAAAAACTTTCGATAAGAGAAAGGGAAGTGGAAGAAATGTTTTCGGCGTTTTTGCCGCTTCCCATACCGTCGGAAACGGCGACCAGAAATTTGCCGTCGTCGATTTTGGTGACGGAATAGGTGTCTCCGCTTTTGTCCGAACCGCTTTTCGTCTTTTTGCAGATACCGAAAGCCGCGTCAAATTCGGGACTTTTCCCGAAAGAAAGGTAGCATTTGTCTTCGGTTACGTCAGACTTATCAATTAAAGCCATTTTCATTCCGAGCGTTTTGGAAATAACGGCGGTAACTGCGGATAAAGAAAAGTTATCCATAGTTAAAATAAGGCTTACCGTAACGCATTTGTCTTCGCCGTAAATAAGCAGTTCGCTCACCGAAAAGCCGCTTCTTAAAAGGGCGTCGGATAAACTTCTTTCGAGCCTGCTCTGATATTTTATCAAAGTACCCGTTTCGAGAGCAAGTCCCCTTAACACTTCGGAAATGCCGCTCGTTTGCATGGCGATGAGTTCTCTGCCCGAATTTACGTTCATGTTTTCGAGAATTTTGGCGCGGTAAGAAGCCAGCATTTTGTTTATGGCGAAAATCATATCGGAAACCTTTCCGCACCCCGAAAGGAGCGACGCGGGGAAGTCTATGACCGACAGTTTGCCTTTGGCGAAACCTATGTCGATAAGTTTTAATACGTCTTCTTTTTCGGGTTTTCGTTTTTCGCGGCAATCTTTATAAGACGGGCAGTTTTTGCAGACGGTTTGCCTTAACTCTCTGTCGATAAGCGTTTTGGCGGAATCTTCGCTCGTTCCGTTCTTTTTGAATAACCGAAACGCCGAAGACATTTCGGTAAATACGCCGGAAATCTCGTAAAGGCGGTTGCTTACCATACTGCGGTTTCGGTTTATCGACTGGCGGACGAGTTGCCGTTCTCTGAAAGAGTAAAGTTTGTCCTTGAATTCGTTAAGCAACTTCGTCGGAATAACGGTAAAAACCGCTACGCCTGCGAGAGCGAAAATCAGTTCTTTAACGGAGTATTCGCCGTAAACGGGGAACACCAGACAGACCGCGTAATCGCAAGCCATAACGGCAAGGGCGGCGGCGTAGCGCGAAAAAGAAGTAAGGCTTTCGGCTACCACGGCTATAATAAGGTAAAAAGAGATATAGTTTACGTCGCCGTAATATAAAGAAAGTCCTATACCCAGCACGCAGGATATCAAAAGAGTAATGCCCTTTCTGAAAACGAACGCCGACAACAAAATAACGAAGTAAGAAAACGCTTTCCATACGTAGGGGGAAGCCGCGCGGCATATGCCTAACCCTAAAACGGAAGTCACCGCGGCAAGCGTAAAAAATTCTTCTTTGGCGAACTTGTATTTTAACCCTTTTTTCGTTACCGCGCCGCCCGAAATATAACAAAACAGGGTTAAAACGGTGGTAAACACGCTCACGAGAACGCGTTTCATAATCGGAATATCTTTCTGAGTGTTTCCGAGGACGCAGAACACCGTCATTATGATAACCGACATCGCAACGTTAAGAAAGTCAGGCTTAAACTTGAACTTTTTATAAATTAAAAAGAGTATTAAAAAGAATGCGGCGGTAATTCCCGCGAATGCGAGATAACCCACGTTGTTGCCGATAAGGAAAGACCCAACGAATAGAAGGGGAGTAACGAAAACGTTCGCGCCGACTGAAAGCGCGGCGATAAACGCGGCGACGGAATAGGGGTAAACTTCCGCTTCCGCATAGTTGAACGCCACGAAAACGATAAACAAAGACGAGTAAATCAAAACGGATACGTAATTAAAAGATTTAAATTTCTTCATAAAGGCATTTTATAATTATACGACCCGAAATTTTTACGGAAAAAAATCGAAAAAGAAAATATAATAGAATAAACGAAAAAAACTTTACATTATCCCGCGCGATAAGTTAAAATAAATAAAAAAAGAAGGAGAAATCCGTAATGAAAAAAACGACGATATTTTTAACCGTAATAACTTTGCTTTTCGTATCCCTGTTTTCGATGGGTTGCAATTTCGACATAAACGAAATTTTCGGTAACAGCGACAAAATCACCAAACTCGAACAACAGATTAAAGATTTGGAATCCGAACGCGACGCGGCTAACGCCCGTATCGCCGATTTAGAGAGTCAACTTAAAGAAGCCGAAAACAAAGCGGCGGAAAAAGATACTAAAATAGCCGAACTCGAAGCGCAGATAAAAGCGTTAAAAGAAGAAATCGCAAGGCTTAAAGGGGAAAAGGTCGAAGACGACCTTTCCGTGCATTTTATGATGCTCGGAAATAAATACGCCGGCGACAGCGTGTATATAAAAGCCGGCGATACCGATATTCTTATCGACGCGGGCAGCAGAACGAGCAGCGCGGCTGTTATCGGCGAATACATAAATCAATACGTTACCGACAACGTTTTGGAATACGTTATCGCAACCCACGCCGATCAGGATCATATCGCGGGTTTTGCCGGGGATAAATCGAACAAGAGCATATTCGAACTTTATAAATGCGAAACCATAATAGACTTCCCGAGAACGGATAAAAGCACGGCGACCTATAACAAATACGTCGCTAACCGAGATAAAGAAGTTGCCGAAGACGGTGCCGTTCACTACACCGCGTTAGAGTGCTATAACAACGAAAACGGCGCGAAGAGAGAATACGAACTCGCAAACGGCATTACGCTGAAAATTTTGTATAACTATTTTTATGAAAATAAATCCACAGACGAAAACAACTATTCCGTCTGCCTTATGATAGAGCAGGGCGAAAAGAAGTTCTTATTTACGGGCGATCTCGAAGAAAAGGGAGAAGAATATCTCGTAAGAGATAACGCCGAAGAATTAACGCCAGTAAAACTCTTTAAGGCCGGGCATCACGGTTCCAAAACGTCGTCTAACGAAGTGCTTTTAGAAAAAATTCAACCGGAAATATGCGTGGTAAGTTGCGTTTGCGGAACGGACGAATATACCGATGCGGTTGCAAATCAATTCCCGACGCAGGCGTTTATCGACAGAATAAGTAAGTACACCGTAAAAGTTTTCGTAACGTCTATGGGCGACCCCGACTATACGGACGGCGCGGCTTTCGTTCCGATGAACGGCAACGTAGTCGTAACGTCGGATTCCACGGGCGTCAACGTAAACTGCTCGAACAATAACACCTATCTTAAAGACACCGCGTGGTTCAAAGCGAAAAGAACCTGCCCGTCTTACTGGGCGGCGTAACGTGAACGACGGGTTTTCTCCCTTCGCTTTTAAGGACAGCGAAGTTCTGATATTAGGTTCTTTTCCGTCGGTGATTTCGAGAAAAAACGGGTTTTACTACGGCAATCCGCAAAACAGATTCTGGAAAACGCTCGGCAGATTTTTCGGGGAAGAAGTTCCCGTGACCACGGAAGAGAAAAAGAATTTTTTAACCGTCCATAAAATCGCTTTATACGACGTGTATTCGAAATCTTCCGTAAAAGGCAGCGCCGACGCCGACTTAAACGACCAAACGACGGTAAAAGCCGATATGGGCGAACTTTTAGAAAGTATGCCGAACTTAAAAGGAATACTATGCAACGGCAAAAAGGCGTACGACGTATTCACGGAAAACTACGGCGGATACGCAAAAATAACGTACAGGCTTCCTTCCACCAGCGGCGCGAACCCGACTTACGATTATAACGAGTGGGAGAAAATTCTGAAAAGCCTTTTACGATAAAAAAGAATAAAAAAAATTAACCTTCGCATAATAACGATAAACGCGGAGGTTTTTTTATGCGAGAAACAGGAATCGTGAGAAGAATAGACGATTTAGGAAGGGTGGTAATACCCAAAGAAATACGTAAAACGTTAAGAATAAAGGAAGGCGACCCGTTAGAAATATATACCGATAAGGGGGAATTGCTTCTCAAAAAGTATTCGCCGGTGCAGTCGATAGAAAATTTTGCCGACGGCGTGTGCGCGTGCCTGAAGTCCGTAATCGGCAAAAGTTGTTATATAACGGATACCGACGCCGTGATAAGCGTTTCCGACGGAAAGGATAAAGAAATTATCGGCAGCGACTTATCGAACGAGTTGGAAAAGGCGTTAAAGGAAAGAAAAACCGTTTTCGCTTCCGCCGAAGACGACGGAAATTTTATACCCGTTTATAAAGGGGAAAGCGAAGAAAATATCGCCGAATACCGCAATCAGGTAATAGCGCCCGTGATATGTTCGGGCGACGTTTACGGTTCGGTAATCATCATTGACAGAAACGGTAAAGAAAAATTTACCCGCGCGGAAATCAAAGCCGCCGAACTCGCCGCCGCCTTTATATCGGGGCAGTTCGAATAAAATAAAAAAAGGCGGCGCTGTCCTGACGGAAAGTTCCGCCCTTTCTTTTTTATCGCCCTACATAATGAAAAAGAGTAATTCTATCGTAAAAGGGTCCGTTTTATTAGGGGCGGGCGCGTTCATATCCAAATTATTAGGGGCTTTATACAGAATACCTTTAACCGACTTTTTAGGGGGAAAAGGGTTAGGGTTATATCAGATGATATTTCCCGTGTACGCCGTTCTTTTAGAATTTTCCGGCGCGGGAGTTCCGAACGCGTTATCCAAAATGATTTCCGGTTACGAAAACGACGCCGCGGCTGAATATTCGCTCTTTTACGGGGCGAAAAAGCGGCTTATCGTACTCGGCGGAATAGGAACGCTTTTTATGGCTGTGTTTTCCTATCCTATCGCTATGGCGCAAGGCGATTATAAAGCGTTTATCGGGTATATCGCCCTTTCGCCGTCGGTTTTTTTAGTTGCCGTTTTGTCCTGTTACAGGGGATATTTTCAAGGCAAAAAGAATATGGCGCCTACGGCGGTTTCGCAGATAACGGAACAGTTTGTTAAACTCGTCGCGGGGCTTTTTCTCGTGTGGATTTTTTCTTTCGACGTTTCTTTCGCCGTCGGCGGCGCAACGCTCGGCGTAACGCTTTCGGAACTTATCGCGGTGATTTTTATGGCTGTCCTTATGAAAAGAAAAACCGTCGACACGCCGCTTTTTTTCGACGCCGAATTTTTTAAGTCGCAAGAGAAAAAACTGTTTAAGTATACCGTTTTGGTTACCGTGATAGGGATAGCGATACCCCTTTCGCAGGTTATAGACAGTTTTCTTATCATAAACGTTTTAAGTTCGTATAGGGAAGACGCCACCGCGTTATACGGTTTGTTTTCGGGGGCGGTGAACACGATTATAAATCTTCCCGTTTCCGTTTGTTACGGGGTGGCGGCGGTCGCCGTTCCGTTCGTTAGCGGCGCGAAAGGAAAAGATAAAGAAAAAACGGCGGTGAAAACGCTCGTCGTAACGCTTATTCTTTCCGTTCCGTGCGCGCTTATCTGTTATTTTTTCCCGTCGAAGATAATAAGTTTCCTTTTTAAAAGGTTAAGCGGCGAAGAATTTACCGTAACCGTGGAAATGCTTAAAACATCTTCTGTGTGCGTGGCGCTGTTATCGTTACTGCAAACGGAAAACGCCGTGCTTATCGGTAAAGGTAAACCGCAGTATTCGCTTATAGGAATGGGAGTAGGGATTATCGCAAAAACGGTAATCAACGCCACGCTTCTGAAAAACCCCGATATAAACGTTTTTGCGAGCGTATGGGCGGTAATCGCTTGCTATTTTTTCGCCGTGATGATAAACTTTATTATGATAAAACTCACGCGTGAAAAAGATGGAAATAAAGAAACTGAAAATTAAAGATTACGAAACGGAAAACAATCTGTTTCTCGCGCCCATGGCAGGATATACCGATTTTGCCGTGCGCTCTTTATTTTTAAACGTCGGCGCGGGTCTTGCTTTTACCGAACTTATCAGCGCGAAAGGTCTTGAATACAACGTAAACGGTTCCAAAAAACTCTTATATTCGGAAGATTATTCGAAAACCGCCGCCCAACTGTTCGGTCACGAAGAGTATTATCTTCGCGCGGCTATGGAAAGCGAGATACTTAAAGATTATAAAATCTGCGATATAAACATGGGTTGCCCCGTTCCGAAGATATGCAAAAACGGCGACGGCAGCGCGTTGCTTACCGACGGCAAAAAAGCCGAGAAAATAATAAAAGAATGCGTTAAAAGCGGCAAAATAATAACGGTAAAAATCCGTACCGGCATAAAAGAAGGCGACGACGTTGCCGAAGAGTTCGCCAAAATCGCGGAAGGCTCGGGCGCGTCGCTATTAACCGTGCACGGCAGGGTAAGGGAAAAGTATTATTCGGGCGAACCCGACTATAACGCCATAGCGAAAGCCAAAAAAGCCGTTCAAATACCCGTTATCGCAAACGGCGGCATTTTCACGGAAGAAGACGCCGATAAAATGATAAACGAAACGGGCGCGGACGGAATAATGCTTGCGCGCGGCGCTCTTTCCGACGTGTTCTTGTTCGAAAAACTTCAAGGCGTTAAACCCGATTTCGATAAAAAAACTTTTATTTTCACTCAACTCGATAAACAAAGCGAACGCTTCGGGGAAAAGTTCACGGCGGTGGCGTTCCGCAAATTCGTTCCCTACTACTTTAAGAATGCCGAAAACGCCAAAGAACACCGAATCCGCCTTATGCAGACCACTTCGGTAGAAGAAATAAAAGATATTATAAACGAAATTCTTTAACAAAAAACCGCCCTTTTTAATAGAATAAACAGACGGAAGAATTATTTTGCTTAAAGACAAAATAATTAAAACCGCAAAATGCGATTTTGCAAAAACTTGCGTTTTTGCCTTCCGAGTTTGAAATACGGCGAAGTTCCAAACCCTTGCAAGCAAGTTTGTAACTTCTTGTATTATAAAAAAAGGGGTGAATAAATGAAAATCTGTCTGGCAACGAGAGATTCGGCGGATACCGTCTGGCAAGAAAAATTCGACAAAATCGAAAAAACCGACGTGATAGTGTTCGGCTATAACGGTCTGGGACTTATCAGTTATAAAAAAGAACTTTCGGGCGAAACGGAATATTTTCAGGATTTGGCAAGGCTATCCAAAACCGCGGGCGCGGTGGTTATAAGCGGTTGCGATACCGATACGTACGGCGTGTTCCGTCACTCTGCCGTTATTGCCGATAAAGGCAGGCTTTTAGGCGTTTCCGATTCCGTTTATTCTATAGACGACGGCGAGTTCGTTCCGGGCGGAAACCTGAAAGTGTACGATACTTCCGCAGGCAAA
The DNA here is from genome assembly GCA_934271245.1 of uncultured Clostridia bacterium. Classification (GTDB taxonomy): domain Bacteria; phylum Bacillota; class Clostridia; order Christensenellales; family Borkfalkiaceae; genus UBA1259. The sequence goes on along the minus strand of CAKQQY010000014.1, from coordinate 36,981 downwards.
ATAGGTATATGCGTGGCGGAAGATTTATATTTTCCGCAAGTGTTCGAAAGCCTTTCTCTTTTCGACGCCGATTTGATAGTTTGCGTGTTTAAACAGGAAAACGAAACGATGAATTTTATGTTTCGCGCGGGGGCGTTCGTCGGCGGCCTCGATTGCGTTCTCGTCGCCAAAGGGTACGGCTGCGTTGCCGACGCGAAAGGTAAAGTTTCGGTTTCGGGCAGAGATAATTTCGTTAAAGCCGAAGTAATGCCTACCAGAGAATATAAAAAGATTTCCACGAAAAAACGCGGTTACGGCAAAAGTCCCGAGTCCGCGTATTAAAAGGAAAATATATAATAATACGGACGAAAAAGGAAGAAAACTTATGTTAAACGTAGTACTCGTTGAACCGGAAATACCGCAGAACGCAGGCAATATCGCAAGAACGTGCGCCGTAACCGACACGGTTTTACACCTGGTAAGACCGCTCGGTTTCGAAGTGACGGACAAGTACTTAAAAAGAGCGGGGCTCGATTACTGGGATAAAGTTGATATACGATATTACGACAGTATAGAAGAAGTAATGCAAAAATATTATAACGGCAAAAACTTCTGGTTTTATTCCACCAAAGCGAAGATAATCCACTCCGAAGCGAAATATTCCGACGGCGATTTTCTCATTTTCGGAAAGGAAACGAAAGGTCTTCCCGAAACCCTCTTAAAAGCGCATTACGACGAATGCGTCAGAATTCCCATGTGGGGCGAACTCCGCTCTCTTAACCTTTCCAACTCGGTATGCGTAGGCGTGTACGAAGCGTTAAGGCAGTTAGGGTATCCGCAGATGAAAACGGAAGGGGAAATACCGAAAAGATAAATAGCGGTATAAAACGTTTGACAAGAAAAATAAAAAAATAGTAAAATACTATCGGACAAAAACGAAGGAAAATCTTATGAGCAGTACGTTTTATTACAATTTATTCTTTATGCTCGGCGGAATAGCGATCATGATGTTCGGTATGAAGTTTATGGGTTCTAACCTTGAACAACTTGCCGGTAACAACATGAAAAAGATGCTCGGCAAAATGACGAGCAACAGGTTCGCCGGCGTAGGGATAGGCGCGACGATTACCGCCATTATAAACAGTTCGACCGCGACTACGGTAATGCTCGTAGGTTTCGTAAACGTCGGTCTTATGACGCTTACGCAGGCGACTTCGGTTATAATGGGGGCGAATATCGGTACGACCATAACGGCGCAGATACTTTCGCTTTCCGGTACCGACGGGTTGGATATCAACGCGATTGCCGCGTTTATCGCCGCCGTCGGAATGATGATGACTATGGTCTTTAAGAAAGATAAAATCAAGAAAGCCGGCTACATTTTCGTCGGTATCGGTATGATATTTATCGGACTTAAAATAATGAGTAAGTCGGTAAACGGTATAATTTATATCGAAGACAACGAACTCCATCCTGTCGTTAAAGAACTCTTTCAAAACGAAAACGTTTTTCCTTTATTATTAGTTTTAATCGGTATAGTGTTCACAGCCCTTATTCAAAGTTCGGCGGCTATAACCGGTATTTTAATCGCATTAGGGTCGGCAATCAATTTCAGAACCGCCGTGTTTATAATTTTAGGTTCCAATATCGGAACGTGTATCACTTCTATCATATCTTCAATAGGTACTTCCACCAACGCGAAAAGGACGGCAATCATTCACTTGTTGTTCAATCTTTTAGGCTGTCTTATCTGTATAGTTCCGCTATGGATCTGGACGGAACAAATAGACTCGTTTATGGCGATAATAAGCGGGGCAAGTATGGAAAGGAAAATTGCCAATTTCCACACGTTGTTCAATCTCGGCACGACGATCGTATTGCTGCCGTTTATAAACCTTATAGTAAAACTTACTGAAAGAATAATTCCCGATAAAAATACCCCGCAGGAAGAAAAACACAGACTTACCTTTATCGACGACAGATTTTTGGAAACTCCGCCTATCGCCGTAGGGAATATAAAGAACGAAATTATAAAAATGGCTGCTATCGCGAGAGAAAATATCAACTTGTCTATGAGCATGCTGTTAGACGAGAACAAAGAAGACGTCGAACTTATCCGCGACAACGAAGACGCGATAAACTTCCTTAATAAATCCATAACCGATTATTTAACCAAACTTTCCGGAAAAGAAATGGTAATTAAGGACGAGCAGAAAGTAGGTTCGTATTATCACGTATGTTCCGACGTGGAAAGAATAGGCGACTACGCCGAAAATATAATGGAATACGCGTTAAAACTGCGTTCTGCGGAAATAAATTTGTCGGAAAGCGCGAAAAAGGAATTGTCCGAAATGACGGATACCGTAAACCTTCTTTTCGAAGCGGCGCTTAAAGCGTTCGGTGACAGAGATACAGCAATGCTTTCCACCGTAGACGTGCTTGAAGAAAGTATCGACCAGGCGAATATAGACCTTGAAGCGAAGCATATCGACAGGCTTAAAAAAGGATTATGCACGCCGCAGGTCGGCTCCATTTATTTGCAGACCATATCCAATCTTGAAAGGGTCGGCGACCACATTACGAATATCGCTTTCAGTATAAAGCATTACGAAAAATAAATATTTTTATCCGCTTTTAATTGACAAAAAACGGATATAATCGTACACTATAAGAAAGAATTGTTTTGCATTTTTGCAAAAAAATATATAAAACTGTAAAAAAATTTGGAGGACGAATTTTATGAATAAAATGTCAATCAGAGATGTTGACGTAAAAGGCAAAAGATGTCTTGTAAGAGTTGATTTCAACGTTCCTATGAAGGACGGCGTTATCACCGACGAAACGAGAATTAACGGCGCGCTTCCCACTATTAAATATTTAATAGAACACGGCGCGAAGGTTATTCTTTGCTCGCACATGGGCAAACCCCATAACGTTCTCGACGCTAAAATAAAACTTAACAAAAAAGAAAAAGCAGCCGTCGAAGCGCTTCCTGCCGAAGAACAAGAAAAGGCAACCGCGGAATATATCGAAAAGGCTAAAAAAGACCTTAAAAAACTCACCTTGAAACCCGTTGCGGAAAGACTTTCCGAAAAACTCGGACAGCCCGTTACTTTCGCTACCGACGTTATCGGCGAATCTGCGGAAAAGGCAGTCGCGAATATTAAAGACGGGGAAGTTGTTCTTCTCGAAAACACCCGTTTCTATGCAGGCGAAGAAAAGAGAGACGAAGAATTTTGTAAAAAACTCGCTTCTTACTGCGATATCTACGTAAACGACGCTTTCGGAACGGCTCACCGTTCGCACGCGACCACCGCGGCAATCGTGGAATACGGTTTCGTTAAGACCGCCGTTTGCGGCTTCCTTATCGAAAAAGAACTTTCCGTTATGGCGGACGCCTTAGAGCACCCCGTAAGACCTTTCGTAGCGATTTTAGGCGGCGCGAAAGTTGCCGATAAACTTAAAGTTATTTCCAACCTTCTGGAAAAATGCGATACGCTTATCATCGGCGGCGGTATGTCTTACACCTTCCTTAAAGCGAAGGGGTACGAAGTAGGTACTTCCCTTGTAGACGACGAACAGATCGGCTACTGCAAAGATATGATGAAGAAAGCCGAAGAATTAGGCAAAAAACTTCTTCTTCCCGTAGACGCTACCATTACCAAAGATTTCCCGAATCCTATCGACGCTCCTATCGACGTTACCGTCGTAGACATCGACAAGATTCCCGCGGATTATATGGCTCTCGATATCGGAACCAAAACCGCGGCTTTATACGCTGAAGAAGTTAAAAACGCTAAAACGGTTATCTGGAACGGTCCTATGGGCGTATTCGAAAACCCGATTCTCGCAAAAGGTACGGCGTCGGTTGCAAAGGCTTTGGCTGAAACTTCCGCTACCACCATTATCGGCGGCGGCGACTCCGCAGCGGCTGTAACTTCTTTGGGTTACGCAGACAAGATGACTCACATTTCCACCGGCGGCGGCGCATCGCTCGAACTTTTCGAAGGCAAAAAACTCCCCGGAATCGAATGTCTTAACGATAAAAACTAATTATATAGAAGGATAAATTAAAATGAGAAAACCTATTATTGCGGGCAACTGGAAAATGAATAAAACCGCTGCCGAAGCGGAAAAACTTATAAACGAACTTAAACCTTTGGTTGCTAAATCCAAACCGGAAGTAGTAATCTGCGTTCCTTATACCGACCTTTGGGTTGCTAAAAACGCTATCGAAGGCACCAAAATCAAACTCGGCGCGGAAAACGTAGCGTGGGCTGACAGCGGCGCGTTCACCGGCGAAATTTCCGCCGATATGCTTTTAGAAGCAGGCGTTGAATACGTCATCATCGGTCACAGCGAAAGAAGACAGTATTTCGGCGAAACGGACGAAACGGTTAATAAGAGAATGAAACAGGCTCTTGCCAAAGGCTTAAAGACTATCGTTTGCGTAGGCGAAACTCTTACCGAACGCGAAAAGAATAAGACCAAGAGAGTTTTGAAAAGACAAGTCCTCGAAGGATTTAAGGACGTTACCGACTTTTCTAATATCGTAATCGCGTACGAACCCGTTTGGGCAATCGGCACGGGCAAAACCGCAACCGCGGAAGACGCTAATAAAACCATCGGCTATATCAGAAGCGTTATCAGAAAGAACTGGGGCGCGGAAATCGCTAAAGGCGTACGTATTCAGTACGGCGGCAGCATGAAACCCGCAAACGCTAAAGAACTTATGGCTATGAGAAATATCGACGGCGGTCTTATCGGCGGCGCGGCTCTCAAAGCGGAAGACTTTGCGGCTATCGTAAACTACAAAGACTAATTTAACCTAAAATAAAGAAGCGGAAAGGGCAATCCTTTCCGCTTTTTGCTTAATCTGATATTTTGTTTGTTTGGTTTATATTTGCCTAATTCGGTACTATGTTTAATTTATATTTTATTTATATAATCGGATATTTAAATCGTGGCTTAATTTTCGGCAGAATTATACCTTTTATTTATCCGTTGCTTTTGATTTTAAAAGCAACGGATAAAATTAAAAGCCGCCGCTTGTAAAAAAGCGGCGGCTTAAACTATATTCAGAATATTATTCCGTGAAAACGGGGATAGTGGCGAGATAAACTACGTCTTCTCTGTCTTTAGCGTCGCCTTCTGCTAAAACGAAAGCCTTTTTGGCGATAATTCCGCCGGCTTTTTCAACGAGCGCTTCAAGACCCGAAAGACTTTCGCCGGTAGAAACTACGTCGTCTACGATACCGACTTTTTTGCCTTTAATCAAATCGACGTCGTGCTTGGAAAGGAAAAATTCCTGAGCCTTACCGGTAGTAATGGAAGAGCCATACTGAACGGAAATGCCGTCCTGCATATACAATTTTTTAGATTTTCTCGCAACCGCGTAGAAAGGCATGTTAAGTTCGCGCGCAACTACGTGCGTAAGTTGTAAGCCTTTGCTTTCCGCCGTAATCAACACGTCCACGTCGCCTAAAAGTTTGGCAAGTTCTTTACCGCAGTGTTCGGTAAGTTCCTGATTGCCGTGCAAATTAAAGAACGCAATGCTGATTCCGATAGGAAGGGGGAGAACAGGTAACTCTTCTTCTCTTCCCTTAATGTTAACTTTGTAGAATTTTTCCATCGTTAAAACCTTCCTTTTTTCAATCGCTATTAGTTTACCACAAAATAATTCGTTTGTCTAACTATTAAATCATATAATCCCGAATTTAAGCATATTTTTAATGTGTGAATCAAAACTTTGCCGAAAACTTTAAGTATCGTAACTTTTTAGGTTTTTTCGGGCAAAACGAGTTATTACGGGGGTGGATATGGATTTTTACCGTAGCGGAACGCAAAAAGCGGCGGAATATTTTAACAGCGACGTTCTGTTCGGCTTAAAACCCGAAACCGTTAAAAAGAATAAAGAAAAGTTCGGCAAAAACAAAATTACCGAAAAGAAAAAACAAGGGTTTTTCAAAAAGGTTATAACCGCCCTTTCCGAACCCATGCTTATAATATTGCTTTTCAGTTTCGTAGTCGCGCTCGGGGTGAATATCGGCAGATTCGTTAAAACGGGCGAAGGGGATTTCGGCGAGTGTTTCGGAATACTTTTCGCCGTGGTGTTGTCGGTAAGCATAACCCTTATTATGGAAGGCAGTTCGGAAAAAGCATTTAACGCGCTCGGCAAAATTTACGACAACGCCCTTATAAAGACCATAAGAAACGGCAAAACGGAACTCGTCCGACAGGACGAACTCGTCGCAGGCGATATAGTTATCTTAGAAAGCGGCGACAAAATAGTCGCCGACGGCAGACTTATTAAAGGGGATTCTCTCACGGTAGACGAATCCGCTCTTACGGGCGAAAGCGTTCCCGTTAAAAAGGAAGCCGATTTTCTGCCCGACAAAATTTTACCCCTTGCGGAACGGAAAAACTGTTTGTTTTCGGGTACTTTCGTTACGGGCGGCAACGGTAAAATGATAATTACCGCCGTCGGCGACGATACCGAAATAGGCAAAATAGCGGGGGAACTTTCTTCTAAAAAGGAGTTGCCGTCGCCTTTACAGCAAAAACTCGCGAAACTCGGTAAAATCATATCGGCGGTGGGGTGCGTTTTCGCGGTGATAGTGTTCTTAATAAACGTGGCAAGGCTTATTATAAACGGCGATTTCACCTTTTACGGCGTGCAGGAACTGTTTATATCCTGCATAGTGCTGATCGTCGCGGCGGTTCCCGAAGGATTGCCGACGATAGTCGCCGTTTCGCTCGCCCTTAACATGATAAAACTCGCCAAAGAAAACGCCCTTATAAAAAAGATGATAGCAACCGAAACGGCAGGCGCGGTAAGCGTTATCTGTTCGGATAAAACGGGAACGCTTACCGAAAACAAAATGACGGTTTCGTCGGTATGTTTCAACGAGTTCTGTTGCAGCGCGGAAGCCATAAAAAAAGATTTTCTCTTACAGAATTTCGTGTGCAATTCCACCGCCGAAGTCATAGAGAAAAACGGCGGAAAAGATATTTCGGGAAGCGGCACGGAAAAAGCCCTTTTAGCCGCGGCGATAAAGAGCGGCGAAGTCAAAAGCGTGAAAGCATACAGGGAACGGTTTCCGGTAAGTAAAAGAGAGCCGTTTTCTTCAGACAAAAAGTATATGACTACCACGATAAAGGTCGGCGGAAAGGAAAGAACTCTCATTAAAGGAGCGCCGGAAAAGATAGTCGAAAGGTGCGTTTTAACCAAAGGTCAGAAAGAAAAAGCCTTGAAAGAAGCGCTCGTTTTTCAAAATCAGGCAAAGAGAGTGCTTTGCTTTGCGCACGACGACGGCGACGGTTATATTTACGACGGTTACGCCGTTTTATCCGACGGCATAAGAAAAGAAGTTTATAAAGCGGTAAAAGACTGTAAACGCGCGGGCATAAAAGTAAAAATTCTTACGGGGGATAACTTCGCCACGGCTTTCGCCGTCGCAAAAGAACTTAAAATCGCCGAATCGGAAAGGGAAGTCGTCAACGCGCAGGAACTTGAAAGCATGGACGACGCGACCCTTAAAAAGGCGTTGGAAAAAATCACCGTTATAGCGAGAAGCACGCCCATAGTTAAACTTCGCATAGTAAAAGCGCTCAAAGAATGCGGAGAAGTGGTGGCGGTTACGGGCGACGGCATAAACGACGCGCCCGCAATAAAACACGCCGATATCGGCATTTCTATGGGCAAAACGGGAAGCGAAATAACAAAAGAAGCGTCAGACGTGGTGCTATTAGACGACAGTTTCGCAACCATTATAAAAGCCGTGTCTTTCGGAAGAAACGTGTACAGAAATCTGCAACGGTTCATACTCTTTCAGTTGTCGGTGAATTTGTCGGCGTTATTGTTTATCACCGCGTGCGTAATCACGGGGGCGGAACAACCTTTCAACACCCTTCAACTTCTCTGGATAAACGTTATTATGGACGGACCGCCCGCTCTTACGTTGGGGTTAGAAAAAATGACGGATAAACTTATGGACTTAAAACCCATTAAACGAAGCAAGAGCATAGTAACCCTTAAAATGCTGGCGAGAATCGCCTTTAACGGGGTGTTCGTGGCGGCGGTTATGGCGTGGCAGTTTTTCGGCAATTTTCTCCGCGTACCCGAATCGGAAAAGGGAAGCGTAACGTTTACTCTCTTTATAGTTTTCCAACTGTTCAACGCTTTCAATTCGAGAGAACTCGGGTCGCAAAGCATATTCGCCGGCTTTAAGCGTAACGGCGTAATGGTGGTAACCTTTTCGGTAACATTCCTGGTTCAGGTAATCATCGTAACCTTTTTGGGCAAACTTTTCGGAATATCGCCGATGAGCGCGCTTTCCTGGGTAAAAACGGTGGCGGCGGCTTTTTCGATAGTGGCGGTGTCCGAAGTATATAAACTGTGTTACAGAACGGCGTTCGGAACGAGAAAGGCAAAAAACGACAAAAAAACTTTCGCGGCGACGCTTAAAAGGACCGAAATCGCATAAATAAAAAAATTATAGAGGCGTAAACTAATTTATATGACGAAAATAATCGTAACCGAAACCGCGGAAAAAGAAAACAATTTATTGTACGTGCAGACTTCTCTTTCCGAGTTGTTGAAAAGAACGGAAAGCGTCGCGTCGGTAAAGTCGCGCGATAATTACAGCAGGCTTTCCGTCGATACCGAAGACTATTATTCGGGAATTGTCAACGCCGAAATATGCGACAAACTTTCCGAAATAATAGCCGTAAACTATAAATACCGCTATTTTAAGAAAAATATCGATATAAAAGGTCTTTCGGAAACGGAAAAAGAAATTTTGTACGCAAGTTTAATCGCGGCGGATTTCGAAGAAGATAAAAAGTACGTTTTCGAAAGGTTAAAGGGGTATACGGACATTACTCTGGAAGGGATATACAATTTCCGGCTTCAACCGCTTAAAAAGAAATGGAAAGAAATCGTCGACTGTATGCCTGCGTGCTTCGTCAATTCGCAAATGGTGGATTTTATCGGGTTTTTGCTGGAAAACAAAACCAAGCGCGTGTACGTGGACGGGGGCAGAGTGTACGATTCGCATTACAGAAGACTTAACCGCTGCGCCCTTTTAGACGGCGAAGACGTAAAAATAATAAGAGAAGTTATTTTAAGCAACGCCGGCGAAGCGGAAATTTTCGGAAGCATTCCCCCCGAAGACGAAAAATATTTTAAACTGCTCTATAAAGACAAGATATTTTTTTCGAGCGGATATTTTTGTTAAAAACCTTGACAAAAAAGAAAAAGGGTACTAATATATAAGAGATTTGAATATTTGCGCGAATTTTCGGACAAGTAAACGTTTTAACCGGTTTTCAGAGAGTGGGCGACGGTGCGATTCCCATAAACGGCAAACGATCGAAACCGCCGATTATTGCAAAAGGGTATTCGGACTTACCGAAGAAAGAGAGGTCGCTTTTATTAAAGGCGGCAAGTAGGGTGGAAACGCGGATTAAAATTCGTCCTTACGCTTAAAGTTTTAAGCGTAAGGATTTTTTTATAAGGAGAAGATTATGAAAATTACTTTGAAAGACGGTTCCGTTATCGAAGCGGCGGAAAATTCGACGTGTCTTGACGTCGCAAAACAGATTTCCGAAGGTCTTGCGAGAAACGCCGTCGCGGCGAAAATCGACGGAAAATTAGTGGATTTATCTACTAAAATCGAAAACGATTGCGAATTGCAGTTGGTAACCCTTCGCGATAAAGAAGGACTTGACGTGTATCGTCACACCTGCTCGCATATTCTCGCGCAGGCGATTAAACATATATTCCCCACGTGCAAACTTGCGATAGGTCCCGTTATCGAAAAGGGATTCTATTACGACGTGGAATTCAAAACCCCCATTTCTCAGGACGACCTTGATAAAATCGAAAAGGAAATGAAAGACATAATAAAGAGCGACATTCCCGTCGAAAGAATCGTTTACACCAGAAAGGAAGCGCTTAAAGTTGCGAAAGATTTCGGCGAACCCTATAAAGCGGAACTCATCAACGAATTGCCCGCGGACAGCGTTATCAGTTTCTATAAGCAAGGGGACTTTATGGACCTTTGCCGCGGACCGCATCTTCCTTCCACGGGAAGAATCAAGGCGTTCAAACTTACTTCCGTTACCGGCGCTTACTGGCGCGGCAACGAAAAGAACAAAATGCTTACCAGAATTTACGGCACGGCGTTCGAAAAGAAGAGCGAACTCGATGAATATCTTACCGCGCTCGAAGAAGCGAAAAAGAGAGATCACAACAAACTCGGAAGAGATTTGGGTATCTTTATGACCGAAGAAGTTATCGGTCAGGGGCTTCCCATTTTAATGCCGAAAGGCGCGAAAATTCTCCAGATTTTATCGAGATTCGTTGAAGACGAAGAAGAAAAACGCGGATTTATGATTACCAAAACTCCGAATATGGCGAAAAACGATTTATACAGAATTTCGGGTCACTGGGATCATTACAGAGACAAAATGTTTATTATCGGCGACGAAAATTCGCCCGAAGCGATGGCTCTTCGCCCGATGACCTGTCCGTTCCAGTATCAGATATATAAGAACGGGTTAAAGAGTTACAGAGATTTGCCTTGCCGTTACAGCGAAACGGCTACCGAATTCAGAAACGAAGCGAGCGGCGAAATGCACGGGCTTATCAGAATTCGTCAGTTCACTCTTTCCGACGGTCATATCGTTTGCCGCCCCGATCAGGTAGAAGACGAATTCAAACGTTGCCTCGACCTTTCTTACTATTTCCTTGAATGTCTGGGAATGAAAGAGGACGTTACTTTCCGTTTCAGCAAACGCGGTAAATCGAACAAAGATAAATATATCGACAACGATAAGGCGTGGAACGAAACGGAAGCGCTTATGAAAAAGATTTTGGACGATATAGGATTAGATTACGTCGAAGCGGACAACGAGGCTGCTTTCTACGGACCTAAACTCGACGTTCAGAGTAAAAACGTTTACGGCAAAGAAGATACCATCATCACCATTCAGTTAGACTTTGCGGCGGCGCACTCTTTCGGAATGACTTACGTAGACGAAAACGGCGAAAAACAATATCCGTTCGTTATCCACAGAAGTTCTATCGGTTGCTACGAAAGAACTCTCGCGATGCTTATCGAAAAATACGCGGGCGCGTTCCCGTTCTGGATTTGTCCCGTTCAGGTTAAGGTTATGAGCCTTACCGACAGAAGCGCGGATTACGCTAAAAAGATAGTCGACGAATTGCGTATGGCAGGGTTAAGAGCCGAAGCCGACGTAAGAAACGAAAAGATAGGCTATAAGATAAGAGAAGCCCAACTCGATAAAATTCCGTATATGTTTATCGTCGGCGATAAGGAAGAAGAAGAGGGCAAAGTTTCCGTTCGTTCGAGAAAAGACGGCGATTTAGGCGTTATGGAAAGAAACGAAATCATAGCGAAACTCGTCGAAGAAGACAGAAGCAAAAAAGTTTAAAGAGAAAATATATAAAAAAAGGACGCTTTCATAACGGAAGCGTTCTTTTTTCGACTATAATTCCGATAATCGCGGAAAATATCGGCTACATAATTCTGCAAATAAAGCAGGCGAACACGCAGGAACAAAAAGACGCGAAAAGAGAAATAATAATCGGAAGCAGCAGTTTTTTGTTTTTCACGTTGGCAAAGTAGACCGCTGCGATATAGAAAACCGTTTCGCTCGAACCGTATATAACGCAAGCGCACCGCGCAAGGTAAGAGTCTGCGCCGTATTCGGAAAAGATTTCCGAAAGCATCGCAAGCGAACCGCTGCCCGAGAAAGGTTTAATCATAACCAGTTTGCATAACTCTTTCGGGATTCCCAAAAAGCCGAAAACGGGGGAAAGGATTTGCGTTAAAAAGTCGGAAATTCCGCTCGCTTCGAAAAGTTCGGTCAAAACGAAAATGCTTACAAGGTAAGGGAAAATGTTCGCGGCAAAAGGAAGCGCCGACTTCGCGCCTTCGGTAAAGGCGTCGTACGGCTTGACCTTTTTTATTGCGGAATACACAAGTATCGTCAAAAACAAAAAGGGGATAATATAAGAAGACATCAGGCTTTTCCTTTAACGAATATTTTAACGAGCAAAATTCCGACCACGCTCGAAACGAGCGTCGCTAATATCGTCGGCAGAATTATATCGGACGGGTTGGTCGCGCCGACCTGCGTTCTTAAAGCCAGCACCGAAGACGGGATAAGTTGTACGCTCGTCGCGTTTATAACGAAAAACATTGCCGTGGCGTAAGCGGTGCCGCCGAATTTATCGAGTTCTTCCACCGCTTTTATTCCCATAGGGGTGGTCGCGCCGCTCATTCCCAGAAGGTTTGCGGAAAGGTTCAGGGAAACGTATTTTTCCGCCGACGGCGGCAATTTTCCGAACAACAACTTGTTAAAAGGCGAAAGAATTTTCGCCGTTTTTTCCGTTAAACCCGTTTTTTCCGCAAGCGAAAAAATGCCCAGCCACACGGCGTATATCACCGCCATTTTAAGGGTGAGAGATAAAGCCTTTTCTCCGCCCGAAAGCATCGCCGCAAGCGCCCCGTCGGGATTGAAAAACAACAGCAAGGTTATCGCGCTGATAAGCACCGTTCCGAAAATTACGTTCATAATAAAACTTTATGCCGCAAAAGCCTTGAATATGTTGTTTTTTTATGTTAAAATAACCTAATAGAACAGTTTTTTAAGGAGCGCAGATGAAAGAAAATTATTATATAACGACCGCTATCGCGTACACGTCGTCAAAGCCGCATATCGGCAACACTTACGAAGCGGTTTTAACCGACAGTATCGCAAGATTTCACCGCCTTGACGGAGAAAACGTACTTTTTCAGACGGGTACCGACGAACACGGTCAGAAAATAGAAGAAAAAGCGCAGGCTCTCGGCAGAACGCCGAAAGAACACGTCGATATCGTTTCGGAAGAAGTTAAACGTATCTGGGATATTATGAACGTTTCTTACGATAAGTTCATAAGAACCACCGACTCTTATCACGAAAAACAAGTTCAGAAAATATTCCGTAAATTATACGAACAAGGGGATATATATAAAGGCTCCTACGAAGGCTGGTACTGCACTCCGTGCGAAGCGTTCTATACCGAAAGCCAACTCGTAGACGGCAAATGCCCCGACTGCGGCAGAGAAGTCAAAAAAGCCAAAGAAGAAGCGTACTTTTTCAAAATGAGCAAGTACGCCGACAGACTTTTAAAATATTACGAAGAACACCCCGATTTCATCGTTCCCGTTTCGCGCAAAAACGAAATGATAAACAACTTCTTAAAACCGGGGCTTCAGGATTTATGCGTTTCGAGAAGTTCCTTTAAGTGGGGAATCCCCGTAGATTTCGACGATAAACACGTGGTCTACGTCTGGCTGGACGCCCTTACAAACTATATAACCGGGTTAGGGTATGACGCGGACGGCAACAGCGACGAAAAATTCAACGAGTTCTGGCCTGCCGACGTTCACGTTATCGGTAAGGATATTATAAGATTCCATACCATTTACTGGCCGATTTTTCTGATGGCTCTGGGCTTGCCGCTTCCGAAACAGGTTTACGGTCACGGCTGGCTTTTGCAGGAAGGCGGTAAAATGAGTAAATCCAAAGGCAACGTTATTTACGCCGACGATCTCGTATCTATGTTCGGTACCGACGCCGTAAGGTATTACGTTTTAACGGCTATGCCGCAGGATAACGACGGTATTATAAGTTATGAAAACGTTATCGAAACCATTAACGGCGAACTTGCCAACATTTTCGGTAACTTAGTCAGCAGAACGGTCGCGATGAGCAACAAATATTTCGGCGGAAAAGTGGTAAATAAAGGCGTAACGGAAGATATCGACGCCGACTTAAAGGCGATAGTTTCGGGCGCGTACGGAAAAGTTAAGGACAAAATGAAAGAATACAGAATTTCCGACGCTATTTCCGAAGTGTTCGCGGTGTTCCGCAGAGCGAATAAGTATATAGACGAAACCATGCCGTGGGCGCTTTCCAAAGACGAAACGAAAAAGGACCGCTTAAACACCGTGCTTTATAATCTTACCGAAAGCATTCTCGCGGGCGCGTCGCTTTTACAACCCTTTATGCCCGAAACTTCCTTAAAAGTCGCGGATATTCTGAAAACTACGCTTATTCCTTTCGAAAAATTATCCGTATTCGACGAAACAGCGGAGTATACGGTAAAAGAAAACCCCGATAAACTTTTCGACAGATTAGACGAAAAGGCAATCTTAGAAAAGATAAACAAAGAAAAAGAAGAAAAGGCGGGAAAAGAGAAAAAGACTACGGAAAAAGAAACCCGTAAAAAACCGCAGATTAACTTCGAAGACTTTGAAAAGGTAGAACTTAAAGTCGCTTTGATAACCGCTTGCGAAAAGGTGGAAAAGAGCAAAAAACTTCTTAAACTGAAAGTTAAATTAGGCGACGAAGAAAGAACGGTGGTAAGCGGTATCGCGAACGCATATTCGCCCGAATATCTCGTAGGCAAAAAGGTCGTTATGGTAACGAATCTTGCGCCCGCGAAGTTGTGCGGTATCGTAAGCGAAGGCATGATTGTCTGCGCGGAAAACGAAGAAGGTAAAATTTCCTTCCTTACGCCCGAAAAGGATATCGAAGACGGCAGTCCGATTTTCTAAAAAAGGGGAACGTTATGAACGTTACGACCACGATTTACGAAAAAGGTAAAAATATCCCCGTCGTCGGCAAATACGACGTAATAGTCGCGGGCGGCGGAATAGCGGGCATTTCGGCGGCTCTTGCGGCGGCGGAAGAAGGGAAAAAGGTTTTGCTTATCGAAAGAGAATATCTTTTGGGCGGACTTGCGACGTTAGGACTCGTTACCTTCTTTTTGCCCGTGTGCGACGGAAACGGTAATTTAGTAGTCGGCGGAATAGGCAAAAGACTGCTCGAACTTTCTTATTCTCACGGAGCGGAAACGCCCCTTCCCGAACCCTGGCTTAAATATTTGAACGGCGAAAAGGTTTCTAAAACGTTGCTGAAAGAAAACAGAGCGGAATGCAGATATAACGCCGGTCTTTTCGCAATTTTAGCCGAAAGGCTTTTAATCGACGCGGGCGTTAAAATCGCGTACGGTTCTCTCGTGACGGGGGCGGCGGTTAAAAGAAACAAAATTACCCACTTAATCGTCGAAAATAAAGGTGGAAGACAGGCTTACGCCGTCCGTTCCGTAGTAGACGCTACGGGCGATTCCGACGTGGCGAGAGTAAGCGGCGCTTTAACCGCGACTTTCGGCGCGGGCAATATTTTGGCGGCGTGGTATTACAGAAACGGCAAAGATACGCCTAACGACGTGCAGACCTTAGGTTTTTGCGACGGAACGATAAAGAAAGAAAACAGTCTCGATACGACTAAAAAATATTACGGGCTTACCGAAGAAGATTTAAGCGAGCAGGTGATAGATTCGCACGCTTCGCTTCTTAACCACTTCTTAAAAAACGGCGAACTTACCGATACGCATACCCTTAACGCAGTGGCTACCATTCCGCAGATAAGAATGACGAGAAGAATAGTGGGTAAAACCACTCTCGACATTTATTCCGACAAAAAGATTACTGACTGCGTAGGTCTTATCCCCGACTGGAAAAAACGGGGCGTAGCGTACAAACTGCCGTATTCGGCGTTATATTCGGCGAACGTAAAAAACCTTATCGCGGCAGGCAGAAACATTTCCGTTACCGACGACAGTTGGGACGTTACGAGAGTTATCCCCGTATGCGCGGTAAGCGGCGAAGCGGCGGGGGTCGCTGCGGCGAACACGTCGGATTTCGCCAAATACCCGATTAAGGAATTGCGTAAAAAACTGAATGGCCGCGGCGTAATATTGAAAATTTAGATTATCGCGTATAGATATGTACATAGACACACATTGCCATTTAGACGACGAAAAATTTTCGGACGTTAAAGAAGAAGTAAACAAATACCTTGCCGCAGGCGTAGATACCGTCGTCAACGCGGGGTACAACCTTGCGTCTTCCGAAAACGGAAAGAAACTTTCGGAAAAGTTCCCGTCGGTATATTTTGCCGTAGGGTTTCACCCGAGCGATTCGGCTTATTACGACGATATTGCCGAAAAAAGGCTTATAGAACTCGCCGCCGAAAAGAAGTGCGTGGCGATAGGCGAAATCGGACTCGATTACCACTGGGATTACGATAAAAAAATTCAGAAAGAAATATTCGAAAGGCAGTTGTATCTGGCGTATAAAGTCGGGCTTCCTTTCTGTATACATTCCCGCGAAGCGACTAAAGATACTCTCGATATTTTAAAAAGCAATAAACGGTATATTGAAAACGGCGGCGTTATGCATTGTTTTTCGGGCAGTAAAGAAACGTGCGCGGAATATCTCGATTTAGGTCTTTATATCGCGTTTGGCGGCGTCGTTACATTTAAAAATTCGGTAAACGTAAAAGAAGCGGCGGCTTTTACGCCGATTGACAGAATTCTTACGGAAACGGACAGTCCGTATATGTCGCCCGAACCTAAAAGGGGAAAAGTAAATTCGCCCGAAAACGTGGCGATAGTGTGCGATTATTTATCCGCACTTAAAAACGCGGATAAAGCGGAATTTGCGGAACAGGTAAAAAACAACGCGAAAAGGCTTTTTGTTAAATTGAAATAAAAAAAAGCCGCTTTGATATACAAGCGGCTTTTTTGTTTAATCATTGGTAAAAAATGATTCGTAAGGCTATCCTTACGTTAATATAATGCCGAGATATAAAATTTTTATACGTCGGCGGAAAAGGTAAATAATGGAAATAAACGAAAAAAAAAGACTATCCGAGTACGGCTTTTCTTTTAAGAAGGCTTACGGGCAAAACTTTTTGACCGACGAAAATCTGCTTACGAGAATAGTCGAAAAAGCAGGCGTCGATAAAAACGTTTCCGTACTCGAAATAGGTTGCGGCGCGGGCGCTCTCACTAAAATATTGTGTAAAAAAGCCAAATTCGTTTTGGGGTACGAAATAGACACCCGTCTAAAACCCGTGCTTAAAGACGCCCTTTCTTCTTTCGATAATTACGAAATAGTTTATAAAGACGTATTGAAAGAAGATATGAAAAAAATCGAAAAGGAACTCGGCGGCGATTATATTCTCGTCGCAAACCTTCCTTATTATATCACTACTGACATAGTAATGGCGTTTTTAGAAAACGCTTCTATGGTTACGGGTATGGTTATAATGGTTCAGGAAGAAGTCGCCAAAAGGTTTTCCGCGAAACCGTCTTCGTCCGATTACGGCGCGATAACGGTCGCGATAAATTTAAGGGGAGAAGCGGAAATCATCGAGAGAGTTCCGAGAGAAAAATTTACGCCGTCGCCGAACGTCGATTCGGCGGTGGTAAAAATAACCGTGGATAAAAACAAAAACGCATACGTCGATAAAACGGCGGTAAGAAACGTCGTCAGAACGGGTTTTAACAATCGCAGAAAAATGTTTATAAACAATCTTATGAAAGATTATAAACTCGACAGAAACACGGCGGAAAACGTTATTATAAAAGCAGGCGTTCCGCTTACCGCAAGGGGAGAAACCTTTTCTGCCGAGCAGTATATAACGTTGTCGGAGATATTGAAAGATTATGAAAAATAAAATTGTTTTCGCAAGCGGCAACCGCCATAAACTGGAAGAAGTGAAAGCCATTTTATCGGAATACGAAATCGCGCTTTGTTCCGATCTGGGGTTTAACGAAGAAATAGAAGAAACGGGCGCAACTTTTTACGAAAACGCCCTGATTAAAGCCAAAAGAGTGTCGGAAGTGTTAGGTGTTCCCGCGCTTTCCGACGACAGCGGTTTGTGCGTCGAAGCGCTTTCGGGCGCGCCAGGGATATTCAGCGCTAGATACGCGGGCGACGGAAAAGACGAATCCAACATAAAACTTTTGCTTAAAAATATGGAAGGCGTTAATAACAGAAACGCGGAGTTTGTGAGCGCGGTCGTGTATTACGACGCAAAAAAGAATAAAACGCTTTACTATATCGGCAAAACCGAAGGCAGAATTCTCACCGGAAAAGAAGGAAATAACGGTTTCGGGTACGACCCCGTTTTTTACAGTTTCGATTTGGGTAAAAGTATGGGCGTTGCGACCGCGGAAGAAAAAAATTCCGTAAGTCACCGCGCGAGAGCGCTTAACGGACTTAAAGAGTTATTGAAAAAAGAAAATATTTAACTTATAAAATAGTCGCAAAGCAAAGCGACCGAGTAAAACTTTTTTATCTACGCATAATAACGATAAGAGTTTTTTATGAAAAAGAAGTTTTTATTCGGCGCGGCGACGCTGATATTTGCCTGCGCGTTGTTTTTCGGCGGAACTTTTATCGCCGAAGCGGAAATGCCCTTTTACGGGTTAAACCCAAAGCCGCTCGTGGAAAGAAGCGTTTTTTGTACTTTTTACGGCAATTCGTCAATTGAAAGAAAACACAATATATCTCTTGCGGTAAAGAGCATAAACGGCGTTTTCGTGGATATAGGCGGAGAATTTTCTTTTAACCGTACCGTCGGCAGACGAACCAAAGAAAGGGGATATAAGCAAGCGAAAATCATCGTCGGCGACGGTTTCGTGGAAGGGACGGGCGGCGGCGTTTGTCAGGTTTCGACGACGCTGTATAACGCAGTATTAAACGCCGGGCTTAAAATTACCGAATGTCACGCTCATTCGCTGGCGGTGAGTTACGTTTCGCCCTCGTTCGACGCGATGGTAAATTACGGCTCGGCGGATTTAAGGTTTATAAACGACACGGATAATCCCGTTATAATCTACGCTTTTTGCGACGGCGAAACGATTACCGTAAAAATTGTGGGCGAAAAAGCCGATTTTACGATAAAACGGCAAAGCGAAATCACAGAAAGGGTAAAAGCGCCCGAGCCTTTTATCGAGTACGATACTGAAGGTAAGTACCCCGACTTAAAAGAAGGGGAAAAGACGGTCGTTTCTTACGGTAAAGACGGAATAAAAAGCAAAGCCGTGTTCGTAAAAACATATAAAAACGGCAAAAAAGAGTATTTTATACGGAAAGATTTTTATAAACCCGTGCGCGGCAGAATAATAGTCGGCACGGCAAAGGCGGCGGAAGAAACGCCCGAAGAAGTTTCGGCGCCCGACGGTAATTAAAATAAATAAAAAGCGTAAAATCGCTTTAACGAAAAGATAACGACGGCAACGCCGCGGAAGGAGAATAATTATGTTTTTTGAAAAGTTAAAAGAATTCGACCCCGAAATATACGCTTCGTGCGAAAGGGAACTGTTAAGGCAACAACACAACATAGAACTTATTGCTTCAGAAAATATAGTTTCCGAAGGCGTTCTTTTAGCCGCAGGAACTATCCTTACCAACAAATACGCCGAAGGTTATCCGTCTAAAAGATATTACGGCGGTTGCGCTTACGTAGACGAAGTGGAAGAACTGGCGAGAGAAAGAGCAAAACTTCTTTTCGGAGCAGAACACGCCAACGTTCAGCCGCACAGCGGAGCGAACGCAAACCTTGCGGTGTTTTTCGCCCTTCTTAATCCCGGCGACACGGTGCTGTCGTTAAGCCTTGCGCACGGCGGACATTTGTCGCACGGTTCGCCCGTAAACATTTCGGGTAAATATTTCAATATCGTGCCGTATACCGTGAATAAAGAAACGGAAACGCTCGATTACGACGAGATAAGAAGACTTGCCTTAGAGAATAAACCCAAACTTATTCTTGCCGGGGCAAGCGCCTATCCGCGTAAAATAGATTTTAAAAAGTTCAAAGAAATCGCCGACGAAGTCGGGGCGTATCTTATGGTGGATATGGCGCACATCGCGGGGCTTGTCGCCGCGGGACTGCACGAAAACCCCGTTCCTTACGCAGACGTGGTTACTTCCACTACCCACAAAACGTTAAGGGGACCGCGCGGCGGACTGATTTTGTGTAAAGAAAAGTACGCCAAAGCAATAGATAAAGCGGTGTTCCCGGGAACGCAGGGCGGTCCGCTTATGCACATTATAGCGGCAAAAGCGGTCGCGTTCGGCGAAGCGCTTAAAGACGATTTCAAGGTTTACCAGAAAAACGTTGTGGAAAACGCAAAGACTCTTTCCGAAAGTCTTATGAATAAAGGCATAAGGCTCGTTTCGGGGGGTACGGATAACCACCTTATGCTTCTTAATCTTACGGGAACGGGCGTTACGGGCAAAGAACTTGAAAGACGGCTCGACGAAGTACATATCACCGCCAACAAAAACGCTATACCGTTCGATACGGAAAGTCCGTTTATCACGAGCGGTTTAAGAATCGGCACGCCGGCCGTTACCACAAGGGGATTCGGCAAAAACGAAATGGAAAAAATCGCGGGGTATATCGCAGACGTTATAGGCGACTTCGACGGCAATAAGGAAAGAATTACCGAAGAAGTTATTTCTCTTTGCGAAAAATTCCCGATTTATAATAAATAAAGAATACGGGGGGATAAAATGAGAGATATAGAAATTGCGCAGAAATGCAAAATGACGGAAATCGGCAAAATCGCCGATTCGATAGGCATTCGCGACGAATACGTCGAAAAATACGGCAGATACAAAGCGAAAATAGATTTTAAGTACCTTACCGAGAACAAAAATCCCGACGGCAAACTCATTCTGGTTACGGCGATAACGCCGACCCCTGCCGGAGAAGGCAAAACCACCACCACGGTAGGTCTTGCCGACGGTCTTAAAAGAATAGGCAAAAAAGTCGTGGTCGCGTTAAGAGAACCGTCTTTAGGTCCCGTTTTCGGGGTGAAAGGCGGCGCGTGCGGCGGCGGTTACGCGCAAGTCGTTCCCATGGAAGACATAAATCTGCATTTCACGGGAGACTTCCACGCGATAGGCGCGGCGAACAACTTGCTTGCCGCAATGCTCGATAACCATATTCAGCAAGGCAATTCACTTAATATCGACCCGAGAAAAATTACCTGGAAAAGGTGCGTCGATATGAACGACCGTCAACTTCGTTTCGTGGTGGACGGCCTTGGCGGAAAGGCGAACGGCGTTCCGAGAGAAGACGGGTTCGATATTACCGTCGCTTCGGAAATTATGGCGATTTTCTGTCTTTCCGATTCGGTTGCCGACCTTAAAAAAAGACTTTCGGAAATTATCGTAGGGTATACTTACGACGATAAACCCGTTACCGCAGGAGATTTAAAAGCGCAAGGGGCGATGACGGCGTTACTTAAAGACGCGTTAAAACCTAATCTCGTCCAGACGCTCGAAGGCACGCCCGCGTTCGTTCACGGCGGACCGTTCGCTAACATAGCGCACGGTTGCAATTCCGTTCTCGCGACGAAATGCGCTCTTAAAGCGGGCGATTACGTCGTCACCGAAGCGGGATTCGGAGCGGATCTCGGCGCGGAAAAGTTTCTCGATATAAAATGCAGAAAAGCAAATCTCGTTCCTGACGCGGTAGTCGTGGTCGCAACGGTAAGAGCGCTTAAAATGCACGGGGGTCTCGATAAGAAAAATTTAGAAGAAGAAAACCTTTCGGCGTTGAAAAAAGGGCTTCCTAACCTTTTAAGGCACGTTTCAAACATTAAAAACGTGTATAAATTACCTTGCGTAGTGGCGGTGAACCGTTTCCCGACAGATACCGACGGCGAAATAAATTGCGTTATAGAAGAGTGCAAAAAACTCGGCGTAAACGTCGTTTTATCCACCGTATGGGCGGAAGGCGGCAAGGGCGGAGAAGCGCTCGCCAAAGAAGTAGTAAGGCTTTGCGAAAACGAAAAAGGCAACTTTACGTATAGTTACGGCGACGACCTTTCTATAAAAGAAAAAATCGAAGCGGTTGTTAAAAAGGTTTACGGCGGCGACGGTATCGCGGTAACGACGGAAGCGGAAAAACAAATCGCCAAACTCGAAGAGTTGGGATTCGGAAAGTTACCCGTTTGTATCGCTAAAACCCAGTACAGTTTTTCCGACGACCCGTCTCTTCTCGGCGCGCCCGAACACTTTACCGTAACGGTTAAAAAAGTAAAAGTTTCGGCAGGCGCAGGGTTTGTCGTCGTGTTAACGGGGGATATAATGACTATGCCGGGACTTCCTAAAGTCCCCGCGGCGGAAAAAATCGACGTTTCTTCCGACGGCGTTATATCGGGACTGTTTTAATAGCGGTTTTCGTAACGAAAAGTCGGCGTCGATACAAAGAAAGGGATATATAAATTGCGAAAATATGACCCCGTAACGGCGTATACTATTCGGTCGTATACGGAATAATCGCAATCGATAGGAAAATAAAAACCGTCTGCGATAAAGCGGATATATAACCTGAACGAATTTAAAGAAAAAATTTATAAAAAGCCCCTGCCCCGAACTTTCACGTTCGGGGCAGGGGCTTTTTGCGCAAAAAGATACAGTCTTTTGCATGTGCCAAACAAACCGAATTACTGTAAAACGCAAACCGTTATTTAATTTTCCAAACCCAACAAATAGTCTGTCGAAACGTTAAAATACACCGCGATGGCTTTCAGATAGGAAATTTTCGGTTCGTTAATCTCGTTTTCCCAATTCGAAATCGCCGCGTCGGTGGTATTAAGTTCCTTTGCGAGTTGTTTCATCGAAAGCCCGTTACTTTGTCGTAACTCTCTTAATCTTTGCGCAAATACTTTCATAATTGCATTATACTAAGAAAAGTTAACAAATTGTTTGACACTAAGTTTTCTTAGTGGTATAATTATGATAAAATAAGATTCAGGAGAAATTTATGTTTGAGGCGTTTAAAAAAATCGAATATAGCGGAATTAAGGGCGATATCGTAAGAATTCCGAATAAGGAGCGCGGGGAGCACGTTACCGACAGAACGGCAGGTCTTATAAAGGCTTTAGCGGGGAAGCACGGTTGGGACAAGGATAAAAACGGATATATAACGTGTAACTATTTCGGGCTTAATCCTATTAAAGATAAATCGGCGTATTCGTATACTTCGAGTTATACGGCAACTAACGTCGGCGGGGGAGATTATAGCGTTAAGGGTAACAAGACGTACTACGGCGATTTTATGGCGTTGGAAATTTTCGTAGGCTCTTCGGAAGAAGTCGCTAAAAATAAAAAATCCAACGTAAACAGATATTTAAGGGCGATAACCTGGACGCCGAGATCTTTCGGGTTCTGGCTTTTGTCTATAATAACCAGTTGCGTAATCGTGGGGTTGCCGCTTTTAGTCGGTTGTTTTTATCGCGCGATTATGAGTGCGGTTGCAAAAAGTTGCGTAAAAAAAGCGAAGAAGAGTTTTAAGAAAAACAATAAAATAATCGTTTTCTGATAGATTTTTTTGTTAAGCCGCTTTTGTTGAGATTAAAGATAATGATATAAACACCCCCGAGCGATTAAATTGCTCGGGGGTTAGCGATTTTGATTTTGTAAGTATCCGTTCCGTTTGGGGGCGGATATTTTTTGCGTGGATTTATAAAAAACGCATTCTGTCTTTAAGTCTATGGCAGGATTTTATATGAAATATACAAGTTTTTTTGCTCTCTATTAAAACGGTTTTGAAAAAGGTTTCTAAAATAACATAGCAACGTTGCCCTTTTTACGTTTACTTAAAAAGTAAAAAATAACCCGACTTTAACCTTACCGTTAAAGTCGGGTTATTTGGTGCCGGGAGCCGGACTTGAACCGGCATGGTGTTGCCACCGAGGGATTTTAAGTCCCTTGCGTCTGCCTATTTCGCCATCTCGGCATATTGGAGGCGCCACCCAGATTCGAACTGGGGGTGAGGGTTTTGCAGACCCGAGCCTTACCACTTGGCTATGGCGCCGAATAAAAGTAAAGGGGAAAAAATTTCCCCTAATAAAAAAATGGAGCGGGAAACGAGATTCGAACTCGCGACATTTGCCTTGGCAAGGCAACGCTCTACCACTGAGCCATTCCCGCATAAAAAAATTCAATTTACAATGGCGAAGAAGTTAATGGTGGGAACAATAGGGCTCGAACCTATGACCCCCTGCTTGTAAGGCAGATGCTCTCCCAGCTGAGCTATGCTCCCTTCCGTTCGCCATTGCTTGATAAATATACCAAATTCGGGAAAAAAAGGCAAGCGATTTTGACTATATTTTAAAAAAAATTAAAATTTTTTACAGGTCACGGTTTTATGTTGTATTTACGCGCGAAATACGATTGGTTTTTTCGCGGTTTGTGGTACAATGTATACGTAACACTATTATATGCAGAAAGAATAAAATTCGTCAAAATAAATAAAACGACCGACAAAATCAGGCTTTCGCTGTTTTACAAAAGCACGAGCGAAAACCGAAAACGAAAAGGGGATACGAATGGAAAACAAAAAATTTATCGGGTTTGCCGCTACGGAAGGTAATCCTTTATACGAAAAACTTACGGCAAGGCAAAGCGAGTTATATACGAGTCCTAAAGAAATACGTTCGCCGTTCGCAAGGGATTATACCCGTATTCTGCACTGCACGGCGTACAGAAGATTAAAACACAAAACGCAGGTTTTTTACAATATAGAAAGCGACCACGTATGCACCCGAATGGAACACGTTTCGCACGTCGCTTCGGTCAGCAACACCATAGCGAAGTATTTAGGGTTAAACGACGAACTCACCGACGCCATAGCCTGCGGTCACGATTTGGGGCACGCTCCTTTCGGTCATCAGGGGGAAGAAATAATCAATAAGTTATGCGAAAAATATCTCGGTTCTTCTTTCTGGCACGAAAAAAACGGCTTATATATTACCGATAACGTAGAACTTCTGCCCGACCATTACGGCAATTACGTCAATCTCGATTTGACTTACGCGGTAAGGGACGGAATAGTCGCGCACTGCGGCGAGTCGGACGTGTGCAATCTTTTTCCGAGAAAAGAGTTTATCGACTTAAACGACTTCGAAAAGGGAAACAGTCCCGTCACTTTCGAAGGGTGCGTGGTAAAAATTTCCGATAAAATTGCGTACGTGGGAAGAGATATAGAAGACGCAATAACTCTCGGGTTTTTAACCGAAAAAGACGTGAAAGACCTTTCCGCGATAGTAAGACCCAAAGACGGCACTATGGTAAACACGGGCAGTATAATGAGCGATATGATAACCGATATCTGTATGGAAAGCAATCCCGAAAAGGGAATAGGATTATCGGAAAAATCGGCGGAAATTCTTAAAAAAATAAAAGATTTCAATTATAAACGAATTTACGGGAACGAACGGTTCGATACTTTCAAAAAATATTCGGAACTCGTTATAACCGAACTGTTTTACGCCCTTTTCGGCTGTTATAACGGCGGCGACGTGTTCGCGGGACTTGCCGCAAAGAAAGACCGCTATCCGCTTTTAATAACGGAATTTACGGGGTATATAAGCAAATACGTTAGTATTAGGGGCGGCGGATTCGAAAAGTATAAAAATAAGAAGATATACGAAAATATTTCCGACGAAAAGGTGTTTATAAAAGCCGCTCTCGATTACGTTGCCGGTATGACCGACCGTTTTGCGGTAGATACTTTCAACGAATTGATTACTTACTGAAAAAGATTCTTTTAAGTAAAACGAACGCCAAAAACGGTGAAAAGACGGTTTTCCCGTCGCGCCGAACGAAAAAAACAAACGCAATTAAAAATAACCCCGCGGAGCGATTTTCTCCGCGGGGTATTATATAATTATTTAAATTAATTTTCTTTATCGAATTTGTTTACGAGATATTCGTCGGTATCTATATAATAGTTGTCGGGGTTAACTCTGTCTACGTACACGGTGATCTGATCGCCGATAGTGTAGTTGTATCCGCGCGACGACAAAAATTTCTGCGAGAAAGTTTTGCCGAAGTCGTCCGAACAGGTTATCGTTACGGGGTTCTGTTCTAAAACCCTTACGTTGTTTTGTACCGATACGCCGACTATTTTCGCGTAAGATCTGTACCCGTCTTTTTTTAAGGCATTAAACTTTGCCGAGTTTTTTGCCCTTATGACAATGATTACTACGGAACCGCTTACGAAAGATATGCCGACAAGGAAACAGATAATCGTAGGAAGAAAAGTAAATTTTGCGTAGAAAAAGTTATTCGGGTCGGCGATTTTATATCTTATCGGAACAATCTGACCGACTTTCATTCCCGCAACGTAGGTATCTAAAGTGCCGGAATATTCTACGCCGTCTACCGTGAAACGAACTTTGACGTAAAAGGAATCGTCCTCGCCCGAACTCGAAGAGTGGTAAATATCGATGATTTCGGCGTCGGTAGTGGCGGTGTCCGTTTTAGAATCTATACCGCGTATCAGCGCGACCACTCCTACCGCAAGGAACAGAATTCCGCACACAAGGAAAACGAGATGAATTTTGCTTTTTTTCATAACCGATTGCTCCCGGACGCTTTGTAAACTTAAACTTCAAAGACATTATACATAAAACCGCGTTATAAATCAAACGAAAAGCAAAAAAAAGATTAAAAGACTTTGCTTTAATAAAATTGACGATTAAATTATACTGTGATAAAATCGTAGAAGAAAAAACCGAAAAGGGAAACGAAATGGACGAAAGGTTTGAAAGAGCCGAGTACCTGCTGGGTAAAGAAGGGCTGATAAAACTTAATAATTCCAAGGTTATAGTGTTCGGATTAGGCGGCGTAGGCGGTTACGTCGTCGAAGCGCTCGCGCGGGCGGGCGTAGGAGAAATAGGACTTGTCGATAACGACGTGGTTTCCGTTACCAACATTAACAGGCAGATTATCGCGACCGACGATACCGTGGGAAAGGCTAAAACGGAACTCTTTTCCGACCGCGTAAAGAAAATCAATCCGACTTGCAAGGTAAACGAATATAATATGTTTTACCTGCCCGAAACGGCGGATAAAATAGACCTTTCCTATTACGATTACGTCGTCGACGCGATAGATACCGTTTCGGCGAAAATCGCTCTGGCGGAAAATTCGTTTAAAGCGGGTGTAAAAATAATCAGTTCTATGGGAACGGGAAATAAACTCGACCCCACTGCTTTCAAAGTGGCGGATATAAGCAAAACCAAAGTCTGTCCGCTTGCGAAGGTAATAAGGCGGGAACTGAAAAAACGCGGAATAACGGGGCTAAAAACGGTGTATTCGGAAGAAGAACCCGTAATTTCGTGCATAGGCGAAACGGAAAACAAAAAACGGATACCGGCAAGCATTTCGTTCGTTCCGCCCGTATGCGGAATGATTATCGCGGGCGAAGTTATAAAGGATATAGCGGGAATAAATGACGATAAAAAATAGAGAAAATCTCACGCCATGCGAAAGGGCGGAAGAGAGCATAAGAAAAAAATTTCATAAAAGCATATTCACCCCGTTTGCAAAGGGAATAAAGCAGTACGAGTTGCTTAAAGAAGGTGATAAAGTCGCGGTGTGTATATCGGGCGGAAAAGACTCCTTTTTAATGGCGAAACTTTTTCAGGAACTTCAAAGGCACCACCGATTCCCGTTCGAACTCGTTTTTCAAGTAATGAACCCGGGGTATAACGAAGAAAACGCGGAACTTATAAGATTTAACGCCGAAAAACTCGGTATACCGATTACCGTTTTTCAGTCGGAAATTTTCGAAAACGTGGTCAACATAGAAAAATCGCCCTGTTATATCTGCGCCAGAATGAGAAGGGGATACCTGTATTCGAAAGCCAAAGAACTGGGGTGTAACAAAATAGCGCTGGGGCATCATTATAACGACGTAAACGAAACCATACTTATGGGCATGCTTTACGGCGGTCAGATACAGACTATGATGCCGAAAGTGAGAAGCGCTAACTTCGAAGGTATGGAACTTATAAGACCCATGTATCTCGTTCACGAAGAAGATATTATCGCCTGGAGAGATTATAACGAACTGCGGTTTTTACAATGCGCGTGCAAGTTTACCGAGATGACGGCGAAAGAAGCGAATAGCGAAGCGATGACGTCTAAACGCAAGAAAATGAAAGAACTTATAAAAAAATTAAAAGAAGAAGATTTCGAAACAGAACAAAATATTTTCAAAAGCGTGGAAAACGTTAACCTTTCCACCGTGATAGGGTATAAAGACAAAAAAGGCGAAAGACACTACTTTACCGAAGATTATTAAAAATCTTACGAAAGAAAGAGTAACGCAGGAAGAGTAACGCCGTTTTTAACGGAAAGCCGAAAATAAAAATATAGCAAGACGCTCCGGGAAAAAATCCCGAAGCGTCTTTTTTTAATATATAAATTTTCCTATTTTCTAAATTTATAAACGGTTACAGGGGTAAAAAGATTCGAGCAAAAACCGAAAAACCGTTATTTTATTTTTTTATAAGTGAACCATAATATGACGAGAACCTGCAAGGGGATTCCGATAAGCCATAAAAGCCAGAGCGACGGCGGCGGCGAAGCAAGCGTGTTTATTAAAACTATATAAAGCGTCGCGATAACCGACCAAACAAGCCCCGAAGTTATAAACATATTCGTTAAGGTTTTACCCCATACGGAAGTTAAAACCAGAAGAATGATCATCGTAACGGGAACCGCAATCACGAAAGAAAGCCAGGTTTTCGTTGCGGTGGGGATTAAAAGTTGAATAAAGGCAAAACAAAGGGTTGCGATAAGCCAGGCAAGACCCGTCGAAAGTCCGCAGATAAGGAAACGTTTCACGGGGATATTGTATTTGGCTTTCACCTTTTCCGAGTGTTCGGTTAAAAGATAATCGACCGTGACGCCGAAAAAGTCCGCTATCTGTTTCGTGACCTCTAAGTCGGGCAAAGACTCGCCCCTTTCCCATTTGGAAACGGCCTTATCCGAATAATTTATTTTTTCGGCAAACTCCGCCTGCGTTAAATTGCCGGTTTTTCGAAGAGTTGCAAAATTTTTCGAAAAAATTTCCTTGATATCCATACAAGCATAATAATAGCACGTTTTTTCCTTAAAATCAAGCGTTTTTCGGCGAATTCTACCGTGGGTAGAGTGGTAAACGAAAATTCTATCGTTCGGATACGCGATTGTAGAGAGAAAAAAGCGATAAGTAGTTTGATAAAAACGCGCGTAATAAATAAAATATAAAGAAAAAGCAAACAAGCGTTTAACGACGGAGGTATTGACCATGAAAATAGCGGTTTCCGCAGAAAGCACCGTAGACTTAACGAAAGAATTATTAGAAGAATTTAAGATAACTACCGTTCCTTTTCATATTTTACTCGGGGACGAAACGAAACTCGACGGGGAAGTGACCCCGACGGAAATTATCGAATACGTCAACGCCCATAAGGTGTTGCCCAAAACTTCGGCGGTAAACGAATACCAGTTCGAAGAATATTTTACCGAACTATTAAAAACCAACGATTACGTAGTACACTTTTCTCTTTCTTCGGAAATGAGCAGCGCGTATAACAACGCGGTAAAAGTAGCCGAAAAACTCGGAAAGGTTTACGTTATAGATTCCCGTTCGTTATCTACGGGCATAGCGTTGCAGTGTATCTACGCGAGAAAACTTGCCGACGCCGGCAAAGACGCGGAAACCATTGTCGAAGAATGTAAAAAGAGAATACCTTACGTTCAGACGAGTTTCGCTCTTAAAAGGGTAGATTACCTTTATAAAGGCGGAAGATGCAGCAGTCTTGTTTATCTCGGAGCCAACCTTTTAAGAATTCGTCCCGAGATAATCGTAGAGGACGGAAAAATGAAATCCGGCAACAAATACAGGGGTAACTTCGACAGGGTAGTCGAAAGTTATTGTAAAGACGTTCTCGAAAGATTCGATACTCCCGATTTAGAAGAAGCTTTCGTAACATACACCACCGCAGACGACGCGACGGTAGAAATCGCCGTGAACGCGTTAAAGGAAGCGGGATTCAAGAACATTCACATTACTCACGCGGGCGGCACGATAACCAGCCACTGCGGGGAAAACTGTCTCGGTATTCTGTATATCAACGACGGCGGCAAAAAAACAGGCGACTGATAAAGACTATAGAAATTCTCTTATAAAAATTTAAGAACCGCTTTCGAAAAATCGGAAGCGGTTCTTGTTATAATGAAAAATATCGTGGAAAAATAAAAATCTGCCCTACCGAGTTCGGGTTTACCGAACGCGGCGGGGCTTTTTCTTTTAAAAGCAAAAACCCTCGAAAGCCACGGGCATTCCAAGGATTTTCCTAATGGAGCTGATAACCGGAATTGAACCGGTGACCTCGTCCTTACCAAGGACGCGCTCTACCATCTGAGCCATATCAGCGTTTTCTGAAAAGCCTAATCATTATAGTAAATAATTTTTTTTTTGTCAATCATAAAAAGCCATAATTTTAATTTTTTTTACATTCTTTTCAAACGGCATAAAAATTCCCGCGTCGGAATAAGTATTTATAGGCGAAAAAAAGCGTACGGTTTACGCCAAAAACAGTACCGATAACGTCTTTTTCGACAAAATGCGACACGGAGAGAAAGATATAATGAAATTAGTCGTTTTAAGGAAAAAGTTTTTTGTAACTATCGCCGTCGCGGTATTCGCGGCGATTGCGGTTTGCTGCGTCGTTCCCGCGACCGTTCAGGCGTTCGGTAAAAACGGAAGAAAGTTGCCTATTTACCGCGTGGAAACGGAAGAAAAGAAAATCGCTATTTCTTTCGATTGCGCCTGGGGCGTAGATTATACCGACAAACTTCTTTCGATAATGAAAGAAAACGACGTGGTATGCACCTTTTTCACGGTGGAATTCTGGACGAAAAAATATCCCGAATACGTTAAAAAGATAGACGATGCGGGGCACGATATAGGCACGCACTCGGCGACGCACCCGTATATGTCCAAACTGAACAAGGAAACAATTATGAAAGAACTGGAAACGTCGTCCGCAGCGATAACCGCGATAACGGGTAAAAAGGTGGAAGTTTTCAGACCGCCTTACGGGGATTATAACAATCTTCTTATAGAAACGGCGTACGAAAAAGGGCTGTATCCCATACAGTGGGACGTAGACAGTTTAGACTGGAAAAACATATCGGCAAAAGAGATAGAGTCGAGAGTTTTAGGAAAGATAAGAAACGGTTCGATAGTGCTGTTTCACAATAACGGACTACATACCGCCGAAGCCTTGCCCGCGATAATAAAAGGGGCGAAGGAGAAAGGATACGAGTTTGTAAAAATAAGCGATCTGATTTACCGCGAAAACTTTTCTATGGCGGCGGACGGGTCGCAAATAAAAAACAATTAGAAATTCATTGGAGGAAAAAATGAACGGACTGACAGAGAAAAACAACAAAGTGTATATCAGCGGCGAAATCGTTTCGGACGCGGAATTTTCGCACGAAGTGTACGGAGAAGGATTTTACGAGATGAAAGTTCTCGTAAAAAGATTATCGGGGCAAGCGGATATTTTGCCCGTGACCGTTTCCGAAAGGCTTATTTCGGATAACAGACTGGAAATCGGAAAAACTATAAACGCCATGGGGCAGTTCCGCAGTTACAATAAACTTGTAAACGGCAAAAGCAAACTTATGCTTACCGTTTTCGTTCGGGAACTGTACGATACCATGCCCGTAACGAATACCAACGGCATAGTTTTAACGGGTTACGTGTGCAAACCGCCCGTTTACAGAACGACGCCTTTTAACAGAGAAATAGCAGATATTCTGCTTGCGGTAAACAGGTCTTACAACAAATCCGACTATATTCCGTGTATAGCCTGGGGCAGAAACGCAAGGTTTGCGAAAAATCTCGCCGTGGGCGACAGAATTTTAGTGTGCGGAAGAATTCAGAGCAGAGAATATCAGAAAAGAACGGGCGACGACGATATTAAGATAATGACCGCGTACGAAGTTTCGATAAGCAAACTCACTTCCTGCGATAAAGACGAAGAAATCGACGTGGACGCGGAATTTTCGTTCACGAACGCTTTGCCTTTCGAACAAAGGGAATATACGGGGCAATAACACGAAAACCAAAACTTTAAGACCGACCGGTAAGGTCGGTTTTTTAATTTTAAACGAGTAAAAGTCAATAAAAAATAAAAAGTTACGAAAAAACCTTGTAAAAACCCGAAAGAAAATGGTATACTAAAATAGTATTTTTGTAAATAAAAGGTGGCTTATGAAAAGAACGCAGTTAAAAAAGATTTTTTCCGATTACGAAAAACTCGGCGGCGCCGAAGTTACGGTTTGCGGCTGGGCGAAAACCGTTAGAGATTCCAAAACGTTTGGTTTTATCGAACTTAACGACGGGTCTTACTTTAAAAATTGTCAGATAGTTTTCGAAAGAAACAAAGTGGAAAATTACGACGAAGCAGCAAAGCAAAACGTCGGCGCGTGCATAAAAGTTACGGGCAAAGTAGTCGTTACGCCCGAAAACAAACAACCGTTCGAAATCAACGCGGACAAGATCGAAGTGTTAGGGGTTTCTTCTCCCGATTATCCGTTGCAGAAAAAAAGACACACTCTCGAATTTTTGAGAACCATTCCGCACCTTCGTCCGAGAACCAACACCTTTAACGCGGTTTTTAAGATAAGAAGCGAAGCGGCTTACGCAATACATAAATTCTTTAACGAAAGGGGATTCGTTTACGTCCATACTCCCATCATCACGGGAAGCGACTGCGAAGGCGCGGGCGCAATGTTCCAGGCGACCACTCTCGACCTTAACAACGTACCCAAGGAAAACGGCGAAGTCGATTATAAACAGGACTTCTTCGGTAAAAAAGCAAGTTTAACCGTATCCGGGCAACTCGACGTGGAAAACTTCGCAATGGCGTTTTCCAACGTATACACTTTCGGACCGACTTTCAGGGCGGAAAGGTCCAACACCGTCCGTCACGCGGCGGAATTCTGGATGATTGAACCCGAAATGGCGTTCGCAGACCTTTCCGACGATATGGATTGCGCCGAAGAAATGGTGAAATTTATTATAAATTACGTAATGTCTACCTGCAAAGAAGAACTCGACTTCTTGAATAAATTCGTCGATACGGGTCTTTTAGACAGATTAAACAACGTCGTCGGCAACGAATTCAAACGTTTAACTTATACCGAAGCGATAGAAATTCTGGAAAAGGTAAAAGACAGATTCGAATTCCCCGTATACTGGGGCGTGGACCTTCAGAGCGAACATGAAAGATATCTGACGGAAGAAGTGTTCAGAAAGCCGGTATTTTTAACCGACTATCCCAAGGAAATAAAGGCTTTCTACATGCGTCTTAACGACGACGGAAAAACGGTTGCCGCAAGCGACCTTTTAGTCCCCGGAATCGGCGAACTCATCGGCGGAAGCCAGAGAGAAGAAAGAATAGACCTTTTAAGAAAGAGAATGGCGGAATGCGGCTTAAAGGAAGACGAATATAAAGCGTATCTCGACATAAGAAAATACGGCGGGGTTACCCATTCGGGATTCGGCCTCGGATTCGAACGTATGGTAATGTATCTTACGGGTATCGGCAATATAAGAGACGTTCTTCCTTTCCCGAGAACGGTAGGAAATCTGTAAGGTACGGGAAAGAGGATAATGATATTCGATATAGAAGGGGTACAGAGCAAAATCGGGTACGCGTTCCGTGACGTAATGCTTTTAAGGAAGTGTTTCACTCACTCGTCTTACGCGTACGAACACGGCGGCGACGATAACGAACTGCTGGAATTTTTCGGCGACGCGATAATAGAATTCGTAACCACCGAGTACCTATTTAAAAACGCGTCGGGCGACGAGGGGAAACTTACCGAAGAAAGAAAAGAACTGGTTTCTAAAGAGCCGCTTTTAAGGGCGGTAAAAAAGTTGGGTCTTACCGATTACGTTCTGCTCGGAAAAGGGATAGACAGAACGCATACCGAAGAAAAACTTTTTTCCAGCGTGTACGAATCTTTGGTTGCGGGAATTTACATAGACGGCGGATTAAAAGAAGCCAAAAGGTTTATTTCCGACACCATAATAAAAGATTACGAAGCCGATAAAAAGAAAAAGGAAAAGAAAAAGCCGGACGCCGATTATAAAAGCGAATATCAGGAATACGTACAGAAATATAAATTAGGAAGCGTTTCGTACGAAACGCTGTGGAAAAAAGGACCCGATCACTTACCGGAATTCCGCGTGGCGGCGCTTCTTAACGGAGCGAAAACGGCGGAAGGAACGGGACCGAATAAAAAAGCCGCGGAAAGAGAAGCGGCTAAAAAAGCGTTAGACAAATTAAAAAAACAGGGCGGTAACAAACATTGAATTTCGAAAAAGTCGAATTATACGGATTTAAATCTTTTGCGGATAAAGCCGAAATTAAGTTCGGTAACGGAATAACGGCGATAGTCGGGCCGAACGGGTGCGGAAAAAGCAACGTCGCAGACGCCATTCGCTGGGTTTTAGGCGAACAGTCCGCAAAGAGCCTGCGCGGTTCGAGCATGCAGGACGTCATATTTTCGGGTACGCAGAACAGGAAATCTCTTTCTTATTGCGAAGTATCGCTGTTTTTCGATAATTCCAACAAAATTTTCAGCCTTGACTATAACGAAGTAATCATAACGAGAAAACTTTTCAGATCGGGCGAAAGCGAATACTACATAAACAAGCAGCCCGCAAGACTTAAAGATATCGTGGATTTGCTTCACGAATGCGGTATCGGTAAAGAAGGTTATACCATTATCGGACAGGGCAAAGTAGAAGAAATAATGTCTGCGAAACCCGAAGACAGAAGAGCCATTTTCGAAGAAGCGACGGGTATTGCCAAATTCAAAACGAGAAAGAACGAATCGGAAAGAAAACTCGACAGAACGCACGAAAATCTCGTAAGATATTCGGACATTCTTTCGGAAATAGAAAATCAGTTGGCGCCCCTTTCCAGACAAGCGGAAAAAGCCAAAGAATTCAACGAACTTTCCGAACAGTTAAAGTATCACGAACTCAACACCTACGTCGCCAAAGCCGAAGGCGTTGAAAGCGCGAAAGCGAAAATAAACACGAGAATAAAAGGTATCGAAGAGCAGGGCGCTCTCCGTATGGACCAACTTTCCGCCGCGCAGAAAGATTACGACAAAATCTTTTCCGATATAGAAGAAGCCGACAGAGAAATAAAAAAGTTGAACGACGAACTGCTCGTTAAAAGGGTAGATATGGAAAAATCGTCGGGCGCAAGGCAACTTTACGAACAGAAAATATCTTACGTTTTAAGTCAGATAGAAAGAGCGGAAAAGGAAATAGAAGAAAACCGCAAAAACGTTAAAATCTGTTCGGACACCGTAAAAGAAAACAACGAATCGCTTTCTTCGGATAAAAAAGAACTGAGCAAAATAACTTCCGAATGGGAAGAAAAGAATAAAAAGTTACTGTCTTTAAGCGAAAAAATAACTCTCGGCGAAGAAATCGCTTCGGCAAATCAGAGAAAGGTTATAGAATCCATCGAGTCATTGTCCGACGTAAAAGTCAATAAAGGCACCATGTCTATAGAACTCAGCAATTTGTCGGAAAAACTTGCCGAACTCAACGCCAAACTCGACGAACTTTCCGTTAAACGGGATAAAATTTTCCACGATAAAGAAAGAATAGACAAGAATATAGATTCTTTGGACAGATCCGTTTACGAACTTAAAAACGGTATAGGGGAAAAGGAAAACGAAGTGCGACTCGAAAACGAAGAGGTCGCTGAAATCGACAACAAAATTTTCACCTTGAACTCGGTTATCACCACGCTTATTACGAGAGATAACTTCTATAAAGGATTAAAAGAAAGTTACGAAGGCTATATGCCGTCGGTAAAACTTCTGCTTAACAAAGCCAAAACGGACGGCGAACTTAAAAAGAGAATAAAAGGCGTAGTCGCGGAGATAATAAAGAGCGACAAAAAGTACGATATAGCGCTCGAAACGGCGCTTGCTTCCGCCGCGCAGAACATCGTTACGGCTACTACCGACGACGCTAAATATTTAATAGAATACCTTAAAAGAAACGGCTTCGGCAGGGTAACCTTTCTGCCTATAACTTCGGTTAAACCGAGAATGACGAGAACGGAACTTTCCGCGGCGTTAAGAGAACGCGGGGCGTTAGGAGAGGCGAGCAGGCTCGTAACCTTTAACCGCGAATACGAAAACGTAATCTCGGGGCTTTTAGGCAACACCCTGATAGTCGATACGCTCGAAAACGCCAAAAACATAGCGGATAAATACCGTTTCTGCTTTAAGATAGTTACTTTGGAAGGAGACGTTTTCGAAACGCGCGGCTCGATAACCGGCGGTTCGAGAAGACAGGGAAGCGAAGGTCTTTTATCCAACGACAGAAAGATAGAGGACAACGCCGAAACGTTGAAAGCCAAACGCGCGGAAATGGATACGCTGAAAGAATCCAAAAAGGCTGAAGAAGTCAAACGCGATAAGGCGTTGGACGATTTGTCCCTTTATAACGAACAGTATAACGCAAAACGTCAGGAAATTGTTCTTGAAAGGGAAAAACAGGCGGTTGCGGAAACTTCTTTATCCGAACTCGGTCAGGAAATGGAAAGAACTTCCGAACTTATCGAAGACGTGAATAAGCGTATTCAAAAACTCGACGAAAACTATAAAACCGTTCAGTCGGGCGGCAAGAAACTCGAAGAAGACAAGGAAAGCGCGGAAAGCATAGCCGATAAACCCCTTGCGGAATTCGAAAAACTTAAAAAAGAAAGAGATTCTCTTTCCGAAGAGAACACTCTTTTGCAGATAAAAATTACCGAGTTAAAGAGTAAAATATCGTCCTGCGAAAGCGAAAACGCAAGACTTTCGCTCGCAAAATCGGAATCGGAAGAAACTATTGCAAGACTATCTAAGAGTAACGACGGCGCGAGAGATATAATCGAAGAGTTAAAGCGCGAAGAAGAAAAAATCGCGCTGACTAAAGAAGAACAAGACTATATCAACGGAATCCGCGAAAAGATAGAGTCAATCGAAAACGGCAAAACGGGTCTTAAAGACCAACTCACGAAAAACGATGCGTTAAGAAAGGAATTGTCGGCGGAAATTACCGAACTTACCGAGAAAAAACACGAAGAAGATATAAAACTTACCAAAATAGATACCGATCTCGAATACTTGCAGCAAAGTATCTGGGAAGATTATCAGGAAACGTACGAAACGG
>CAKQQY010000013.1 GCA_934271245.1 uncultured Clostridia bacterium | reverse complement strand
ATACTTCAAAGATTTTGACAGAAACTTTCAAAATAACTATTATTTTGTCTTATTTCCTTCTATTCAATTTTTAAACAACCTCCGTCAACTTCGGTTGACGTTGCCGTCGTTCTTGCGACAGCCTATACATAATAACACAGGCGGTTTTTATTGTCAAGCAATTTTCAAAACTTTTTTAATTTTTTTTGAATTTTTTTTGACCACAAAATATTGTGTTTGCCCGTTTTTCAGGCCCAATATTTTGTTTCCGCGAATGCCCAAATCGTTTGTAATTTACTTGCGATTTAGTATGTACAACGCTCTCTCAATCAGTGAGCATATCGAATTATATATTAGATTGAATTTTAAGTCAAGCGATTTTCACTACTTTTTTAAACTTTTTCGATTTTTTTCGACTTTTTATTTCAAAAGTTCTCTTCCCCTCGGCTCGGAAGCCTGAAATTTCCCTTTTTATAAACATTATATATTATATATAAGTCTTTTTAAGGCGAAATCTTTTTATAAAACGGATTTTTCCCCTTTACTTTCTTACGAAAGAAGTAAAATCTGATATTTACTTGTTAAAACTGTCCGTCTGTGGTATCATTTATCTAAAAAAGAGATAATCTTAATTAAACGCGTGTTTTAACGCGATATATTTTTCGGGAGAAAATTATGTTCGAGATAACCGATAAAAAAATTCTTAACCCAACCGTTACCGAAATTACGGTTAAAGCACCATACGTTGCGGCGAAAGCCGAAGCGGGGCAATTCATTATTTTACGCGTCGACGAAGAAGGAGAGAGAATCCCCCTGACGATTGCCGACTTCGACAGAGAAAAAGGCACCGTTTCGGTCATATTCCAGATTGTAGGCGCGACGACCTATCTTCTTAACAGATTAAACGTCGGCGACCACCTTGCGGATTTCGTCGGTCCGCTCGGAAACCCCACCGAAACGGACGGATTAAAAAAAGTTGCGGTTATCGGCGGAGGCGTGGGCTGCGCGATTGCTCTTCCCGTGGCGAAAAAACTTCACGGGCAGGGAGCGACGGTTCATTCCGTGGTAGGATTCAGAAATAAAGACCTTGTTATTTTAGAAAACGAATTCAAAAAAGTTTCGGATAAATACCTTCTTATGAGCGACGACGGTTCGGTCGGCGAAAAAGGGTTGGTTACCGACGCGCTTAAAAAACTTATCGAGAGCGGCGAAAAATACGACGAAGTTATCGCGATAGGTCCGCTTATGATGATGAAATTCGTTTGCAAACTCACCGAAGAATACGGTATTAAAACGGTTGTCAGCATGAACCCCGTTATGATTGACGGTACGGGTATGTGCGGCGGTTGCAGGCTTTCCGTCGGCGGAAAAACAAAATTCGCCTGCGTGGACGGTCCCGATTTCGACGGACACGAAGTAGATTTCGACGTGGCGATGAATCGCGGCAGAAATTACCGCGAATGGGAAAAACACAAATACGAAGAAACGTGCAATCTTTTCAGAAAGGAGATAAAATAAAATGCCCGATACGTCCTTAAAGAAAACGGAAATGCCGACGCAGGCGCCGAACGAACGAAACAAAAATTTTAAGGAAGTCGCTTTGGGCTATTCCGAAGACCAAGCGCTTAAAGAATCCGAAAGGTGTCTGAACTGCAAAAACAAACCTTGCGTGAACGGTTGCCCCGTCATGATTAAAATCCCCGATTTCATTGCGAAAGTCAGAGAAAAAGATTACGAAGGAGCGTATCGGATTATTTCCGAATCGTCTTCCCTGCCGGCGGTTTGCGGCAGAGTGTGTCCGCAAGAAAATCAGTGCGAAAAATTCTGCGTAAGAGCGATTAAAGGCGAAGCGGTCGGCATAGGACGGCTGGAAAGGTTCGTAGCCGACTATCACAACGCCCACGCGGCGAATAAAACGGTTAAACCCGTTTCCAACGGGAAAAAGGTCGCGGTTATAGGTTCGGGCCCGTCGGGGTTGACGTGCGCCGGCGAACTTGCCAAAAAAGGTTACGACGTAACGATATTCGAAGCGCTGCACCTTGCGGGCGGCGTTCTGGTTTACGGAATTCCCGAATTCAGGCTGCCGAAAGACATAGTTCGCAAAGAGATAGAAACGCTGAAAGAAATCGGCGTTAAAATCGAAACGAATATGGTTATCGGCAAAGTTTTGTCCGTCGAAGAACTCATAAAAAAGCACGGTTTTAACGCTGTGTTTATCGGTTCGGGCGCGGGGCTTCCGAAGTTTATGGGAATAGACGGCGAAAACCTTAACGGAGTGTATTCTGCAAACGAATTCCTTACCCGTATAAACCTGATGAGAGCGTATAAATACGACTCTTCCACACCGATTACTCACGGGAAGAAAGTGGCGGTCGTCGGCGGCGGAAACGTCGCAATGGACGCTGCCCGTTCCGCTTTGCGGCTCGGCGCGGAAGTTTCGGTTATTTACAGAAGAACGGTGAAAGAACTTCCGGCGAGAAAAGAAGAAGTCGAACACGCTATGGAAGAAGGAATTAAATTCGAGTTCCTTACCAACCCCGTGAAAATAAACGGCGACGAAAACGGCAGAGCGAAATCGATTACCTGCGTTAAAATGGAACTTTCGGAACCCGACGCTTCGGGCAGAGCCAGACCGGTGGAAATAAAAGGCAGCGAATTCGATATAGAAGCGGACGTGGTGATTATGGCGCTCGGCACATCCCCGAATCCGCTTATTAAAAACACGACGGAAGGGCTCGAAGTGAACGCGCGCGGCGGAATAGTTACCGACGAACACGGAAAAACTTCCGTTTATTCGGTTTACGCCGGCGGCGACGCGGTTACCGGCGCGGCAACGGTAATACTCGCCATGGGCGCGGGAAAAACCGCCGCCAAATCCATCGACGAACTTTTAAGCAAATAAAAATCGCAAAAAGTTATTTTGAACTTTAAAAAAATTTCCCCCGTTCCGAAACTCTTCGGAACGGGGGGTTTTAATTTTTACCATTAAATTCTTAATTTATGCAGATTCTTTATCAGTCGTCGGAAGAAGCGAGCATTTCGAGTTTGTCTTTCGGGGCGACGGGTTTATTATCGCCGTGGCGAACGAACAACATAGTAACGAAAGCAAGACCCACGCACACCGCCGCGTACGGGAAAAGCGGCAACATATTGCCGGCAAGATCCATAATCGCGCCCGACAGAATCGGAGTAAGCACCTGCGCCGCCATGGAAGCGGTGTAATAATAACCGGTATATTTGCCGACGTCGCCTTCTTTGGAGAGTTCCACGACCATCGGGAAAGAGTTTACGTTAATGGTTGCCCAGCCGATACCTGCCAACGCGAACAATCCGTACATAACGAACACGGGCGCGCCTTCTCTTAAGAATGACGCCGAAAGGAACGCCGCGAAAAGCATTGCAACCCCTGCGAGAATGGTTTTCTTTCTGCCTATTTTAGAAGCGACAATTCCTACGGGAATAAACGAAACGATTGCCGCGCCCTGCGCGATAAGCATAGTCGTGTTATAATTCTGATTAAGAACGTTAGTCGCGTAAAGAGAATATTTACTCGTAACGGCGTTATAACCCATATACCACAACGCGACGGAAGCGAGAATAAAGAGCAACGAAGAAAGTTGGCCTTTGGAAAGTTTACCCTTGAATTCTTCCCTTTCTTCCGCTTCTTTATCGGGGAAATAGAGTTCGGTATCTCTTAACATTTCGTTTGCCCACTGCGGTTCTTTTACCGTGAGCAGGAAAACTATAAGACCTATAATCATTAAACCGCCGGTTGCGGCAACGTAAAGGAAAAAGTCGGTTTTGCCAACTTCGCTCGTTTTGAAAATTATTCCTAAAACAAGAACGGTTATGCCGCCTGCCGTACCCATAAGGTTGATTACGGCGTTGGCTTTGGAACGATAGGGTTTTACGGTTACGTCCGGCATCAAAGCGACTGCGGGCGAACGGAAAACCGCCATTGCGATAAGCACTAAAAGAAGAACGAGAATAAACAGCCAAAGGTCGTTTATTACGGGGATAAACAAATACGCGATAACCGCGGCGATACAGCCTATAACTATAAAGGGCGTTCTTTTGCCGTAGCGCGAAGTGGTTTTATCGGATAAAGAACCGAACAGCGGAAGCAAAAACACCGCCAAAATATTATCGAGAGCCATTATTACGCCGGAAACGGTCTGATTCAGCCCGAATTTGTTGGTTAATATAAGCGGCATAACGTTGTCGTAACTTTGCCAGAACGCCGAGATTATAAAGAAAGCGAATCCGACGAGAATAACTCTTTTATAGTTTAATTTCATAAACACTCCCCTTTTTTAAATACCGTAACATATTTTATCACAATAAGTAACGTTTGTCTATACCGAAATACGCTTGAATTTTACTTTTTTTTATGATAAAATACGGGTATGAAAAAGATTGCGCAATTTTATAAAGTAAGCAAAACGGAATTTTTAAAATCGGGCGGCGAAGAAGAATATTCAAACGTTTCTTTGCCGAAACGCGCCACGAGCGGCAGCGCGGGATACGATTTTTATTCGCCGAAAGAATATTCCCTTTTACCCGGGGAAACGGTAAAAATTCCCACGGGAATAAGGGTTAAAATCGACGACGGCTGGGTTTTGACCATTTTCCCGAGAAGCAGTTTGGGATTTAAGTATAAACTTCGTCTGGATAACACCGTGGGAATAATCGACAGCGATTATTATTACGCCGAAAACGAAGGGCATATTTTTATAAAACTCACTAACTGCGGAGATAAGCCTTTAACTATTGAAAAAGGCAAAGCCTTCGCGCAGGGCGTCTTTTTGGAATACGGCGTCACTTACGACGACGACTCCGTCGGCGTAAGAACGGGCGGATTCGGCAGTACGGATAAATAACCCTGAGTAACCGCGACGCCGCGAGTTACGGCTTTTAACCCTATTAAACGAAAAAAAACGGAAAAGTTTGTTTTAACCGAACTTTTCCGCTTTTTTATTTTACTCTTTACACGATTTTAACGGCGTGGGTTTTTTATTTTATTCTTTGCCGTACTTATCTTCGTATCTTTTCATGGAATCGATTACGATTTTTACGGCTTTTTCTCTGCCGTCGGCTTGTTCGACGGCGGTTTCCATTCCTTCCAGATTTTTATATACCGAAAAGAAATGCCTCATCTCATCGAAGATATGCATGGGCAATTCTTTTATGTCGGTAAAAATGTTGTAAGTCGGGTCGGAAAAAGGTATCGCGATAATTTTTTCGTCGCGCCTGCCGTTATCCACCATAGATATAACGCCTATGGGATACGCCCGGCAAAGAGTGAGAGGCTCCAAAGATTCCGAACAGAGCAAAAGCACGTCGAGAGGATCGTCGT
This sequence comes from uncultured Clostridia bacterium, assembly GCA_934271245.1. Lineage (GTDB taxonomy): Bacteria > Bacillota > Clostridia > Christensenellales > Borkfalkiaceae > UBA1259. Next base: position 40,112 of record CAKQQY010000013.1, on the reverse strand, counting down.
CGTCGCCCAGCGTTTTGGGAATAAACCCGTAATTCGCGGGATAATGTGTGGAAGTATATAAAATTCTGTCGAGAATTATGTACCCCGTTTCTTTATCCATTTCGTACTTCTTTTTACTGCCCTTGCTTATTTCTATAACGCAGATAAAGTCTTCGGGTTTGATACGTTCTTTCGATATATCGTGCCAGATACTTTTCATTTTTTTCTCCTTTTTTTTCTCACGTTAAATATTTATTATTCGGCGGTAACGCCGTCGCAGAACTCTTTAATCGCGCGGTAGGCTTCGGCTTTATCTTTATCGTTAAGGTATTCGTGACGAACGCCGTCCTGAATCAGCGCGGAAGTTTTCGCGCCGTAACCGTCGTAAACCTTTTTAAGTTTAAGCACCCCTTTGGAAAAATTGCCGACGGGGTCGTCGCTGCCCGCAATTAAAAACACGGGGAGCCCTTTAAGATTGCTTAACTTATTCTTTTTATAAATTCTGCGAAGTCCCGAGAAGAAACGTTTATAAAAATTGTAACTCATAACGAAATCGCAGTATTTATCTTCTTTATATCTTTCCGCTTCTTCGGGAAGAGAAGATATGAAAGACGTTCCGCCGAGTTTTTTCTCGTACGCGTCGAAAGAAAGTTTGCATAAAAGGTTGGCTTTCGCCTTTTTACCTTTAAACGCGCAACCGATATTCGCTATAACCTTGCCGGCAGGAACGGAAGCCTGTTTCATATAACAACTTCCGCCGACGACCGCGCCCTTAATATCTTCGGCGTGCCTTTCGATATATTCCTGCGTAAGGAAAGACCCGTAACTATGCCCGAAAATTACCACGGGCAGATTATATTTGTTTTTGTAATAAACGGTGAGTTCGTGCAGATCGGAAAGGGTGTTTTCCCAGATATCGCCGTCGGAATAACCGAGCGTGTCTTTATCCGTTTCACCGTGCGCTCTGTGGTCGTCGGCAAACACGGTATAACCGTTTTTCGCCATATACTCGGCGAATTCGTTATATCTGCCTGCGTGTTCTACCATTCCGTGCGAAATCTGCAACAAGGCTTTGGGGTTTTCCGCCTGCCATTCGGTAACGGTAACTTCTTTTCCGTCTTTCATTTTAAGTTTATATTTTATCATAACAAACACCTTTCCACTGCTTTTTTATACCCCTCGTATAACGAAGAAAATTTTTCTCTGTCCTTTGACGGCTCGAATACTTTATCCGACTTTCTTATTTCTTTTGCCGATTCAAAGTCGATAAGCCCCAACGAAACGGCGCACGCTTTCGCCGCGCCGAGCGCGGTGCTTTCTCTTTCCGTCGGGCGGTCGATTTTAACGTTTAATATATCCGCCTGAAACTGCATTAAAAAGTCGTTCGCGCTTGCTCCGCCGTCAACTTTGATTTCTTTCACGGCGAATCCGCAATCCTTTTCGATTTCGCATAAAACGGCTTTCGCCGAATAGGCGATGCTTTCAAGCACCGCTCGGGTAATATGGTTTTTATTCGTTCCTCTTGTTATCCCCGTGATAAGTCCCGTAACGTCGCCCCGCCAGTAAGGAGCGCCGAGTCCCGTGAACGCAGGAACGACGTACACTCCGCCCGTATCGGGAACGGATTTCGCCATTTCTTCGGTGTCGGCGGAATTTTCAAACAACCCTAACCCGTCGCGAAGCCATTGAACGGCGCTGCCAGCGTTAAACACGCTTCCCTCTAAGGCGTAAGCCACGCCGTTTTTATCGGCAAACCCCACCGTGGAAAGAGCCGACTTCGAACGGGCGATTTCGTTTCCCGTGCTGAACAACATAAAAAGTCCCGTGCCGTAGGTTATCTTTCCGCTGCCTACGGTTAAACAATCCTGCCCGTAAAGAGCGGCTTGCTGGTCGCCTAAAACGCCCGTTACGGGGATATTTCTACCCTCGTAAGTAAAGTACCCGAAAAGGTCGTCGCACCGCTTGATTTCGGGCAATACCGACTTCGGGATACCGAAAAATTCTAAAAGTTCGTCGTCCCACGAGAGCGTATGCAGATTAAAAAGCATGGTTCTCGAAGCGTTGGTCATATCGGTATAAAAGTTGCCCGTAAGTTTATAGATAAGGAAACTGTCCACCGTTCCGACGCACAGCCTCCCTTTATTCATAAGTTCCCGAGCCTTTTCCACGTTGTCTAATATCCACTTTATTTTGGTGGCGGAAAAGTACGCGTCTACTTTAAGACCCGTCTTTTCCTTGATAATATTTACCCTTTCGTCCGATAACGTTTTGCAGTATTCGGAAGTTCTTCTGCACTGCCACACTATAGCGTTGTAAACGGGTCTGCCCGTTTCTCTGTCCCAGGCGATAACCGTTTCCCGTTGGTTGGTTATGCCTATTCCTTTAACGTCGTTCACACCGTCGGCTTTTTCGCACATGGTAACGATAGCGGAAAGCGTGTTTACGTAAATTTCGTCGGCGTCTTCTTCCACCCAGGAAGGTCGCGGATAAATTTGTTTTATGCTTCTCTGGTCTTCCGCGACGAATTTTTTCTCAATCGCGTCGAAAAGCATCGCGCGAGCGCTCGTAGTCCCTTCGTCTACGGCGATAACGTACCTTTTCATTTTCAATTCCCCCGTAAATTATTTTAATATACGGGGAAGATTTTTTCAATAGACAAAATCAACAAATAATAAAAAACTGCGGAATATCCGCAGTTAATTACGTTCTTTTTAATCTTTTTTTCCGTTTTCTTCGTCTCCGCGGTATTTTTTACCGAACGCGGGGAAAGCCTTTCCTATACGGGAATTTTTAATCTTTTCGGAAAGCGTTTTTAATTTTTCGGAAACCGAAAGGGTTATATCGCTGACCTTTTCGCCCAACGCGTCGGAATTCTTGTGTATAAGGGCGGTTAACCTGTCGAGTTCTTTAATATCCTTTTTAACCCCTTTAAGTTGGATAACCGTCGCTGTAAAATCGGTTAAAATTATCAGCCAGAAGGCAATAAGCAGAGAATACCCTACCCATTTCGGGGGAACGAGAGAGATAAGTTTATCGGTAAGGGGAACAAGCGTGTTAAAAAGAATAAGCACGGCAAAACCCCATATAAAGGTAAACCTTAAACAAACGTACCCTTTAATATTGAAATGTTCCTTAGAGTAATCCCACCATTTGGTATGGAAAAGTTTATCGAGAACGAAACCCGTAACGAGTTCTAAAAGGGTGGCGAACAACGCCCCCACGATAAACAAAAGCCACCACTTTTCCGCCAAAGGGTTTAAAAACAGCACTATAAACGCCATTCCCACCCCGTAAATGGGGCAAACGGGACCGTTTAAAAACCCGCGGTTTACGAATTTGCCCGTTTTAAGCGTGGCGTAAATAACTTCCGCAATCCACCCTAAAAAGGCGTAGATAAAGAAGTACATATTCATATCGTAAAAGGAAATGTGACCTATAAGCGGCGTAGTCATTATTATTTTTCTCCTATAGTGTATTTATAAAGGGAAGACTTAGGCACTCCCCTGTCTTTCGCGGCGAGTTTCAACGCTTCTTTTTTGTCGTAGCCGAGATTTATATAATGCCCGATATGTTCTTTTTCGGAAAGGGTTAAAAGGGGATTTTCCTCTTTTCCTTTTTCCACCAGAAGAACGTATTCTCCTTTGGGTTCGGAAGAAAGTCCGTCTTTAAGGGAAAACCTTTCGGCTTTTTCGTGTATTTTGGTAATTTCTTTTACGGCGACAGCCGTTCTTTCGCCGAAAACGGAATAAATATCTTTTATATCTTTCGCGATATCGTGCGGCGCGCAGTAAAAAATGAGCGTCATATCGAGATTTTTGTATTTAGAGAGAAATTCTTTTCTTTCCGACTTTTTGTCGGGCAAAAATCCCAGAAAACAAAATCTGCCGCTGTCAAGACCCGATAAAACGAGCGCGGAAACGAAAGCGCACGCCCCCGGTATAACGGTGAACGCTAACCCTTCTTCGATAAGTTTTTGCGCCAAAATATTCCCGGGGTCGGAAACGCAGGGCGTACCCGCGTCGGAAATAATCGCGATATTTTTTCCTTCTTTAAGTTTAAGAATTATCTTCTCGGAAATCTCTTTTTCGTTGAATTTATGGTAGGAAAAACACTTTTTTTCGATACCGTACGCCGAAAGGAGCGTTTGCGAATGTCTTGTGTCTTCGCACCCGATTTCGTCTGCCTCTTTAAGGACTTCTATCGCCCTATAAGAGATATCTTTAAGATTGCCTATAGGCGTCGCGACAAAATATAACATATCAGTTTACCGCGGAACTTAAAACTTTAAGTCCGGGTTTTCCTCCTTTAACGCCTTCTACCATAACGAGATATGGCGGTTTGTTTCCCCCGCTCACGAATTGCATTTTTTTGGGTTCTATATTATTTTGTTTCATATTCCAGAAAATATCGGAAAGCCTGTCGGCTCTGTAAACGAAATTTACCCTGCCGCCGAATTTTAAGCACCGCGCGACGGTTTTCATAAGGTCTTTAAGCGGAAGATATTTTTCCACTTTGCACATGGCGATACGCTCGTCCTTACTGTTTTCGCCGCGGTTTTCTTCCATATACGGCGGATTGCACACGATAAGCGAAAATTTTTCGTTATAAACTTTCGGAATATCCTGAATTTTTACGTTCACCGCGGAAAACTTGTCCGAAAGATTATTGAATTCTATGCTTTTAACGCTCATATCGCAAAGCGATTTCTGCATTTCGAAAAAGGTTACGCTTTTAATAAGGTTTTCGTTAAGACCGTAAAGGTGAAACCCGACTATTCCGCTTCCCGAACAAAAATCGGCGACGACGTCGTTCTTTTTAACCGTTACGAACTTTGAAAGAAGTACCGAATCGGAAGTGAAACGGTAATACTCGTCGTCCTGATAAACTTTTAATCCGTTAAGCAATAAATCTTCTAACGTAAGCATAAGTCAATTTAAAAAATTAAGGCGCGTTAAATAAGCGCGCCTTAAAGTGTTTTGCGTTTGTTATTCAGCGGTAATAACGCCGGTAGGACATCCGTCTTCACAAGCGCCACAATCGATACAAACATCCGCGTCGATTACGTATTTATCAGCGCCTTCGCTGATCGCGTTAACGGGGCAAGTCGCCGCGCAAGCGCCACACATAACGCAACCGTCGTTAATCTTATGAGCCATAGTATTTTACCTCCCGAATTTATTATCGATAAATTTATTTTAGCACAAATAAATCGTTTTGTAAATATTTAATCGTTTATTTAATCGGTAATTTTATCGATATCTTCGATATTATCCGATTCGTCGTCGCGATTTACCGTTTTATTGTCCAACGTTTTGGAAAATTTAAGCCTGTCCACGGGGAAATCTTTATACACTTCGGAATCGCCGTTGACGATTTTTACTTTGCTCATCATTTTAAGCATATCCACCGAAACGACCGTTCCTTTTCCTTCGGGGGTGGTTACGGTGCTGCCGACTTTGGGAACTTTCTTGCACGCGCAGGAGTAATATTCGTTTTCGTAAGAAAGACAGCACATAAGTCTGCCGCAAAGACCGCTTATTTTAGACGGGTTAAGGTGAAGCCCCTGATTTTTCGCCATTTTAATGGACACTTTGGAAAAATCGGGCATACAGGTAGAACAGCAACACGGTCTTCCGCACGGCGCGATGCCGCCTAAAAGTTTGGTTTCGTCGCGAATTCCTATCTGACGAAGTTCTATTCTCGTCTTAAAGCAGGACGCAAGGTCTTTTACAAGTTCTCTGAAATCTATTCTGCCGTCTGCGGAAAAATAAAGAACGAGTTTTTTGCCGTCGAAAGAAAATTCCGCTCCGACGAGTTTCATATCCAGATTGTGTTCTTTTATTTTTTCCTCGGTTTTTTTCATTACGTCGGGAATTTTTTTCTCGTTTTCGGCAATAACGTTAAGGTCTTTTTCCGTCGCCTTTCTTAAAACGGGTTTAAGCGGCTGAACGATATTTTCTTCCGACACTTCTTTAACGCCGAACACCACCGTGCCGTATTCCAGACCTTTCGCCGTTTCCACGATAACGCCGGAATCCTTTTCGTATTCGTCCTTTTCGTTTGCCGGCGCAAAATAATATATTTTAGAAGTATTTTTGAATTTTACTCCGATAATTTTTGCCATTTATATTTGCCCTCCAGTATCTGCAACATCAACCACTCCGTAAGCATGGTAGGGTTAGCGTTGAATTTGTTTCTTTTCTGCGCTTCGTTTATTTTATCCAGCGCGTTTATTATCGCGCCGTCGGAATATCCTTTGGCGTTTTTAACTTTTTCGAAAACGTCTTTAAGTTTTACCTTTTCGGGGGAAACTCTTCCGACTAACAAATCGCGGAAAACTATTTCCAGCGCGGATAAAAGCCCGTTTACCCCGTCTTTTAACGCGGCGGCTTTGACCGAATAGGTTAAAACGTCTTTACTCGACTGCATATTAACAATCATATCGGCGGAAAAATCCAGCGTTTCCTTTAAATTTTCGTCGTCGTAAAGTTTTAACGCTTCGCCCACGCTTCCCGACGCGCACGACACGGCGTATTTAAGTTTTTCCGTATCTTCGCACTCTGTTTTAAGAGCGTTTAAAATAACTTCGTCGGTAAAGTTTTCGGCGGAAATTTTTTTCGCTCTCGATTTCACCGTAGGAAGAATCGCGTAATCGTTTACCGCGCCGATTAAAAGATACACGTTTTCGGGCGGTTCTTCTATCGTTTTAAGAAGTTTGTTCTGCACGAGCGCGCTTAAATTTTCGCCGTGGTTTATGATAAATATTTTTTTCTTCCCTTCGATAGGTTTTAAGTAGGCTTCGTCTATCAGTAAAGACACGTCTTCCGCGGTAACGGTATCTCCGTTTTTCGGAAAGAACATCGCGTCTACGTACTCTTCTTTATCGATAAGTTTACATTTTCTGCAATTAAGGCACGGCGAACCGTCTTCGCAGATAATCGTTTTCGCCAGAACTTTAAGGTAATTTAAAAGATTGTCGCCGTCGGGCGTAACGAAAAGATAGGCGTGCGAAAGCCTGCCGTTTTCCTTATCCCCTTTAACTATTTTATAGGCGTTGGTATCTTTTAAAAGACCGTAAAAATCTATCATTTTATAATACTCCGACGGCGAAGTTCGGTTATAATTTTTTCGTGCGTCTGCATTTTTTCGCCGCTCGCGTCGATAACTATGAATCTTTCGGGGAATTTTTCGGCAAGATCAAGATACCCTTTATACACTTTCGAGTGGAATTCTTCGCCCGAAAGTTCCAGTCTGTCGTTTTTATCGACGCCGCCTTTTCTCTTAAAAGCGGTAAGCGGATCCAAATTCAAAAACACGGTATAGTCCGGCATAAAGTTTTTAATGGCGTAATCGTTGATTTTGGCTACGAATTCGTACCCTAAACCCCTTGCGTACCCCTGATACGCGAAAGACGAATCTATAAATCTGTCGCAGAAAACGAGTTGACCGCTTTCAAGCCGCGGTTTAACTTCTTTTATTAAGTGCTGAACTCTCGACGCGGCGTATAAAAGCGCTTCGCATTCGTCCGTCATAGAAACGTTTTCGCCGTCTAAAATAATGTTCCTTATTTTTTCGGCGACGGGTTCTCCGCCCGGTTCTCTCGTTATGCAATAATTAACTTTTTCACGGTCGAGATATTGCGACAATAATCTTATCTGGCTGGATTTTCCAACCCCTTCGCAACCTTCGAACGTTATGAATTTACCTTTCATTTTATTACTTTAATTTTTCCTTCTTCGCTTAAACCGAATACGTTTATAACGGAAAGCGTTTTTATAACGTCTTCGGTAATTTTTTCCCCTGCGACGACTATCGGATAACACGGCGGAAAAACGCCTGCGTTCACCGCCGAAATCCGCCCGACGGCGTCCTTTAAATCCACCGTCTGCGTTTCGGAATTTATCGCTTCAAGGTACGGTTTTACCCTTTCGGTAACAGCGTTTTTATCTTCGTACGCGTAATCTTTTTCGAGTTTAACCGTTTCTTTTATGCCCTTTATAAGCCTTGAAAAATCCTTTTTTCTGTTAAAAGGGGAAGCCATAAAAAGAATATATCTGTCGGTAACCATCTCGGCGAAAACTTTATTTTCTTCGAGTATTTTTTCCGCGGTTAAAGGGTTTACCCCATTGCCGCCGAAATCTACCGTTATTTTGAACGGATCGTCGGTTTCCAAAACGGAATACCCGTACCCGACGATTTTTCTTTTGGTTTCTTCTATCGTTTTTATAACGCCGGTAAAGTCGGTTTCGTTGTACGCTTTTATGCCGTATTCCACAGAAGCGAGTATCAGGTAAGACGGACTCGTAGTGGAAAAAATATTTACCGCGTCGTTAAGTTTACAAATTAAATCGGCGTCGTTGGTTAAAACCGCCGCCCCCTGATTCAAGGTCGGCAAAGTTTTATGCGCGCCGTCTACCCATACGTCGGCAAAATTGCCTGCGTAAAGTTTCGGGTTTACGAAAGCGAAATGTCCGCCGTGCGCCCCGTCTATAAGAAGATATTTCCCCTTTTTCTTTACGACGTTTTTTATCGCCGAAAGGTCGAACGTTCTTCCGTAATAGTCGGGATAGGTAAGTAAAACGCCTATCGCGTCGGGATTATCTCTTAACGCCTTTTCGATTTCTTTTTCGTTCGGCAAAACGGGTAACCCGTCTTTTATCCCTTCGGCGACGAAAACGGGTTCGATATTCAATAAAGAGAGAATATTAAAAACGCTTTTGTGCGCCGAACGGTTGACGATAAGTTTTTTGCCGTAATCTTTTACAGCGTAAACCGCCGAAAAAATCCCCGCCGTGGAGCCGCCCGTCAAAAAGCGTAAAAACTTTACGCCGAGAATTTCGGCGCAGTCCTTTTCCGCGTCCGAAACCGCCTTTTCGTTATCTATTACCGAAAGTTCGGTTACGTCTTTACGGGAATCGCCGAAAATTTTGCTAAGGCGGGCGTTGCCTTTATGCCCCGGCATGCAAAACCGCGACGGGTCGCCCTTTACGAACCCTTCCACCGCCGCGGAAATTCTTAATTTATCCATTTTTTATGCGACTTTGCTTTCTAAAACGGAAAAACTTCTTATAATCGTGTTCAAAAACGATATACTTTCGAACTGCAAATCGTAAATACCGTCGTTTCCGTTAGAGAAGTTGAAAACGAGCGCGATTACGCCGTTAAGGCTTCTTTCCGATTTAATCGAGAAGAAGTTTCCCGCGTTGTTTTTCGCTTCCGTTTCGCCGTCTTTTCCGTACAGATTCTTTAACGCGTCGATTTTAAGCCCGTATTTTTTTACCGTGCTGTTTTCGTACGCATCTTTATAATCTTCCTTGTTTTCGTAAACGGTATAAGCCTGTTCGTATTTTCTGTACGAATAGAAAATCGATTCTTCGGAAGTTACTGTTTCGTCAAACATTAAAACTTTTTGGAAAAACGCCGTTTCTTCGCACAATTTTTTAATTCTCGCCTTTTCGTTTTCGGGAGAAACAGAACCTTCTCTTAACCTGTTATCCCCTTTAAGACGGGTATAAAACAAATCGCTTATCTTGTTTTCGTCGAGATTAGCGTAATCGAGCATAACGTCCGTTTCGGCAATTTCTTCGGCGCTACCCGTAACGAATTCGTCTTTTAACAGCGCGGAAAGATATTTTTTCGCGTTTTTCAAAAGACTTTTCACGTCATAAATCGAATAGGTGTCGATAAGCGTATTCGCCCTGCTCGTTTTGGTCTTTTCGTCCTGATTGGTATCGCAGAAAATCGCGTCGCCTTCGGGCAAAGACAGACGAAGAGTCAGCACGTCGTAGCCGCCGCTCGCGGTTTCGTCCGACATCTGTTCGTACGCTTTGTATAAAATATCGTAACTGAAAGTATCGTTATCGTCGAGCATTTCGTCGAACGTTTTAGGATTTAACCCCGAAACGCCTTTATCGTAATAATAAACGAATTTTTGCCCGTCGGAAATTCTCACCGCCGCCGTGGTATATATGAGTTCCCAGCCGAAAACGGCGAGAACGGCGACGACTATCATCAATATCCACTCGTACGACAAAAAATTCGACAACCTCGATTTTGTTATTTTACTATCCATTTTTTCCGTCCGAAAAGTTTTTTCACACTCTGTAACTTTTACTGTTTTTTAATGGGTTTCATCGTGGGGAAGAGAATTACGTCCCTTATGGAACTGCTGTCGGTTAAAAGCATAACGAGCCTGTCCACGCCGAATCCCAAGCCGCCCGTCGGGGGCAAGCCGTATTCTAACGCCGTAACGAAATCTTCGTCCACCTGCGCGTCGTTTCCGCCTTTCGCTCTCTTCGCCTGCACTTGTTTTACGAATCTTTCTCTCTGGTCGATGGGGTCGTTGAGTTCGGAGAACGCGTTGCCCATTTCCCTTGCGTAAATAAAGTATTCGAATCTTTCGGTAAACGCGGGGTTGGACGGTTTACGTTTTGCAAGCGGAGAATTTTCTACGGGGTAATCGTAAATAATGGTAGGCTGAACGAGTTTTTCTTCTACGAACGCGTCGAAGAAAGCGATTAAAACGTGACCTTTGGTCGCTTCGTCCCCTTCTTCCACTTCCACGTTCATCTTCTTTGCGACTTTTCTCGCTTCTTCGTCCGTTTTCCAGTCGTTATAATCTACGCCGGCGTATTTTTTAACGGCTTCTACCATGGTGAGCCTTTCCCATTCTTTGCCCATATCGATTTCCACGCCCTGATAAGTTATCTTATCCGTTCCGCAGACTTCTTTCGCAATAGTGCGGTACATATCTTCGATAAGGTTCATCATGTCGTGATAATCGCTGTACGCCTGATACATTTCGACCGTGGTGAATTCGGGGTTATGCGATTTATCCATACCTTCGTTACGGAAGATTCTGCCTACTTCGTACACCTTGTCGAATCCGCCGACGATAAGTCTTTTTAAGTAAAGTTCCGTTTCGATACGGAGATACATATCTATCCCGAGAGCGTTATGGAAAGTTTTGAACGGTCTTGCGGACGAGCCTATTTCCAGCGGTTGCAAAACGGGAGTGTCCACTTCGAGATACCCTACGTTATCGAGATAATTTCTTATCGCTTTCATAATCTTCGAACGAGCGATAAACGTTTCTTTCACTTCGGGGTTAGCGATAAGGTCTATTTCTCTCTGGCGGTATCTCGTATCTTCGTCTTTAAGTCCGTGATACTTTTCGGGCAAAGGAAGAAGAGATTTGCTTAAAAGTTCTATTTCCTTGGCGTGAACGGAAACTTCTTCCGTACGGGTTTTGAAAACGAAGCCCGTAATGCCTACTATATCGCCTATGTCGTAATCTTTAAAAGCCGCGTAATCGTCGCCCAGATCGTTCACCGAAAGGTAGCACTGAATGGTACCTTTACCGTCTAAAATAACGGCGAAAGACGCTTTACCCATTACCCTTTTAGAGATAAGTCTGCCGGCAATTCCTACCGTTTTACCTTCGTAAGCGGCGTAATCGTTTTTAATGTCCGCGCTGTAGGCGGTTCTGTCGTATCTGACTTTTTCGAAAGGATTTTTGCCCGCTTTTTGCAATTCTTCGAGTTTTGCCCTTCTTACCTTTAAAATTTCGTTAAGGTCGGGTTCGGTTGCGGTTTCTACTGTATTTAAGTTTTTTTCTTCCATAATAAAACCTTTATCAATAAACTTTTTTGATTTTAACGGACATAACTCCCGACGGAACGGTAATGTTCACGACGTCGCCCGCCTTTTTGCCGAGAAGAGCGTTTCCTACGGGCGATTCGTTGGATATTCTGCCCGCTTCCACGTCCGCTTCGGTGGTACCGACTATTTCGTAAGTATACGCTTCTTTGGTGTCCGTATCTTCGAAGTCTACTTTGTTACCCAAAGAAACGGTGCCTTTTTTAGCGTTGTCTTTAATAATAACCGCGTATTTTAATTTGGCTTCGATTTCTAAAATCTCGCCTTCGCACATAGCCTGTTCGTTTTTAGCCGCGTCGTATTCCGCGTTTTCCGAAAGGTCGCCGAATTCTCTCGCGGTTTTGATTCTTTCGGTTATTTCCGCTCTTTTCGTAAGTTTAAGGTATTCTAAACGTTTTTCGAGTTCTTCTTTACCTTCTTTGGTTAAAATTACTTCTTCTGCCATAACTATAGGCCCTCCGTTTTATAAATAAGCGAGCATACTCCCACTTCTGATTCTGATAAAACATTATAATATAATAAGCCCTTTTTGTCAACCTATATGTGACAATTAAGACTCGTTAAAAGGGCGAACGTTCTAAAAAAATAACAATTTTTGGAAGTTTTTTTCAAAAAGGTATTGACAAACGCAAATATCGTGTTACAATGATACGTGAAATAAGACATAAAACACTTTTACGTGCTAAATTTTTTTGAATAATATATGAAAATCCGAAAGTCCTTTTTTAAGGGCTTTCGGATTTTTTTAAATCTTTTGCGTATCTTTTGTCAATTTTGATTTTTACGAAAAGTTAAAAGTTACTTTTCGTCGTAACTTCCGCAGCAGGTGCAATCGTCTCCACAGCCGCAGGTAACTTTAATCTGGTCGAGTTGACAGTTGCAACCTTCCGCATTGTGGCGACACGTTCTTACGTCGCATTTGATAGAATGATTTTTGTTCATATTTTTCATCTCCTTTTTATTTTATGTTCTCCTTTTTAGCGAAAAATATACCGCTACCGTTGACAATTTATAAAAATAAAGTTAAAATAAATAAAAATAAAGGAGCGAAAATATGAAAGTCGTATTACTTAAAGACGTAAAAGGCTCGGGCAAAGCGGGCGACATCATAGAAGCGAAAGACGGATTCGCCAGAAACTTTTTAATAAAAAACGGTCTTGCGAAAGCGGCGGACGCGCAAGCCGTAAACGATAACAGAACGCAGAAAGCGGCGGAAGCCTTCCACAGAGCCGAAACCCTTAAAGCAAACAAAGAACTTCGCGACAAACTCCACGGAACCAAAGTCACCATTCAGGCGAAAGCGGGCGAAGCGGGCAAATTTTTCGGCGCGATAACCAATAAAGAAATCGCGGAAAAACTCGCGGATATGGGCTTTAACGTAGATAAGAAAAAGATTATATTAGAATCCAACATAAAAGTTGCCGGCACTTACGACGTTACCGTTCGTATCTCGGCGGAAGAAAGCGCGAAAATAAAAGTGGAAGTCGTAAACTAACCGATTCCACTTATAACTTAATCTAAATTTAATGATTGTTAAAAACGAGCGGCGAAACATTCGCCGCTCGTTTTTTTTCTTTATTGAACGATTGCTTTATGGAAAACTTTTTTGCCCTTTTTGATTTTTAAGCCGTCCGTAAAGCGGGATTTATCATAGGTTTCGTTAAAATCGGTGACCTTTTCGCCGTCTACGGTTACGCCGCCCTGCTGAATAAGTCTTTTCGCTTCCCCTTTGCTTGCGGTAAGTTTGCACTTAACGAGCAAATCGGAAACGGTGATTTTCCCGTCGGTGAAATCTTCGTCCGTTAAAGTGGTCGAAGGCATGTTGGAATCGTCGCCTTCGCCCGAGAAAAGCGCTCTCGCGGCTTCTTTGGCTTTATCCGCTTCTTCCTTTCCGTGGACGAGTTCGGTGAGTTCGTACGCCAAAATTTCCTTTTTCTCGTTAATTCTGTCGTCGCTCCATTTTTCCATTTCTTTAATGTCGGAAAGCGGCAGGAAGGTAAGCATTTTAATGCACTTCATAACGTCGGCGTCGTCTACGTTTCTCCAGTACTGATAGAATTCGAACGGAGAAGTTTTGTTCGGGTCGAGCCAAACCGCGCCTTTCGCCGTTTTGCCCATCTTTTTGCCTTCGCTGTTAAGTAAAAGAGTTATCGTCATGGCGTAAGCGTCGTCGCCCGTTTTCTTTCTGATAAGTTCCGTTCCGCCGAGCATGTTGCTCCACTGGTCGTCGCCGCCGAACTGCATATTGCAACCGTAATGGTTATGCAGATACAAAAAGTCGTAAGACTGCATAATCATATAGTTGAATTCGAGAAAGGATAATCCTTTTTCCATTCTTTGTTTATAACATTCCGCCCTTAACATATTGTTGACGGAAAAGCACGCGCCGACATCACGTAGTAAATCTATATAATTAAGTTTTAAAAGCCAGTCGGCGTTGTTTACCATAACGGCTTTGTCTTCGCCGAATTCGATAAACCTTTCCATCTGCTTTTTAAAGCAATCGCAGTTATGCTGAATTATTTCCGGCGTCATCATCGAACGCATATCCGTTCTTCCCGACGGGTCGCCTATATAACCCGTGCCGCCGCCTATTAAAACGACGGGGCGATTGCCGGCCATCTGCAATCTTTTCATAAGGCAAAGAGCCATAAAATGCCCTACGTGAAGGGAATCGGCGGTGGGGTCGAAACCTATATAAAATCTCGCTCCGCCGTTGTTTATGAGTTGTTTGATTTCTTCTTCGTCGGTAACCTGCGCGATAAGTCCGCGTTCCAAAAGTTCTTCGTAAATCTGCATTTTTCTATTCCTTATTTTCCTAAAATATTATATAATCCGTTATATTCGGTTTTCAGTCCTTAAAATTTTCGGGAAGTTTATCTTCCGTCTTTTTGCCCGTTTTACCGAAAGCCATGGCAGCCACCGCCGGTACGAGCGGTATAAGAATCCTTCTGTAAAGCGCGACCCTTTTACATTTTTTTAAGTGTTTCAAGTCTTGCTTTAAAAGGGTTACGAGTTTATTCGTAACGGCTTTGTTCTTGTATTTGAATTTCAGTATAAAATACAACGCTTCGGTTATAAAAAGCGCTCTTGCGGCGTGAGCGGAACGGGTAAACGCGCCGCCGCTTTTTTCAGCGTCGTCGATAACGACCTTTAAGTTGTTGAAGATATCGAGACGGCTTTCTTTGAAACTTTCGCGGACAAGACTTCCTTCGTTTTTCTTATAATTATAGGTCGGCGCGGTCGAAAACGCCGCCTTTTTTACCTTTTTAAAATAAAAGTAGTTAAAATAAGAGTCTTCGCCGTATCTCGCCCCGACGGGAAAAGCCAGTCCGTTTTCCTTTATAATTTCCGCGCGGTAAAGTTTATTCCACAAACAATAGTCGAAAGTATTCTGGCAAAGCAATCGCTCTTCGCAATCGTTTCCCGTAAAAATCTTTACCTTACACGGTTTGCCGTTTTTTTTATCTTTTACGTGTTTTCTTTTAAATGCGCAGACCGAAACGTCGGCGTCGTTACTTTCCAACGCCCGTTTAAGGTTTGAAAAGTGATTCGGCGTTATTTCGTCGTCGGCGTCGTAAAAAGTGATATATTCGCCGCCGGCAAGTTCCAACCCTTTGTTTCTCGCCCCCGCAACGCCCGTGTGGTTTACTCTTTCGTATAAAACGTTTTCCCTTTCCGCCGCGTATTTTTTTATAATCTCCGCGGTGTTATCCGTACTGCCGTCGTCCACGAATATTATTTCGAGATTTTTATACGCGGAATTATCGAGACAGTTAAAACAATTTTCGAGATATTTTTCCGAATTATAGCAAGGCACTATCACCGAAATCGTTTTATTCCCTGATAACGGAGTTTCCGTATTTCTTTCGTTTAACCCTACCATAGTTACACTATACAATATTTGTTATTTTAAGTCAAGCCGCTAAATTGTCATTTTTATTTGACATTGACAAAATATTATAGTAGAATAAGAACACTATGTGCAATAATCAGGAACCGCCTATTTTTCACAAAATAGAGATAGACGAATCTACAAAAGAGCCGTCTATCGTAGAAATAGACGCGGAAACAATCGAAAAACAAGAAATCGATTCGGCGAAAAAGCAGTTGAAAAAAGAAAAGAAAATGCAACGCGCCGAAGACAGAAAAACCGATAAACAAGCCGCAAAACAACTCGTTATGACCAAAATTCTCGGTTTTAACGACGAAAGCGCAATAAATAAACGTCAGAAATTTTTCAAAACTCTTTTCACGGTTATTTTCATCGTTTTCGTAGTCGGCGTTTTGGCGTACACTTTTTATAACGACTTTTTCGGTCCGAGCGACAAACAACTCGCCGGTTGGGACGATATAAAAGCAATTTTCACCAACCACGGATTCTATCTCGCATTCGCCCTTATCGCTTTGTTTGTGTGCTTTCTGGCAAAAGGTCTTAAGCTTTCCGTTATGAGCAAGTATTTAACGAAAAAGTGGCACTTTAAAACGTGTATGGAAACGGCGGTAATCGGGCATTACTACAACAACGTTACCCCCCTTGCCGTAGGCGGTCAACCGTTCGAAATTTATCACCTTTCAAAGCACGGAATTCACGGCGGCGTAGCGTCGGCTCTTCCTATCGCGGCGTTCTTTTTAAACCAACTCGCTTTCGTTTTATTGTCTTTAGTGTCGCTGGTTCTCTATTTAAGGGGCGTTGTTTTCCCCGGGGGCGACCCTGCTTTTAACCCTCTCGGCAGTTACGAAAACGTTATCAAAGTAATGGCGATAGTGGGGCTCGCTTTATGTTTCTTCCTTCCGTTTCTGGTTATCGTGTTCTCTTTCCTGCCGAGATTCAGCGCCTGGCTCGTTAAAGTGGTAATGAAAATCGGAAACAAACTTCGCATAGTCAAAAAGCCCGAACTTACCACCTATAAAACCATTAAAAACGTAGTTCACAACTCTAAATGCTTAAAAATGATTTCCAAAAACCCTCTCGTTTTCGTTACCGAATTCGTGCTGAGCTTAATGGAAAACATCGCTCTTTCGACCATTGCGTACTTTACCCTTAAATTGTTCGGGTTCGACCTTATTAACGCAGACGGGTTCCACGAATGGTTACAGGTTGTGCAACTTTGCATTATACTTTATATAAGCATTTCGTTCGTACCGACCCCCGGCAACTCCGGCGCGGCGGACTTATCTTTCTATTTGTTGTTCTCCACGGGAATAACGACGGCGGGTCTTGCGTTCCCCGCAATGATTACCTGGAGAGTTTTAGCGTACTATTCGTTCATCATTATCGGATTTATATTTACCAAGGTAAACAGAAAATCCGAAAGAAAAGCGCATTTACGCGAAGAAGCGTAAAAGTTTGCTTTTTCCGTTTCCCCGCCCGAACGCTTCGGTAAACCGACGGTAACCCCATAGATTTACCGCCGAAAATAATTTGATTAAAAAAAGGAGTTCTTTTTTGAACTCCTTTTCTTTTATTCTTTTTGTTTTTAGTCTTCTTCGAGAATTTTTTCGTAAAGGTCTATGGCGTTTTTAACCGCGATATCCATATTAACGTATTTATAGTTCGCAAGTCTGCCCAAAAGATACAGATTTTTATACTTTTTCGCTTCCGCTTCGTATTTTGCGTACAGCTCGTAATTTTTTGCAAGCGGAATAGGATAATAAGGAATCGCTTCCCCGCCGTAGTACGGTTTCGGGTATTCTTTTACTATAACCGTATTCTTTTGCGGATTGCAGGTGAATTTGGAAAATTCCGATATACGCGTATAGCGTTTATTCGTGGTGTAGTTTACGACCGCCGCGTTCTGGTAAGACGACCTGTGTTTGGTTTTAAAAACAAAAGTAAGACTTCTGTACGGCAAAGAACCGTATTTATAAGAAAACAACTCGTCTACGCAACCGGTATAAATCACCGTGCCTTCGAAAAGTTTGTTTTTATAGTATATCTGCCCGTCTTTAAAAGTAATGTTCTGTATGGCGTCTTTACCGAGTTTAAGTTTTATGTGCGGGTGCGCCAAAATATTTTTGACAAGGCTCGTAAACCCGTCTTTCGGCATATACTGATACTCGTCGGTAAAATATCTGTCTTCTTCGGAAACGTAAACGGGTACGCGGTTCATAACCTGTTCGCCCAACTCTTCGGGTTTTAATCCCCATTGTTTTTTCGTGTATTTATAGAAAACGTTTTTATACACGAAGTCGGCAAACTTTCTGACTTCTTCCGACGGATGTTCTTTTAATTTTAAAATAGGCACCTTCTCGCCGTAACCGACTTCGTCAATCAGAACTTTCTTTATTCTTTCGGCGGCTTCTTTCGGATAAAGTTCAAAGAGCGACGTAAGGTTAAAGGGTACGGGAACCAGCTTGCCCGAAATTTTCGCTTTTACTTTGTGTTCGTATTTGACCCACTCGGTATATTTGGATAAAAATTCGAAAACGTCCTTATCTTTGGTGTGGAATATGTGCGGACCGTACGCCTGCACGGTTATTCCGTTTTTATCGACGTAATCGTATACGTTGCCGCCGACGGTTTCCCTTTTATCTATAACCAACACGTCTGCGCCGCCGTCGGCGAATTTTCTCGCTATAGTCGCGCCGGAAAGCCCCGCGCCTACTACAATTATCTTTTCCATAACTATCCCCTTTCGCATAGCAAAACCGTTGCTTTGCCGAACGGTATACTTTTCAATTTAGTATTTTAATTGTACAATAACTATCGGATTTTGTCAATTTATTTATTGATTTTATGCGCGATTTGTAGTACAATCGTTAATGGAAACGACGTTATGATAAGAATCTGGGCAAAAACTTTAAAAAACAACAAAATAACCCGTCAGACGATTTTCGAAAAAGAAGGCAATATCGACTATTCGGAATTTTTCGATTACGTAAGGGAAATTTGCGAAAGGCTGGATATTCCCACTCCGGTTATTATAAAAACGCATTTATTCAACTACGCAAAGTACAACAACGTGCGGTTTAAAAAGGAAGATTTCGTCGAAAGCGTGGACTTTGACAGGTTAATTCTGGAAAACGCTTTACTTTAACGAAAAGGTATAAATTCCCCTTCTTTGCAAACACTTTATATCGGAGGGGAATATGAAAGCAACGACAATTATATCTTTTATTCTCGTTTTAATAGGCGCTCTCGTATGGCTGATGGTCGGTATCTTCGATTTTAACGTCGTATCTTACCTTTTCGGCGCAGGAACGGGCGCTATCGTTTCGAGAATAATTTATACGCTCGTAGGAATTTCCGCTTTGTGGCTTATTTTCTACTGGATTGCGTATAATCCGTTCAAAACGATAGGCTAAACTTCTATTTTTGTTTAGCGATTACCGCTTAAAAATTAAGCAAAAGAACGAAAGCACGCCCGATTCGGGCGTGCTTTCGTATATATCAGGCGTAATTTCTGCCGTTATATTTATTTTACTTTATCTGCTTTTCCGTTTCATTTTCAGTTTTCGTTGCGGAATTCTCTTCGCTTACCGATTTCTTTTTCTTTAATTTTTCCATAAACAAAACTATCGGAACGCCTACGAGATACACCGAAACGCCTTCGCCTAAAAAGAGAAACAGCACCGAAAGCATATAGGCGTATTCCAGACCGCCGTAACAAAAATACCATATCACGGGAAGAAGAAAAGCGTTAAGTAGCACGGGAAACGCTCCGCCGACGGCAATCTTTACCGCCGTTTTTTTTATGATTTTGCCGATAAAAAACGTAAGTACCGCCGCGGACAGCGTGATAAGCGTTCCGAAAATCACGTCGGGAAGAGCGCAACCCGTTACGAGATTTACGATAAAGCACCCCACCGCGACGCCTATCGTCGCTTCGGGGAAAATAAGCGGCAATAAACACAGACCTTCGGATAATCTTAACTGTATCGCGCCGCTGGCAATCGGAAAGGTTAAAAAGCACAACGCCGCGTACAGAGCCGCGATTATACCCGTTCTTACGAGTTTTGCCGTCGCAGAATTTCTGAACATAAAAAAGCCTCCTTATTTCACCGAAATAAAAAGGCTTTTACTCTCTTTTTACTCGGTTGTTTTATAGAAGTGTTGACCGAAAACCTTCTTTTATAAATTAAACTTTCGCTTAACTTTCCTTTATTTTACTTACTTTTAACCAAAAAGGCAAGCGTTTTTACGCTAATTCCCTTTTAATTTTTTCGTAGTTACATTTTCTTTCTTTAAGCATTTCTTCGGGCGCGGAATTTACCCTTGCGTAATCTTTTTCCGTCATCATCAGAAACACTTTCAACTGGTCTTCGGCGGCTTCTTCCCAGTTCTCTTTTAATAGGTTCCGATACCCTTTGCTTACCCCTTCCGCCATACACACGGAATACACGTTCATAAGTTCTTTTTCGAAGTTTAACATATCCTGTAAAGAATCTCTTTCGTTTAACGTTACTTCTTCTTTATATCCTGCCATATTTCCCCCCTTAAAGCATTGCTAAAAGCGCGTTGAAGCGCGCTTCGTGTCTGTCTGCGATACAACCCATTTTCTGCGCGAGATCTCTATCCGTAAGCGTTCTCGCGTACAATCTCGCTTTTTTGCAACCGCTTTCTTCCAACGTTAAAAGGTCGGTTATAACCGTCGCTTCTTTTTCCGTCAACATATTAAGCATATAAGTTCTCCTTGCGAATTTTTATGTTTGTATTATTGACTTTTATATTCTTTTTATACTTCTATTTTTTATAAATACGCTTTCTTTTCGCCATAATACGCCTTTTTCCGACCGTAAAAGTGATTTTACAAAAGATTTTATCATATATATTAAACGTAAGAAATACATTTAACGTAACAAACACGAATACGAAGTTTTACCAAAAAATATTTCATAAGGGTGTACGGACGGTTTACGGAATATGGAAACTTTAAAAAAATCTTTGGTGCTTAGCGAAATTACCGAAGGATTCGCGATTTACGGGAAATCGGTAAGCGGAATCGCGCGCGTGGAAAAAGAAGCGGGCGGCTCCGTTTTTTCCCTTTCTCTCGTGAACCTTTTACCGACGAAAATCGGCTCTTTTTACGCCGCCGTTTCCGACGGCGACGGTAATTTTTATTACTTCGATTTAGGCAAAAACCCCTGCTCGATTACCAAAAAAATCAGCGGATTCGATAAAATCAACGGCGTTTCGGCGGGACTCGTTTTAATCGACAACGGACTTCCCGTTTTAATCGCTTTCTGCCGCGAAAACAACCCCGCGGCGTTAAGTTTAGAATTATTCAAAAAAGCCGTTATCGATAAATGTATTTCCGAAAAGAAAAAGGAAATCAAACAAAGTTACGACGACGAAGTCGTCGCGACGGAAAACTATTATCTTTACGACCAGGAACTTAAAGAAAATCTCGACAAGGTGGAAAAATTAGACGATGGGACACTTCGAAATGAAACTGATGACGGAACTTCTGTCAGCGAAAAAACGCAAGAAAAAAACTTCGCGGACGATTTTGAATTTTCGTATGAAAAGACTTCTGCTGAAAGCCAAAAGTATGACGAGCGAAACCCTTACTTTAACAAGGTAAAAAGCGATTTGGACGATATTTTCTTTAAGTTTCCGCCCGAAGACGACTTAAACAACACCGTTCCGCAAAGCAAGTGGGCGAAAATTTCTTATTCGGGCGATAAATACTACGTCGTCGGCATTATCAACGAAAACGACAAAGAAAAATATATCTGCTACGGCGTTCCCGACGTGTACTCGGAAGTCCCGCCCGAACAACTGAAAGGTTACTGCTCTTTTATACCCCTTTCCGTGTTCGATTTGAAAGGAAAAGGGTACTGGATGATGTTTCAGGACGCCGTTACCGGCGAATGCGTCAGAAAAGACGGACAATAACCGTAATATGCTTTATTTTACGCCGCTGCGGAAAAACGTTCGCCGCGGCGTTATTTTTTAAAATTTGCGGCGGCAAAGTTTCTTTGCCGCCGTCCTTTTACTTATATAACCCTTAAAGATATTTTTTTCTTAATTCTTCACCGGAAAGCGGCGATAAATACGCGGGCGGAATATCGAAAACGGTAACCGCGCCCCGTACTCCCTTTTCATACGCTTTTAATAATCCGCGCGCGTACGCCGTTAAAACGCTTCCCGTAAATTCGGGGTTAGAATCGAGATTAAGGCTTAATTCCATAATTTGTTTGTTTTCGAGATTTTCTCCCGTTCTGCCTGAGCATAAAACCTTTCCGCCGTGCGGATAGCCGCCGTATCGGGTTTTTAACTCTTCTTCCGTCACGAAATTTACCGTGGTTTCGTACCCGTCGAAATAATAGGGCATGGTTTTTATTTCTTTTTCGATTTTCTCTCTGTCCGCGCCCCTTTCCGCCACCACGAAACACTCTCTTTTATGCGTTTCCCTTTCGGTTAGTTTCGGGTTTTCGCCCCTTCTTACCGAATTTACGGCGGTTTCTATCGGTACGGTATATTCTTTGGCGTCTGTTACGCCGTCAATTCTTCTTATCGCGTCGGAATGCCCCTGACTTACTCCCTTTCCCCAGAAAGTGTAACTCTTTCCGTTACCCGTAACCGCTTCCGAATATAGTCTGCCGAGCGAAAACAGCCCCGGGTCCCAACCGCAGGATATCAGGGCGATTTTGTTTCCGCGTCCGGCGGCTTTATCCACATTGTCAAAATGTTCGGGAATTTTCGCGTGGGTATCGAAACTGTCGATAACGTTGAATTTCTCGGCGAGAACGGGGGTGATTTTCGGCAAATCTGTCGCGCTGCCGCCGCACACGAACATTACGTCGATATCTTTTTCATATTTAAAAACGTCGTTGGCGGCGTAGGTTTTTACGCCCGTTACCGTTTCTATTTCGTTCGGGTTTCTTCTCGTAAACACGCCGAAAAGTTCGAAGTCGGTATAATTTTTCAAGGCGAGTTCCACGCCTTTGCCGAGATTCCCGTATCCGTAAATTGCCGCTATCATAAATTTTCCCCTTTTATGCCGAGCATATCTTCCATACCGAAAAGACCGTTTTTCTTATTTATTATAAACTTTGCCGCTTTCAGCGCCCCTTCGGCAAACACCCGCCTATCCGCCGCCCGATGAGTTAAAATTATCGTTTCGCTTTTTCCGCCTATCATGACTTCGTGTTCGCCGACCACGTTTCCGAGCCTTATCGAGTGAATACCTATCTCGTTTTTATTGCGAAGGGAATTCCCTTTTCTTCCGAAAGTAAAATACGCGTCTTTTCTCGCTTTTTTTATTTCTTCGGCAATAGATATCGCCGTTCCGCTCGGCGCGTCGACTTTGCCGTTATGATGAATTTCCGTTATTTCCACGTCGGCGTCCGGCATTGCCGCAACCGCTTTTTTTACGAGATTTTTAAGTACCGCAATTCCTACGGAAAAGTTGGAAGAATAAAACACGGGTACTTCTTTCGCCGCCTTTATTATTGCCGCTTTTTCCGCTTCGGTATGCCCCGTCGTGGCGACGACTACGGGCAAACGATTTTCCGTGACAAACGAAAGCAGTTTTTGGGTTAAGGCAGGGTTAGAAAAGTCTATAACGCAGTCCACGTTCTTTTCGGCTTCGGAAAAATCTTTTTTGAGCCTTTCCGTTTCCCTTTTGCAAAAAGGGTCCACCCCGAAAACGTCGTAAGTTTCTTCGTTATAACCGCTTTCGGCAAGAAGCCTTACTTCGTTTGACATTCTTCCTGAATACCCCGTGAGCAATATTTTCATATCCGTTCCCCCGTGAAAAATCCGCGTTCGGTTAAAAGGCTAAACAGGTTTTCGCGTTTTTCTTCGTCCATTTCGGTAAGCGGAAGCCTTAACCTGTTCTCGATAAACCCCTTTTTTGCAAGAACGGCTTTTACGGGAATGGGATTTACTTCGGAAAACAACCCTTTTATTATCGGGATAAGTTCCGTTTGCGTTTTCGCCGCCGCGGATATATCGCCCGAAAAAAACGAGTCGCATATTCCCTTTGTTTCCGTCGGCAAAATATTCGAAAGCACCGACACCGCCCCCTTTCCCCCGAGCGACAAAACGGGCAGAATCATATCGTCGTTACCCGAGTACACGGCGAAATCTTCCTTACAAAGGGATATGATTTCCGCTACTTGCGATATGTTTCCGCTCGCTTCTTTTATCCCGACTATGTTCGGGTGATAAGACAATTCTTTTATCGTTTCGGGAAGAATGTTACACCCCGTGCGCGACGGTACGTTATATAAAATACACGGTTTTTCCGACGCGTCGGCGATTTTCGTATAAGATTCTATAAGTCCTTTCTGCGTCGCTTTATTATAGTAGGGCGTGACGAGCAGAACCCCGTCCACGCCCGATTTACACGCGTATTCGGTGAGTTTTTCGGCGTGGCGGGTGTCGTTCGAACCCGTTCCCGCGATTATTTTTATTCTTTTAGCGGCGATTTTTACGGAAAATTTTATCACGCTTTCGCTCTCTTTGTCGGATAAAGTCGCGCTTTCCCCCGTCGTACCGTTGACGACTATCGCGGATATTCCGCTTTCTATCTGCCGTTCAATTAAAAAAGCCAGAGCGTCGTAATCGACGCCCTTTTCTTTCATCGGCGTTACAATCGCCGTCGCTATCCCCGTAAACGGAATTTCTTTCATTTTATCTCCTTTCTTTACTCTACTATTTTATTACCCCCTTTTTCGTTTGAGTACCCTAAACGGCTGTTTTTATTTCTGTTAATTTTTCCCGTCGGAAAAATACTTTTTCGGCGTTACCCCGACGGTCTTTCTGAACGCGCGGTAGAAGGTCTGCACGCTTTCAAAACCTGCGTCCATTGCGTAATCGATAAGTTTTTTGTTTTCTAATCCGCCCTTTTCCGCTTCGGCGATGACGTCGTTTATTCGTATCTGGTTAAGATATTCCCGTATTTCCATTCCGACGGTGGACTTGAATTTATGCGAAAGCGTGAACTTTCCGTACCCCACTTCCGCCGCTATAGTCGTTAAATCGAGTTTTTTGCGGTAATTTTCGTTTAAGTATACGAGCGTTTTGCCGACGGGGCCTTCGTACTTATTGTCGCTTTTTTCTAACGGAATTTTTTCTATCAGAAACCCGAGCAAATCGTTTACCGCCGACTTTTTCAACAAGACGTTTTTATCCGTCAACCCGTAAAACCCGTTAAGTTTTCGGTAAATTTCCCCGTCGTCGTCTTTTATTATTATAGAAGAAAATTTTTTACCTTTCGTCACGGCGAAAAAATCGTTTAATAACGGTTCCGGAAGGCACAAAACTATAGTTTTCCCTTTCCCGATTATGTGATGAACCGCGTAACTTTCTATTATAAGAAAATCTTTTTCGTTAAGGGTTATCCTTTTTTCGCCTATAACCACCGCGATTCCGTCTTCTTCCGCATATAAAAATTCTAAATTTTTATGAAAATGCGCGGGAAAAGAGTTATCCCCTTCGTAAATTCGGATATTTTCGTTTTTTTCTCTCTTTCTCTCTAAAAAAGGCATTTTTTATACCGTTTCCGTTTTTCTTTTATTGTAACAGAAAGTTTTTTATTAAGCAATAAACGATAAAATTTTCTTTTTATTTTTTGCGTAACGGCAAGTTATGATATTTTTATATTTATTATCCGTCAAAAAAATACCGCCGCGAACGATTTTGTTCGCGGCGGCTTCTTTTTTGTTTGTTTTTTCCTGCTCGGTTTTTATTTGATTATTTTCCCGTTCAGGTTTTTTAATTATTTTCTTGCAAGGTCGGTGTTGTCTTTTTCTCTGTCCTGCAATTCGGGGATAGGATTTTTCTTCGTTTCGAACCGATAATCTTTACCGAATTCTTTTATATGCTCTTCGATAACCCTATGGCTCGGCGCGGTTTTGCCGTCTTTAACGTTGCACTTCTGGTAATCGAAAAATCTTACGTTTTTATTGAGATTCCCCACGGTAACGTACCCTTCTTCCACCTTGGTGTAGTTAACCGTTTTTGCCAGAACGCCGCGAACGTAATCGATATTGCCTTCGAAATGCAAACGTTCTGGGAAATCTCCGCCGCAGGTATATAAAGCCTGCCACGGTTTGCCTTCGTACTTATAAAGCAACTCGGCAACCCTTTGCAAATGTCCGCATTCTTCGAGATAGCGTTCGTAGAATATCTTTTTTATATATTCGTCCGTTTCGTCTTCGTAGCAACTGTAATACAGATAACATTCGGTGTATTCGTGCATAAGCCAGTTTTCCAGCCACGAACACGTGGTGTCGATAAGCGAGCCGTATTCCGTTACGTGCTGTTCTTCTATCATCGCGATTTCCGAATACAGTTTTTTACCGATTTCGCTTTCGTGGAAGCCCGCAATGTTCATATAGTAGTTCATCGTCTGCTGTTCCGCCGCCGTGATTATGCTTACCACGAGTTTTGTGAACGGGTCTGCGAGTTCCGCCGCTATATGCTTATTTATTTCGTCGAACGGGTGGCGCGGTTCGGCAACCGTCGGTCTGCCAGGGGTGATTTCCGTATATCCGCCCGTAAGCGTGTTGGCGTCTATACCCTGTTCGCTCTCTAAAAGGTTGGCAAACCTGTACAAGTGGTCGAAGTCTTCCAGAAGGGCAAAGTTTAACGCGTCTTTTACGTGGTCGTCTTTAACGTGACGGGCGAGAATCGCCGTTAAATCCACCGCCAACTGTTCGTAACCTATCGTAGTTTCGAGATCCGTTTCGTCTATAGGCTTTAACGCCGAAATCAGTTTTTGCTGTTGCTGTTCGTGCCGTCTTATTCTGGCGATTTCTTTTCTTAACTCGTTATCGCAACAAGTTCTGTTGAATTGATGTAAAAACCAGGTCTGCTCGAATTCCGCGCCGTTTAACAGTATAACTCTCGTTTTCGTGTAGGGCGTAGTTTTATTTTTGTCGTACGCTTTCGGCGAATATTCTTCTATGCTTAAGTATTTGTCCAGCGGTTTTGCGTTTTTCTCGTAAAAAGGGTTAACTTTATTCATAATATCTCCTTTCGGGCGGGTTCTTAAAAAGCGCCGCCTTTTTCTTAAGATATTTTTAACCTTTTCCCCTTTCGTTATACCCTTTAGAAAATAATTCCGCGATTTTATATAACGACGTAGAATCGTAATAAAAAAATGTCACAAAACTATTTACAAATAAAAAATTTAATATACAATATAAAAAAAATCGATTTTTCGATCTTTGAAATTTAAGGAGACTTATGTTAAAATATAAGTGAAAAACCTTGTTTGCCCTGTCGGGGGTTTTGTAAAATGATTTTTAAAATTGTGAGATTAAAAAAAGAAACGGAAGAATACAAGGCTTTGGGATTAAATAAAGATTCCTTGGGTCTTATAGTTAGCGAAAAAGAGTCGCAATGTGTAACGTTATTCTTTAACAATTCCAACCAAGGAGACTTTTTGGTCAGACTTATAAACAAATCGGATTTAGCAGAAACCGATTCAAATCTACCCGAAAGCCTGTGTCTTGAATTAGAAAAAAACATATTAAATGATTTTGATAATTTTACAAATAAAGACGCTTTTAACAACAACCCGTTTAACGAATGCGACCACGTTGAACTTATCGTTGAAAAGGAAAAATATGTCAAGTACGGTTTACACAAAGGAGATACGGGAGTAATCGCTTCAAATAAAGCGGTAAAAAACAAAATATTGGTAGATTTCGGTATCGGAACAGAAGATTCGGACGGCTTTGTTTTAGTAGATTTTAAAGATATTAAAATAATTAAATAATCGGTTCCCCGTTTTTTATTTCAACAAGCATTTAAAAACATTTTCCCCGCTTTCGGATTACGAAAGCGGGGATTATAATTTTATATCAGTATTACGATTAGCCCTACGACGGGCGCGAAAATAAGCCCGATTATCATTCCCTTAAGGCTTCCGTTACGTCGTTTGCTTTCTTTTTAATATGAACTCTTCCACTTCTTTTCGGGTATGTATCGACGGAATCGCTCCGTTTTTGCTTACGGTAAGCGCGCCCATAGCGTTGGCAAACCGCAATATTTCTTCGTCGCTCTTTCCTTCCGATATCGCTACCGCCAGCGCGCCGTTGAAACTATCGCCCGCCGCCACGGTATCCACAACGTTTACCCTATACGGGGAACCGTAAGTTTTTTTGTTTTTTCTCGCTATAACGGCGCCGTCTTTTCCCAGCGTCGCTACCACCGCTTTAACCCCTTTATCGAGCAGCCTTTCCAGCGCCTTTTCAACTTCCGCGCGGCTATCCGTCTTTTCTCCGCTGATAATCGCAAGTTCCGTTTCGTTCGGGGTTATATAATCTATCATGGAAAGGATTTCGTCGCTCAACTTCTGCGCGGGCGCGGGATTCAATATCACCGTCTTTCCGTATTTATGCGCCCGACGAATAATCTCTTCCACGACTTCTTTTCTTAATTCCAGTTGCAACAATACTATTTCCGTCGTTTTCAGTTTATCGTCGATTTTATCCACGTCTTTAAGATCGAAAATATAGTTTGCCGACGGTATTACGCATATGCGATTCTGACCGTTTCCGTCTATCTGCACCTGCGCCACCGCCGTAGGATATCCGCACGAAAACACGCTTTCCGATTTTATACCGTTTTCGTTCATCAATTCACGGAATTTTTTGCCGTTTTCGTCGTCGCCGAGCATTCCGATCATCTCCGCGTCGCCGCCGAGCCGTGCCACCGATACGCACTGATTTATGCCTTTTCCGCCGAGAAAATAATTCACGCTTTCTCCGAGTATCGTTTCCCCTGCCTGCGGAAATCTTTCCATTTTCGCGACCATATCGACCACGAACGACCCGATTACCGTTATTTTACTCATTTTTCTAACTCCGTTTTAAGAGCCGCGCCGAGCGCCCCGTTCGGGTGGTACTTAAAGAAATTTTCTTTCGTGAATTTCTTGCGTCTGCTTAGTTCGCAGGCGATCGCGTCGCCGAGTACCAGCGTTACGGTAGACGAAGTTGTCGGGGCAAGTCCCAAATCGTCCGACTCTTTACATTTCGGGTATAACAGCAGATAATCGCAGCCTTGGGCAAGTTTTGAGTTTTCGCCCGAAGTGAACGCCACCGTTTTACAGCCTATCTTTTTTAGGCTCGGTAAATCCTGCACGACTTCCTGCGTGTTTCCGCTGTTGGAAATCAATACCGCGACGTCTTTTTCTTCGATCATTCCCAAATCGCCGTGCACCGCTTCCGTCGAGTGTACGAAAAAACTCGGAGTTCCCGTACTTGCGAACGTTGCCGCAAGTTTTTGCCCGATATGCGCGCTTTTGCCTACGCC
The DNA here is from genome assembly GCA_934271245.1 of uncultured Clostridia bacterium. GTDB lineage: Bacteria > Bacillota > Clostridia > Christensenellales > Borkfalkiaceae > UBA1259. The sequence goes on along the minus strand of CAKQQY010000013.1, from coordinate 11,257 downwards.
CATAAACACGACTTTGCCTTTACATTCCGCAAGAACGTTTATTACCCGTTCCGTTCTGTCGTCTACACTTTGAAGAAGTTCTTCTATTCCGTCCTTTTCCGATTTTATAAATCCTTTGATGCCGTTTAATTCGCTCATATGACCTCCAGATCGTTCTTTTCAAAAGTCGGCAATTTTTCGTGCGGTTCCGTCTGATACCAGAATGCGGTCGCGGAAACGTCCGACTGTTGCGGAAGGTATCTTCCTTCGCTTCTCCAACCTAAATCTTGTATAGTGACTTTTAAGTCGCTTTCAAAACGAACGGGGTCGGAAACGTGCCACCTGTACATACCGAAACGCATATTCGCCGAGTACAGTCCGTCCGGCTTAATTACCTGGTGCATTCCCATATAGGGGGTGGAATATGTACAATACTGCCCCGCAGGCTGTTCCCAGTTCCAGGCGCCGCCGAAATAATCTTCCGTTCCCGTTCCGCAAATGGTAGGAAACTCTTTATCGCCGTCAATATAGAACTTGACTTCGCCTTCTCCCCACCAGCCGTTGTTGTTTACCTGCCAGGCAAGATACGTGCCTACGTAATGCCCTTTTCCGCGTATGTTATCGGCTATTACGATATCTTTCATATACGGATTCGGGTTTACGCGGCGGAAAGACGCGTGAAAATACGCGTAATCTTCGGGTACTTTCGTTTCCACGTAGTCTATCTGAAAATAAAACGCCACGTCTTCGGCGGAAAGATTAGTCATTTCCATTCTGAAACCCTTTCGGAAAGGCATTTCGAAATAGCAATTGAATCCGCCGGCGGGGTTCACGACGATAGGAAGCGACGAAACGTTTACCCTTTCGCCCCAACCGTTACAGAAAAAATCGCCCACGGGTACTTCTACCGAAGGAGTTTTCTCGTCGTCCCAGTATATGCGCCATACCATTTGCCGCCATTTACTGTTGTGGCAAGTCATCCAGATATGTTCGATTGCGCCTTCTCCGCGAAAATCCGCCATTACGAACGTTTCGCCGGGTTTTATCATATAAGACGGAGAAATTTTCCAGCCCCTGCCGAGTTCGCGGGCGCAATCCTTTCCCGTTCCTTCGGTAGCCGATCCGCCTTTGCCTTTTTCTCCGTTTCTGTTTTCCATGTTTATAGCGCGGCTTTTGGCTTCGGAAAGTCGCGCCAGATTCGATAGAGAAGTTCCAAGTCCGTTAAATTCCATGTCGTCAACTCCTTTTTAACGTTTTAAGCGACTACGTCGACGTAAATCGCTTCCGCTTTTTTCAAAACGTAATATTTTGCGTGATCGCCTTCTAAAGCGATTTTTGTAACCGCAAGTTTGATTTTTTCTCCCGCCGCGGCAGAAGAAAGCCTTCCTTCTATGCGAAGAACGACCCTGTCCTTACCGACGATTCCGTTAAGTTCCGATACCGTTGCGGAATAGTTTACCGTTCCGTCCGCCTTTTTTTCGGGCAAAACGATTTCCTTTAAGTCTATTTCCGCAGGCTTAATCTTAAATTCCGCCGTAACGTCGCTGATTTTCCCGTTTTTTACCACGGCTTTTACCGTATAGTTGCCCGGATAAACCGCTTTTTCTATCTGCGAACCTTCGGAATAGAACAACAGTTCCACGTCGGAAAGGTCGCTCGGATACGCGGTGACCTGCGGATAACGCGCGGTTCCGTCGTATACTTGTTCGAGAGCGGAAAGTTCCACGCGCGGTTTTGTATCGGCGGGGAGATTATTCTCCCCGCTGTTACAACCTGCCGCCATCGCAATCGTTATGCAAAAGACGGCAATAAATATCGATATTATTTTTTTCATTTTTACTAATTTTCGGAAATGCTTACCTGCGTACCCGCGGGGAACACCGAAAGCGACGCTATTTCTTCCAACGTAAGATTGACGTTTTTAGGCAATACTACGGGATCCATAGTTCTCGTCTGGTCAAGGTTAAACGCGCTGCTTTCGTCGGGGAATCCTTCCATAAACGGATGATGTTCGAACGTAAGCATTTTATCTCTTTGCAATTCGAAAGTAATCGACGTTGCGTTATGATTTTTGAACGTCGCGAATCCGATAGATACCACGCGTTTGGGGAAATAGAGCGACGTAACGGGAGCCCAGGCAAACGCCCAGTCTTCGATGGTAAGGTCGGCTTCGCCGTTTCCGCTTTCTATCGTAAGTTGCGTAAGCATATTACAATTCTGGAACGCCGCAAGACCAATCCTTTGCACCGATTTGGGAATACTTACGCTCGTAATTCCGCACTGGAAGAACGCGTAATTGCCGATTTCGGTAATGCCGTCTTCCAAAACGACGGTCTTTAACGCCATACATTCCTGGAAAGACGCTTTGAACGTTCCTACTTCCTTAGGTATGGTAACGCTTTCGAGTTTGCCGCAGCCCGCAAAAGTGAACGGACCGCCTGCCGCCGCGTTCTGACCCCATTCGATAGGTTCGGTACGATCTTCGAAAGTAAGAGAAGTCAGTTCTTTGCAGTTCTGCATGCAAGCAAAGCCGACGAATACGCATCTTGCGGGGATTTCTACCGCGTTGAAGCGCGCGCCTGCAAACGCCTGTCTTTCGAGTCTTAAACTTTCGGTACCGCCTTTTTCAAATTCTATCTGAGTAAATCCGCCTGCGTTGGAACGGTTAAGGAAGGCTTCTATACCTATCGACGTAACGCCGTTATGTATTTTTACGTATCCGCTGCCGCCGTCGCTGTCGGTAAAGCAGTTGTTCGGAATAACCGTCATTCTGGCAGGAATCGTTACGTTGGTTGCGCTCGTTTTTTCAAACGCGCTAACTCCCACGGTAAGAGATTCTTCTCCGTCTTCAAACGTAATCGTTTTCAATTCGCCACAGGTAAAGAACGCGCTTTCGCCGATTTCTTTTACCGACGCGGGAATTACTATTTCTTTTAACACGTAGTTATTCGCAAACGCTTCTTTTCCGATTTTTTCTAGCGTCGACGGCAAAACTACGGTTTTAAATCCGTCTTCTTCGTAACTGTTATTCTTAAACACTCCGTCCGCAATGCTTCTTACGGTTATTCCGTTGATCGTTGCGGGAATAACGAGATTTTCTTTATCTCCGTCGTACGCGGTAATTTCGCCGTCGTCGGAAACGGTAAACACCTTGGAATCCTGCTCGATGGTTCCGTAAAGTCCGGAATTAGTCGCGAGCGCGTAATTGCCTGCGTCTTCGCCGACCAAAGTTGCTTCGATTACGAGTTCTACGTTACCGACTTTGAGTTCCTTATATTTTACCGAAACGATATTTATCGTAACGTTTTCGCCGTCGATTACCCCTTCGAGTACCGCGTTGCCGCTGTATCTGACTTCGTATTTATCGACGCCGGTATTTTCAACCTGTCCGTAAGCCGCCGATTCCGCAACGATACCTTTTACGGTAAGAATCTTCACGGTAATATCCGCTTTCAGTTCGTTTGCCGTTTTAAGCGAATAATTGTCTTTATCTGCGCCGTCGAGTACCGCGTTTACGCCGGAAAGAGTTTTATCTTTTCCGATTTCCGCGGAAGCGAACGTTCCGTTGATTTTTGCCGTAACTTCGTCGCCGATAACCGTGCCTTCGGGCGAAACGATTTCCGCGGCATAGGCGGTCGTTCCGTCGTAAACCTTAGAAAACCCGTCGAGAGAGTTGACTTCTAATTGTTTTTGTTTGATTTTGAAATCAAAACTCTTTTCCGTTTTCCCCGCGATGACTTTTACCACGTAATCGCCTGCGTTTACGGCTTCGTTTACCTTTTGTCCGTCGGCATAAATTTCCACAACCTTTTCGGTAGTTCCCGTGACGGTGATTTCGGGAAGTTGCGCTTCACCCGTATACACCGCTTCCGTTCCCGTAGCGGATATGCCGATTGCGTCGTCGTTACAAGCCGTCAGCGTGGGAAACGCAAACACCATTGCAAGCGCCAGCACAAGACATCTTAAACCTGCTTTTTTCATTTTTTTCCTCCTTTATTTCAATTCGACCCCTTTTTTTATTAAATCGAATTTATTTCATCTCCACAAGGTACGATTCTATCGAATTCATTCCCGCGCGAACGGTAAACGAATTATCGGCAAACGCGTAAAAGTTCTGCCGTTTTATCGCCCCCGATACTCTCGCGATTTCCCTTCCGCCGTATCCGATTGCGGAAAGATCGATTTTCAATCCGAATTCGACGTCCTTTTCGTTAAGGTTATATACGGTAACCACGAATCTGTCCGCTCCCGCTTTCACGGAAACTTTTACCTTTTCGGGAATCCCCGAAAGCCCTTTATCCGCAAAAAATCTTCCTTTCGCATAAACGTCGGGCAAACGTTCGTAAAGTTCTATATATGCGCGCGAATAGGGATTTTTCGAACCGCCCTGCATAAGCAGCGGGTCACCGAGATAGCACGCGATCGCATGTTCGTTCGGCGTGGTGATTGCGTCGTCTTTATTCCACAACCCTAAAATTCTCGACGGGATTGTGTACCGCGTAATTTCCGGCGCGCAATTTTCGCCGAAAGTAAGCGCGCGCGCCCACATATTGCCCGGAATATCGATATATTTAAGATAAGCGTCGTTTAATCCTTCGCATATAAAATAAAAATCGTCGGTATACTTTTCAAAAGTTTTTCTGACGGACGTCATCAGTTTTTCCATTCCCTGCCCGTAGGCGGTTGCGGGATTAGTATGCCCGTGCGTTTTATCGTAACAAAACTCCGCAGGCATTTCCATTAACTGGTCGAGCCACAAACCGTCCGCGCCGTTTTTCGCAAGCCTGTCCGCCGCTTCGGTAAATATTTCCACGTACTCGTCGGCATACGGGCAAGCGCCTATAAACTTACCCCAGGTGTAATAATTGTTTATATTGTAGTTCGTTCCGTAAAAAGAACGTTTTTTAACGGAAACGCGATCCCCTACTCCGCCGCCAGAACGATACCATTCGCTTTCGCCGAGTATCGCCCACGCGTTGAGATAGGGATATATTTTATCTCCGTTTTTGTGAATCTTTTCCACGCCCGATTTAAAATCGGCTTCCGTACCCATTGCCGAATGAAATTTATAATCGGGATACATCGTGTCGAATCCGTTGGAATGCCACCCGATAGATATCATGTTATCGATATACATATCGTCCACCCAGTCGGCTTGCGACGCGAGATCAATGGCGAATTTTCCGCCCGTACTGCCCGATAAATCGTAACAAAGTTTCGGCTGCAAATTCGGTTGACACGCCGTGTCGGAAAAAATCGCGTTACTGTCTATGACCTTTTCCGTATAATTCTTTATCCTTATATCCTGCGTGAGTTTATATTCCCGATAAGAATCCGAACCGTCGAACCAGCCGCCTTGCGCCACGCCCAACACTATCGGATAGGTCATCTTTTCCGCCCCTGCCGAAACGTACGGGTACTGCGTAAGACTTAAACTGCACGAGTTTTCTTTGCCTTGGTCGTAATCGTTTACGCCGTCGAACACGCCGAAATTAAAACGTTTTATTTCGTTCGCTTCGTCTTTCGCGTAAAGATATAAACTGTCGTTTTCGTTATAAATCTGGGTCAAAGCCATGGAAAGCGGCGCGGGATAAGAGTAAACTATCTTTTTCACGTTCACGTCTTTCCAGGCGGAATCTTCTCTGCCGACAGACAAGTTGCCTTTTATCGCCGCGTTTACCGCCGACGGAATCAGATAACCTTCGTGCAACGGCCAGAACAGCGTATAATCGCCGTCTATTCCGCCGCTTTGCGCCGAAACCAACGCCACTACCGTGCTGCCGTCGATTTCGTTCTTTACCGTGTAAGATATTTCCGCTTCCGTCGCGTAATCTTTTACGGAAATACTCTGGCTTACGGTAATCTCGCCGTCCTTTACGTCGGTTTTAAGTCCGTATTCCGCCGTGAGCGTCATGCCGTTTTCGATATTTTTTACCGTCTTGCTCTTTATTTCGGAATCAGCCGAAGAAAGGCGAGCAAGTTCGGAAAAACTTTCCCTTGCGTCAAACGGGTCTGTCGTACCCAAATCGACGTACAACGTAAAGTTGCCCGCCCCTTTTTGCGAAGTGAGTTCTTTTTCTCCGTTAAAAATTCTTAGATTGCCCGAGCCGTCGAGCAACACCGAAAAATTTTTCGTCGTAAGTCCGTACAAGCCGTCCTTATCTACCGACGTTACTTTTTCACCCATTTTCGTTTCTCCGTCGTTCGGCTTTCCGCCGTCATTGTTGCAGGCAACCGCCGAAAACGCTATCGCCGCAGACAAAACCAACGCCGCCGCTTTTAAACTCTTTTTCATCTCTACTCCTTGATAGACCCGATTACGGCTCCCTTTACAAAGTATTTCTGCAAAAACGGGTACACTACGATGACCGGCGTTACCAGTATTACTACGAACGCCATCTGCAACGACTGCGACATAATATCCGAACTGCCCGTTCCCGCGCCGCCCGGCCCCGTAGGATCGCTCGACGCGCTTGAAATAATTTCCTGTAATAACGTGGCGGCAGGCTTCAACGATTCGTTGCTGACGTAAAACGCGCCCGCAAACCAGTCGTTCCAGTGGAACACTATGGAAAAAAGCGAAATCGTTGCGATTGCCGGCATCGCCAAAGGAAAATATATGGCGAATAAGATAATGAAATCTCCCGCGCCGTCCAGCCTTGCCGATTCCGCAAGCGAATCGGGTATGCTTTCAAACGTCGAACGGATAACTATCATGTTATAAAAACTGTACAACGCAGGCAGTACGTATATCCAGAAACTGTTGACGAGATTAAGATCTCTCATCAATAGGAAAAACGGAATGATACCGCCCGAAAAAAGCGTGGAAAAAAAGATATACTTCAAAAAGAACTTTCTTCCCACGAGTTTTTTGTCAAGCACGCCGTACGCAAGCATTACGGTGAGAATTACCGCAAGAAAGGTGGTTACCACGACGCGCAGAACAGATACGACGAGCGAATTGAATATTCTGCTGTCCTGAAACGCCACGGCGATATTATCGAAAGTAAAAACTCTCGGGAACAACCATATTCCGCCCCTTAAAGTGTCCGCGCTGTCGTTAAAAGCAATAGCGAAAATGTATAAAAACGGATAAATCATTACGACGGACAGCATTATAAGCAGTATTCCGTTGACTATCTGAAAGGGGGATAAGCGATTAAGCCTTTTACGAGCGTTTACCATAAAGACACCCCCGTAGTTTTATCGCTGACGTAATTCCCTATAAGCACGAACGCCAACGCGATTACGCTCTGGAAAAACTGCGCCGCCGTCGCGATTTCGTATCGGGCGTTGTTTATACCGTTTTCTATAATATAAATATCCAGAACGTTGGAATAATCGTAGTTTCCGGGCGTCATAAACACGTAAATCTGGTCGTAACCAGCGCTCATTATTCCGCCGAGAGCAAGAATAAAAAGCAAGCCGATAGTGGTTTTTATTGACGGCAACGTTATATTCCACATCATTCTGAAACGCCCTGCGCCGTCGAGCGCCGCCGCTTCGTACAAACTCGGATTAACACCCGTTATTGCCGCAAGGTACACTATCGAACCCCACCCTACGCCTTTCCAGACGTTGGTGAGAAGTATAAGCGGATAAAAATATTCTTTCGCCCCGTAAATATATTTCGGATTTTCCGAACCCGTCAGAAGTTGTATGATTTTATTTAACGGTCCTTGTCCGCCGTACGGCGTAAGCAGTTGGTTCATCATCGCCGCAACGATTACCCACGAAACGAAATAAGGCAGATAAGAAATCGTCTGCACCGCCTTTTTAAAGTGCTTGTTTCTTACTTCGTTGAGCATCAACGCAAGAATAATCGGCGCGGGGAAACCCGTAATCAGTTTTAACAGGCTTACTACCACCGTATTTTTAACGATAATCCAGAAGGAATTGCTGGTAAGAAAAAGTTCGTACCATTTATACCAGGGTTCGGCGATTGCGCTGCCCCATATTCCGCCCTGAAAACTGAATTCTTTTATACTTACCACTACGCCCAGAATCGGCACGTAACAAAATATCGTAAACCAGACGAGCGCGGGTATGATAAATAAATAAGATACCCGCCTTTGCCACACCTTACGAGAAACGGTCTTTAATTTCGCTTTCAGATTCGGTTTTGAATTCTTTACGTTTTCGTTCATCTTAATTAAAAAATTACGTTAATCCCTTCCGCGCGAGCCTTAGCCGCGCTGTTCTTTACAAACGTCAGATAATCTTTCATCAGGTTATTTTTGGATATCGCGCGGCGATACGCCAGCACTTTATTATCTATATCGCTCGCCGAATTCGCAAAATAACAAGATTCTATCATCTTTTTATAGTCGTTGGTAATCAATACTTCCAAAAGTTCGTCGTGACGGGAAAACTCGTCGTCCCAGAACGTCGCGACCACTCCGTCCACCCTTACGAGCGGATACATTTCGCGGACCTTTTCGCGATATTCCACCGCGGGGTCGCCGTCCACGTCGTTCGCCCTTTCGTAAATATTGTTATCGAGCCGCGCAACGCCGTAGGTATATATACTGCTTATTCCGCGGTTGGTTCCGTAACGCCCGTCTTCTTTGATTTTATCGCGATAAAGTTTGGTGGTACGGATTTCCCCTTTCTCGGTCTTCTCCCAGTCTTCGCCTTCGATACCGAGATATACGAGCGTACGACCTTCTTCGCTGTTGATATAATCGAGATATTTTATTATCTTATCTAATTTTTTCGTGGACGACGGAACGACGAACACAGCCGTCGCGCCAAGTCCCATGGTCGTATACGTTTCGGGCATATAAGGATTGCCGTTCGCGTCGTAAATCGGACCCATAGGCACGTAACGCATTTCCGGGTGATCTTCGTAAAGAGTGTGTTCCAAAGCGTTCTGTATATGCGAATAATGCGCGCCCGTAAGCGCAACCGAGCCGTTGACGTGCTTTTCTCTCGCCAGACTGTCCGTTTGCGTAAACGCTTCGCTGTCGAAAAGACCTTCTTTAATCATTTTTTGCATGAACTTGGCTTCTTCGACCATCATATCGTCCATTCCCTGCCAGGTAAGAGAGCCGTCGCCGTTTTCGAGAATACTCGTCATCTGACGGTATTTGAAACTGTTAAGGAACACTTCGTACGACCACCCCTGTTGCCAGCAACTTGCGGGTATTACGGTATTTCCGTTTATATCTTTATATTTCCCCCGGCTTATGCGTTTTGCTATATCGTATAACTGCTGAGAAGTATGCACTTCGTAAGGGTCTATTCCGAGATCGTCTAAAATATCCTTTCGTCCGTACACAGTGTATCCCCAGTTGGTTTCGTTTTCCGTGTCTTTCGCCGTGTGCATGGGCAAAATATACCTTTTACCGTTAAAATCCGGATCGTCGATTCCGTTCTTCACGAAATTCTGCGAAAGCCCCGTCGTATAGTTCGGTTCAAGGTTTTCCATTCCTTTCGTGTAATCGCCTATCGGCAGAAAGAACCCCGCGGCTATGGCGTCTTTTACGATTTTGTCGGCGCCGTCGTCGGTTCCGCCGTAACGGAACATAATCAGGTCGCTTTCCGTCCCCATAGACACTATGGACGTGAGTTTACTCGTAACGGAACCTTCGGTAAAGTTAGCCACTATATTTACGCCCGTTTTTTCGCGTATTTTATCCGCTACGGGATTGTTTTTCTGGTCGGCAGGCTTCATTCCCGAAAGCCCGGGGAACACAACTTCTATAACGAGAGTGTCTTCGTCTACGTTAGAATTAAAACACCCCGTAAAATTGATTATCGGCGCAAGACATATAGTCGCTGCCATTATTACGCCGCAAAGTCTTTTTAAAACACGCATCGTCGTTTCTCCTTCTTTTTATTAGAATATAACACCAAATAATTGTCCGTTCAATAGCATTCATAAGGCTATTTTTAGCAAATTTAACGATTTCTATTGACTTACGCAAAAAATACGCCTATAATTTTAACAAATTCGCAGGAGCTCGGAAAATGTTAGAAGAAAAAGAATTATGGCAATATTCCGTTTACGTCAGGCGCGCAATGACCGATACCATGCCGTTACACTGGATTTTACCTTTACGGCAGATTTTCGACCACGAAATCCTTTTTATAGAACAGGGCAAAATCGAACTCACGATAGAAAACAAAAAGTACGTGGCGGAAGAAAACGATCTCGTTTTATTGCCCCCGAAAATCCCCCACACCTTTCAGGCAAAGGGAGAAAAACCGCTCATTCAACCGCATCTTCATCTCGATTTTACCTATCGCGACGATTTCGACAAGGTGTACGTGCCTTTCGAACCCATAAGCGACCCCGACAAAATGAGTTTGTTCCGCGAAAACGAGTTCGCAAAGTGGGATTTGCCTTACGTCGTAAAATTTGCTTCCCCGCACTTATCTCAACCTATTCTGAAACTTATTCACGAAATTATCAACACTAATATGGAAAAATCTCTCGTTTCCGTATTAAAAACGAAAATACTGGTGCTTAATCTTTTCAACAATATAATTGCCGCCACGTTCGGCAAAAACGATTTCCCCGACCTTAACCGTTCCCTTTTCGTGTCTATGCAACTGATGATGGAAAAACAACTTTCTTCTTCTCTCGATCTCGTTTATATCTCCAACGCGCTCGGTTACTCTAAAAACCATCTCTGTTCGCTTTACAAAAAACAATTCGGCATAACGCCGGTTAAACAATACGAAAAAATGAAACTGGAAAAGGCTTTGAGTTATCTTTCGCAGGCGCAGTTGGGTATTTCGGAAATCGCCGAAACGCTCGGCTTCGATTACGTAGGAGATTTTACAAGATTTTTTAAGCGAATGACGGGAACTTCTCCTTCCCATTATCGTAAATCTTTAACAAAATAATACGTTTTACGTTAGGGCAACCTTAATAAAATCACTCGAAAATAAAAAAGTGTTTGGTAAAAAGAAATATTTTACTCGTAACGCCAACTTAAGAAGACATAAAATAAACCTATAGCCTTTTTAAAATAGCCATAGGTTTTTATAGAGAAAAAGTTAAGGTACTACCGCCCGAAAGAATTGTGATTCAGTTCGGGCGGTTTATATATATAAAGAGTAAGTTTTCGGAAGAAACGGCAAAAAGCCGAATAATTTAATTTTTTATTTATTATGATTTGACAAAATAAAATTATTGTTATAAAATAATAAGGCTCGTAAGGGAAACTGCATAAAATCGGAGATTGAATGTGGCAAATTTGCGGCTGAAATAATTAAATAAGAAATGCACCATTAGCTTTGGCTGGATAGAGCGTCGGTCTACGGAACC
>CAKQQY010000012.1 GCA_934271245.1 uncultured Clostridia bacterium | reverse complement strand
CTTGCCGCGAAAACAAAGGGGCGTCTTATACAAATAGGGTTTTGCAACTGACGAAGAATAAGAAATACGGGATTGATTATATATCCGATACCGTATGATTTCCGGCGGGGAAACGAGTATTTCCTGTACCAAGATAGAGGACAGCATCTACGGACACCTGTGCGTTTATAAAGCGGACGAGTCGATGGAAAAATCGCAGACGGAAAAAATAGCGATAGACGGGGAATGAATTTCATAAAAAAGCGAGTTTTTTTCGTTTCGCCCCGCGTTTAATATAAAAAAGTCCTTTGTTGTTAAATGAGCGCGAAAACGTTGCAAATTTATTATAAAACGTAAAATTGACAAATTATAGCGAAAAACTTTTTAAAAACGCTTGACAAGGACTTTTACGGCGTATATAATTGTAGTACCAAAAAGGAAAAGCGGAACAAACCGCATGTAAATTTTCTTTTAGAATAATTGAATACTTGTCGGCAAAACCGTCGTGAGGCGGTGACGCAAAGCCAAGGAACTTTGTTACAAACGACGTATCGTCTTGAGGGAGACCGCGAGAAGGCGAGTTTGAGTTTGATAAAAAGAGTACGCCCGGTTGCAATATAGTATCGTTACGGATACTAGGTTGCAACCTTTTTTTATGCCGAAAATTTTTAGCGATGGCGCTGAAATCGTGCGGACGGGCGAGAAAAAAGGACAAACAGGCTGCAAGCCGTTTGAAATAAGAAAAATTTTTTATGGAGGGCGTCAGAAATGACACAACAGAAATCCGAAAGGAAGAACAACAGAAAAACAGCGGTTATCGTAGCGTTATTGCTTACGTTGATCGCGCTTATGGGCTTTGGGGGATACACCTTCTCCAAGTACGTAACGAGCGGCAGCGGCACGGGTACGGCGCAGGTTGCCAAATGGGGTTACACCATAAAAGTAGACGGTAGCAACCTTTTTGGCAAAAACTATAAGTTTGACGGCGTATCAAGCAAAGCGACCACGGATACCAGAGGTCTTACCGTTATGGCAAGCGGCGATTATAACGTAATTGCTCCCGGAACGACCGGATCCATGACCTTTAAAATCAAAGGACAGGCAGAAGTGAAAGCGTTGGTTTCGCTGGGTATAACCGAAGCGGTTCATGAAGAAGGAATTAAGGATATCGTACTTAAAGTACAGAAAGCCGGCGGAGAAGAGATAGTTTATAACCCCGTTAAATGGACTCTCACAAAGAACGGCGTTGAAGTACCTAATGCGAAAAAAACGACTCTTAAGGCGGTTGCGGCAACCTTCCATGACGATGTCGTTAACGGTCTGAAAGAAGCAGGAAGCGTATTAGCCGAAACGACTTACAAACTTGTCTGGGAGTGGGCGTTTGAAGGAACGGAAGACTTTACCGGTATAACCGTCAACGAACTCGACACTATTCTCGGTCGTCGCGCAAACGACGCGAGTTACGCAGCTTACGGCGACTGGGCGATAAACGATGTCTGCACGGAAATCAAGTTTGCCTTTGTCGGGCAGGTTTCGCAGTATGCTTCGTAATCGAGCGCGGTAAAAAACGAAACATTCGGGGCGCGCCCGAAAAAACGGGCGCGCATAATACCGAAAAAAATTAAAAGGACTTCGGATATTGCCGAACGATTAAAAAATAAGAAGAATGAAATATGACTTTAAGTTGACCAAAAATCCCCAAGAGGGCAATATAAAGACGGTGAAAGGCTCTAAACGGGTTTTTAACCTTGACGGCGACTTATTGTGTTTTTTTAAAAGGGGCAAGTTATACGACCTTAACGCAAAGGTTATCGCGCCTTGCGTGAGCGTGAAAGGGCTTTCCGAGGAAAAGATAGCCGAAACGCGCGGATATTGCGAAAACGGGAAAAAAGTTTATTTTTACGGCGAAGAAACAGGAATAATAGAAAAGCGCGACAGGTTTATGTCTATATTGATATTTTTAATCGCGCTGACGGCGGCGGCAATAGCGGCGACGTCGGTAGCAACCTGCTTTGCCGAGAAAAACAAGACTAAAGAAGTTACCATAATAGATAAAGACGGCGGGTGGAAAGCGGACGCACAACTCGATATATTCGGGGAAGAACTGCTTAGACCCGGAACAAAAGGCGAATATCTTTTCGCGGTGTATAATCCGAACTCGTTCGGAATGAAATGCGAAATCATAATAAGTTTTAAATACGGAAACAAAACGGAAAATCTTCCGGTAATAATATACGCGCTGACGGTGAACGGCAAGAAAACGGAGTTTAACAAAACGGAGAACGGATACTCCGTAAACGACGTGGTTATAAATGAAAACGCGAGAAATTCTTTTATGCTTGCGTGGGAATGGAAGTTTGAAGGCGATAGTGACGATAAGGATACCGAAGCGGGACTGAAAGGCGAAAAATACGAGTGCGGAATTTTTATAACCGCCGAGGAAATTTAAGGTGAACCGAGATGGCTGAATTAAATACTCCGACAAAAACGGGCGGAACAAGCGAAAACAAGAGTCCGCGCGGCAGAATTTTTTCCGCTATATGGCGTGTTATGCTGATACTTCTTGTTGCGGTTTTAGCAATAACGGCGAGCGCGCTTGCATACGATAAGTTCGTGAAAAAATCTAAAATACCTTCCGTATTCGGGTATTCTATGCTGGTTATAGCTTCGCCGTCCATGACGGGGGCGATAGAAGCGGGCGACGTGATCATAATAAAAAATTCCGATTCATACGCGGTGGGCGACGTGATAACGTATTTCCCCGAGAACGAAAATTTTTCGGTAACGCACAGAATAGTGAGAATAGAAGGCGACAAGTTTTACACGAAAGGGGACGCTAACCCGAGCGAAGACTTCGACCCCGTGTCGATAGGGCAGATAGCGGGAAAAGTCGCCGTAAAACTCGATAAGGTCGGGTATTTTATAGAATGGCTTAAATCGCCCGCAGGAATGATTTTTGCGGCGACATTCATAGTGTTGTTGATTTTAATAATCGTTATAGAGGACAAGTGGAAAGAAAAGGCGGACCCTGCGGATTCCGAAAGTAAGTAAAAATATTTTTAAAAAATCAGGAAGAAATTCCGACGGGCAATCCCGAAAAAATGCGAACCGCATTAACGGAGAAAAAAGATGTTAAGAAACGAAGAAACGAAAATGAGAAACGGCGCAAGATTGTTTTTTGCGCTCATTATCCTTTTCGCAACTCTTCTTGCTGCGGCGAGCGGCGTTTCTTTTGCGAAAAGCATTTCCTCCTCAAGCGGAGGGGACAATGCGCAGGTTTCTGTTCCGATTATAGATATACGGGGAAGTTCTTCCGATAATCTGACGATTGATTGCGGTCAGGGAATCCCGACCGCCGAGTATAACTTTACGGTTACTAATACAAAAGACGGAAAAACGGCGGAACTGTCGTTCAGATATGACGTGATCGTGACGTTCACCGAAACTTTGCCGGAAGGCGTTTCGATAACCGTGGACGGAAAGGTCGGCGCGGCTTCGTCGGACAGAAAAAAGGTTACGGTTAAAGACGTCGGGAGTTTTGCGGCGGGAAATTCGCAAACGAACGATCATATTCTTGTTTTTTCCGTAGTTAACGTAAGCTTCTTAGTGAAAGATTACGTTTTTGCAAATACAAGCGTTTCGGTGCGAGCCGAGCAGGTTTGTTAAACAGACGGAGAAAGTATATGAAAAATTTTACGAAAAAAATTCGACGTAACAGTATACTCGTATTACTCTGTCTGTTTTCGGTGTTTTTTGTTCTTTCCGTAAGCATTACCATGAGCAAATACGTGATAGAAAAGCCGGTAGGAAACATTACTTTGAACGTACCCGGCGTAGACGTGCTTTTGCCCGGTTTGCAGTTCAGAAAAGCAATGGGTACTTCTGTGACGGAAGTCGTGTTCGGGCGAACGAAAGATTACGAGAGTGAAATCGACGGAATCGAGCCGATAAAAGTTGACGTAAAAGGAACGGGTAAAATAGAACTGTACGTTAACGGGACGAAAGCGTATATTCTTTCGGACCGTAAAATTTATGCTAATCCGAATTGTTTCCAGATGTTCCGGGATCTTAAGGAGCTTACTGCCGTTTATTTTTATAACTTCGATACCGGAATGGTCAAGACAATGCGCGGTATGTTTTCTGGTTGCACCAAGTTGACAACGATAGACGTTTCCTTGTGGAATACCGGAAACGTCGAAGATATGGAATTTTTGTTCCACAAATGTTCTTCTTTGGTTTCGCTTGACCTTTCCCGTTGGAACACCGCAAAAGTAAAAAATCTCTACGGAGCGTTCCACAGTTGCAGCAGTCTTACATCTCTTGACGTTTCAAAATGGGATACGTCCGCCGTTACGAATATCATCGGCGTATTCCACAGTTGCAGCAAGCTTACGTCTCTTGACGTTTCAAAATGGGATACCGAAAACGTTACGAATATGAATTACGCATTCGCTAATTGTTCTTCTCTGACATCGCTTGACGTTTCAAAATGGAATATCGTCGACGTCACCAATATCGAGGGTACGTTTTACTACTGTTCTTCCTTGACGTCGCTTGACCTATCTTTGTGGGACACTTCCCTCGTTACAAATATGAAGCTTATGTTCAGGAATTGCAGCAGTCTTACATCTCTTGACGTTTCAAAATGGGACACAGGCAAAGTTAAAAACATGAGCAATATGTTCTACGGCTGCAAAAAATTGACCGAGATAGACGTTTCCTTGTGGAACACCGGAAACGTCGAAGATATGGAGTTTTTGTTCCGCGAATGTTCTTCTTTGGTTTCGCTTGACCTTTCCCGTTGGAACACCGCAAAAGTAAAAAATCTCTACGGAGCGTTCCACAGTTGCAGCAGTCTTACATCTCTTGACGTTTCAAAATGGGATACGTCCGCCGTTACGAATATCATCGGCGTATTCCACAGTTGCAGCAAGCTTACGTCTCTTGACGTTTCAAAATGGGATACCGAAAACGTTACGAATATGAATTACGCATTCGCTAATTGTTCTTCTCTGACATCGCTTGACGTTTCAAAATGGAATATCGCCGACGTCACCAATATCGAGGGTACGTTTTACAACTGTTCTTCCTTGACGTCGCTTGACCTGTCTTTGTGGGACACTTCCCTCGTTACAAATATGAAGTCTATGTTCAATAATTGCAGCAAGCTTACATCGCTTGACGTTTCAAAATGGGACACAGGCAAAGTTGAAAACATGAGCAATATGTTCGTTGGTTGCCGCAGTCTTACATCGCTTGACGTTTCAGAATGGGACACAGGCAAAGTCAACAGCATGTATTATATGTTTTACGGTTGCAACAAACTTACCGGGATAGACGTTTCAAAATGGAATACCGGAAGCGTTAAGAATATGTCCGGTATATTTTACGCCTGCGTCAATCTTACCACGCTTGACCTTTCATCGTGGAATACCGGAATCGTTACGGATATGAGTCATATGTTCAATAATTGCAGCAAGCTTACATCGATTGACGTTTCAAGATGGAACACCGGCAAAGTCAACAGCATGCATTATATGTTTTACGGTTGCAACAAACTTACCGAGATAGACGTTTCAAAATGGAATACCGAAAGCGTTAAGAATATGTCAGGTATGTTTTACGCCTGCGTCAATCTTACTACGCTTGACCTTTCATCGTGGAATACCGGAATCGTTAAGGATATGAGTTATATGTTCTATAATTGCGGCAGACTTGTTTCCGTATATGCGGGAAGCGGGTGGAATACGGATAACGTTTCCTCTTCCGACAAAATGTTTACGCAATGCAAAAACATTTTGGGAGGGGAAGGAACTGCTTACGATTACGCGAATACGGATAAGGCTTACGCGCGTATCGACGGCGGAACGGCGAATCCGGGTTATTTTACCGATATAGCGAATAAGCCGTGAAAGCAGATTCGATTATAATTGCATAAAACCGATATTCGGCGGAAGTTTATTGCGGACTTTCGCCGATTTTTCGCAAAAAAAACGTTTAAAATTTGCAAAAGTTTAACGCAGATGATATACTTAAAAGCAGAAGTCGAAAGATTTTTTATAAGGAGAATGTTTGGTGAAAGAGTCGAATTATAAAAAACTGACCGCAAAAGAGGCAGAGAAAGAAATAGCGTTTTACGACGATCACGGTTACAAGTCAAGACTGATTACCGAGGACGATTTGCGTACGATAAGAAAAGAGAGAACGGGTCGATTCGGTTCCGAACGGCTCGGGTGTATTTTTTTCGGGGAAAGAAGTTTCGTGTGTTCGCAGTGCGTTTCGCTTATGGCGTTTTCTCGGAAAACGCAGGAAGCCAAGTTTGAATTTTCGGGCGAAAGCGCCTATTTCGTGTTGGCGACCTATATGGAAGTGGACGGTAAACCCTGCGTTCTCGAATCGGTCAAAAAATTCGACGGAAACCTTTTTATAGACTTCGGAGAAGGCAGTTCGGCGCAAAATCTCGGCGATTACTACGAAAAGACGTATAAAGACGTGCTTACGGGCGCGTTTAACCGCCGGTTTTACGAAGAAAAACTTCGTCTTTATCCGCTTGACGGCGGGATTGCGATGATAGACGTTGACGACTTTAAAATTTATAACGACCTTTTCGGACACAACGTGGGCGACGCGGTTTTGTGCGCGGTCGCAAAAGCCCTTAAAGAACACGTCGGAAAGAGCGATTTTCTGATAAGGTACGGAGGTGACGAGTTTTTGCTCGTGCTTCGCCGCAGAGAAAAAGAAGAGTTCGTTGCGGAAACGGAAAGAATCGTGCAAAAAATGCGCGACGTTGCCGTGAAAGGTTTTGAAACGATAAAAATTTCCGTCAGCGCGGGCGCGGTGTGGGGTAAAGGCGAGCGGACCGAAGAACTTGTCGGTCGTGCGGACGAGTTTATGTACCGCGCGAAAAAAACCAAAGATTTACTCGTTGCGGAAACCGATGAGGGCAATCCGTCCGCTTCGGCGGAAAAGCAACTCGTTCTCATCGTGGACGATTCCGAAATAAACCGCGTTATTCTTAAAGAAATTCTTCGGGGAGAATACGAGATTATAGAGGCGGCTTCCGGTGAAGAGTGTGTGAAAGCGCTTAAAAAATACGGTACGAACGTTTCGGCCGTCCTTCTCGATATCATAATGCCGGGAATGAACGGGTTCGACGTGTTGGAATATATGACCTACAATCATCTTTTAAGCGAAATTCCCGTGGTTGCGATTTCGGGCGACGAAACGGGCGAAACCGTGAGAAGAGCGTACGAAGCGGGTGTTTCCGATTATATAAATCGTCCGTTTGACGCGAGAGTCGTTTACAGAAGGGTTAAAAACACCGTTAAAGTTTATTCAGAACAGAAGAGACTTATTTCCTCCGTCACGCGTGAAATGCGGGAGAAAGAAGAGGCGACTAACGCGCTTATAAGCGTGTTCGGCGAACTGGTCGAATTTCGCAGCGACTTCGGCGGCAACCACGTTAAAAATATCGGTAAAATAACCGAACTGCTGTTGGAAAGGCTGGTTACGAAAACGCAGAAATACAATCTTTCCGAAAGGGATATATTTCTGATAAGCACGGCTTCCGCGTTGCACGACGTGGGTAAGTTCGCCGTGAAAGAAGAAATAGTGAATAAACCCGCAAAACTTACCGAAGCGGAGTTTGAAGAAATGAAAAAGCACACGATTTACGGCGCGCAGGTGATATCGGGCGCGAAAAATTTCCGTAATCGTCGGCTTATGGAATACGCGTACGAAATTTGCCGCTGGCATCACGAAAGATACGACGGCAAAGGTTATCCGGACGGACTTACGGGGGAAGAAATTCCCATATCCGCGCAAGTGACGGGCGTCGGCGACGCTTACGACGCGCTCGTTTCCGAACGCGTTTACAAAAAAGCCGTTCCTCACGAACAGGCGTTAAAAAAGATACTTAGCGGCGAGTGCGGCGCGTTTAATCCCGTTCTCCTCGAATGTCTTTCCGAAATAAGCGAAGACCTTAAAAAATTATAAAGGAGCGAACGATAAACCCGTTATGAAAAGGAAAGGAATCATAAAAATTTTCGCCGTAATATCAGCCGCGATTTTTGCGACTCTTTTTATGTTTTCGTCCGGCGCGTGCGGCGCGGAAAACGGCGGCGAAGAAGAGGACGACCGCCTGGCGGTCAGAATCGGCAGCGACGATTATTCTCCGTTTTTTTACAGAAACGAAAGCGGAGATTTTGCGGGGATAGACGTAGAACTTGCTACGGAGGCGTGTAAAAGGATAGGCAGAAAAGCGGTTTTTATCGAGATTGAATGGAGCGAAAAAAACGTTCGGCTGGAAAAAGGAGAAGTAGACTGTCTTTGGGGTTGCTTTTCGATGACCGGCAGAGAAGAACAATACGCCTGGGCGGGACCGTATATGAAAAGCCGACAGGTTCTTGCGGTGCGCGCGGACAGCGGAATAAACGTTTTTGCGGACTTGAAGGGAAAAAGCGTTGCTATGCAGGCTACGTCCAAAGCGGACGAGATTTTTTCTTCGGGCAAAGACGAAAGAATTCCCGAACTTTCGCGGATATTTTGTTTTACCAACTTCGAAAATATTTTCGCCGCGCTGAAAAACGGTTTTGCGGACGCTATAGCGGGGCATGAAACCGCGCTTAAAGAAAGAATGAAAAACAACACGGGCAAGTATCGTATTCTCGAAGAAACTCTTTTATCCGTGGAACTTGGCGTGGCGTTCAGAATCGGCGGGGGAGAAGAACTTGCCGCGCTTATAAGCAAAGCCCTTGTGGTGATGAAAAACGACGGGTTTACCGCAAGCGTTCTTAAACGTTACGGATTAAATCCCGATGAAGTTATGACGAGGGAAGTATGAACGAATCAAAAAGAACCTTTTCTTCGAATAAGGCGTGCATTATAATAGCGATAATCGGCGCAATGATATGCGTGGCAGCATTCGTGTTTGCGACGATAAGAGATACCGGAACAGCCGAAAAAACCATGAAAGGCATTACGGAATACGTTAAAATGCAAATCATCCGGTACGACGAAATTGTTGCCGAAACCGCTACCGACGACCTTGTAGCCATTGCGGATAAAACGATAGAAATAAGAGAAGACCTCGTCGCGAGAAGAATAACGGAAGAATATTTCAGAGAGATTGCCGAAAAGAAACGCCTTAGCGGTATTATAACGTGGTCAAAGGAGAGCGACGATTACGGCGGGTATCTTCCTGAGAACGAAGTGTCGGAAACGTGGATAAACGAGATAAAACTTTTCGTTTCCGCCGCAGAGTGCGCCGAAAAAGTGTATGCGGAACGCGTGTACGCCGGAGGTTATTGCTACGACTACGCGATTGTGGCAAGAACGGACGTAAAGGGCGTTATTCTCGGATTTACGCGCAGAGACATAGACAGCGTATCGAGTTCGCAACTGTCCGTAAAAACTTTACTCGAAGGATTTGAATTTCAAAAAAACGGTAAAGTGGTCGTTACCGACGGAACGAACGTTCTGGCTTCAAACGAAAAGGAATACAAAGGGTTGCTTGCGGAAGACTGTCCCGTGGTACAAAAAATGAGATTGTCCGCTTCCCGCGGCACGATAGAAAACGTAGACGATTTTTACGGCGTGCGCGAAAAGTGCAAGGGGTATTTCATATACGTTTTCATGCCCGAAAAAGAAGTGTTTGCAAGCAGATCTTTGTTGCTTGCGTATTCGGTATTGTTTTACGTTGCGGTTATCGTCGTTATGACCGCCGTGCGTTACAGATTCGTAAGAATAAAGAAAGCCGAACGCGAAAAAAGCGAAGCGGCGTATCGCGCGCAGATGAACAGGCTCGCGAGCGAAGCTATCCGCGCAAACGAGGCTAAAACCGAATTTTTGCGAAGAATGAGTCACGACGTGAGAACTCCGATAAACGGTATTCGCGGAATGCTCAAGATAGGCGAATATTACGCGGACGACCCCGAAAAGCAGAAAGAATGCAGAAATAAGATATGGAAGGCTTCCGGCTATCTTTTAGAACTCGTGAACGACGTTCTGGACATGACGAAGTTAGACGCGCAGGAAGTGACGTGGAAAGACGAGGTTTTCTCGGTAAAAGAGATTGTTTCAGACGTAAACTTGGTGACGAGTTTTCAGGCGAGCGAACGCGGCGTAAACCTTTTTATGGAAGAGAAAGACGTCGTTCACGACGAGTTGTACGGCGCGGCGGTGCTGTTAAAGCGGGTATGCGCCAACCTCATAGTGAACGCGATAAATTATAACAAGCCTAACGGCAGCGTGAATTTCACTTTGCGCGAAACGTCCTGCGACGGAACGAAAGCGTTTTTCGAGATAACGTGCGCGGATACCGGCATAGGAATGAGCGAGGAATTTAAAAAGAGAATGTTCGAGCCGTTCGAACAGGAAGTAAAAGGAACGGAAAATCGCACCGGCGGAACGGGTCTGGGTCTTGCCATAGTCAAAAAAGCGGTGGAAAAAATGGGTGGAACGATTGACGCGGAATCTCAAAAGGACGTAGGCACGACGTTTACCGTAAAAATACCGTTTTTACTTGCGACCGGCGCGCCCGTTTTATCCGAAGAAGAAGATAGTATAGAACCGCTCGTCGGATATAACGTTCTCGTCGTAGAGGATAACGACCTTAACCTTGAAATCGCGGAATTTATGCTTAAAACCGCGGGCGCGAACGTCGTTACCGCCAAAAACGGAGAGGAGGGAATAAATAAATTTCTTATGAAACCCTCCGGATTTTACGACGCGGTGGTTATGGACGTTATGATGCCCGTAAAAGACGGGCTGGAAGCCGCGCGGGAAATAAGGCTTTCGGGGCGCGCGGACGCCGCTTCCGTTCCCATTGTCGCAATGACGGCAAACGCCTTCTACGACGACGAAGAACGAATGAAAGAAGCGGGTATGAGCGGGTGCGTTACAAAGCCGTTAGACGCCAAAAAACTTGTTAAAACCATAATTTCTCTTGTGAAAAACGACGAGGGGGGGGGGATTTGGTAACATAATATGAATACTCGTGATATATATGAAAGAGCAGGCGAGAATTTCGACTCGGTGAAAACAAGGCTCGTAAGCGAAGAGTTCATCGGTCGTCTTGTAGAAAAATTTGCGGAGGACGAAACTTTTTCGCTCCTTGCCGCCGCGGTAAAAAACAAGGACGTTTCAAGCGCGTTCAGGGCGGCGCACACGTTAAAAGGCGTTGCGGCGAACCTCGGTTTTTCCGCGCTTGCCTCCGCCGCTTCTGCTCTTACGGAAATTTTGCGCGGGGGAAGTTTCGTCGGCGCGTCGGAGGCGTTTGCCGAAACGGAAGAGGAATATTTTAAAATCATTAGCGCCGTAAACGACGCGGGATAAAAAACGAAAATAAGTAAAACGCACTAAAAGCGGCAGCCGCGAGATAAACTCGCGGCTGCCGCTTTCAGGTAAAATAGTTTTTATAAAAAGTCTTTATGACGTTTATTCGTTTTCTCGTTTATCGTCGGGAATAATCCGACGGTATTTTTTTGTTAAAAATTAACAAAAACGGTAAATAAATTTACACAAAAAGGCTTGTCTATCTTTCAAAACTGTGAAAAATGTTAAAAATATGAAAATATTGATAAATAATAACAAATAATTAAAAATTTATGAAAAAAAATTTCAAAAAAGTGTCACAAAATGTTTGACAAAGTAATATAAATGGTTATAATGGTACTTGTAAATAAAAAAAAGGAGGCAACGATATGAAGAACTTATTAAAGAGTTACGAAGAAGATTTCGAAAAGGTAAATCCTGTATTGTTATCTTTGTATCTCATGGGTATCAACCATATAAACTAAGGTTAATATCCCGAAAATAATCCGACCGAAACGGTCGTTTATATATAGAGTACCGTTCGATTGCGAGCGGTTTTTTTATTATTATATGGTTTTGCCGCCGACTCTTTGTTATTGACGCAAAAATGAAAAAAGGCGGGAATTATTGAGAATTTTAATGTTTTCGACCCTTCGCCGAACGCTAAACCGGGGGCGGCAAAAAAATAAGGTATTCGTGGAAATATATTTATTGTATTGACAAATATATAAAAAACGGTTAAAATTAAACCGACAAAAATAAAAAATAGGAGAAAAGTAAAATGAAAAGAAACGGTAAACGCGGTTTTACTATCGTAGAACTTGTAGTCGTCATCGCGGTAGTCGCCATACTTGCGGCGGTTTTGATTCCGACTTTCGCTTCGGTAATCAGAAAAGCCAACGTAAGTAACGACGTTGCGCTTGTAAGGAACCTTAACGAGGGACTTAAAATAGAAGAAGTCGGCGGCAAGAAAAACGACACCATGACCGACGCGTTAAACGTCGCGAAAGCTTACGGCTACGAAGTAGAAAAACTTACGCCGAGAAGTTCGGGCGAAATCCTCTGGGATTCGGTAAACAACAGATTTGCTTTGCTCGATGAAAACGGTGACGCGGTTTATAAAGACGAAAGTAAGACGCTTTCTTCGGGCGCGAACCTCTGGAAAATAGTAAATAACGCGACAGAAGCGGCAGATAACGCGGAATACAGCAGTTATATTAAAGGTAACGCCACTATCGCAACGCTCACCGTAACTAACGGCGTAGACGTAGGCGAAAACAAAGTAACCGAACTGACCTACTTAAATACGACGGGAACGGCAAAAACGGTAACAATCCGTACCAACGGCGGAAACCTTACGGTAAACGCTCCGTCGGATACCGTAAATCACTATAATAATCTTACTTCGGTAAACGTTCATGCGGTTGCTTCCGCTTCTTACCACGAATACGGAAGCGTAGGCTTTGTGTCCGTAACTTCGGGCAGAGTAGAAGTAAAAGAAGGCGCGAAAATCGTAACGATATACGCGGCTGCCGCTACCGCTAAAATAGACGCTGCGGCAAACACCGTAGAAAACGCTTACGCTGCGGCAGGCGTTGCCAACACGGGTAATCTGGAATTAGATGCGATTCCCGAAGGAAAAACAATCGAAACGGTTAAAGAAGAAGCGGAAAACAAACATAACGCGGTAGCGAAAGTCGGCGAAGTATATCAGGTGTCGTTAGAAGCGGCGTTTACCAAAGCGTTGACTATGGAAACCGCGGTTGTGGAAATCGTTTCCGATATAGATTTGTCCGCGTCAAAGTGGAGTCCCGTAGATATGAAATCTTCTACCGTATTAAAGGAACTGACCGTTAACGGCAACAACCACGTTATAACGGGGCTTAACGTTCATATGGCTGCCACGAACGACCCGCAGGGCGAACCGCAGGCGGGCGCGAGCAACTATTACGGCGTAGGATTCTTCGGCAGAGTTGACGCAGGACAAAAACTAACCGTTAATAATCTGACCTTTACCGGTGCGGAAATAGACGAAGACGATATGCAGTCCAGCGCCGCAAACCACACTTCCGGCGTAGCGGTGGTAGTAGGAATCAACTACGGTACAACTTATTTAAATAACGTCAACGTTAAAAACTCCACCGTATACGGCGGCGAAAAAGTCGGCGCGCTGATAGGTTTTAATACTACCGATAAGGAAGGGAAAATCAACGGCGGTTCCGTTATCGATACTACCGTAACCTGCGCTTATTATTATTCTGCAATCGCCGTAGGTATGGGCGCAACGAAAGTCGTTATCACCGACCTTAAAATATTGAATTGCGGCAATACTTACGACAGTACTTGTTCGTATGCTTCTAAAGAATATTTCGTAACCGAAAACGGCGATACCTGTGTGTACGTTGACGGATATTGGATGATGGCGGCGTGGAAATTCTCCGTTGAGGCCCGTGGCGGGTTTGGTGAGGAAATCACGCATAACAATATCACGGCAAAATCTAACGGTCATTCTTACGAATACACTAAAAACGGCGATTTGTACAGCGTAAACTAACCGAATAAAAAAGTATAGTAAATAACCCTTTTCTGACCTTGCTCTCCTCCCGAAAACGTCGGGGGGGGGGGGTAGAAGAGGGTTTTGTTTTGCTTAGACTAAAACCATTAAATTTTTTAACGTAAGATTTTTAATTTCGAATTTAAGCAAAAAAAATAATTATATGTCCGTAAAACGAGTATAATAAAGTTGACAAAAATGTCGAAATATATATAATTAAATTTTGGAAAATGTAAAAAACGGTTATAAAAATACCGAAAAAAATAGGAGAGAAAAAATGAAAAGAAACGGTAAACGCGGTTTTACAATCGTAGAACTCGTAGTCGTCATCGCAGTCGTTGCGATACTCGCGGCGGTTTTGATTCCGACTTTTGCTTCGGTCATCAAGAAAGCCAACGTAAGTAACGACGTAGTTCTTGTTAAAGAACTTAACGACGGCTTGAAACTGGAAGAAGTCGGCGGCAAAAAGAACGACACCATGACCGACGCGTTAAACGTCGCGAAAGATTACGGCTTCGAAGTAGAAAAACTCACTCCGAGAAGTTCGGGCGAAATCCTTTGGGATTCGGTAAACAACAGATTCGTTTTGCTCGATGAAAACGGTGACGCCGTATACAAAGACGAAAGCAAAACGCTTTCTTCGGGCGCGAACCTTTGGAAAATAGTAAATAACGCAGAAGAAGCGGCAAATAATACCGAATACAGCAGTTATATTAAAGGTAACGCTACTATCGAAACTCTCACCGTAACTAACGGCGTAGACGTCGGCGAAAATAAAGTAAACGAATTAACGTACGAAAACATCACGGGAACTAAGAAAACGGTAACTATCCGTACCAACGGCGGAAACCTTACGGTAAACGCGGCGACGGACGAAGTAAACCATCATAATAACCTTACTTCTGTAAACGTTCAGGCGGTTGCTCCTAATTCTTACCACGAATTCGGTAAGGTTTTAGGAACCGTTAAGGTTGAATCCGGTCACGTAAAAGTTGAAAACGGCGCGGAAGTTGCTTCCGTCATAGCGGTTGAAACCACCGCCGAAGTAAAAGCGACCATAACCGCGGAAGAAGGCTCTAAGGTAGGCACCGTCGTCGTTAACGACGCAGCCGCGAAGGTTGAAGTAAAAACCGGCGCGGAAGTCACCGAAGTTGCTCCCGGTAAAACAGGAATAACTGTAGACGTAACCGGTAAAGAAGCGTCTACAACGGTAATCGACACCGAAAAAGCGAGCAATTTCGAAGGCGGTTTAGGAACCAAAGCCAGCCCCTATTTAATCGCTAACAAGGGACAGTTCGAAAAGATTACGTCCGGTTATATCGATAATATAAAATACTATAGCTTGATCGGTGAAGTTACTTTTACCGAAAGTGACGAACTTGCTGGTGCAAGGTGGGGATATGCTGTATATCTTCCCAAAAAAGTAAGTTATATTAATTTAAACGGTAACGGAAAGTATATCAAATGCGAATCGGCAGCGGCAGTATTCGACATAATAGGAAACTCGACCGTTATGAATTTGAACGTCGAAATTAAAAATAAGTTTGCAACGCAAACGATAGGAGTCACGTTTGAAGGTGTTAATTTTTACGGCAATGTTTCCTGGAACGGCGGAAATAACGGTCTTATCTGCGCGTATGTTACCGACGGATTAACGGCCATCAATTGCAATAACTACGCTACTATCAACTCTACGGGAGGCGAAGCAGATTATAACGCAATATTCACCGGTTATGCGTTTACTGAGAATGCAACGCTGAGTTTCAAAAACTGCAACAACTATGGTAGTCTTATTTCCGGTAAAGCGAGTATGTTTATCGGAAACGTAAGATATAAATCGAAGTTAGTAGTTGAAAATTGCTTAAACAAAGGCGAAATAAGAGCGACTTATATGGGATACACCCCGAATTGCTATGTTTCCGTATCTGAAAGCAACATAATTTCGTTAACTCTTAACGGCGAAACCAAGACCTTGGATACCGTATTGTCTTCGGGTTTCTATCACGGACCTTCCGACACGATGGCTTTAACCGAGAACGCCGATAACACCTTGACTTTTACTAAGTCAAATAATAAGACGGTTGCTTACTACGTCGTATCGGTAGGTGTTTATACTAAATTTGACCAAGGAGACGGTTTAGAATTTAACTCCGGCGCTACCGACAGAGTATACGTAACGCAGAGAATAGAAGCGACCGAAGCGGAAACCTACGTTACCGAATTGAAAGTATTATCTTTCGTAGATAACGCTTGGGCGAAGAACAATGCCGGTGCCGTAGCGGGTAAACTTGTCGGTAACGATATTTATACTCTTAACGACAACACTTATTACTTCATAAGCAGTACGAAGCATTCCGTTGACGGCAAAGCGAAAGCGCCTATGATGGTAACGGTATCCGCTTATGCGGCGGACGGAACTCTGATTTCTTCCGCAAGCCTTGCTAAATAACATCGCTTAATTAAACGCGCGTAAAAACCACACGCAATTCGCACAGTGTAGAACATTTAAGTAATGCGAATAAAATATTAAAGTAAAACCCTTTCTGAATTGTCTTGTGCCGAAATTTTCGGGGAAAAAGACTTTGGAAAGGGTTTTGTTTTTAAGCAAACCGAAATTATTAGAATTTTTAACATAAAATTTTCGTTTTTAACTTTACGCGTAAAAAATAATTATAAACTCTTAAAACGCATATAATAAAGTTGACAAAAACGCCGAAATAAATATAATAAAGTTGTAAAAAATATAAGAAACGGTTAAATTTGCACCGTGAGATAAAAGGAGAAAAAAATATGAAAAGAAACGGTAAACGCGGTTTTACAATCGTAGAACTCGTAGTCGTCATCGCAGTCGTTGCGATACTCGCGGCGGTTTTGATTCCGACTTTTGCTTCGGTCATCAAGAAAGCCAACGTAAGTAACGACGTAGTTCTCGTAAAAGAACTTAACGACGGCTTGAAGATGGAAGAAGTCGGCGGCAAGAAGAACGACACCATGACTGACGCGTTAAACGTCGCAAGAGAATACGGCTTCGAAGTAGAAAAACTCACGCCGAGAAGTTCGGGCGAAATCCTTTGGGATTCCGTAAACAACAGATTCGTGTTGCTCGATGAAAACAGCGGAGTTGTTTATCAGGACGAAAGCAAAACGCTTTCTTCCGGCGCGAACCTCTGGAAAATAGTAAATAACGCGACAGAAGCGGCAAATAACACGAAATACAGCAGTTATATTAAAGGTAACGCTACTATCGCAACTCTCACCGTAACTAACGGCGTAGACGTCGGCGAAAATAAAGTAAACGAATTAACGTACGAAAACACCACGGGAACGGCAAAAACGGTAACTATCCGTACCAACGGCGGAAACCTTACGGTAAACGCTCCGAAAGACGAAGTAAACCATCATAACAACCTTACTTCGGTAAACGTTCAGGCGGTTGCGCCCAACTCTTATCACGAATACGGCAAGGTTTTGGGGACCGTTAAGGTTGAATCGGGTCACGTAAAAGTAGAAAACGGCGCGGAAGTTGCTTCCGTCATAGCGGTTGAAACCGCCGCCGAAGTAAAAGCGACCATAACCGCAGAAAGCGGCTCTAAGGTAGGCACCGTCGTCGTTAACGACGAGGCTGCGAAGGTTGAAGTAAAAGCCGACGCGGAAGTCACCGTAGTCGCTCCAGGTAAAGAAGGAATGAACGTAAACGTAACAGGTAAAGAAGTGTCTACAACGGTAATCGACACCGAAAAAGCGAGCGAATTCGAAGGCGGTTTAGGAACCGAAGTCAGCCCCTATTTAATCGCTAACAAGGAACAGTTCAAAAAAATTACGTCCGGTTCTTTTACAAAGAAGAATTATTATAAGTTGATAAGCGATATTACTTTCACCGAAAACGACGAAGCGCCTGGCGCCGTGAACAGTTGGGCTAACGCGTACTATCCCGAAACCATCAAAAATATAGTATTAAACGGTAACGGCATGTATATCAAGTGCGAAACCGACGCGGTTGTTTTTGACTATATGACATATTCCACGATTTCTAACCTGAATCTTGAAACGAAATATAAATTCGTTATGCAGACGCTTGCGTCTAAGTTTAACGGAATCAACTTCTATGGCAACGTTTCCTGGAGCGGCGGAAATAACGGTATAATTTGCTCGTATGTTGCGTATGGTATAACCGTTACCGATTGCAACAACTACGCGACCATCAATTCCTCGGGGGACAGTACCTCTTACAACGCAGTATTTACTGGGTATGGGTATTCAAACGGGCAGACCTTTACCTTCAAAAATTGTAATAACTACGGCAGTCTTATTTCCGGCAGAGCAAGTATGTTTATCGGGAATTTGCCCAGCAGTAAAGCGAACCTGGTAATTGAAAACTGCATGAATAAAGGCGAAATAAGGTCAACTTACATGGAATATACCCCGAACTGCTATGTTTCGATCGGTGGGGAAACTAATCTTTTATCCTTAAAAATTAACGGCGAAACCAAGACCTTGGATACCGTATTGTCTTCGGGTTTCTATCACGGACCTTCCGACACGATGGTTTTAACCGAGAACGCCGATAACACCTTGACTTTTACTAAGTCCAACAATAAGACGGTTGCTTACTACGTCGTATCGGTAGGTGTTTATACTAAATTTGATCAAGGAGACGGTCTTGGCTTTAACTCCGGCGCTACCAACAGAGTATACGTAACGCAGAGAATAGAAGCGACCGAAGCGGAAACCTACGTTACCGAATTAAAGGTATTGTCTTTCGTAGATAACGCTTGGGCGAAGAACAATGCCGGTGCCGTAGCGGGTAAACTCGCAGGTAACGACACCTACACGCTTAACGGCAACACGTATTACTTTATAAGCAGTAAGGCCGATTCTGTCGAAGGCAAAGCGAAAGAACCCATGATGATTACGGTATCCGCTTACACGGCGGACGGAACTTTGATTTCTTCCGCAAGCCTTGCTAAATAACAACGGCTGATTAAACGTAAATAATACAAAATAAAACTCTTTCCGATTTTTTTCGGAAAGAGTTTTTTCGTATATCCCGTTGCGGATATAACCGAATAACGCAGCGGACTGTGATTCGATCGGGTTAAAAACTTTACGCTACCGTTAAAACCGACTTTTATTCGGGCGGTTTTGCGTTTATAAATCGTTTCCGACGAAAAAAATCTTTTTACGAGTTCTTTTTTCACGTTTTTGCTTGCATTTTAGTTCGTTTGGTTTTAAACTTAATAAGTAATTATAAAAACTCGCAAAAGAGTACCGAATCAAAAAAAGGAGATAATATGTGGGACGTTATTTTAGACGCTTTAAAAGATAGTTTAATAGTAATACCTTTCGTGTTCCTTATCTACTTTTTAATGGAACTCATAGAAGGGCTTAAAAGCAAAAATAAAATAGAAAAAGCGCTGTCGGGGAAATTTGCTCCGCTGGTTGCGGGGGCGACGGGAATAATTCCCGAATGCGGCTTTTCGGTAATGTGCGCAAAATTATACGACGGCGGACTTATTACCGCAGGAACGCTCGTCGCGGCGTTTCTTTCCACCAGCGACGAAGGGTTGGTCGTGCTTATTTCGAGCGGCGTAAGCGTGTGGGAAATTTTAACGCTTGTCGGGGTAAAGTTCGCCTACGCGGCGATAATAGGGTTTATCGTGAACGCGGCGTTCAAAAATCTCAACGTCACGCACGTCTGCCCCGAAGAAAATAAGTGCGAAGAATGCGGCGAAGAGGCCGAAAGGCTTATCGACAGGCTGCTGTTTCACCCGTTAAAACACACCCTCGTGACGTTTATATATATTTTCGCGGTAAATCTTTTGTTCGGAATAATCTTTTACTTTTTCGGCGAAACCATAAAAACCTTTTTGCAGGGAAGCGTTTATTTTCAGCCGCTCGCGGCAAGTTTAATCGGGCTTATACCTAACTGCGGCTCGTCGATAGTCATAACCGAAGCGTACACTTCGGGGGTGTTGAGTTTTGCGGGGCTCGTTTCGGGTCTTTCGGCAAATTCGGGCGTAGGAATTTTAATGATATTCCGCGATAAAAAAACGCGTAAAAAAGGTCTTGCGATTCTTGCGATAACCGTCGTTTCGGCAATCGTTCTGGGTTATATACTGCTGCTTTGCGGTATTTTCGCATAACTTGTTGTAATTTTCGCTCTTTTAGTGTAAAATGGCGGTAAAGGAATAAAAAATGAACGAATTAAAAGCATTTATAAAGTATATCAAAGAAAGAACGGGTATAAAATTATCTTTGTACACCGAAAACGGCAGATTTTTAACGGGGGAAACCAAAAGCCCCGAAACCATATCCGTCAATATGCCTCACGGGACGGAATCGGTGAAAATCGACGCGGAAAACAACGCCACTTATTTTACCGTTTCGCATAAAGAAAAAAATTATATCGGCAAAATCGACGGCTGCGGCGACGCGGAAAAGACTTACGCTCTTTTGATAAGCGACCTTGCCGGAAGTTTTTTAATTAAAGAACCGGATATTTCCTTTGCGGATTTTTGCAGGGCGATAGTGTTCGGCGAAATAAACTATTCCCGAATGAAAAAGTACGCAGAGAAGCACGTTCTGCCCGAAAAACCCTGCGTTGCAATGGTTATAAATGCGGAAAACGGCAAAGCGGAAGACGTTATGGCGTTTTTGCAGAACTATCAGCCGACGGGAAAAGATTTTGCCGTTAAAGTAAAAGCCGATCGCTGCGTTTTCGTTAAATACACGGACGACGTTTTCGCCGAATACCGCTCGGTAAGCGAATACGCCGAGATTCTGAGACTTTCCCTTTTCGAAGAAACGGGTATAAAAACCAAAATTTATTTGGGCGGCGTGGTAAAAACGGTGTTCGACGTAAGCGTATCCTTTTCGCAGGCGACTTCGGCTTGCCAGTCGGACGAATCTCTTTGTTCTTCGGGCGACGTACATTCTTTCAAAGATTACGTTTTCGTTAAAATACTCGAAGATTTGCCCAAGCACAAACTCAACGAATATTTAGACGTTTTAATGGACGAAGGGGCGAGAGAAGTTTTCGCCGACGAAGAAATGGTCGTTACCGCCGAAGAATTTTTGGGTAACAGCCTTAACATAAGCGAAACTTCGAGAAAACTGTACCTTCACAGAAACACCCTTATGTACAGGTTAGACAAAATCGAAAGACTGACGGGGTTAAACGTACGTAAGTTTTCCGACGCGGTGACGTTCAGACTTATAGCGATACTCTCCAAAATGGTGAAATAATTATGAGAAAAGATTTAACGGCTACCGAAATTAAAGAAATCAGCAGAAAAAAAGACAAAAAAACGCTTATAGTCATAATTTGCGTTCTGCTCGCCGTCTGCTTCTTTTTCGGCGGATTCGCAGCGGGATATTTTGCCGACAACAACTTAACCAACAGTCTTAACTGGGTAACCTCTATGATAGACAAAAATTATTGCTATTACGACGAGGAAACGGGAACGTACAAAAAATTTACCGACGAAGATTACGCCGACGCGATAGTCAAAACCCTTCTCGATAAGTATTCCGATTATTACACCGAACAGGAATTTACCGACGTCGTTTACACCAGTTTAGGCAATAACTACGGAACGGGCATATACTTTTACAGATATTCCGAAGATTTGTCCGTTTTCGTCGTGGCAGGCAACTCGCCAGCCGAAAAAGCGGGTATGGAAAAGGGCGACGTTATAGTCGCAGGCTTAAACGAAAACGGCGAAAGAATAAACTTTGCAGACAGAGAAGAATTGTTCGAGTATATCGGCAAGTTTAAAGAAAAAGAAAAATTCTCGCTGACGGTTACAAGAGCCGGCGAAGAGATGAGTTTTATCGTGCAGAAAGAAGTTTACGTCGAGAGTTACGTTTATTATAAGGACAGCGAAAAAACTTACGTATTCCGCGCGGACGACGGAAAAGATCCCGAACCCGTCGAAATGAACGGGGGAATGAATGAACTTCCCACGGACACCGCGTTTATTCGTTTAGAAGAATTTTCGGGCGGCGCGGCGGAGCAGTTCGCTTACGCTATGGATTATATGAAAGAAAGGGGAAAAACCAAACTTATTCTCGATTTAAGAAGTAACGGCGGCGGGCAGATGGATATTCTGACGAAAATCGCTTCTTATTTAGTTTACAGCGAAAACGAAAAACGCCCGGTAATAGCCGTTTCTAAGAACAAACGCAACGTTAAAACTTATTTTACCGCTTCGGGAGATAACTTTAACAGAAATATAAAAAAAATCGTCGTGTTAGCCGACGGAAACACGGCTTCGGCTTCGGAATGCCTTATCGGCGCTATGGCGTATTATAAAAAGGCGTTCACTCTCGATAACCTTGTAATCACCGAACACGACGGCAAATATACCACCTACGGTAAGGGCATAATGCAGACCACTTACAGAAATTTCGTTACGGGCGAAGGCATTAAACTTACCACCGACTACATTTTCCAACCCGATGAAACCACTACCATTCACGGGGTAGGGTTTATCGCAACGGAAGGGAACGGGGTTGTAAACGAATCTCTTTCCGTTCCGAGAGCGCTCGAAATTCTCGCTCAGCCGTAAAAATATTTGTTTAAAGTATAAACTATGTCCTTATCCGCGACGTTCGCGATAGGGTTCAATCCGACGCTTTCCCCTGCGTATGCCGCAGGGGATTTTTTGTCGTTTAAAAAGTCTTTTATTATCGGGGCGATTTTATCGGGCGTTATATCTTTCAGCACCTTTTTTATGTCGAAAGAATCTTTAACGAAAAGGTCTAATAACCCTTTATATTTTTCGCCCGCGCCGTTCGTTAAAAAATTGATTAAAAGTTGTAATATTTCCATATTTTTCCGCTAACATTATATTATATGAGTTTCATACAATAAAATTGAAAACAATATAAAAAGGAGATTAAAATGGAAGATTTCAACGAATACATAAAAAACGGCGGCGACGGCGGTTTCGATAACGGCAAAATCGACGAAAATACCGATTTATTTAAACTTGTAAACTCGCTCGCAACCAGATTCGACGGAAAATCTTCGGGAGAATTGCTTTCTGCAATTTATCGCGAAGCGGAAAAAGGTAAAAGAAACGGCACTCTTTCTAACGCCGAAATAGACAACTTCGGGCAGATGATCGCTCCTTTTTTAGACGATAAAAAGAAAAAAATTCTCGATAAAGTCATAGACCAACTTAAAAAGATTTAATACTTAGAAATTTTCTGCACGGCGGAAATAAAACTTTTAAGTTCGCCCGCGCTGTTCTGCACGGATAAACTCGCCCTGACGAGTCCTTCTTTTTCGGTATGTAAAAATTTGTGCATGAGCGGCGCGCAATGCAGACCCGACCGCACGGCAACGTCGTATTCGTCGTTTAATATGTCGGCGACTTCCGCGCTCGGCATGTTTCTTATCGCGAAAGATACTATCCCCGCGCGGTTAGGCTCGGAATAGCAAATAACCTTGTCGATTTCCGATAACCCGGTTATAACCTTTTCCGTGGCGGAAAAAAGCGCGTCGCCGAAGTTTACTACGTTCTTCGCCGCGTAGTCTATTCCCTCCTTTAGCGCCGCTATCGCGGGGAGATTGAGCGTTCCGCTTTCCAGCCTTTCGGGGTAACTTAAAGGCTGATTTAAATTAAAAGATTCCGTTCCCGTTCCGCCCGTGAACACGGGGGTGATTTCGGTGTCGTCGTCGATGAGAAGCAATCCCGACCCCATAACGCCGTAAAGACCCTTGTGACCCGCAAGCGCGAGAGCGGAAATTTTTTGTCTTTTAAGGTTTACGGGTATGTGTCCGCCCGCCTGCGCGCCGTCTACTATGAATTTGATTCCGTGTTTTTCGGCGATATTGCCTATACCCGTAACGTCGGTTTCTTCGCCCGTAACGTTGGATACGGCGTTTAACACTATAAGCGTAGTGTTTTCTTTTATTTTTTCTTCTATCGCCGAGGCAAGCGGTTTGTCTTTTTCGGGCGCGACCGCGTCGAAAGTTATAAGCCCTATGTTTTGTAAACGGGTTAAGGGGCGAAGAACGGAATTGTGTTCGTAAACGGTGGTTATAACGTGGCAACCGCGCGTTACGCTTCCCAAAATGGCGATATTAAGCGCTTCGGTGCAGTTTTTGGTGAAAATAACTCTGTCGGGCGAGCAACCGAAAGTTTCCGCCGCTTTTTCTCTCGCGGAAGAAACTATTTTCGCGCCCGTAATCGCCAGACGGTGACCGCTTCTTCCGGGGTTTGCCGCAAGATATTTGGCTACGGTTTCCAAAGATTCGTAAACCGCGCGCGGTTTGAAACCGCCCGTGGCGGCGTTGTCGAGATAAATCATAAATGCTCCTTTCCGTAACAAAAGCGACGGCTAAATAAATAATATATATCAGTAGAAGTTAAAATCGATTGCGGTTTTAACTTTATCGTTTTTAATATGAGGAATCGGAAATGGTTCTTCCATATAGATATATATAGTTTGTACGGTAAATTTATGCAAAGGAGAAATACAATGGGATATGTGGTTATAGCGTTTCGGTCGAGAGAACACTCGGTAAAATTTTCGGCGATTTTAACGGAAAGGGGAATCCCTAATAATCTCGTGAACACCCCGAAAGAAGCGGGCGTGGGTTGCGGATTATCCGTTAAGGTATCGGAAAACAACTATTATTTCGCCGTCCGCCTTTTAAGAAAAGTTAATTTTTCTTCGTTCGCGGGGGCGTTTAAGGTAAAAGAATACGGCGGCAGAAAGTCGGTTCGGCTCATATAAATTTTTGCCTTGGCAAAAAACGCTTGTAAAAGGCGGCGGTCTTGTGTTAAAATATTATTCGGTATGAATAAAACCAAAGCAAAAAGGGTAGTAGAAATACTATCCGAAGTATTTTCGGACAAGCCCGCGCTTAAATTCGAAACGCCTTATCAACTGCTCGTAGCGGTAATATTGTCGGCGCAATGCACCGACGAACGGGTAAATAAAGTAACGGAAAAACTTTTCGCCCTGTACGGCGAACCCGAAAAAATGCTTACGCTGAAAGCGGAAGAACTGGAAAAATACATTTTTTCCTGCGGACTTTATAAAACCAAAGCGGAACATATATTAAGCGCGACGAAAGACATAGCGGAAAAATTCGGCGGCAAAGTTCCCGATAACTTAGCCGATTTGCAAACCCTTTCGGGGGTAGGCAGAAAAACCGCCAACGTAGTGTATTCGGTGGCGTTTAAGGGCGACGCTATCGCGGTGGATACGCACGTTTTCAGGGTTTCGTACAGAATCGGACTTGCTTCGGGCGAAAACGTACTCAAAACGGAAAAAGAACTTATGGAACTTATCGACAAAAAAGACTGGTCGAAAGCCCACCATTACCTGATATATTTAGGAAGAAGTTTTTGCAGCGCAAAAAAACCCGATTGCGAGAACTGCCCTATAAAAGAATTGTGCGAAAAAAGGATTAAAAGAAAGTAAATGTTTATCGACAGAGCCATTATCAGTATAAAAGCAGGGGACGGCGGAAACGGCATAACTTCCTTTATACACTATAAAGGAAAAGTCAGCGGCGGTCCGGACGGCGGCGACGGCGGAAAGGGCGGCGACGTTATATTTGTTGCCGACAGCAGTTTGACTAACCTTGCCGATTATTATTATAAAACCAAATACGTAGCCGAAAGAGGCGCGAACGGCGAACCGAAAAATTGCTTCGGCAAAGCGGGAAAGGACGTTGTGCTGAAAGTTCCGCTCGGCACCGTTATAAAAGATAAAGAAACGGGCAGCGTTATAGCCGATATGTTCGAAGACGGACAGAAAAAAGTGGTGTTAACGGGCGGCGACGGCGGAAAAGGAAACGCGAGATTCACCAACGCCAGAAGGCACGCTCCCCATTTTTCGCAGACGGGCGAAAAAACGGAAACCAAAAGGGTAATTTTAGAACTTAAAACCATTGCGGACGTAGGTCTTGTAGGATTCCCGAACGTAGGTAAATCCACGTTGCTTGGGAAACTTACGAAAGCGCGCCCGAAAATTGCCGATTATCACTTTACCACCTTATCGCCTAATCTCGGCGTGTGCGAAATGTACGATAAAACGTTCACCGTGGCGGATATTCCGGGGCTTATAGAAGGCGCTTCCGAAGGGTTAGGGCTCGGAACGGAATTTTTAAGGCATATCGAAAGGACGAGAATGCTTATACACGTCGTTGATATGTCGGGAATAGAAGGGAGAGATCCTTACGCCGATTACGTGGCAATCAACGAAGAACTCAAAAAGTACGATAAAAAGGTCGCTAAATTAAAACAGATTATCGTCGCCAACAAATGCGATATAGAAGGCGCGGCAGAAAACCTTAAAGCGTTCAAAGAAAAGGTCGGAAGGGGTAAAAAAATCGTTCCCATCTCCGCGATAGACGGGAAAGGCGTAGATAAATTAAAAGAAGAAATAATAAAGGTATTAGAAAAATTACCGCCGGTAAAACCGCTCGAATACGAAGAGTTTACTTACAAGAAACCCGAAAAACTCGAATACGAGATATTAAAAGAAGGGGAAACCTTCGTAGTGGTAGGCTCGCTCGTAGAAGTACTGAAAAGGAACGTCGTTATGGACGATATGAACTCTCTCGCGTACTTGCAGAAAGTGCTTAAAGACCGCGGAATTATAGACAAATTGCGCAAAATGGGCGCAACGGAAAAATCCACCGTAATAATCGGCGGAGAAGAATTCGAATTCGTAGATTAAAATCAAGGAGAAATTATGTTGACAAGTAAGCAGAGAGCGACTCTTCGCTCCATGGCGCAGACGATAGAACCCGTAACGCAGGTAGGAAAGTTCGGGATAAACGAAAATCTTATCGAATCGCTCGATTCGGCGATAGAAAAAAGGGAACTTATAAAGGTGACCGTTCTGGAAAATTCGGGGTTGGACGCGAAAGAAGCGGGATTCGAAATCGCCGAAAAACTTAACGCCGAATTCGTGTGCGCGACGGGCAGAAAACTCGTTTTATACAGAAGAAGTTCTTCGGAAAAGGTAGAACATATCGAGTTTTAAGAAGTAGGCTTTTCTTTTTCCGAATACCCGAAAAAGAAAGTTACAAGCGAAAACAGACACAAAACTCCGCCGAAAATTATGTAATAAAGTTTCAGCGGAAGAATAAAACTTAATCCGAGAAAAGTTAAGCCGAGTAATAAATACTTTACGGCTTTCTTTTTTTTCATCGTTTCTTTTAACGTGGCTCTTCTCTTTTCGGGAAAAGTTAAAAAGGGCGGCGAAAGTTTAACGTCCGATTTTTCTATCAAAGAAATCAGGTCGTTTTCCGATTTTAATATTATTTTACCGTTGAACCTTTCCGCGAATTCGTCCGCGCCGCTTTCTTTGAAACGATAGTACAGGGCGGCTTTTTCGTCTTTACTTAAAAGGTTGAAAATTTTTACCGTTTTCGCTTTGTCAAGCGGCGAATAACCCGCTTCGACAAAAACCAGAACGTTTTTTTCGGGGATAAAATAACCCCCGCGCGAAAGTTTTATCGACGCGTAATCCTTTTTTAACGCCGAAAGAAAGACCTTTTCTTTTTCTTCGTCTTTCGCGAAAGTAACCGAATCCAAAAGAGCCGCCTTTTCTCTCTTTTCCTTTTCTTTTTTAACTCGTTTTTTCTCGAAAAAAACTATAACGCAGTTGCCGATAATCCCGAAAAAGAACGCCGCCCATAAAGCGATGAGAAGAGAATACGGGCGTTTTACGAAATAGTTGGCGGCGGCGAAGGTTATTATAAAAGATACGAACGCCAGAAAAACGGTGTCGGTAAAAATTTTGGTCAAAGATATTTTCATAATTTTCTGCTCCGCGGTAATTATTGCCTTTTTCGTGAGTTTTTAAACGAAAAAACCGTTGAATTTCCGACGGAAATTTGTTACAATGTAAAATATGAAAAGGATAGCGATTTTCGGCGGTACTTTTAACCCCGTGCATAGGGAACACGTAAGCCTGTGCAAAAAGGCGATAGAAGAATTGAATCTCGATAAACTCATCGTTATGCCGACTTTTATGCCGCCGCATAAACATATCGTGCCGGCGCCGCCCGCCGACAGGCTGAATATGCTTAAAATCGCTTTTTCCGGCGCGGAAAATATAGAAATAAGTGACTACGAAATAAAAAACGGCGGTAAAAGTTATACTTACCTTACCGTGGAAAAATTCAGAGAAATTTATCCCGACGACGAATTGTATTTTTTGGTCGGCGGAGATATGCTGACCGACTTTAAAACGTGGAGATACCCCGAAAGAATATTAAAAGCCGTAAAACTCGCCGTGTTTTTCAGGGAAGATTTTTTCGCCGATTTCGACGGCGAACATAAATTTTTTAAGGAACGCTTCGGCACCGACTTTATAACCTTTAAGTACCGCGGAAACAACGTTTCTTCCACGGAAATCCGTATAAAATGCGCGCTCGGGTTGGACGCAAAGGACCTTCTTCCCGACGGCGTTTACGATTATATAATGAAAAACGGCGTGTATAAAGGGGATAAATACACCGATTTTATAAAAAAAGTTTTACCCGAAAAGCGGCTTTTGCATACCGCGGGGGTATACGTTGCGGCAATGAAAAAAGCCAAAGAGTTATCCCTTCCCGAAGACAAAATCGCCGCGGCAACCCTTCTTCACGACTGCGCGAAATATATGAATCCGTCGGATTTTCCCGAATTTTCTTTGCCCGACAACGTGCCGCCGCCCGTAGTACACCAGTATCTGGGGGCGTACGTCGCGGAAAACGTTTTAGGGGTAAACGATGCGGAAGTTTTGGACGCGATACGCTATCACACTTCGGGCAAAGCGGATATGACCACGCTCGGAAAACTCGTTTTCGTTGCGGATATGATAGAAAACGGAAGAACTTACGACGGGGTGGAAAAATTAAGGAGCCTTTACGACGGGGATTTGGAAACCTGTTTTAAAGAGTGTTTGAAAGAAGAAACGTTGCACTTAATGAATAAAGGACAATATATATACGAAAAAACGCTGGAAGCGTACGATTATTATATAAAAAGGAAGTAAAAAAATGGAATCTAAAGAATTTGCCGAAATGATATGCGGCGTACTTAAAGACCACAAAGGCGAAGACGTGGTAATGATAGACGTAAAAGAAAAATCTTCCGTAGCCGACTATTTCGTAGTGGCAAGCGGAAGATCTATGACGCATACGCGTTCGCTTATCGATCACGTCGAAGAAGAAACGGAAAAACTCGGCGTATCTCCTACGAG
The DNA here is from genome assembly GCA_934271245.1 of uncultured Clostridia bacterium. GTDB lineage: Bacteria > Bacillota > Clostridia > Christensenellales > Borkfalkiaceae > UBA1259. The sequence goes on along the minus strand of CAKQQY010000012.1, from coordinate 19,808 downwards.
AAGAGAAGGCGTAAGAGAAGGCAGATGGGCGGTGCTCGATTACGGCGACGTTATAGTACACGTTTTCAACGACGAAACGCGTTTATTCTACCATCTGGAAAAACTTTGGGGCGACGATAAAAACGTCACCAAACTTTAAGGTTTTTAAGACGACCTTCTGACGTAGATACGGTCTATCTCGTTGGGGTTTATTTCTATGCTCCGTTCGGGGCGCGGAATTCTTCTTTTATAAACGCGGCGTTTTGCGGTTTGCGTTTGTTTAGGCGTGGGTTTTATCGGTTCGGCGGATTTTTCCGCGGGTTTTTCGGCAGATTTATACCGAGCGACTATGTCTATAACGGAAAAGAACACCGTTTTCACGCCGACGACCGCTATAAAGCAGGCGGCAAAAAGAAGAATTAAAAGACCTAATCCAGGAAGAAATGAAGATAAAATATTATTCATATACGCATAATAGCGCGAAAAAAAAGGATAAAAAGTGAAAATATTTGCGTTATTTAAACTAATTTTGTAATAATCCGCTTTACAAACGATAAAAACGGGTATAAAATGTAAACGATTCTTTGGGGCGGGGTGAAATTCCCCATCGGCAGTAAAGTCTGCGAACCCTTTCGGGGGTTGATACGGTGATTCCGTAACCGACGGTTAAAGTCCGGATGAGAAAAGAATTATTTTAATGTTTTTGCGCCCCTTTGAATCGAAGGGGTTTTATTATGCAAAAAATGTCCGTAACCAAACGAATCGCTCTGTCGGGAGTAACGGTGGCGCTATCGTACGCGCTTACATTTATAGAAATACCGCTTTTTACCGACTTTTTCAAACTTGATTTTTCCTTCGCGGTAATAATGATAGCGGCGTTTATGTTAGGTCCGCTCTATGCGGAAGCGATTATTTTGTGCGTGGAATGTCTTTGCCTTATAAAGAGTTCGTCTATGGGTGCGGGGGAACTGTGTAACTTCGTTTTAGCCAACGTGTTTATAGTATGCCCGTCGATTATGTATAAATACAAAAAAGGAATTAAGTGGGTGATAATATCTCTCGCGATATTTTCTTTGTCGGCGGTTCTTTTAAGTTTGCCGCTTAACCGTTTCGTGATATTCCCCGTATATAAAAGTCTGGGATTTTTCCCTATGACCGTAAAAGAGTTGTTTCACGACACGTTTTGGTATATAATACTTTTTAACCTGATAAAGTATTTCGGAAACGCGATAATATGCGTGTTGCTTTATAAAAGGGTCAGGTGGCTTGTAGATAAAGTGTGACCGCCTAAAACTTCCGAAGAGAAAGGATATATATGGAAATAATAACCGAAAGCGAAAAAGAAACGATAAACGCGGCGAAAGAGTACGCAAAAACCCTTAAAACGGGGGACGTGGTGCTTCTTAAAGGAGATCTCGGCGCGGGGAAAACGGAATTCGTCAAAGGGGTGGCGGAATACTTCGGGTTTACGGGCGTAACCAGCCCTACCTACGCTTACCTTAACGTGTACGGCGACTATATATATCATTACGATTGTTACAGATTATCTTCCGGCGAAGACGCCGAAGCGTTAGGCCTTACCGACTACTTCGGTAAAGACGACATATGTTTGATCGAATGGGCGGAAAACATCGAAAGCGTTCTGCCCGAAAATGCGAAAACCGTCGTAATAGAAAAGGTCGATAACGATAAAAGGAAAATTATTTTATGAACTATCTCGCAATAGATACGAGCGGCGAAAATCTTACGATAATCGCAGAAAAAGGAGATAAAACGGAGATCGTGTTCGAACCCGACTGCGGCGTTCGTCACTCGGTAAGTTTAATGCCGAAAACGGAAGAAGTTCTGGAAAAACTCGGCGCGAAACTTTCCGATTTCGACTTTTTCGCATGCGTCGTGGGGGCAGGCTCGTTTACGGGAATAAGAATAGGGATTTCCACCGTTAAAGGACTATGTTTTGCGGCGAATAAACCGTGTCTTCCGGTAACTTCTTTCGATACGATAGCGTATAATATTCAGCAAGGCAAAGTAATGGCGATAATAGACGCGTTGCACGGGTCGTATTACGTTTGCGGTTACGAAAACGGCAAAGTCGTTTTTCCGCCAAAGTTTATCGGCAAAGACGAACTTTTATCGCTTAAAGGAGAATATACTTTTTTGTCGGGTAAAAAAATCGACGGCGTAGAAACGGAAGTCGTTTCTATTGTAGACGGCTTTATAAAAGCGATAGAAAACAAAAAAAACGAAATAACTTTCGACGCGGAAAAACTCGTTCCGCTATATATAAGAAAAAGTCAGGCGGAAGAAGGCAGATGACGATAAAACCGCTGACGGAAGCGTTTGCCGAAAAAATCGCCGATTTAAACGAAAAATATTTCCCCGACGGCTGGAACTTAAACGTTTTAAAATCGTCTTTTAACAGCGGAAGGTTTTTCGTTTTCGGCGCGTTCAACGAAAAAGAAGAACTCGTCGCCTATATAAGTTACTCGGTGGCGGCGGATTCCGCCGATATAGAAGACGTTTTCGTAATCCCCGAAGAAAGGGGTAAAAAAATATCTTCTTCGCTTGCGGATAAAACGTTAAAGGACTTAAAAGAAAAAGGGGTAAGGGAAGTTTTTCTCGAAGTCAGAGAGAAAAATTCCGTCGCCCGTATTCTTTACGAAAAATTCGGTTTTAATATAGTTTCAGTAAGGAAAAAGTATTATAATGACGGCGAGAACGCCGTAATATACAAAAAGGAGTTATAGTACGAATAACGACGCTCTTTTTACCAATGAAAAACCGTTGCTGTTTCTGCACGGCTATTTATCGTGTAAAGAGAGTTTTTCTTTACAGATTCCGTTTTTTTCCAGATATTTCGATACGTACGCATTCGACTTAAAAGGTTTCGGCGAAAATAAGGGTATGGATTATCCTTATTCCCTTTCCGATTACGTAAACGAAGTCAGAGAGTATATGTATAAAAGGGGAATAGTAAAACCGCACGTTATCGCCCATTCTTTCGGCGGAAGAATAGCGTTAAAGGCGGCGGCGGAAAACGGCGGCGTTTTCGATAAACTGGTGCTTACAGGCTCTGCGGGGTTAAAACCCGAACGTGGTTTTAAGTATAAAGTAAAAACCAAAACGTTTAAAATTTTATCGCGGTTTTTGCCTAAAAGCGCGCTTAAAGGGTTTTATTCCAAAGAGTATCTCTCTTTAAGTCCCGTAATGAAAGAAAGTTTCTGCAAAATAGTGAACGAACATTTAGACGGCGTTTTGCCGTGCATAAAAAACCGAACGCTTATAGTGTTCGGCGAAAACGACAAGGAAACGCCCCTTTATATGGCGGAAAGGCTGCATAAAGGTATAGAAAACAGCGAACTTGTCGTAATAAAAAACGCGGCGCATTTTTGTTTTATAGATAAGCCGCTGAAATTTAACGGGGAGGTGAAGGAGTTTTTGCTCCGAAAGTAAATGTTTCCGGTAGGACTTGAAAATTTTTCTTCTTTATTTACGACGGAATACGTCTGGGTAAGCATAGCGGCGTCTTTATGTAACGGCGTACTGCTTTATTTCGCGTCGTTAAAATTCTTTCTCGTAATGCAACAATGCGATTACCGTAACGGCAGGTTTTTCAAATGGTTAAAGCATCGTCAGACGCCCTATTTAAGAAGGCTTATGCTTTTATGCCTTTTAGGACTTTTGTTTTTCTGCGTGCTAAATATGTGTTTCGCGCCTGTTTTCAGTTACTTTTTCGACGATAAGGGCAACGAAGTTGTTTCGTACGTGGGTTTGTTTTCTTATTTGCTGTTTACGCTTATATACGTAAACACGGAAAGCAGCGTAAACGCGAAAGTGCCGCTGCGTAAAACCAAAAGGCTCGTCAGGCTTGCCATCGTTTTTATATTGCTCGCGGCGATAATAACCTGGGGGTTGACGCTTTTACTTAATTATCTGGCGTACGTAATAGGAGATACGGTAACAGGAATTTTAAGGTTTGCGCCCGTCTGCATAATGCCTATTTTAACCCCTTATATACTTTTTCTTTCGAATTGTATAAATAAACCGTTCGAATCGATAGTAAAATATTATTATATAAACAAAGCCAAACAAAAACTCGATTCTTCCGACGTTTTAAGAATCGGTATTACCGGAAGTTACGGCAAAACCACCGTCAAAGAGATATTAAAAACCCTTCTTTCGGTGAAATACAGGGTTTTATCTACGCCGGCTTCTTATAACACCCCTTACGGAATCGCGCTGACGGTTAAAAATCTCGACGACACGCACGACGTGTTTATCGCCGAAATGGGGGCGAGAACCAAAGGGGACGTAAAAGAACTCGTAAACATCGTAAAACCGACTTTCGGCGTGCTTACGGGGGTTAATAACCAGCATCTCGAAACGTTCGGCAGTATAGAAAATACCAAAAACACCAAGTACGAATTGTTCGAAGGACTTCCCGAAAACGGAAAGGGTTTCTTTACCGCAGATAACGATTATTCCGTCGAACTTTATAACCGTTTCGGCGGCGAAAAATATCTTTGCGGATTGAACGGCGAGGAAGATCTCGTCACCGTGTCGGATATGGTTACGAGCAGTAAAGGAACGTCGTTCACTCTCAACATTAAAGGGGAAGAGCCTCTTAACTGCATAACTTCGCTTTTAGGAAAGCACAGTATATCGAATATCTGCCTTGCCGTCGGCGTGGCGTATAAGGCGGGGCTAACTCCCGAAGAGATATATACGGGGTTAAACAGGGTAACTTCCGTCGGTCACAGACTGGAACTCGTACCCAACAACAAAAACGTAGTTATTATAGACGACAGTTACAACGCCAGCGTAGACGGCACGAAAGCCGCAATGGAAGTGTTAGACGTGTTCGACGGCAGAAAGATAGTCGTCACTCCGGGACTTGTGGAACTCGGTAAAGAAGAAAACGTGGCGAACTTCAACTTCGGCAAAGAACTTGCCCGCCACGCGGATGTGGTAATAGTTATAGGCAATCATAACGGCGAAATAATCGTAAACGGACTTATCGACGGCGGTATGGATAAAAAGAACATCATGTTTGCCAAGAATCTTAAAAAGGGCAACGAAACGCTTAACGAACTCTTAAAAGAAGGGGACGTCGTGTTGTTCGAAAACGATCTGCCCGATAACTACAACTAAAATTAAAGATAAACAAAGAGAAACACCAAAGCGAAAAATTTTTGCGGAGGTGTTTTTTTATGAAAAACGTGGTGGTATTTTTCGGCGGCAAATCGGTGGAACACGACATATCGGTAATCACCGGCGCGCTGACCTGCAATATTTTAAAAGACGAGTTCAACGTTTATCCCGTGTACGTCGATAAGAAAAACGGGTTTTACACGGGCGAGATACTGTTCGATATAGACGAATACGTAAAACTCGACTATAAAAAACTTAAAAAAGTAACGTTTTTGAACGATAACGGACTTTACGAGATAAGAAAGAACAAAATAAAACGCATTGCCGATATATATTGCGCGGTAAATTGTTCGCACGGGGGAAACGGTGAGAGCGGCGCTCTTTCGGGCGTTATGGAATATACCGAAATACCTTTCGTTTCGCCGTCCGTGTTGCCGTCCGCCGTCAGTATGGATAAAGAAATTACCAAAATCGCGCTTAAAGGCATGGGAATAAAAACGCTACCTTGCGTCGCGACGGAAAATCTTTACGATTTAGAAAAGAAAACGGCAAGGCTCGGATACCCTATGATAGTTAAACCCGCGTGTTCCGGGTCGAGTATAGGAATCGCTAAGGCGAACGATAAAGAAGAACTTATCCGCGCCGTGCTGGACGCGTTAAAGTACGGAAAACGCGCCGTTATCGAAAAATGTTTGCAGGACTTCGTGGAAATAAATTGCGCGGCTTATAAAAACGGAAAGGGGGCGATAATCGTTTCCGAATGTGAAAGACCTTTCGGAAAAGACGAAGTGCTTACTTTCGGCGATAAATACGAAAAGGGTACGAGAGAATTCCCGGCGGATATTCCCGAAGAGATTGCCGTAAAAATAAAAGAAACCACGGCGAAAGTTTACGCCGCGTTAAAATTTAAAGGGGTAATCAGAATAGATTATATGGTAAAGGGGGAAGCCGTTTATTTAAACGAAATAAACTCCGTCCCGGGGTCGCTTTCGTATTACCTTTTCGTAAACGCCCCGAAAGAATACCTTGCGGTACTTAAAGAAGTTATGACTTACGCCGTAAAAGAATATAATTGTTCCACTACTTATATAAAAGATTTTTCCACGTCTTTATTAAAAATTACCGGCGCTAAAGGTTACAAAAAATCGTAAACGGGAGCCGGAATGTTTTCACTCCGCCGCTTTTAAGTATAGCCGCCGTGGTTATAATCGGCGAAGCGTTCGGGAAATCGTAAAATCCGTTTTCCGCCGCTAAGATTACGCCGCCATATGCGTCACAAAAAAAATCCCCCTTGCCCGAAAGGCAAGGGGGAGAATTTATTTTTAATTAACCTATTATACCTTCTACAAGGTTTTTAACCGCAAGGAAGAAAAGAATGAACGCTCCCGTCCACTCTGCGTATTTTCCTAAAAGAGCGCCCAAGAATTTGCCGATAAAGAGAGCCGCCGTAACCAGGGTGAACGTTACCGCGCCGATAATTCCCGCGGCGACGAATACGGAAAATCCGAGTTCTACGGCGAAAGTAACGCCTACCGCCAACGCGTCGATACTGGTCGCCACCGCTTGCAGGGTGATTATGCCAAGAGTAAAGTTTCCTGCGGTTTTTTCTTCCGTTTCTTCGTTTTTCGCTTCTTTTACGTTGTCGATGACGATTTTAGCCGCCAGCACGAAGAAAATCGCCGCCGTAACGTACTTTGCCGCCGACGAAATGTATTCGGCAAACAAACTGCCTATGTAATAACCTATAATCGGCATCAGAATCTGAAAAATTGCGAAAGCGACGGGCATTGCCCACTCTTTTTTTCTGTTAAGAGTATCTTTATACGTGGCGCAATTCGCAATCGTAATCGCGAACGCATCCATCGAAAGGGCGACGCCTATCAAAACAACTTCCCAAACGCTCATAGTTACACCTTCTTTTTAAGCGGATAAAACGAATTATACAAAATTATATTGATTTTGTCAAAGAAAAATGTTATTATTTCGATATGATAAAAATTTCCGAAGAATGGGATAAAATTTTAGAAGACGAGTTTTCGTCCGAAAGTTATAAATCGCTCAGAGAATTCTTAAAAACCGAATATTTTTCGAGAACGATATATCCCGATATGCACGATATTTTCAACAGTATGAAAGTAACGCCCTTTTCCGAAATAAAAGCGGTAATTTTAGGGCAGGATCCTTACCACGAAAAGGGGCAGGCGATGGGGCTTTCCTTTTCCGTGCCTAAGGGAATTGAAAAACCGCCGTCGCTCGTAAATATTTATAAAGAAATATCGTCGGAAACGGGCGTTCCGCCAAGAACCGACGGCGACCTTACCGGTTGGGCAAAACAAGGTGTTCTGCTTCTTAACACGGTGCTGACGGTCAGGGCTCATCAGGCGAATTCGCATAAGGGTAAAGGCTGGGAACGGTTTACCGACGGAATTATAAAGAAAATATCCGATTATAAAAGCGGAGTGGTGTTTTTGCTGTGGGGCGGAAACGCAAGAAGCAAAAAATCGCTTATCGACGGAAGCAAACACCTTATTTTGGAAAGCGCACACCCGTCGCCGCTTTCGGCGTATAACGGTTTTTTCGGTAACGGACATTTTATAAAAACGAACGAATACCTTATAAAACAAGGTAAAACGCCGATAGACTGGAATAAGTAAAACGCTTATTTCTTTGTCGTGAAAACACGGCGAAACGGTACTGTGTTACAGAGAAAAAACGCAAAATAACGAATCCGACAAAATATATATTAAATCGACAATCAAAATCGCCTTTACGGGCGATTTTTTTTATCATAAACGGAAAGCGGTGTTCATATATACATAATAAACGGACAAAGAAAAGGAGAAAAAATAAATGAACGAGAAACTTCAGTACGCAAAAATGCTCGATATACCGGTAACGTCGACGGTTACCTATAAGCCGCCGAAAAAAAGACTGTTTAAAAGACGTAAAAAAGACGAAGACGTGAAAAAACAGTTGCTCGATAAAATCAACGGCGAAACGGGGGAACCGCAGATAACGGAAGAAGCGGCGGCAGCCGAAAATTCCGAAGTCGCCGAAAACGTTCTGCCAGAAACGAGCGAAACGGAAACCGCCTGCGAAGAAGCGACTTCTACGGTAAGAATCGCCGAAAAAAAAGCAAAAAAAAGTGGTAAGTTCGGAATAATCGGCGTTCAGTTGTGCGTAATCGGGGCGTTGGTACTCGGAATATTTTTAACCGACGCGTTTATGGCGGACAGCGGCATAAACACCTTTATAAAAGGGGTGTTCGGCGGCGAAAAAACCACGGTTAAAAATTACGACGACTTTAAGCCGGTGCTTTCGAGCGGAACCGTCAACGTAAACGAAGGGGTAATCACGATAAGCGGCAAAAACAGTATATACGCCCCCTGCGACGGAACGGTTGCGGCGATAAGTAAAGACGAGAACGGAACGTATACGGTAGAAGTAAAGCACAGCGATAACTTCAAAACCTTGCTTACGGGACTCGATATGATATACGTGGAAGACGGGCAGACCGTGTTCGGAAACATACCTTTGGGGTACGTCAACGGCGGAAACGCGAAACTTTGCTTTTTCGACGGCGACGGCAGAATGCTTAACGACTTCTCGGTAGACGGCAACGCCGTTATATGGGCGGTATAAACATAAAAATACATCCCCTGTTTTTTCTGTTCGGAGTATATTACGCCGCCACGGGGCGAATATTTCTGTTCGCCATATACACGATTTGCGCGGTGGGGCATGAACTTGCTCACTCTGTAACGGCGCAGAAATTAGGGTATAAACTGAACGAAATCACGCTGATGCCTTTCGGCGCGGTGGCGTCGGGGGATATAGACGGATTAAAACTGAAAGATCAGACGGCGGTCGCGCTTGCGGGGCCGCTGTTTAATCTTGCCGTGGGAATAGCGTGCGTCGCGGCGTGGTGGATTTTTCCCGATTTATACGCTTTTACCGATATGATAGCGGAAGCCAACCTTTCCATGGCGGCGATAAACTTTATACCCGTGTTTCCGCTTGACGGCGGGAGGGTATTGCAGTCTTTCGTGTCGGCAAGGCGCGGAAGAGAAAAATCGCTTAAAATCTGTAAAATAATCGGAGTGGCGTTCTCCTTACTGCTAGCGGCGGCGTTCGTTCTGACCTGCTTTAACCGAATGAACCTTTCCATACTGTTTTTTGCGGCGTTCGTGTTTTTCGGGGCGTTATCCTGTAAAAAAGAAAACAGATACGTAAAAGTGTTTTCGGGGGAAACGGAAAGAAGCCTATTAAAAGGGGCGGCGGTAAAACATTTTGCCGTGGACGGAAAAATCCCCGTGAAAAAACTGTTTTTTATGCTGGACGGCGACGGGTTCAACGTTATAGACGTGTATAAAGGAGATAAACTCGTGAAAAGGCTTTCCCAGTTCGATATAAAAAAAATTACCGAACGGGCGGATATATATTCGCCGCTTGATAAGTATATCGGGGAAACGGCTGAAAAAACTCCGCGAAAAGATAACGCCGCTGTCGTATCCGCCGAAAGGGTACGACTATAATAATTATATAATGTTTAAAATAATCGTTTTTTTAAGCCGAAGGGCGGATAAAAACCGCCCGTAGGGAGTAAATGAACGATTTTTTTATGTAAAAAGGGGCAAAATACGGGCAAATGCAAAAAAACGGGCAAAAAAACGTAAAAATCGTTAAAAAACCTTGACATAGTAAAATATAAATGATAAAATAACAGAGCATCTCGGAACGGGGTGTTAATTTTTTGATATTCGGAAGGTACTGATATGGCAGCGAAAGGAGCAAGAAACAAGATCACTTTGGCTTGTACGGAATGTAAACAAAGGAATTACGATACATTTAAAAATAAGAAGAACGACGCTGAAAGAATAGAACTCAATAAGTATTGCAAATTCTGCAAAAAGCACACCGTTCATAAAGAAGCGAAATAAGTCGCGGCGGATAAGGTCCGCAATTATTTTATAGGGGTATTATTATGAGTAAAATGCTCGAAAAGGATAGTTTGGCAAACGTAGAAGCGCCCAAGAAAGAAAAAAAGAAAGCCAACAAAAAGCCTAACATATTCGTAAGATTCGGCAGAAAAATGAAAGACGTTTTCTCCGAACTTAAAAAAGTAAGCTGGCCGGGTTTTTCCAAGGTAGTAAAGCAGACGGGCGTCGTAATCGTAGTGGTTTTAGCGTTTCTCGTCGTGATTTCGGCTTTTGACTTTGCTCTTTACGAGCTTTTGAAACTGATAGTTTAATTCGGGTGGGCAAATGGCAGTCGAAGAAGCGAGATGGTATGTAATTCACACGTATTCGGGTTACGAAGCGATGGTGAAGGACAGCCTTGAAAAACTTATAGAAAATAACAATTTGCAGGAAAACATCTTCGAGATACAGATTCCCACGGAAGAAACGCTCGAAGAAAAGGCAAACGGCAAAAAGAAAGTCGTCACCCGCAAGAAATTCCCTTGTTACGTTTTCCTTAAAATGATATACAGTAACGACATCTGGTATCTCGTAACCAACACGAGAGGCGTTACGGGGTTCGTCGGTCCGCAGGGCAGGCCGCTTCCCTTAACGGAAGAAGAAGTTGCGAGAATGTTACTCGAAAAAGTATCCGTCGGCGGATTTAACGTAGGCGACGTGGTACAAATCGTGTCCGGTCCGTTAGAATCGTTCACGGGCGAACTTTTGTCGGTAAACGACGGCGCGCAGAAAGCGAGAGCGAAGGTTACCATGTTCGGCAGAACGACGGAAGTCGAAGTAGAGTACGTTCAGATAAAGAAGATAAACGGCGCGGAAAACACGCAGGAAGAAACGGAAAACAACTAAAATCGAAAAGAAACGGTCAAAAACCGTTTTTGATAGTGGGAGTCGCGTTAAATTCACACACTGGCGCGACGATATTACCACCATTTGGAGGAAACAATTATGGCAAAGAAGGTTACAGCGATCGTAAAATTGCAATTACCCGCAGGTAAGGCAACACCCGGTCCGCCCGTAGGTTCTACTTTAGGTCCTCACGGTATCAACATTCCGGGATTCACGAAAGAATTCAACGCGAAAACTCAGGATAAAGAAGGTTTGATAATCCCTGTCGTTATGACGATTTATCAGGACCGTTCTTTCACCTTTATTCTTAAAACGCCCCCGGCTCCCGTTCTTATCAAAAAGGCGTGCGGTCTGGAAAGAGCAAGCGGCGTTCCCAACAAACAGAAAGTAGGGAAGATAACCAAGGCTCAGGTAGAAGAAATCGCTAAGTTGAAGATGCCCGACCTTAACGCAAATACTTTGGAAAGCGCTATGAGCATGATTGCCGGCACTGCAAGAAGTATGGGTATCGAAGTAGTAGACTAAGGAACGTAAGTGGGAGGGAATATTCCCGAATGTACCACAGGAGGTAATTTAAATGAAACACGGAAAAAAATATATTGATAGCGCAAAAACTATTGAAACCGCTAAATTATACGAAGCAGACGAAGCAATCGGATTAGTACTCGACACCGCGAAAGCGAAATTCGACGAAACGGTAGAACTTCACGTTCGTTTGGGCGTTGACCCCAAACAGGCTGACCAACAGGTCAGGGGCGTTATCGTTCTTCCTAACGGAACGGGTAAAAACGTCAGAGTATTAGTTCTCGCCAAAGGTGAAAAAGCCGATCAGGCTAAAGAAGCCGGCGCGGACTTCGTAGGCGCGGAAGATATGATTCAGAAAATCCAGACCGAAAACTGGTTCGATTACGACGTAATCATCACCACTCCCGATATGATGGGTCTGGTTGGTCGTATCGGTAAAGTTTTAGGTCCTAAAGGCTTAATGCCTAACCCGAAATCCGGCACCGTTACTATGGACGTCGTTAAGGCGATTAAAGACACCAAAGCAGGTAAAGTCGAATACAGGTTGGATAAAAACGCTATTATTCACTGCCCGTTAGGCAAAAAGAGTTTCGGCAAAGAAAAGATTAAGGAAAACTACGACGCTTTGATGGACGCAATCGTTAAAGCGAAACCGGCTTCTTCCAAAGGTCTTTATTTAAGAAGCGTTGCCGTTGCAAGCACAATGGGTCCCGGCGTTAAAATTAACGCTAAATTTTAATTGACATCTCCTTTAACAGGTGATACAATAATAAAGTAAAAATTAAACAGCCCTAGACAGCAGGTGTGTAATTTACTAAAAGTAAAACCTGCCGAGGCGGAACTAATCAGCGCTTTACGCGCCCTTATTCCGTGTCGGGGTAAGGGCGTTTTATTTACTAACACAGGAGGTAAATCATGTCGGCAAATTTTGAAGCGAAAAAACAAGTCGTAGAAGAAATCAAGCAGAAGATTCAAAATTCCAAGTCGGTGGTTCTCGTTAAGTATGAAGCCTTAACCGTAAGCGAAGACACAGAACTTCGTAGAGAACTCCGTAAAAACGACGTTGACTACAAAGTATTGAAAAACACTTTGGTACGCCGCGCGTTCAACGATTTGGGAATCACCGATTTCGACAACGACCTTAACGGTCCGACGTCCGTTGCTTTCGGTAACGACGAAGTCGGCGCAAGTAAAGTAATTGTCGCTGCAAGCAAAAAGTATGAAAACAAAATAGTCGTAAAGAGCGGTTATATCGATAACGTATACGTTGACGATAACGGCGTAAAAAAATACGCGGCTATTCCTTCGCAAGAAGAACTTTACGCAATGCTCGCAGGTACGCTTTCCAACTTTACGAGAGGTCTTGCGGTTGCTATTAAAGCAGTTGCAGACAAAAAAGCCGAAGCGCAGGCTTAATCGGGCGCTAAAAATTATTTATTAAAATTAAGGAGAAAACTAAAATGGCAGATATTGCAAAAATGATTGAAGAAATCAAAGGTATGACCGTTGTTGAACTCAACGATTTAGTAAAAGCTATCGAAGAAGAATTCGGCGTAAGCGCAGCGGCTCCCGTAGCGGTAGCGGCGGCAGCAACCGCAGCGGCTCCCGCAGCGGAAGAAAAGACCGAATTCAAAGTTTCCATCAAAGAAATCGGCGACAAGAAAATCGACGTTATCAAAGCGGTCAGAGAATTCACCACTTTGGGTCTTGGCGAAGCGAAAGCGCTCGTCGAAGCAAAGGGCGTTATCAAAGAAAACGCTACCAAAGAAGAAGCGGACAAGATTATCGCTCGTTTCAAAGAAGTCGGCGCTACCGTCGTTGCGGAATAATTACGAATTATTTGCAAATCAAAACGCTCTCCGAAAGGGGAGCGTTTTTTTATACTGTCGGTGGATTATATGGCAAATGGCAATGGGAAAAATAGTAACTTACATATATTTTCGGCATAAAGGTTTTACCGTAAAATAAAACCCCCGAAGTATATTCGGGGGTAAAATTTTTTAACTTAAATTATTTACATCATTCCTAAAATAAGCAAAGCGATGAAATAGAGAATTAAAACGGTTATTCCGAGAGCGGCTACGCCGATAACGATCTTTAACAAAACTTTGTCCGTTTGTTTCATAAAGATAACCGAAAGAATAGCGCAGAACGCGCCGACTGCTCCGCCTATCGCTCCGCCGACTACGGGGAATATCCGGCATAAAGTCGGGGAATTGCCCCAGATTAACGGGAACAGGAAAGGCAGCAAAGCCAGAATTATTTCGTACCAACTCATAGGTTTTGTAAGGGCTACCGTTTCGTTTTCCGCGATGAGTTTGGCTCCGAAAACTATGTTGCCCTTTATGGTAACGGTTTTTCCGTCCTGCGTGCGGAATTGAGTTTTGTTTATTTTCTCGAGAGGTTCGTCGTTAACGGAAAGTTCTTTTTTACCCGACCAAAGACTTTCTTCGTAGGTAATCGTTCCGAGAGTAACGCTGTTTACGGTTGTTTTCATTTTTTTCTCCTGTGTAGTAAGGTTATAAAAACGCCGAACGTTAAAAGCGCGACGCTTCGTTAAAAATATTTTAGCATATTAAGCGATATAAGTAAACGATAACGCGCAAAAAAAATATTTACCGTTAAAAACAATAATTAAAAGCGTATAAAATGCAATCTTTTATTGACAAAACGGCTTTTCGATAGTAAAATAATAAGGAGAGAAAAAGGGAAATCTTTTTTTGGAGAAAAATATGAAACGTTTAATCAAAGTATTTGCTAATTTAACGGTAGCCGTTATCGCATGTATGGCGTGTTTCTGCCTTACCGCTTGCGAAGATTTAAGAACTATCGAAATTACGTTCGAAGTTTATAACACCGCGGAAAACGTGGTGGAAGAAAAAACGCTTACCGTTACTATGTATCGTCATCTTGCGCCAGAAACGGTAGACGCGATTACCGGATACGCTAAAGACGGTTATTACGACGGCGCGGTTATTTATCAGAATACTTCTTATTCCAGCCAACTTATGTTAGGCTCTATAATAAGCAAAGACGGCGAACTTACTTTTAACGAAGTAAAACCTGAAATTAAAGGCGAATTCAAACGCGGCGGCACGGTCGGTTCCGACCTTACCAACGTAAGGGGCGCCGTAGGCTTATGGAGAACCTGGACGGTAAACGAAAACGGCTATAAAACCAACGGTTCTACCGCAACCGGCAGAGCGGAATGGTTTATGCCTACTTCTTCCTTATCGAATTATAACGGCGAATTCTGCGTTTTCGCTAAAATCGATTTAGACGACGAAACTAATTCCGATACCTTTACCGAAATCACCACGTACGCAGGCGGTTCCAACCGTACTTCTTACACCGTATATTATACCGGCGAATACGACGAAACGAAAGTAAACGAAAACTTCGGTTTAACCGGTCATATCGTAAAGACTTCCGATTACGAAGAACCCGACGATTTGTTCACGGCGGAAGGCAACCAGTACGTTGAATACAACAAAAAGACCATAAACGTTCCTACTTACGAAAAAGCCAACGTAACCAACTTCGGCGTAGTCGTAAAGAGCGTAAAAGTTAAATAAGGTAAAAGTAAACTTTTTGCCTGACGAAAAAAGCGAAACCGCTTGCGGCGTTCCGAAAAAATAGCGGTTTTACGCGTTGATTTTACAGGCGGCAAACGGAACGCGGAAAAAAAATTATAATTTTTTTAGTTAAACTTAATAAAAAATAAAAATCCTTGTAGATATCTACGAGGATTTTTTTATGTTCGTTATTTTTTCGCCGTTAAGTTCGGTGGTGATATATGTTACTTTGAACCTGTCGTCGCTTATTTTATAAATCAGCCCGATTTCTTCGGGTTTTCTGAATTTCGGCGGCGGCATAACCCCGATAAAATCACCTAAAAATCCTTTTAACTTGTCGGCGTGTTCTTTCATGGAATCGGAAAGATAAAACGCGTAATCCCCGCCCGCGGCGAGTTCTTCCGCAAACGCGAACGGAATAAGGTGTGGAGGAAGCGACAGCCTGTCGAACTTTTCCGAACACGTCACCGAAACGGACTTTTCGGTAAAACAATCGCCTTTCAATTCCCACTCGCAAACGATTTTGTGTTTCGCCATATCTTTAAGTTTTTCTTCCGTTTTAATTCCGTACGAAACGTCGTAATCGGCGACTTCCTTAAAAAACAACTTTTTAATTTTATTCGATACGCGGTAAATTATAAGTATTCTTTTTCCGCAGAAAATATCTAACAAAAGAAGATTTTCGTTACCCGAATAGGCTCTTTTTATTTTACAGTTTTCAATCGGTAAATTAAGCGTTTCGGCGTAAAAGTCGTTGGCGGTTTCGACGGAAATTTTGTTGCCGTTGTCGCAAAAAACGGTAACGGAACAATCGCCGAATTTTTCCTGCGCGTAAATTTTAAACTGATTTTTCTCGGTCACGTCGTTCACGTTGATAAGATAACCGCCCCCGAGATCCGTAACGCAAAATCGCGGGTCGGTCTTAACGAAAACGTCTTTATCGATGGCGAAAAAGATTCCGCCTATCCCCGTCAACGGGCAAATTTCCGCGAGCGTTCTTTTAGAAATATCGAGTTCGCAACCGATAACGTCGCCGTCGATAATCCCCAAAAGTTTGTCGTTCAGTTTTACTCCGGCGGGCGTCGCGGAAGAAAAATAAAAGTACATATTAAAAAATATGAATAAAACCTTTATGTTATGTCAATAAACAAACAAACGACCAAAGGGAGAGTAATTATGAATAAAATATACGGATTTAAAGAAAGCAGAATAAAGGATTTCGGCGAATACCTTAAAAGAACGGAAAACGCGAAGAGTTTAACGAAAGTGTTTTCGGAATATTCGGCGGCTTCCGGAATGAGTAAGGGTACGGTCAGAAATATGTACTACGCGCTTGCCCGCGAGTGCCAAAAGGACGATGACCTTAAAAAAACGTACTGGGGCGAAAAAGAAATAAAAGTAAATAAATCGGAGTTCTTTTCTCCCGAAATGGAAAGAAAACTCGTAAAAAAGGTACTGTTCGGTAAAATGAACGGTAAATCTATACGCAAATCCGTTTACGAACTTGCAGAAGGCAACGAAAAACTTGCGTTAAGGTATCAGAATAAATTCAGAAACGTGGCGAAAGATAAGCCGAACCTTATCGACGAGATATCCGAAGAAATAGAAAAAGAAACGGGCGAAAAATACGATTATCGCAAAACCGTCGGCGATATTGCTTACAAAAAACTTGAAAGAGAGATAGACGCTCTCGTAGACAGAATTTCGGCGGACGTAAAAAGAGAGAACGAAGAATTAAAACTGAAAGTTGCGGCGCTTACGGAAGAAAACTTAAAGCTTTATAACGCGCTGTCTAAAAGCAGTCTTATAATAACGCCGACGGACTATTTCGGCGGAAACGGACCCTTGGCGGTCAACTGAAAAGCGGCGGTAAATAGTTCCGCGCGGCGGTAAGTTCGCCGTCCGAAGAAAAGCATACGCTTGACAAAAGGCCGACAAACGGCGCCGTTCTGTAAAGAATATTCGCTTGTGTTTTTATTCAAAAAGTGGTAAAATAAAACCAACTTTTAACGGACGCTTTTCGTAAAAGCGAGAAGTTCCGAAATAAAAACACGGAGGCGAGTAGTGGACCTGTTCAAAAAATGTTCGGAATCGGACGTTGTAAAACAAGCGAAAGAGAAAGGAATATACCCATATTTTCATAAATTAGAAACAAAGCAAGGCCCCGAAGTCGTTATGGAAGGCAAAAAAATCATAATGATAGGGTCGAACAACTATTTAGGACTTACTTCTAACCAGGAAGTAATCGAAGCGGGCGTGAAAGCGCTGGAAAAGTACGGTTCGGGTTGTTCGGGGTCGAGATTCCTGAACGGAACGCTCGATATTCACGTAGAACTCGAAAAAGAACTCGCCGAATTTTTGCATAAAGAAGACGCGGTTACTTTCTCGACCGGTTTTCAGTCTAATCTCGGAATAATCTCCGCGATAGCGGGCAGAACCGATTATATTCTTTGCGATAAAGAAAACCACGCAAGCATATACGACGGGTGCAGACTTTCGTTTGCGAGAATGTTGAGATACGAACATTCGGACATGGCAGACCTTGAAAGGCAACTTAAAACCGTACCCGAAACGGCTGGGATACTTATCGTCACCGACGGCGTATTCTCGATGGGCGGCGACGTGTGTAAACTGCCCGAGATTGTGAAACTTGCCAAAAAATACGGCGCGAGAGTAATGGTAGACGACGCTCACGGTCTCGGCGTTCTCGGAAAACACGGCAGGGGAACCGCCGAATACTTCGGATTGGAAGACGAAGTAGACGTATATATGGGAACGTTCAGTAAATCGCTTGCGAGTATCGGCGGCTATATGGCGGCAAAGAAAGAAGTATGCGAATACGTCCGCCACGTTTCGCGCCCGTTCATATTCTGCGCAAGCATAACGCCCGCAAGCGTCGCCTGCGCGAGAAAGGCTCTCGAAATACTTAAAAGAGAACCCGAACGCGTCGCAAGACTTCGCGAAATATCCGATTATATGCGCCAAAATCTTAGAAGTCGCGGCGTGGAAATAATGGAAAATAAAGACGGCACGCCTATAATTCCCATTTATACTTACGGCAACGTGAGAACCTTTACCGCCTGCAAACTGCTTTTCGACGACGGCGTATACGTAAACTCCACCGTGTCGCCCGCAGTACCTGTCGGTAAAAGTTTGTTAAGAACGAGTTATATGGCGACTCATACGGAAGAAGAAATGGATATAGCGGCGGATAAAATAAAAGCCGTTTTGGATAAGGTAAAAGACATTGCCGACTAAAATAAAAGGCGGATTTTAAACATTAACAAAGAACGATAATTATTCACGCAAACGTATGTTTTGCGTGAAATTTTTTTCAAAAACCGCGTTTTTTGGCGTGTAAAACGATTGACAACGGGGCATAATGTTACTATAATACAATTGCAACCAAAAAGGTAGCAATTATCTTGAAAAAAAAGGAAAAAAAAGATGAAACTGTCGTCCAAAACGCATTACGGCTTAATGGCGTGCCATATATTAGCCAAAAATTATCCCGATAACATTGTGTCGGCAAGCGCGCTGGAATCGCAGATATCGGTATCGGGGAAATATTTAGAGAGAATAATGCGAATGCTGTCGGCGCGGGGGATTGTGACCGCGAACCGCGGGACTAACGGCGGGTATATGCTTACGAGAGCGCCGGAAGAGATAACGATAGGCGAAATCGTACGGGCGTTAGAAGACGATATGACGATAATCGAGTGCGTAAAAGACGGCGCGAAATGCAAATGTTGTCCGTCGGCGGGCGTATGGAAGAAACTGTACGACGGCATAAACGGGTTGCTTGACGAAATGAATCTTAAACAAATGATTGACGGAGAATTACGTTAAAAGGAAGATAAATTATGGTAAAAACACCTATTTACTTCGACCATGCGGCGACCACGCCGTTGTGCGAAGAAGCGTTTGAAAAGATGAAACCGTATTTTACCGAGAACTTCGGTAATGCGAACAGTCAGCACTGTTTCGGCAGGGAAGCGGTAAAAGCGGTAGACGAAGCGAGAGATACTATTGCTTCCATAATCAACTGTAAACCGGGCGAATTGTATTTTACTTCGGGCGGAACGGAAAGCGATAACTGGGCGCTTCGCGGAATTGCTTCGGCGCATAAAGATAAAGGCAAGCACATAATCATAAGCCCCATAGAACACGCGGCGATGATTACCACCGCCAAAGAACTCGTGAAAGACGGGTTCGAGATAGAGTTTATGAAGGTTGACGAAGAAGGTTTCGTCGACCTGGAACACTTAAAAAGCATAATAAGAGACGATACCATACTCGTAGCGTGCATGATGGCGAACAACGAAGTGGGAACGATAGAACCCATAAAAGAAATCGCCGAAATAGCCCACTCCAAAAACGCGGTAATGTTTACCGACGCGGTGCAGGCTGCGGGCGTTCTTAAAATAGACGTCAAAGCGCTCGGCGTAGATTTGATGAGTATGAGTTCTCATAAAATTTACGGACCGAAAGGCGTGGGCGCGTTGTATATAAGAACGGGTCTTAAAATCGACAGCATAATTACGGGCGGTCATCAGGAAAGAACGAAAAGGGGCGGAACCACAAACGTTCCGGGCGTGGTAGGTTTTGCCAAAGCGTTCGAAATCGCCGCCCGCGATATGGATAAAAACTTTGAATACGTAAGTTCGTTAAGAGACAGGTTTATAAATAAGGTTTTAGCCGAAGTTCCTTTCGTAAAACTTAACGGACCGAGAAAAGAAGGAAGACTTCCCGC
>CAKQQY010000011.1 GCA_934271245.1 uncultured Clostridia bacterium | reverse complement strand
TCTTCTTTCTTTTGCAGTTTTTCCGCTCGCCTTTTTACAACCATGCTCTTTATCGAAGTCGGATGTTCGTCGCCTGACAACATTCTTTCGATATTCTTTCTGTGAGCAAACCAGGTAAACAGACAAATAGAAAATATTAGCATGTTTACTATTATACACAATATCACGTTTATATCAGACGCGCTTTGCGCGTAAGTCAAATATAATCTTATGCTTCCGCCGATAGCGGGCGGCGTAATAGCGATAAACGACCCCATCGCGCCGAATTCGGTAATATAAATAAACACGGCGGCAGCGATAAGCGCCATAACGTTGACCATTCCCCATTGCCATCCGTGGACAAATTCGCAAACGAGAAACACGCCTATCGTAGAAGCGATACCTTTCCCGCCCTTAAACTTAAACGCAACGGGATAAATATGCCCTAAAACAACGCACAGTCCGCTTAAATATATTGCAAGATCGGAAACGTAAAAATCCGAATTCCTGAACGTTTTTCCAGATAAAATAAGGTACGAAACGAGCGTCGGCAAAACCCCTTTAAGAATATCCAGAAAGAAAGTTAAAAGCCCGAACTTTAACCCGAAATTCCTGCTCATGTTAAGCGTTCCCGGATTTCCGCTACCCATTTTGGTTATATCTTTATGTCTTAATCCCGAGATAATTCTCGCCCAGTTTACGTTACCGAATGCGTAACTTAAAACGGCAATAATTATCAACAAAACCGCATTACTCATCTCCGTCGTTTGCCCTTACGGATAATTTAATCGGCGTACCCGAAAAATCATACGCCCTTCTCAAACAATTTTCAAGATATCTTCTGTAAGAAAAATGCATAAGTTCGGTATCGTTTACAAAAAAGATGAATGACGGCGGATTGACGTCGTTTTCCGTAACGTACATTATCTTTAATCTTCTTCCGTTATAAGAAGGCGGTTCGCTAATTCTTACGCAATCCAAAATCAAATCGTTAAGTTGCCCCGTAGAAATCCTGCGTCTGGAATTATTAAGAACGGTTTCGGCAATATCCAACACCTTATCTGCGCGTTGCCCCGTTTTCGCCGAAATATACACCGATTTAAAGTAATCCATAAATTTAAGCGCTTCGGCAAGATCGGAATTAAATTTGTTAATCGTGTTAGTGTCTTTTTCGATAAGATCCCACTTATTCATTACGATAACGGAAGGCTTTCCCTGCTCGTGAACATACCCGCAAATCTTAACGTCCTGCTCGGTAATTCCTTGTTCGGCATCGATAACAATAAGGCAAACGTCCGCTCTTCTTATAGCGCCCAACGCCCTTAACACGCTGTAATATTCAAGGTCTTCTTCTACGCTTTTCTTTTTTCTGATACCCGCGGTATCGATAAGCATATAATCTTTGTCTTTATACTTAAACGGAGTATCGATAGCATCTCTCGTAGTACCCGCTATGTCAGACACAATCGTCCTATCAAACCCCAGTAATTTATTACATAAACTCGATTTGCCCGCATTAGGTTTTCCGACGACGGCGAGTTTTATGTATTCGTCGTCGTTCTTCTCGCCTATATCCTTAAAATGCGACACGACTTCATCTAAAAGATCGCCTATACCTGTACCGTGTTCAGCCGAAATACCGAAAGGTTCCCCTAATCCAAGATTATAGAACTCGTAAAGTTTTTCGGGGTCGTAATTATCAAGTTTATTTACGGCAAGAACAATCGGTTTCCCCGATTTACGAAGTTTCATCGCTACGTCTTCGTCGCCCGAGTTAAGACCGGTTTTTACGTCGGTAAACAATATAATCACGTCTGCCGTTTCAATCGCTATTTCCGCCTGCTTCTGGATATGCATCCACATTTCGTCGGTAGATTTCAACTCTAATCCGCCGGTATCGACAAGAGTAAAGTAATGCCCGCACCATTCTGCGTCGGCATACAATCGATCTCTCGTTACCCCGGGAAAATTTTCTACGATAGAAATCTTTTTCCCCACGACTTTATTAAAAAAAGTAGATTTGCCTACGTTCGGTCTGCCGACTACGGCAACCAAAGGTTTTGCCATTATGTTTTTCTCCTAAGTTAAATCCAAGCAAGTATTATTCCGATTGCAAAAACGACGATTGCAACCGCATAAACGATTTTCCAACCTTTCTTTAAAGGTCTTACAAATGCGTAAGCGGTAACACCGATAACGATTAACAACAATAAGTCTTTAATCGTGTCTAAAATCGTAAAAAAAGGACCTGAAACGTCTACCCCGATAGCGGGAAGTAAACGTCTTATAACAATCAACACGGCCGCTATTATAAGTACGATAAAAGAAAACAGATTCATCCAACCCTTTTTGGTTCCTAAATTGTTATTGTCTTTACTCATTAAAGTTACTCCTTATTTATATTTCTTTTAATTTATTCAGCACTTCGACGAAATAATCGGGCAACGGCGCAGTAAACGTCATCTTTTCGCCCGTTCTCGGATGAACGAAAGTCAATTCTTTCGCATGCAAAAGTTGACCGTTTAACTTAAATTTGCCGTTTTTATACCCGTATTCGGGGTCCCCAACCACAGGATGTCCGATATATTTAGCGTGAACCCTTATCTGGTGAGTCCTCCCCGTCCGCAACGAAAATTCGCACAGCGTGTAATTCTGATATCTTTTTATTACTTTATAATCGGTTATCGCTTCTCTTCCCGAAGTCGTGACCGCCATTTTAGTTCTGTCTTTATTATCTCTTCCGATAAAAGTTCTTATAGTTCCTTTATCTTCTTTTACAGTTCCTTCCAGAAGCGCGAGATATATTCTTTTACAAGTTTTATCCTGCAACTGTTCGGCAAGTTTTAAGTGAGCGTTATCGTTTTTTGCGACAACCAGCAGCCCAGACGTGTTTTTATCGATTCTATGCACTATTCCCGGTCTTATAACGCCGTTTATCCCCGATAAACTATCCAGATGATAAAGCAAGGCGTTTACAAGAGTACTTCCTTTCGTTCCGTTTCCTGCATGAACGGTCATTCCTTGCGGTTTATTTATTACAGCCACGTCTTCGTCCTGATATACGACGTCGAGCGCAATATCTTCGGGAGTTAAATCCAACTCTACGTTATCCGGTACGGTAACGTTTATATAATCGTTTATTTTTACCGTTTTATTCGCTTTTACTATCTCTCCGTTAACGGCTACGTTGCCGTCATCGCAAAGTTTTTTTATTCTCGAACGGGTAAATCCCGTCGCTTCCGACAAAAAAACGTCAATACGTTTCCCTACGTCGTTACTATTGTTTATCAGAAAGTTCTTTTTTTCCATTTTTCCCAAACAGTGCGCTGTCGTCCAAAAACAGATAATATATCATAAGCATTGCAACGCCTACGCATAAAAAAGTATCTGCCATATTGAAAGTAGGAAACACGTAGGAGCCGAACGTGAAACTTAAAAAGTCGGTTACGGCGCCGAAAGCCATTCTGTCGACGAAATTACCGATCATTCCGCCGATAACGAACGACAATGCGTATTTTAGCCATTTTTTATCTTTTATAACCACAAAAACATAATATGCAATAAAAGACGGTAAAGCAATCAAAGTTAAAATCTTAAAAAAAGTCTGTCCCCATTCTTTATCGGCAAATAAACTCCACGCCGCGCCTTTATTTAAACTGCGCGTTATTTCGAAAAAGCCTTCGATAACCGTCGTTCCCCGCCAACCTTCGGCGTATATTCTCTCTATATACGCTTTAGTAACACGGTCTATAACAATCGTTGCAATAAGTACCAAAATTGGTATAATTTCCGATACTATTCGTCTTCCATTAAGCCGAGTTCCTTGCATAAGTCCTCCAATTTAAGTTCGCCGGGGTTTAACACTTCTTCAAGATTAAACCCGTTATCGCCGGTAGCGGAGATATAGTCGTTTATACGCCTTTGCGGGTTAAACGCGTTTTCTTCGTCCGCAAGCAATTCGTCTGCCTCTATAACCGTTTGCGTCGGCGAACTGTTCCCGAAAAGACCGTTTACTTTTTCAAGCAACGCTTCTCTTTCTTTTAACGCAGGATAAAACGGATATTTTTCTTTAAGATAGCCGAAATACGATTTCCATTTCACAGAAAATTTTTTAAGTTTTTCTTCTTCCAAAGAATACTTTAAATCGGTTTCTTTTTGCATTGCGTCGGCATACGTGCGCGCGTCTTCCAACGACTTATTGATAAGCGATTCCTTTTGTTTGTACGAAAAAAGTTCGGCTTCCGCCAACGCTTTTTCTTTTTTTATCGCTTCCAACTTAAAAACTAAATCGTCGGTTTTTTCGTCGCATTCCGCTTTATATTCTTTAAGAAGTTCCAAAACTTCTTCTTTTTTATACTTTTTTTTAGTTAATTCCAAAATTAACCTGCCGTATTTTTATTTTTTTATGCTGCGCAAACTCTCAAGCATACTCTTTTTAAGTTCATATAATTTATCTGACAAATCCACCTTAAACAAATGCGGACTATCAAGCCTTTTATATTCGTCCCAAAAACTATCGAGTTCGGATTTAGTGTACGCTTGTATTTCGGACAAAGAAGGTCTTTTATAAACGAGTTTACCCGCTTTGAATATTTCTTCTTGTAAATATCTTACTCTATAATCGGTAAACTCAATCGTTTTCCACCTGTACGTCGGATGAGTAAGCACAAGCGGTTTGCTTTCGTCCACCTTTTCTTCGCTTCTTAAAACTATGCAATCCGCTTCGGCTTTACCCGTCTTTTTATCGTATACCCTGTAAATATTTTTAAACCCGGGGTTTGTAATCTTCGCTTCGTTATCGGAAACTTTGATTTTCGGAATTTCTTTTCCGTTTTCGTAAACGGCGGAAAGTTTATATACTCCGCCGAGAGCAGGCATATCCGCGCTGGTAATGAGTTTAGTTCCTACACCCCAGAAATCTATACACGCGCCCTGATTTTTCAACGATTCTATCAAATATTCATCAAGGTCGCCCGAAGCGCAAATCTTTGCATCGGGATACCCGGCGTCGTCAAGCATTTTTCTCGCCTTTTTACTTAAATAAGCAAGATCACCCGAATCCAGTCTTATGCCTTTCGGGTTATATCCTTCTTTTTTGAGAACGTCGAAAACTTTGATTGCGTTGGGAACGCCGCTCTTTAACGTATCGTAAGTATCAACAAGCAATAATGCGTTATCGGGATAAATTTTCGCATACTCCAAAAAAGCGGTATACTCGTCCTTAAAATTCATTACCCAACTATGAGCGTGGGTTCCCGAAACGGGTATTCCGAACATCTTACCAGCAAGAACGTTGGAAGTCGAAGTGCATCCGCCGATAACAGCCGCTCTCGCGCCGTATATACCTGCGTCGGGAGCCTGCGCCCTGCGAAGACCGAATTCCATAACGGCGTCGCCTTTCGCAGCGTAGCAAACCTTTGCTGCCTTAGAAGCGATAAGAGTTTCGAAATTCACTATGTTAAGAATTGCCGTTTCGACGAGTTGCGCTTCCATTACGGGCGCTTTCACCGTTAAAATCGGCTCTCCCGGAAAAACCATCGTTCCTTCGGGAACCGCGTAAATATCGCCCGAAAAAGAGAAATTTTTTAAATAATCCAAAAATTCCTTATCGAACGAATTAAGACTTTCAAGGTACCTTATATCTTCTTCATCGAAATGTAAATTCAAAACGTAATCGATAACCTGATCAAGACCGCAAGCAAGCGAGTAAGTTATTATTCCGTTCTGTCTGAAAAAAACGTCGAACACAGCCACTTCGTCCTTTCTTCCGTGACGAAGATATCCGTTCATCATCGTTAATTCGTAAAAATCGGTAAGAAGGGTAAGATTTTTGCTATCCATATTTACTCCTAAAAACCCTATTATAATAAATACAGTATAGCACATTAATTTTTTTTTGTAAACGTTATCCGTACTTTTAAAATAAAAATTCCGCCCGTAAAAAGGCGGAATTTATCGGATATTGCACCCGTAAAAAGTTAATTCGATTTTCTGTCCAAACAGTTTACAATAAAACTATCGTTTTTATTTTTTCGCCGCCCGGAAAAAACAACTATATTCCTTTATCGATTTTTTCAATAAGTGAAACAAGCGTTTTAGCAATGTTTTCGTTAAGAGCGGAATCTTTACTTTCTACCATTACTCTGATTTTAGGTTCGGTTCCCGATGCCCTTAACATGATTCTTCCTTTTCCGGACAACTCGTTCGTATATTTTGCGATCTCGTCGTTTAATTGTTCGTTGTTCATAACGTGGAACTTATCTGCAACCAAAACGTTTTTGTTCGTTTGCGGGAAAAGTTTTACGCTTACCACATCGGACATTTTTTTCTTTTCGGAAATAACCATATTCGCAAGAGTTATCGCCGACAATATTCCGTCGCCGGTAGTACCCTTATCGGTTAAAATTATATGTCCGCTCTGTTCTCCGCCGATAGTCAAATTCTTTTCCAAAAGTTTGGCAAGAACGTATTTATCTCCGATATCGGTTCTTATAAGTTCGATGTCGTTCTTTTTAAGCGCTTCTTCTATCGCCATATTTGTGTGGCGCGTTCCGACAACCGCGTTACCGTGAAGTTTGCCTTGTTTTTTATAATAAAGCGCCAACGCGTATATTATCTGGTCGCCGTCGATAATCTGCCCTTTTTCGTCTACGGCAATCAATCTGTCGGCGTCGCCGTCAAACGCAAAACCCATGTCTGCGCCGTATCTTAATACTCTTTTAACAAGCGTTTCGGGATACAAAGCGCCGCAATTTTCGTTTATTTTAAGACCGTCGTTTATACAACTCGTCGCAACAACGTCCGCGCCGAGAGCCCTGAATACTTCCGGCGCAATACGATGCGCCGCCCCGTACGCGCAATCCAAAACGATTTTTACGCCTTTAAGGCTGTTTTCGCTCGCGTCGGTCAGATAATTTTTATAAAGTTTAAGCAGACTGAAATCCTGTTCGTATTTTCCGACGTTGGGAAAATCCGTTACCTTTTCGTGTATAAAACAACGCTCGATTCTTTCTTCTTCCTTATCGCCGAGTTTATAGCCGTCGCCGTTAAAAACTTTTATTCCGTTATATTCGCCGCTGTTATGCGAAGCGCTTATAACTACGCCGTAATCGGCTTTAATCGTTTTCGTTATAAAAGCGATTCCCGCCGTCGGGCAAACACCTATATCGATAACGTTCGCGCCGCCTTTCATTGCCCCGATAGCAACGCCGAGAGCGAGATACGTATTACTTACTCTCGTATCTGCCCCGACGATAATCGTCGGATTTGTTTTAAGCGTAGATAAAGCATTGCCTATTTTTTCGGCAATTTCTACCGTAAGGTCCTGATTAACCTTTCCCCTTATTCCGTCTGTACCGAAATATAACCCCATTTTTACTCCTTAATATATTATTTCAGCAAAGAAGCCGCTTCTTCGTCTACAATGAATGTGCAATCGGGATGAAGTTGTAACACGCTCGCGGGAACGTCTTCCGTTACCGCACCTTCGACAGAAGCCTTAACTGCATTTGCTTTATTTTTGCCTGACGCTAAAATAACTATTTTTTTAGCGTTCATTATATTTTTAATTCCCATTGTGAAAGCGTAACGCGGTACGTCGTTTATATTCGCAAACAATCTCGAATTGTCTTTTATCGTATTTTCGGTAAGTTTTACGATATGTACACCGCTTCCGAAAGGCGTATTCGGTTCGTTAAAAGCAATATGACCGTTAGAACCCAAACCTAAAAGTTGAATATCTTGCTGCATTTCGCCGAGCAAGTTATTATATCTTTCACATTCCTTTTCTTTATCTTCAGCTTTACCGTTTTCGATATTGGTATTTTTAAGATCGATATCCAAACCTTCGAAAAGATTGTGGCGCATAAAATAAACGTAACTCTGATCGCTTTCGATATCGAGCCCCGCATATTCATCAAGGTTTACGGTTTTTATATTTTTATAAGTCGTGCCGTTTTCTTTATGATCTTTAATAAGTTCCGAATAAAGCCCCAACGGTGTGGTACCCGTTGCAAGACCCAATACAGCGTTCGGCTTGTTCTTTACGACGTCTTTAAAAATTTCTGCCGCAACTTTACTCATTTCTTCGTAGTTTTTTACCTTGATTACTTTCATCTTTGAAACCCTCTTTTATTTTTTTATTATTTTTTTCAGGTACTCGTGAGCCCTGTTTTCTTTCGTCTCCTGTCGTACTCTTCCGATAACGAAATCGTCTTCGTTTACGTCCGAAGTCACCGTGGTTCCGGCGCAAATAAACGTGTTAGATTCTATATTAACCGGCGCTATGATATTACAGTTGCTGCCGATAAAAGAATTATCTCCGACGGTGGTTCTTTGTTTAATTTTACCGTTGTAATTAACAAAAATCGCCCCGCAACCGATATTACATTCTTTTCCTATATCGGCGTCGCCTATATACGCAAGATGGTTGGCTTTCGTTCCTTCGCCTAAAGTAGCGTTTTTAATTTCTACAAAGTCGCCTACGTGAACGTTATCGCATAATTTCGCATTCGGACGAAGCCTTGCAAAAGGTCCGATATTACAGTTTTTACCTATTTCGGCTTTTTCGGATTGACTATGATTGATTATAGTTCCGTCACCGACTTTCGTATCTATGAGATAGTTGTTAGGCAAAACAACAACGTTGTCTCCTATAACGGTATTACCCTCTAAGCGATTGTTTTCGTAAATCGTGACGTTATCGCCGATTACTACCGTATCGTCTATAAAAACAGATCTTTTGGAAATAATTTTTAAGTTTTTTCCGTGCTTATATTTCATTTTTACCCCCTGATTTTGAAAAAATTACATTAGAAATATTACAACCGTTTTTTCAATAAGTCAATAGTTTTTGAATAAAATACGCTGTTATTATTATTTTTCGAAATTATACGACAAAATTTTTTATAAAATTAACCCCTAAAAACTCAAATTTTTTTATCAAATTTTACACATCGATAACAATATCACTTTTTTTGACATTACTATCATTATATGCTAAAATAATCAAAAAGACAATAGAAAAATAGGTAAAAAATGATTGGTATAATAATTGCTCTGAAATCCGAAGCAAAATACTTTATCGATAAGATAGAAAACGTTAAAGAAACGTACGTTCTTGACAAAAAAGCGTATATAGGTGAATTTTGCGGGAAGGAAATCGTACTTGCAATTTCGGGAATCGGCAAAGTCAGCGCGGCATTAACCGCGCAAAAAATAATCGACGACTACGCCCCGGAATATTTAATCAACTTCGGATCTGTCGGCGCGGTAAACAATTCGGTAAATGTTTTAGATTATTGCGTTATCGATAAATGTATGCAGTACGATTTTGACGTTACCGCTATCGACCCCGTACCGTTAGGCTATATACAGGAATACGACAGAGTTTTCTTCGATTGTTTAACCGCCCCGTTCAATGAGTTTAAGAAGACTTCGCTTGCCACAGGAGATCGGTTCAGCGCAGGAAAAGAAGACGCCGAACTGATTTCAAACCAAGGTTGCGCGCTTCGAGACATGGAAGGCGCAGCAATCGCACAGGTTTGCGAATCAAACAAATTACCGCTTATAATGTTAAAAGGCATTTCCGACATATACGGTTCCGAATCCGAACAAGAACAATTCGTGAGAAATCTTGACTCTTTAGCAAAAGGATTCCCCGAAATTATCGAAAAAATATTTAAAAAAATATGAGTGGCGTATTAAAAACATTAAAAGAACAGTCCGAACCGAAATTCAAAGAGTTTACCGAAAAACTCGTACCGGACACAAAATATAAAATTTTAGGAGTAAGAGTCCCCGCGTTAAAAGCAATTGCGAAAGAACTTGCATGCGATAAACAAAGTTTTTACTCGTTTATCGATGAACCGCACGAATTTTACGAAGAGTATTTCGTACACGCTCTGGCAATAGGATTTATTAAAATAAACGACGAAGAGAAATTAAAACTCGTTTCGGAATTTATTCCCTATATCGACAACTGGGCAATATGCGACAGTTTTGCTTCTTCATTGAAATTTTTAAAAAATTTGCCACCCGACATTCCCCTGTCTTATATAGACAGTCCGTCACCGTACGTTAAAAGATTAGGTATAGTTTGTTTAATGGATTACTTTCTCGATACGGGTTTTAAAAAAGAATTCATATACGTACTACAAAAAATAAAAAGCGACCACTATTACGTAAATATGGCTATTGCCTGGTATTACAGCGTCGCGCTGATTAAACAATACGACGCAACGATTTCTCTTATAGAAAGTAAAACCTTGGATAAATTCGTTCAGAACAAAACTATTTCGAAGGCTTGCGACAGTTATCGGATAAGCGACGAAAAAAAAACATATTTAAAAACGTTAAGAAAATAAAATTTAACGCCGAGAAAAATTCTCGGCGTTATTTTTATGCTATTTTATCTTTTTTTCTCGTTGCAAACTTATACAAAACGGATAATTTTTTTCTGTTATATCTTAAAACGAAAAACGGTAGAATACAAAGTATCGCATTTACGATTGCGACGTATACCCCCGACGTAAGCCACAACGCTTTCGGCATACAAAACATAGATATAAACCCGAGCGGCACCGACACAAGATGTATTACTTCACCGTAACAACATTCCGTCATAAACCTATAAAGGTATTGCGGATTTTTAGGTTCGGCAACGTGATTTTTTCTAAACCCCGAATACTTACCGAGTTCCGGTATTTTGTCCTTATAAAACTTTATACCTGTTTTCTCGTAAAGATTTTTTTCAAAGTCGTAAATCGTAAAAATTTTCTTTTCGGGACGAAAAAGTTTCTCGGGCATTTTTCGAATAAAAACTGCAAGCAGCAAATCTATAACAAACGCAACAAGCGTAGAAAAAGCCGTCCAAAGAACAATTTCATACCAAATGCCGCAAACGAACACGACGTTCAAAACGTCGATAACGATATTTGCCGCCACGATAATTATTAAATAAAGCGTCATAATTCTTCCCCGTACGCTTCGGCATACTTGCTTTTAAAAAGATTATACGACGTTTCCAGCATATAAGCGGCGTTATCTTTTGCCGTAAACTCTTCTTTAGGATAAACGGGCGGCATTATATGGAGAGTGTATTCCTGAACGTAGAAGCCGTCTTCACCCATAATATCGCTGTCTTCGAAAGATATAAAAATCGGCAAAACCGGAACGTTGTTTTTCGCCGCCATGTCGAACGCACCGATCTTAAAAGGTCTTACCTTTTTATAGTTCCACCACATAGCCTGTTCGGGGTAAATAAGAATATAATCTCCCCGCTCCAAAATCTTCTTTACGGCGGAATTAAACTTTTTCATCGTACTATATATCGAACTAAGCGGCAGCGTATTACAGTTTCTGAAAAACGTTCCGTAAAGACCTTTATACGAAGTGTAATTCCCTTCGCGAATAACCTTAAAGAGTTTCCTTTTCTTTTCCTGCCCTGACAACTCATAAATCTTTTGTATAGCGAAATTATCGAACGCATTAAAATGGTTACAAATAATAACGGCTCCGCAATTCAGATTTACAAGGTTTTCCATTCCTTCTACGTTCTTTATTATCAGTTTTTTATCTCGAATCAAATTGTCTATATATTTTTTCGCGACGTGATTCACAAACGCCGTCTTTATTTTACTCGACAATTTTTCTTTCAGATAATCGACTTTTTCCGGGGCGAGCGGAATTGTCGGCGGGTCGTCTTCGACGTCAACGTCAAATACTCCTTCCGCTTCGAGTTTTCTTATTTTTTCCATTACGGCAAGCCGACCTTCGTCCTTCTTAACCGTTTTTTCGTTTTCTATATTCTGCATGTTAAAAGCGAATCCCCGTCGAAATCTGCCGACTCAACTTCTGTTTTTTTTAGCAATGAATTAAAGTAACTGTCTTCTTTTACCGTTTCCTTTTCCGCAAGGGCGACCAGATTCACGTACGTATCCTTATCTTTTTGTTTATCGGCTTCACCGTAATTGTTTTTCATGTTTATAAGGTCATTATATACTTCGGTGTTTACGGCGTATTTCCAGAAATAATCGCCGTATCTCACACCGTCGTAATGCCATGGTTTTAAATCCATTTTATAGTGGATAAGATTTATTTTTTTATCCGAATACACCGCAGGCGAAAGATTCCATTCTTTTTCCACGTACTTTATCTTGTCTTTACAAATAACGTTAAGATAATCTTCGTCTTGCGTAACGGAAAATTTGAATTCGGAAATAAGTTTTAAGAACCTGCTTTCAACCTTTTCTTCTCTGAACTTTTTGAGATTAAGGACAAGAACCCCTGCATTAAAAAACTTATTTCTGTTTATTCCCAAAGCCTTTTCAACGTAAGTTCCGAAAACGTCGACGTTCTGCATAACGTCTTCCACAGCCGCGCCGACAAGATAATTTTCTATATCGGTAAAATAAAGTTCTGATATGTCGCCGTTCACGATTATATCGCTGTCAAGATATAATGCCTTTTCTATTTTAGGAAAAAGATTTTGTATAAATAAACGATAATACGTCGATTTTGAATAATAATCTCTCGTATGGAGTTTGGAATTATACATCAGCCTTTTTAACTTCACGTTTACGAAGCGGAATGAAAAGTTTTCGTCTTCGTATTTTTTGAATACTTTAACGGTTTTATCCTTTAGCCCGTCGTGTAATACATAAACGGAATAATGATATCCTTTATTACAGTTATCTATAATAGACCTTAACGCGACCGCAAGAAAAGGAGCGTAATTGTCGTCAACGGCAAAAAACAAAGGAATGTCTACGTCGTATTTTTTATAATCGTTTTTTACTATCATAATAATGTACCGCCTTAAAATTTTTCGGTTTAATTTGACGAAATTATATCAATTTATATCCGTTAAAACAAGGAAATATTTCGATTTTTACTCTATAAATAATTTTGCCTGCTCTCTTATATTTTTTCCATTCTCTACTTAGGTTAGAATATTGATTCTCATTTTGCGAGAGTCGCGTTTTACACCCCTTTTTGCACCGTAATTTTGCATTTTTATATCAAAATATGCTAAATTAAAAGCAAAACCATATCAAAACACAAAAAATAAAGAATGATTCGAAATAACGAATCATTCTTTATTTTTCTTTTATTGTTTTAATTATAACATGAAATATCGTGTTCTCTACTTTAATTTTTACAACTCTACCGTGAGTAGAATCCCCTTTTCTCGACTATAAGCAGGATAATCCGATGTTAGCCTTACACTATTGCGCCGCTTTTTCCGCAAGCATCGATTTAACCTTCATAAGACGTGTTCTCGAACCACGATCGTTTTCTTCAAGTTTCATAGATATATACTTAATCGTTTCTTCGAGATCAGGTATCATAACGTATTCAAGAGCATTTACCCTTCTCTTACTCTTCTCAATTTCATCGGCAAGCATCTGAGCAGACTTTTCTATCTCGGCAAGTTTTACAAGTTTTACCAACACCTTTCCCATCAGTTCAACGGAATAGTCGGCTTCGCTCGTTACTTCGATAAACGAATAGGGATATTTTTCCGCCGAAACGTTTTCCCTTAAAGAAAGTTTCGGTACGGGGATACTCATCACGTTACCCTTATCGCATTCGATTTCCATAGAAACGCTCGGCATAGAAAAAGCAAGTCTGATTTCCGCTTCGCTCATTAAACTTCTTGCAACGGAAAACTGCGACAAAACTGCCGCGATGTCTTTTTCAACGTCTTCGCGGATTCTTTTGTTTTCCCTGATTATAACGGAAAAACGTCTTACCATTTCGTCCGTTTTATCTTTTAATAATTTATGACCCCTGACCGCAGTTTTTAATCTCGCTTTGAGTTTTTTCAACTCCATACGGGTAGGGTTTACGTTTATCCTTGCCAAAATTTACGCCCCTGATAAAATTATTCGCCCAAATATTTTTCGATATACTTTTCTTTAATTCTTTTAAGTTCTGACTTAGGAAGAATTTTTAACAACTTCCAGCCCAAATCCAACGTTTCTTCAATATTTCTGTTAGTATTGAATCCTTGAGAAACGTACTCTTTTTCAAACTCTTCCGCAAAACGCGCGTAAATTCTGTCCGTTTCCGAAAGAGCCGCTTCACCTAAAATGGTTGCAAGTTCTTTGGATTCTTTACCTCTTGCGTATGCCGCAAACAACTGGTTCATCGTATCCGCGTGGTCTTCTCTCGTTTTTCCTTCGCCTATACCTTTATCTTTAAGACGAGAAAGCGACGGCAATACGTCTATCGGCGGAAGAACGCCTTTCTTGTAAAGTTCTCTCGATAAAATAATCTGCCCTTCGGTTATATAACCGGTAAGGTCGGGAATAGGGTGCGTCTTATCATCTTCGGGCATAGTTAAAATAGGAATTTGCGTAATAGACCCTTTTTTACCTTTTATCCTTCCTGCCCTTTCGTATAAAGAAGCAAGGTCGGTATAAAGATATCCGGGATAACCCCTACGCCCGGGGACTTCCTTACGCGCCGCAGATATTTCTCTTAACGCTTCGCAATAGTTCGTTATATCGGTGATAATTACCAGAACGTGCATACCTAAATCGTACGCAAGATATTCTGCGCAAGTAAGCGCCATACGCGGAGTGGATATACGCTCGATAGCGGGGTCGTTAGCAAGGTTGGTAAACAAAACCGTCCTTTCAATCGCGCCCGTTTTCTTAAAGTCAGAAACGAAGTATTCCGCTTCTTCGTAAGTAATACCGACCGCTGCGAATACTACAGCAAATTTTTCATCGCTCTTTAAAACCTTTGCCTGCCTAGCAATTTGCGCCGCAAGTTCTGCATGCGGCAAACCGCTCATACTGAATACGGGAAGTTTTTGTCCCCTTACAAGCGTATTAAGCCCGTCTATAGCAGATATACCTGTCTGAATAAATTCGTTAGGATAATCTCTCGCAGCAGGGTTAATAGGTTCGCCGTTGATATCCATCGTTTTTTCCGGAATAATCGGCGCGCCGCCATCACGCGGATTGCCCATTCCGTCGAATACCCTTCCGAGCATATCTTCGGAAACGGCGAGTTCCTGACTTCTACCCGTAAATTTTGCCTTACTGGTAGATATTTGTAAACCTTGCGCGCTTTCAAACAACTGAACGAGCGCCTTGTCGTTGTTTACTTCAAGAACCTTTCCGCGGCGTATTTCGCCGTTCTTCTGAATTACTTCAACGAGTTCGTTATATTTTACGCCTTCGACGCCTTCGACGAGCATTATAGGTCCGACAACTTCTTTTATCGTTTTATATTCCTTAATCATCTTGTTCCCCTCCGCTCATCAAAGATTTCAATTCTTCGTTAATTTCGTTATCAATTTCGTCCAGCTGAGAAATTTCCGATTCGGGGATATATTTTGCCCTGCCGATTTTTTCTCTGACGGGTAAATTCACGATATCGGAATATTCCGCGTCTTTTTTCAACGCGTCGTTAGACAATCTATAAAAATCGAAAAGAAGTTTAAGCATTTTATACTGCTTTTCGAGCGAAGCGTAGGTATCTACTTCGTGGAATGCGTTCTGATGCAAGAAATCTTCTCTTATGGCCTTTGCAACTTCCATAGTAAGTCTGTCTTTGTAAGAAAGAGCGTCTGCGCCGACAAGACGGACGATTTCGTCAAGTTCGGATTCTTCCTGTAAAACGGTCATCGCGAACGCGCGTAACCTAATAAAGTCCGCCGAAATATTTTCATTATACCACTCGGTAAGTTTATCCGCATACAACGAATAACTGATAAGCCAATCGATTGCCGGGAAGTGACGTTTATAAGCAAGCGCGGAAGATAACCCCCAGAATACTTTTACTATTCTGAGCGTTGCCTGCGAAACGGGTTCGGAAAGGTCGCCGCCTTGCGGAGAAACCGCCCCTATCGCCGTTATCGAACCTTTTTTATCTTCGTTACCTAATACTTTTACAACGCCCGCTCTTTCATAGAATTCCGCAAGACGGGAAGACAAATATGCAGGATAGCCTTCTTCACCGGGCATTTCTTCAAGACGACCGCTCATTTCTCTGAGAGCCTCTGCCCAACGCGACGTGGAATCCGCCATTATTGCAACGTTGTAGCCCATATCTCTGAAATATTCCGCTATGGTTATACCCGTATAAATAGACGCTTCACGCGCGGCAACGGGCATATCCGAAGTGTTAGCGATAAGAACCGTTCTTTTCATCAGCGGTTCGCCCGTTTTCGGGTCTTTTAACGCAGGGAACTCGTTGAGAACGTCCGTCATTTCGTTACCGCGTTCACCGCATCCTATATATACGATTATATCGGCGTCCGCCCACTTTGCGAGTTGGTGCTGAACGACCGTTTTACCGCTACCAAACGGTCCCGGTACGGCAGCAACGCCGCCTTTCGCTATCGGGAATAACGTATCGATTACTCTTTGTCCCGTAACGAGCGGTTCATTGGGACTCATTTTTTCTTTATACGGTCTGCCCTTTCTGACAGGCCATTTCGTAAGCATAGTAAGTTCTTTTTCGCCGTTTTCTGTTTTAACTATGGCAACGGTTTCGGTGATATTATACACGCCCGAATTTATGGAAACG
The DNA here is from genome assembly GCA_934271245.1 of uncultured Clostridia bacterium. Lineage (GTDB taxonomy): Bacteria > Bacillota > Clostridia > Christensenellales > Borkfalkiaceae > UBA1259. The sequence goes on along the minus strand of CAKQQY010000011.1, from coordinate 34,935 downwards.
ATTTCGCCTTCAACCCCGTACGGAACCATTATTCTGTGGGTTATAATGGAAGTTTCTTTAACTTCACCGATTACGTCGCCTGCAACGACTTTATCTCCCGCCTTTACCGTCGGATTAAAATTCCATTTCTTTTCGTGATCGATATTGTTTACCGAAATTCCGCGGCAAATTCTGTCGCCGTAATTCTGGTAGACTTTATCGAGCGGTCTTTGAATCCCGTCGAATATTCCTTCTATCAACCCGGGTCCCAACTCAACCGACAAAGGAGCGCCCGTGCTGACAACTTCTTCACCCGGACCTAAACCGCTGGTTTCTTCGTAAACCTGAATCGACGCCTTATCTCCGCGGAGTTCGATTATTTCACCGATAAGTTTTTTATCCGAAACTCTTACAACGTCGAAAAGTTTGCTGTCTGCCATATTTTCGGCAACAATAAGCGGTCCCGAAACTTTAACTATTTTTCCCTGCATTTTCTATTTACCTTCCTCGTTTTCGTTGTTGAAAAGTATATCGACCCCGAGAGCCTTATCCATTGATAGTTTAAGACTTTCCATTCCGTAGCCGTTGCTGCCGTTTTTGGACGGAAGCGATATTATAATCGGATACGGCGAAGAAACGTATTTTCTTATCTGTTCATCGATTTCTTTTGCAATAACGTCGGTAATAAAGATTATTTTATAATCTTTTGCTAACTTTTTTAATAATTCTTTTGCCGCTTCCGTAGAGTCGGCAGTAAAGGCTTCTACACCGCCCGCAGTGAACGCAAGCACGCTATCGCCGTCGCCTATAATAGCCATTTTACCTTTCATAGGTTTCGCGAAGCCTCCTTTTTATTTCGTTTTTATCTATTCCGTTTAATAATCCTACCATGATTATACGCACGTTTTCGATTTCGTTTAGTTTGTAATAGCAGTACAACATATACGGATAATCACCGTCTGCGGAATATTTAAATTTCTTAAAATATTTAAGAGCGTAACCGTCTGCTTCTCTTTCGAGTTCGGTAAGCGGTTTCCCCATTATAACGTCTTCAACGGCAGATACTATATCAAGTTCAGACTTTATATCTTTCGCCAAAGATTTTAATTGATCTTCGGGGGCTTCGCTCAACTTTTTTAGAGTGGCTTCCGAAACGCTTCCGCCGCAGACAAAGTTTTTCTTTGCCTGTTCATAGTTATCCGACCTTAAAACCGCTCCTATATTTACCGCGTCCGCTTTAACTTCGAGTATCTTTTTCAAATCGCCTTTGCAGATTTTTTTATATTCCGAGTAAAGCGCTTTTTTTATTTCCGAACTGACGAAAAACCCGCTTGCATTGCCGCTAACGAATGCTTCGTCGATATTTATCAACGCGGTTTTCAGGCTTTTAGGTAACGAATCATATTTATCGGATAATATATAACCTTTTAATACGGATTTTTCTATAAGCCCGTCCTGCACGGTAAAATCTTCCGCGCGGACGTTCAGGTATTTGCTTCTGATGAACGCTTCGGCGTTATGATAATCGTTTTTAATCAACAAAAAAGACTTAAACGCACCGTTTACACACGTTTCGTCTAAAAACGAGCGGAATTTTTGCATTTCCGCAGATATTAAATTTTCAAAATCCGCGCAGGAACCGACGGTTCCGTTTCCGAAACCGGATTCGAGAAGAATTTTATAAGCTTCTTCCGCAGTTTCGGAATCCAACATACGGTTAAGCCTGTCTTTGCCTAACAGATAGTTTTCTTGCGATACCGCCCTTGCGTTGGAAAAAAACGAATCTACCATAGTTAATTACCGAATAATTCTTTTGATACTTCCGAAACGAATTCAGATTTGCTTTCGTTTACGATAGACTTAAACGTTAAATCTTTATCGCATATTTTACCGATAAACATTACCCCGCCGATAAAATCGCCTTTAACATCGGAAACTGTAAGTTTTTTATCTTTCACGACTTCAAGGCTCGTTAAATCGGTCTCGGAAATTACCCCGTCTGACGAAAGCACGACGGTATCTTTTTCTTCGGCATACTTTTCAATAAGTTTTACGACAAACGAAAGATAATCCGTTTTTTTCAACGCACAAAGTTTGTTATAAGCGGAATCGAAAACGCTTTCAATAGAATCTTGCTTCGCTTTAAGAACGATTTTTTTAACGTCAAGTTCCGCAACCGTTTTCCTGCGCAAAACTTTATCTTCGTTTGCGGCGTTCAAAATCGCGTTTTGTTCGCTTTTATATCTTTCTGCCCACGAATTTCCGTCGGCAATGCTTTTTTCGGCTTCCGCGTTTGCAACGGAAATGATTTCAGCCGCTCTGGTTTCGGCGTCTTCGATTATTTTATCTATAATCGCTTTTTGTTTATCCATAAGTTGCCTTATACGCCTGCGCTAAGCATTAAGATAGAAACAACCAACGCCAAAATCGCGTACGTTTCGATCATTGCGGGGAAAAGAATTAGTTTTCCCGAAAGAGAATCGTTTTTAGCAACGGCGTGAATAGCGTTTACTGCTGTTTTGCCTTGGAAAATAGCAGAAAGGAAACCGTTTATCATAAGAGGCAGGGATGCGGCGACGATATTCATAGCGGGAACCGAACCGATACTACCCATACCGATTATACCGAATACAAATCCGTAAATACCCTGCGTTGCGGGAAGAACTACCAAAACGAGAACCTTACTGAACTTTTTGGGGTCTTCCGCCAACACGCCCGACGCTGCGGAACCGGTAAACCATAGTCCGAATACAGAGCCCGCGCCACACAGAATAACGCAAAGCGTAAGTCCCAAAATCGCTAACGCTACGTTGTCTGTGGCAACCGCGCCTTCGTTTGCCAACAATAATGCCTGAATCATAAAAACCTCCGTCTTTTAATTAAGTAAAAATGATTTATTTATAACTATTTTGTTAAATAGATATATTCGAAATTCGAACCGATAGGCGTAAATTTATCGCCTTCGCCCGTATAGAATTTAGAGAAAAACTCTATATACTGAAGTCTGCTGTCGTGTATATAAGCGCCTAAAACGCCCATACCGAGATTGAATATATGCCCTGCAATAATTACCAATACGCCGAGCGCAATCCCCACCGGACCCGATGAAAACATTCCCGTTCCCATATCGTTAAAGGTCTGAGATATAATCATACCCGAAAGAAGAAGTCCGAACAACCTCGCATACGACAAAATATCGCTGAAAATATTGATAAGCCCGTAAACGGCGCCGAACGCTTTCGTAAATTTACCGAAACCCTTTTCCCTTCTTCCGGCGGTAACGGCCGCAACAAATAACGCCCCGCCGGCAATAATAAGTCCGGGCATTTGCATCTGTAAGAAAAATTGATATACGGGTGTACCGGTATCCACGTCTTTAATAAGATAACTCACTATAAACGTATACGCCGCGAAAACAAATCCGATAAAGAAAATTACCCAGGTAATTCCGCCGAATATTCCTTCCGCCATATCGCCGCTTCTGAAAGAATTGATAGCTTTACAGAAATAACCTACCGCTATTTGTATAACGCCTAAAAGCAAGCACATAAGCAATATCGACATAAGCCCGGAAGTATCGTTCCCTTGCGGTATAGGATTAGGTAATATCGCGTTATAAAACGGTAACGAAAAACCTAAATACGAGTTGAACAACGCTCCCCACAGCATAGTAAACGCTCCGCTTATAGCGATAACGTTCCATAATTTTTTCGGTCCGTTATCAACTTTTATTCTGCGCGCCAGAATTCTTCCGAATACAATCATAGCCAGACCGTAAACCACGTCTGCCATAATGACGCCCATAAATAACATAAAGAAGAAGAACACGACTTTGTTAGGATCCATTTCCCTGTAATCGGGTGACGAATACATGTCCGTAACGAATTCCGCCTGAGAGACTAACGGACCGTTTTTGGTAAGCGTGGGCGGCTTATCGTCCGCCGACGGCTCGCTCATTTCCACAAAAACCGCATCCGAAACCTCGTTAACCGCGGCGGAAACTTTTTCTTCATAACCTTTCGGGAAATATCCCGTAAGAATGAACGTCTGCACCGTGCAACAGAATTTTTCGCTGTCTTCTATTTTTTCCAGTTTAAACTTATAATTGTCCGCAAGGATTTTAAGGTCTTTGATTTTGTCGTAATTCACGCAAGCGAACTTGTCTGCGGATTCGTCTTCCGCATACAAGTATTTAATTTCGTTATCGATACGAAGAATCTCTTCGTCTGCGGAAACGTCGTAATCGAACGGACATGGCGTAAAACCTATCTCCCCTAATTTTGTAGAAACCTCCTGCCCGAACTCTTTTAAAGTGAATACGGCAATCACCGATTCAAAGTTCTTTTTCAATACTTCTACGCCGGAATAAGGCATTTCATCGAGAAACTCGTTTAAAACATCGATTTTTTCTTGTTTTACGCTTCCGAAAAAGACTTTTACCCTTTCTGTATCCTTAAAATCAGCGAATTTATCTTTTACGCCCGAATAAACTTCCAGTTGTGACTTTAACGCGATAAGTTTATTTCTCCTATTACCGTTATCCGTCAAAACGGAACTTTTACGCTCCGTTTCGGAAACAAGACTGAATAAATCTTTTTCTTTTTCGGAAATTGAAAAAAATTCATCGTAGGAAACAAAAAAATTTCCGCCGTCAACGACGTTCGGATAGTAACTTTTCCCTTTAGACGAGGCAATATGCTCTTCTAAAAAATCAATTGCTTTTTTTATTCTGTCGTAATCAGACGAAACAACCGACTTTTTCTCTTCTTCGGTAACATAAACCGTATCGGAAATTTCGGGAGTTGAGACCACTTCCGTACATCCCGTTCTTTGAAGAGCGTCGAGAATACTCTCTCTATGATATAAAAGCCCGACGAGCTTTATTTTTGTCATTTCGACAACTGCCATATCGCGTTCCTGTTAGAATTAATTGTAAAAATATTTTTTGAATTTGCTGATACTTAAAATAATTTTGAAAATCCTCGGTTTTGATTGAAAGCAAATTACTCGCAACTTCTATCAAAACTCACAAAGTTCTAAATTACGCCTGAAATTTATCGATTATCTTCTTAACTATATCGTCGGAGACAGAATCGATTTTTCCCTTGACGCTTTCACCTATTTCAGCAGCCTTTTTATTACCGCCTTCGATTTCTTCCGCATAAACCTTGTCAGCCTTTTTATCGGCATTTTCGATACTTTCTTTACGGAAAGCCTTAAAATCGTTTACGGCGTCGTTACGGATCCTGTCCGCCTTCTTTTCCGCTTCGATGACAAGCGATTTTGCCTGTAATCCCGCCGAAGTAATTATTTCATCCGCTTTCTTTTCCGCTTCTAAAATAGATGAAATTATTTCATTCATAATCTCTTCTCCGTTATATTTTAAGCAAGGAAGGATATTTTTCTTCCTTTTTTTATATTGTTTTAATCGACCGTCCCATATAACGCCGATTGTTAAATATTATAATACATTATCAAATAAAAATCAATGGTTTTCGAAAATAATTTTTATTTGAAAAACAGAGTTTATATACAAAATCATACCGGTTGTCACCGATATATAAAAAAACAAAAAACTATGCCCGACACATAAACTCCACGACTTGCGGCACACGTTCGCAACGCATTGTTTAGAGTGTGGCATTAACTTAAAAATCGTTCAACGTTGGCTTGGTCACGCCCGATTGGACACAACGGCGAACATATACACGCACCTACAACCAGAGTTTGTAAAACGTGAAAGCGAAAAATTCAATTTCAATCCATTTTAACACATAGAAAAACGGCAGTTAAACACTGCCGTTTTTGTTGGTCGGAGTGACGGGATTTGAACCCACGACCTCTTGGTCCCGAACCAAGCGCGCTACCAACTGCGCTACACCCCGATTAAATTACTATTTGATAACGCTCTAAAACTTGCGGTTTTTCATACCTGTTTTAATTGCGTCGAAGTTGCAGGTTTTTGCAAACGAACTCACAACTCTTTGTATTATAACTACATTTTGGCAAAAAAGCAAGTTTTTTTTAAACCTTTTTACCAAAATGTAGCCGTTATTTTTCTTTAGCGCTATTAGTCAGTTTAATTACTTTCTTTACAGACTTTACTTTTAAGTGCAGATTCAGCAACTGCTTTTGCAACGGTCGGAGCAACGCGTTTATCAAAAGGCGACGGAATGATATAATCTGCCCTTAATTCGTTTTCGGGAATCAAAGAAGCAATCGCCTTTGCCGCAGCGATTTTCATTTCGGCATTGATTTCTTTCGCCCTGCAATCCAACGCTCCGCGGAAAATCCCCGGGAAAACAAGCAAATTGTTTATCTGATTGGGAAAATCGCTTCTGCCGGTACCGACTATTTTTGCGCCTGCGGAAATTGCAAGTTCGGGCATTATTTCCGGAACGGGATTCGCCATAGGAAATACTATCGCGTTTTTGTTCATGCTTTTTATCATTTCTTCCGAAACTATGCCGCCGGCGCTCACGCCGACAAAAACGTCCGCGCCGCAAAGGGCTTCTTTTAATCCCCCTTTGATTTTGGTTTTATTTGTAGCTTTTGCTATTTCCTTTTTTGAATCGTCGACGTTTTCTATCCCGTCGTATAAGACCCCGCATCTATCATACAGAACGACGTCGCCCGCCCCCAAAGCAAGCATCATTTTTGCTATCGCTATTCCTGCAGAACCCGCTCCGCTTATTACTATACGTACGTCTTTCCACTCCTTGCCGACGAATTTAAGCGAGTTCGTAACCGCCGCGCCAACGACTATCGCAGTTCCGTGCTGATCGTCATGGAATACGGGAATATCCACTTCAGGGTCTTCAATAAGTTTTCTTTCGACTTCGAAACAACGGGGAGCGGAAATATCTTCGAGATTTATACCGCCGAAACTGCCGGAAATAAGTTTTATCGTTTTTACTATTTCGTCAACGTCTTTACTTCTGACGCATATAGGAACGGCGTTTACCCCGCCGAATTCTTTAAGCAAAAGACATTTACCTTCCATAACGGGCATGCCTGCTTCCGGGCCGATATCCCCGAGCCCTAAAACCGCAGTCCCGTCAGTTATGACCGCAACAAGGTTTCCCCTGCCGGTAAGCGTAAAAGATTTTTCGTAATCCTTTTGAATTTCAAGACAAGGCGCCGCCACGCCCGGCGTATACGCCAAAGACAAATCGTTTTTATCGTTTATCTTTATTTTAGGAACAATATCCAGTTTGCCTTTAAGTTTCTCGTGCAAAATCAGCGATTCTTTTGAATAATCCATATTACTGCCTTCCGTTAAAATTATCGTATAAAATTTTTATGCTTTTTTCATAATCGGGATTCGACACAGCGATAACAGCGCTCAGCCTGTCTGCTCCGTAATCAATCATTTTCAGCTTAACGTTTTCGTCTTTTAATGCGGCAAATATTTTTGCCACAACGTTTATTTCGGTTATGCCGCGTCCGACGACGGAAATCAATGAAACGTTGTCGATTATCCTGACGTTATCCGCATTTATCCGCCTTTCGATTTTACGCATCAAATCCGAATGCTCATTGATAGAAACGTCTTTTTTTTGAACGACTACCGATATTTTATCCGTTCCCGAAAGTAAATGTTCGGTTCGTAAACCTTTTTCTTTTAATACGGATAAAACTCTTTCCGCCGCCGAAACGTCGGAATCAATTAACTTTTTCTCTATGTATAATACCGTAAAATTCTTTCTTCCCACAACACCGACAAGACCGCCGTTTTCGCGCTTGCGACTTTCGTCGGTGATAATTACGGTTCCATTGCCGTCTGGGTAAAAAGTATTTTTTACCATAACCGGAATTTTCTTTTTTATCAAAGGGAATATAGATTCGGGGTGCAATACCGACGCGCCCGCATAAGATAATCCACGCAGTTCTTTATACGTCATTATTTCTACGGTTTTTGCATTCGGAACAATCTTAGGATCACAGAATTTTACGCCGTTTACGTCCGTCCAATTCTCATAAGATACGGCATTCACTCCGCTTGCCACAATCGCCCCGGTAACGTCGCTACCGCCCCTTGAAAACGTAAAACAATTTCCGTTGACGTCCGCGCCGTAAAACCCGGGAATAACCGCGCCAATCGATTTCGACAACCTTTTTTCGATTATTTTTTCCGTAGTACTAAAATCGGGTTTACCGTTTTTAGCAAAACGAATAATCTCTGCGGCATCGATAAACTCAAATCCGAGAATATCAGCCAGCAGCCTTGCGGATACATATTCCCCACGCGAAACGCAAAAATCACGGCTTCTTTTAGCAATCATCTGCGATTGCGTTTCTATCATCAACGCTTCGATATCTATTTTCAGACTAAATTTTTTTGAGATTCCTATAAAACGCTCGGCTACGCGCGAAAACTTCTCCGCGCAGTTTCCTTTACTTACTATATCGTCGTAACAACCATAAAGCAGGTCTGTAATTTTAACGTCGGACGGATTTCTTTTCCCCGGCGCCGAAACCACTATAAATCGCCTTTCGGAATCGCTTTTTATTATTTTTCTTACGCGACAGATTGCATCGGCGTCCGCCATAGACGTACCGCCGAACTTGCAAACTTTCGCCATTCGTTATAATCCCGTGGTAAAAAGAACAATAACGGTAATTGCGGAAAGAACCGCCGATAAAACGAAAATTCCGAAGCCTTTCCAGAACCCGTTAGATTCGCCTTCTTTTTTCTCTATGTTATACTCGTATTCTCTGTTTTCACTCATACTTATAATCTCCTTACCAGTAGTAGTTACCTAATACGTCTTTAAGTTTGTTGATATCTGCATATCTCGTTATTTTACCCGCGCTCGCCACGGAAATAATACCCGTTTCTTCCGAAACGATTAACGATATAACGTCAATATTTTCCGTAATTCCTATACCTGCTCTATGTCTTGTTCCCAAATCTTTAGGAAGTGAATCCATATTCTGCGAAAGAGGTAAAAAACAACCAGCCGCAACTATTTTAGAACCTTCTATTATCATGGCGCCGTCGTGAAGCGGTGTTTTCGGGAAAAATATGCTTTCTATAAGTTCGCTGGATATATCGCTGTCTACCGTAACGCCGCTGTCTTTAATCTGTTTGGGAATATTTCCGTTCGATAATATTATAATCGCGCCGACGTTATTTTTTGACATATCCTGGAGCGCTTTTATAATTTCGGTAATATTTTTCTTTATGCGACTTTCGTCCACGACGCTCGTTTCGCCTTTCTTTACTTCGCTTTTTATAGCCTTTTTAGACCATAATATTCTTTTTATTTCGACGGCGAATAAACTTACGGTGACAACACCTATCGCAATCGGGAAAAGGATAAAAACTTTCTTTAAATAAGGCAGACATAACGAAGCAACTGCGGCAAACAACACCACAATTACGCTTAAAACCATTATGAGTTTCCCTGCGCGATTATTCGCAAGGACTTTGAACAACAAAAAGTAATAAACGAGAAAAAACACGAAACATACGCAAGTCATTACCGCAAACAACACGTCAGTTTGCATATTTCCGATAAACTTGTTGAAATTATAAATAAAATTATCCATTTTCCATCTCCGTTACGCTTTATTTACTATCTCGAAAAAAGAAAGCCACATATTCTCATCGGCGTCGGCAACGCCGCTTTTTATTTTATAATCCGAGTCCGACAAAAAATCCACCGCGAATTTAAGAGATTTCTTCTTGAACATTTTCGATTGCTCTCTCGTCTTTTTTACGGCGTATTCTTTAACGCCGAATAATTCCGCAAGTTCTTTATCCGACTTATCGCTGATAGCGATATGTAAAAGTCTTCTGAAATAGTTATATATGCTTACCGTTATTCGTTGTGCGGTTTCACCTTTAGAAAGCATCTCTTTTATAATTTCAATTGCGGCAGAATTCCTACGTTTCCCTATACAATCGGTCATTTCGTATATCTTATATTCGTTATCCCGATTTACTAACAGTTCCACCGTTTCGGCGGTAATAAAGCCGCCGGTCCCCGCATAATCTATCAGTTTTTCCGTTTCCGTTTCGATACGCGTCATATCGCATAAACAATATTCGCATATAAGCGCGGCAGTTTGCCTGTCTATCGTCACACCGTTTTTACCGCATTCGCCGATAACCCATCGGCTTAACACCGAAGCGTCTTCTTTGCCGCAATCGACAACGGTCACGCTCGTAAACTTTTTCAAGGTATCGGAAACTTTATCGTTTAGAATTATCAGAATCTCGTCAGAAGGCGGTTTTTCGAGAAAACTCTTAAAATCCCCTTTCAAAACGTCTTTCGTCGGATAAAAGTTTTTTACCGCGGTTATTCTTTTTTCGCTCATCAAAGGAAACGCGGAAAGCGATGCGGTCAACGCTGACATATCCACTCCGCTGCCGTCAAATTCGGCATAGTTAAAGGTCGGTTCGGATAAAAACCTATCTTTTATTAGTTTTAACGATTTATTTTTAAAATAATCGTCTTCCCCTTCCAAAAGATATACCGATGAACATTCGCCGTCGTCCAACGAATTTTTGAGTTGCGTGAATTTCATAATGTTTCCTTTTGATTTATATTACCATTTTTCAACAAATTTTGCAACCATATATTATTTTATTCCCGTTATTTATCTTAAATAACTCAAAAGATTGCCGCACCTTTCGGCGTCTTTATAGTTTACGTTTCTTGTAAAAGAGATTATTTCCGACTTTTTATATAACGTTTTCATCACAGAAAGATAATCCCATGCAATTATAACGCCGTCGTAGTCGTCGGGAAGTTCCTTAATCGGACGGGTATTATCTTCGAGTTTACCGAAAACGGCAATCTCTTTCCCTTCGTAACCTACCTTAGCCATATAGCCGTCAGATGAAAACCATATATTATAATTTCCCGTTTCGGTTAAAACGTCGCCGCCGCTGACGAACACGAATTTTTTATTTCTGAAAGTCAACATTAACATATTTGCCGTTTCATCGTCTGCAAAACAATAAACGGTGTCAAAACTCGTAAGCGGGTATATTTTAGAAATAAACCTTTGAACGTCGGTTCCTTCGGAATTGTTTAATATCACAACGTTATTTATTTTGTTTATATTCAATGAACGCATAGCCGTTTCCAGACGGTTTGTCCTAAAATTATCGTCCGCATAAGAAACAACGAGCGTCGTTTCATCTTTTTCGTAAAAGCAGACGGCGTTTATCGTATCGGAACCAACAACGCAATATTTCGGAGTCTGAGAAGAAACGTATTCACACAAAATCGCGCCAACCACCGTAACGGAAAGCAAAATTGACGACAGGCTTATTTTGATAAGTTTTATGGCGTTTACTTTATCGGATAACACGTACATCGCCAAAAAGTAAGCAATCATAAACACGCCGAAAGCAAAACCACCGATTTTGAAAATACTGAAATCGAAAGAATTTACGGCGGCAATGATAACCTTTAGTACGTAATTAGGAATAAACAAAGTGATACGCGCTATCCCCAAAACGCTCCCGATTAAAGTCGCCACCAAAATAAAAACGTAAATAACGCCGACAATCGGCACGAATAACAAGTTTATAAGTACTGATATACAGGAAAACGAACCGAAAGTTTGCAGCATTATAGGTATGCTTACCAATTGAGCGGACAATACGACACCTAAAGAATCGGCGAGTTTATGCGGCAAAAATTTTAATAATTTCGATATTCTTCTTGCAAGAACTATAATTCCGAGAACTATTCCGAACGAAAGTTGGAACCCGACGCAAAAGAGTTGCGCGGGAAAAATCGCGAGCACAATAATCGCCGCAATCGAAACGGAAGATAATCCGTCGTACTTTCTTCCCGTAATCGTAGCGAACAACATTACCGTTGCCATTATAGCCGCTCTAATCGACGACGCGGTAAATCCGCATATACCTGAATAGAAAAACAACGTCGGCGGTATTGCCAAAAATTTTATTATTCTTCTTGTTTTCAATTTATCGAACACGAAATTCAACACTGCTGAAAGAAAGCCTATGTGCAAACCCGAAACGGCAAAAATATGCGCGATGCCGGTGTCTCTGAAATTCGTGAGCAAATCGTCGTCCATAAATAACGAGTTACCGCATATCAACGCGTAAGCCACGGAAAATTCGTCTTCGTCAAGACCTTCTTTTAGTCCGTCACGCAAGAACATATTTGACTTTTCAAACAAAGTCGGCTTGCTCGAAAGCAAAGTAACGTCGTCTGCATTTAAAAGCACGGTGTATTTAATTTTATCCGCAACGTAAGAAGCGGAATAATTGTCGTTATAAAATGCGCCACGATCGTAAAACGTTCCTTTAAACGTCAATCGGTCGCCCAAATCGTAATCACTATCGCCAAACACCGACAAAAGCGCTTTATAATCGGAAACGATTTCTCTGTTTCCTTTTAGTTTTAAATCGGATACGACAAGCCTTTGCCCGCCGTCATAGTTTTTAATTTCGTCAACCCTACACACGGCGATAAACGTTCCGCCGTTTAAGTCGGAGTTCTCGTAATCGGTATAAATACAAAAGAAGTTCAAACCGCAGGAAATAAAAGCAAACAGAAACAATCCCGTGTAAACGATAAACTTTTTAAGAATATCTTTTGCCCCGACAAGAAAGAAAACCGCCGCAATGAGCATAAGAGAACAAACGGCTATAACAATCGCCGTTGCGATTGCGCCCGTCGCCAAATAAAACGCGTCCGTTATTCCCAGTATACACCCTATCGCAACAAAAAGCGCGGGTCTGAAATTTATTATCCTTTCCTTTCGCATAAACTTTCTTCGGTATAAAAATATTTCCTTTTTGAATTTTACGTTATTTTACTTAAATAGTCAATATTTTATTTGATTTATTCCTTTATGTTTGCTACAATATTTTTAACCTGCTGTGTTCGATAGGAAAAGCAAAAAAAATCCACGTTATAATATTAAAGAAGATCCTGCGTTATGCGAGAGCGGTGCTCTTGATCGTCGTTTATTCCGATCGCTTTATAAGAGATGCAGACCGTATAGCGCGACGGTTTTCGCCTGTTTACAAAACGGGTTATTATTTTCTTTTCCGTCGGCACGAGCGGGCGATTTTTTTGTCAAAACGTTTGCATTTATTGTCTTTATATGATAGAATATGTTAGCGATAAACAAGCGGCCTCATGGTCAAGCGGTTAAGACGCGGCCCTCTCAAGGCCGAATCCGGAGTTCGATTCTCCGTGGGGCTACCAAACAAAAACCTGAACCTTTCCGGTTCGGGTTTTTGTTTTATAACCTATAACCCACTCGGACTTTTTAGTTCGGCTGAAAGCCATCGTAGTCCTTGACGGAGATGCTTCTCCGTGGGGCTGTTCTTTTATAAATCTATTTATTACCAACACAAAATAAATTCCGTTTTACAACACCTGCTCATAAACCCGAACCTTTCCGGTTCGGGTTTTTATTTTATAACCTATAACCCACTCGGACTTTTCAGTTCGGCTGAAAGCATTTTCGTAATTGCAACGTAATCATTATTCCATATAAGATAAAAAGGTCGAAACGCTCGACCTTTTTCGTTATTCGGTTGTTTTGTTTGTTCTGGTATCGACAAGCGGACCGTCTTTATGTTTACGGAATTTACCGTAGACACCCTGAACGTCGCTATAATAAGCAAAGGTTTCGGGATATTTTTTTACTATTTTAATAAATTGAGGAAGTTGTCTTCTATTGATAACCGCAAGTATCACCGAATTCTCCGCGTTCGTGTAGGCGCCCTTACTGCTGATTATTGTAGCCGTATGTTGAAGATTTGCAACGAATTCTTCGGTAATTTCCTTAGGATATTTCGTTACGATTTTAACTTCAAGCGCTTCTCTCGTGTCTTTCATCATAAACGTTATTACTTTTTCCGAGATAAACATTAACACAATCGAAAGCAGAATACAGTTAAAATCTTTATAAACAAAGTACGATACTCCGATTATTCCGCAACAGATAACGCTTATTATTCTTTCGACGTTAACGTACTGCAATTTCTTTTGAACTATACAAGCGATAATATCTATACCGCCCGTAGAAGCGTCTACCTTAAACATAATAGCCGTTCTTGTACCTATTAGCACGCCGGCAAAAATAGCCGAGATAATTCTATCGTTTTCCGAAGAATACTGCGGAAAATTCCATAGTTCAAGCAATATAAGGCTAATCGACGACAAAAAAGTAAAAAGAAGCGTGTAAACAACGTACCGCTTATCAAGTTTAAACCACGCCCAGATAATCAAAGGAATATTCAGCACGAGATTAAACCAGCCGGCGTTTACGCCCGTTAGTTTCTGAAGCATCGTAACAACCGCCTCAAGTCCCAGCGAAACGAAGTCTGCAGGATAAACGAAAACGTGCAAAGCCAAACCCGATATTATCGACGCAACTATCGTAAAAATAACGCTTTTTATTTCTCGTTTTACGCTCATCGTACGAAAACCTTCCTTTTTTATCGCAAGTAAAATAACAGCGCGCAGTATCTTACTTTCACAAAAACCGTCGCACTGTTATATGCAGGAATTATTTTATCACAGAGACAAAAAAAACACAAATAAAATAATAATATTTTTTACGGTATAAAACAATAAGTCTCCCGACTTTTTACGAAAGACTTATTGTTAATATTTATTTGGAATCACACAAACCGTAATCGGATAACTTTCTGTATCCTTATTCGGGTCGATTATCCTGCCTGCATGTTTTTAACGTTTATTATTCCTTCGAAAACTTCTTTAGCGTAAGGCGCCGCAACGGTAGAACCGTAATATACGCCTTGTGGCTCGTCGATTATTACGAGAGCGAGATATTCCGGTTTATCCGCGGGAAAAAATCCGACGAACGAAGCAACGTATTTGCCCTGCGCGATAATACCGTTTTCGTATTTCTGCGCCGTACCTGTTTTTCCGCCAACCCTATATCCTTCGATATATGCGTGTTTACCCGAACCGTCTTTAACTACAGATTCTAACATTTCCCGTATTATTCCCGACGCTTCTTCGCTTATCGGTCGGGATTTTGCTTTTTTATCGAACCTTTCGGCAATAACTCCTTTATCGGAATATATTTCTTCCAAAAAATGCGGAGTGTAATAATAACCGCCGTTTATTGCCGCGCAAGTCGCCGCGGCAAGTTGAAGAGGCGTTACCGCTATCGTCTGCCCGAACGCAATTCTCGCCAAATCCATATTTTCTATGGAAGACGGCGGCAGAACCATTCCTTGCGCTTCTCCGCCAAAATCAATGCCCGTTACGCTTCCGTAATTGAAAGCGTTGATATATTTGTACATCGAATCTTTTCCTAAAGACATGGCAATATCTACGAAAATCGGGTTACAACTGTTATTTAACGCGCCTTGAAGATTTAAATTCGAATGCTTGCCGTTTTTGTGGTCGCTCCAACATTTTGTTCTTCTGCCGTCGATAAACCTGTACCGGGAAGAATTAAATATATGCGAAAGCGAAAAGGCGGCGGAATTGCCGTTCAGGTATTCCTGAACGTTTGCCGCGGCGGTTAATATCTTGAACGTAGACCCCGGCTCGTATATATCGCAAATAACGCTGTTTCTCGAAAGTTTGTTTAATTGTTCCAGATCATCTCTCGGAACGTCGTTTAAATTATACGACGGTTTCGTACATAAAGCGACGATTCCGCCCGTTTGCGGATTCATTACAATCATTTTAGCCGATTTCGCTTTATGAACGGTCAACGCTTCTTCCATTGCCGCTTCGCACAGTTGCTGAACTTCGTAGTCTACAGATAGTTTTATGTTAAGACCGTCGGTTGCGGGAATATAACTTGCTTTGCCGTTCTCTATTTCCACGCCGACAATATCCGTTTCGTATAATATCTCGCCGTTAATTCCGGAAAGATATTTATCGTAATACAATTCGAGTCCCGCCTGCCCTTTCCCGTCGGTAGACGTAAATCCTAACACCGAAGAAAGGAAATCGTTATATGGATACAACCGCGAATTATCGCGCGAATAATAAACGCCGTTTAGGTCAAGTTTTAATAATTTATCTATTTTACTTTTCTCGACTTGTTTTTTTATCGTTACTTCGCTCGATTTTGTTTTCGTTATACGTTCTTCAACGTATTCTTTGCTGATTTCCAGAACAGATGACAAGGAATTTACCGTTAGCGTCACGTCTTTTACGGCCTTTTTCCTTACGAAAACCGAATACGTGTCGGAGTTTGACGCTAATACGATGCCGTTTCTGTCAACTATCTTTCCGCGCGGAGCGACAACGGGAATTTCTCTCGTCCATTGGTCTATAGCTTTCTCCTGCAAATCTTTACCCCATATAACCTGAACGTAAAACATTCTCCCGAACAGAAACAAAAACAAAAAGGTTATCGCGATAAAAACCGCAAATAACCTCTTTCGTAAAACCGATATTGAAAAATCGCTTTTAATTGTCGTTTACCTCTGATATATTATTTTATTACTATATATACTCGGTAAACTCTCCTTTAATACTTATTCGGCTTTAATCATGCCGTAAGTACCTTCCGCAAGACGGATAACGTAATCGTTATCGGAAATCGAATCGATATAGTCCTGCTTGTCCTGATAAGTTTTTGCCAGAATTCCGAGTTCGGCTTGTTTTACTTCCATTCTCGAACGTATATTAGCAAGAACCCCTGTGTTAAGAACGATAAGCGCAAGGATAATGGCAACGACTATGGAATATACGAACAAAACGGCTTTTCCTTTTCCGTTTATCTTGTACGTTTCACGGTCTTTCTCTCTCCCCATTTCGCTGTACATCTGGTCGAGATCTCCGTCGCCGAACTGCATTGTGGTGGAAGAAGGTCTTATATCTTCTTCGTTTTCCTGCAAAGCGGCGCTATCCGCGACTTGTTCGGTAGAAGAAACAGCCTCCGCAGCAGCCGTTTTTACTTCTTCCTTAGTTTCGGGTTTATCGTAGTTTAAAAGTTTTCTTAAGTTAGATTGCATTTTTTCACGAGCGGCGTTAACGTCTTCCGTTTGAGTCGCTTGCTTTTCTTCTGCAATTTCGGTAGTATTTGCCGGCATTTCTCTTTCAAAAAGAGCAACGTTTCCGCCGCTTGCGCCGAAAGTTTGACGGCTTTCACCGATTTCACGTCTTGTAGTGATCATACCTATTCTCCTTTTTAAACCTTTTCTGCAACCCGAAGTTTTGCGCTTTTAGATCGCGAATTTATCCTTATTTCGTCTTCCGAAGCCGTAATCGGTTTCGGCGTGACGATTTCTGCTTCTTTTACCTTTCCGCATACGCACACCGGCAAACTTTTATCGCAAATACAGTCGCATTCAAGCATTTTATACGCTCTTTTCACGATTCTGTCTTCCAGTGAATGGAAAGTTATTATGGCTATCCTGCCGCCCTTTTTAAGCGACCTGCCCATCTCCAAAACCGTTTCGTAAAGGCGGTCCAACTCGCCGTTGGCTTCTATTCTTATCGCCTGAAAGGTTCTTTTCGACGGGTGCCCGTCCTGTTGAAATTTTTTAGGAATACTTTCGGCGATTATGGCGTTTAATTGCCCCACCGTCCGTATTCTCTCTTTTTTCCTTTCGGAAACTATATTTCTCGCTATCGCGGAAGCAAATCTTTCTTCACCGTAATCGGAAAGGATTCTTTTCAAGTCGTTTTCCGAATACTCGTTTACAATTATTTCCGCAGATAAGGGATTATCTTTACTCATTCTCATATCGAGTTCTTTGTCTTCGGCAAGATAGGAAAAACCCCTGTCTTTATCGTCTAACTGAAAACTCGAAACCCCGAGATCCAACAATATTCCGTCAAAGAGATCGATGTTCAGATTTTTCTTGATTTCGGAAAAGTTTTTGAAATTATCCTTTACAAGAGTAAATCTTCCTGCAAATTCGCTTAATCTTTCTCTCGCGCGGCCTAAAGCGTATTCGTCTAAGTCCGTCGCGACAAGTTGTCCGTCCGGAGAAGACCTTTTAAGAATCTCGTACGAGTGTCCTCCGCCCCCAAGCGTTCCGTCAAAATAGACGCCGCCGCTTTTTACTTTAAGCCCGTCCATACACTCTTCGAGCATTACGGGAATGTGCTTTAACTCGCTCATTTATTCTTATTCCGTTTTCAATCCATCGAAAGCGTCTGCAAGGCTTTCGAAAGAAACGCCCTTAAAGTAATCGTTCAGAACTTCTTCGCTCCAAATTTCGATATTGCTCGGTCCTTTCATTACGACTACGTTTTTATTGATTTTGGCGTAATCGCGAAGATTTTGCGGCAACAAGATTCTTCCCTGATTATCTTCCGCGGCTTCCCACGAATAATAAAGAATAAATCTTGCGGTCTGAACCTGCTTTTCTCTGTAGGGGTTTACTTCGGAAAGCATTTTTTTCATTTTTTCCCACTGTTCGGCGGAATATACCGCAAGGCATCCCCCCGTTCCGATGGTGACCGTGTAGCCGTCGCCGAGTTCGGCGCGATATTTGGCAGGGATACGCATTCTGTTCTTAGCGTCTAACTGATGCGCGTAACTATTGTTACCAGCCATAGCATACCCCTCCCCTGTTTTAGTGAATTTATAATATCATCATTTTTAACCACTGTCAACCACTTTAACAAAAAAATTTTATAAAAATTAAAAAAATAAATAAATTATAAACCACGATTCACTACGTAGTTCCAAAACATTTTATTCAACCCACGGGCATCATTAAAGAAAAAAACACGATTTTCTGCAAGTTTGTGCTGATTTTCGGTACTTTTTAGCCATTTTTGAACCTGATTACACGTATCACCCACCCCGTCGAAAACGTTTTGTGTTCGAAAGTGGTTTTTAATCCCTGTTTTTAAGAAATTATAATGCGTGCAACCCAAAATTACGTTGTCGTAATCGGTTTTTACGTTTCGCAAATGCTCTTCGAGTTTTATACGGTTTAGGGAAAAAAGATTTTTCTCTATATCTTCCGCAAGCGACGAAAGGCCGACGGCAGAAAGGTTATCAAAATAATCTTTATACTTTTCCGCCGTACGATTCGTGGCAAGTAAAAGATTATTGCCGCCGCGCATACAGATTCTTTCTATCGGCGGAAAATACGAAAATACGGGAACTTCGCTTTCGTAAGCAATAAACTCTCTTAAAGTTGCGCTGAGCGTTCCGCAGGCAATGACAATCGCATCCGCGCCGATAACGCTGGCGTTTTTAATATTACGGAACGTTATCTCCTGCAATTCCCTTACGCTCTTATTTCCGTACGGGGCGTTAGCATTGTCGCCGAAATAATAATAGTCGGTTCCGGTTTGGTATTCGTTAAGTTTTTTAAGGACCGACAAACCGCCGACGCCGCTGTCGATTAAAAGAATTTTCTTTCTCATATCGTTAAATTGTATGTCGATAACGCCGAAATTAGTGAAAAACTGTTATAAAAGAAAAATATTCGTTAAAATTTCGTTGCTTTTATATTTTATTTATGTTAAAATACAGACTGTACGAAATGAAAAGAAGGAGTGCATTAAAATGCCAAACATTAAATCTGCTAAAAAAAGAGTTATCGTAAATCAGAAAAAGACGGAACAAAACAAAGCCATTCGTTCCGCTTTGAGAACCGATATTAAGAAGATCGAACTTTTGATTAAAGAAGGCAAAGTTGCCGAAGCAAAAGCGAACCTTTCTTCCGTTTTCGCTTCTATTGATTCCGCAAGCTCTAAAAATATAATCCACAAGAATAACGCTGCCAACAAGAAAGCAAGGCTTTCCAGATTGGTTTACGTTGCCGAAGTAAATGCTCCCGCCGAAGTTAAAGTTGCGGAAGTTAAAGAAGAAGTTAAGGCTGAACCCGTTGCGGAAGTCGCTGCAGAAGAACCCGTTAAAAAGACGAGAAAACCCAGAGCAAAGAAAACCGAAACGGTTGCCGAATAATTTTTGGTAAATGTGCATTTTGAAACCGCCGATGTTTCGGCGGTTTTTTAAGCGTTGGCAAATTTTATTCTCTTCCCCTTTTTCTATAAAATGTAAATAATTAAAACGTCATTTTATAGAAAACTCGATTAATCGTTATGATGTAAGAAACGAAAGAAGCGTTCCGTTTTCGATTTAAATACCGATAAATATTAAAGCCGCCCGAACGCTCGGGCGGCTTATTTTATTCTTCTTTCGGACTTCTCTTTCTGCAAAAGAAAAAGCGCAAAATTCTTCCTAATGCGGCAGGTGTTTTAATACAGCAAATTTTCATTTTTCCACCTCTTTTTACGATAGTAACATTATATGCCGTAAAAAGCCGAAAGTTGAACCGCTATTACAAGTTATAAATTTCTTAATAATCTTATCGCTTCTTTTCTGTCGGGGTGATTAAACACCGTACTACCTGCAACGATAACGTTTGCGCCGGCCTTTTTTACCGCGCCGACGTTATCGAAGTTAATTCCCCCGTCGATTTCTATATCGATTTCTTTCCCCGTTGCGTCGACGATTTTTTTAACGCTTTCGATTTTAGGGATGACGCTATCAATAAATTTTTGTCCCCCGAAACCCGGAAAAACGCTCATTAAAAGTACCATATCGCAATATTCGATAATACTTTCTATTTTTTCTACGGGCGTATCCGGATTTATTACCGCGCCGCATTTTACTCCGAGATTTTTTATCGCAAGTAAAGTATCTTTTAATCTGTCTTTACACGCTTCTTGGTGTACGGTAATAATATCCGCGCCGGCTTCGGCAAATCTTTCTATATAATTCCATGGATTTAAAATCATAAGATGAGCGTCAAAAGTTAAATCGGAAAATTTTCTCGCGTCTTTCACGAGTTTTGGTCCGAACGTAATGTTCTTTACAAAATTACCGTCCATAACGTCCAGATGGATTACGTCCGCGCCTTTTTCGGTAATATCGGCGATCTCTTCCCCCATTTTCGAAAAGTCCGCAGACAATATCGAAGGGGCTATTTTTATTTTATTCATTAGTTTATTCACCTTTATTTTCGTCTAAATATCTTTGTCTTAACTGTCCGCACGCGCCGTCGATATCCGCGCCCATTCTTCTTCTGACCGTCGCCGACAAACCGCCCTTTTCGAGCAAACCCAAAAATCTGTAAGCGTCTTTATCCGCGGCGCTTTTAAGATTGTTTTCTTTGACTTCGTTAAGTCTTATAAGGTTGACGTGACATGGTTTGCCTTTTAATAATTTAATAAGCGCGTCGGCATGGCGAACGTCGTCGTTTTCGTCTTTTATTAAAACATACTCGAAAATATATCTTCTGCCCGTTTTGTTAAAGTAATTTTCGCAAGCGGAAAGAATTTCGCTTATTTTATATCTTTTCGCAACAGGCATAACTTTTGCCCTTTCTTCGTCGAACGGATTATGCAACGATATGGTAAGTGTAAGCGGAATGTTTTCTTCGGCAAGGTCATAGATTTTCGGAACCAAACCCGACGTGGACAAACTTACGTTTCTCGCGCTGATATTTAACCCGTTTTTATCGTTTAAGAGCCTTAAAAATTTAATTACGTTATCGTAGTTGTCGAGCGGTTCGCCGCTGCCCATTAAAACTACGTTTATTATTTTCCTGTCCTCTCCGAGTTTACCGCCCGAATATTTATTTGCGGCGATAACTTCGCCCAAAATTTCGCCGGCGGTTAAATTTCTCACCAACCCGTGCAACCCGGAAGCGCAAAATTTACACCCCATTCTGCAACCGACCTGCGTCGACACGCAAAGAGTGTTGCCGTAGGAATATTTCATCAATACGCCTTCGATAACGTTACCGTCGTTCAGCAGAAACAAAAATTTTTCCGTTCCGTCAATCGATTTAAGCGTTTTTATAATTTTTACCGTCTGAGCGAAAAATTCTTCAGAAAGGCTTTCTCTGAGCGGTTTAGACAATTCCGTCATTTCCGAAAACTCAAGACCGCTATGAAGCGCTTTAAAAATCTGCGTTGCCCTGAACGGTTTTTCGTTTCTTCCTATAAGAAGGCTTTTTAACTCTTCTAATCCGTAATCTAACAAACTGTCTTTCACTTTACTTTACTCTCTTTAGTTTTGCAAAGAAGAATCCGTTTCCGCCCGAAATATCGGGTAAAAACATAACCGACTCCCCGTCTTTTTCGCACGGAAGCGGAGAATTCACCCGTTCAGGGACGAAATTATCGTGGTTTTTCAAAAACCTTTCGACGTTCTTGCCGTTCTCTCTTTTAAGCAACGAACAAGTAGAATAATACAGATATCCGCCGACTTTAACGTATTTACAAACGTTATCCAAAATTTTAATTTGTTCGGCGCACAATTCCGTCACGTTTTCTTCTTGCCTGTTAAGTTTTATATCGGGATTATCGTTCATAACCCCCGAACCGCTACAAGGAGCGTCACATAACACGGCGTCGAAAAAATCGTTGAACAACGGCTCGTTTTCTTTTCCGTTAAGAATAAAAGTTCTTATATTCTTCCTTTTCATTCGTTCCGCGTATTCGTTTATAAGTTCAACCCTGTGCGGATAAACGTCGCAGGAATACACTTCGTCGCACTTATAAGAAAGCCTTATGCTTTTACCGCCGGGCGCGGCGCAACAATCGAGCAACTTTTCGCAAGGCGCGACCATATCGCAAATCGCTGCCGAACCTATCGCCTGATACGTATACACTCCCTTATCGTAATCTTCGTTACGAACGAAATTGTCGAGAAGATAAACGTTGTTTAACGGAGTTTTCTGATATGCGTACCCTTTTTCTTTTAAGTATTCTTCGCCGTCCGTTTCGTAAAAAGCCAAGGAAGTTTTCGCATTTTCGGCAGCCATAATTTTTTCCGCTCTTTGTTCGCCGTAGTCCGAAACTATTTCTTTAACCATAAAAAGCGGATAGGAATACTTTACCGACAGCATTTCGAATTTGTCTTTCGGCAAAGGTATTTCCGTCGATAAATATTTTCTTAAAAAAGCGTTGACAAAACCCGCCGCCCCGCCTTTACCGAGTTTTTTGGTAAGTTCTACGGCGTTTTTAGTTACGGCGTAACCGTGCTTATCCAAATACTTAATCGCATATAACGAAATTTTAAGAATCGTTCTTATCGCGAGTTTCGGGTTTTTATCGCACAGCGCCGATATATAATAAGAAAGTTCTATATCCTTATCCAAAACCCCGTAAACGGTTTTTACCGTAAGAGCGCGGTTTTTCTCTTCTATAAAAGTCGAAGAAATCGCTTGTTTAACGAAAGTTTTATCGCTGTAAACCTTATTCAGTATCTGATAGCAATCATAAAACCAGTTAATCATTTTTAACCTATAAGGTCGCCCGGAGTAAATCTGTTGCCACGCAAAAAGTCTTCGGCGCTCATTCTGTTGCCGCCCGACTTTTTAATTTCTAATATTTTAACCGACCCTTTGCCGCAACCGATTTCAAGACATTTTCCGCAACTTAATATTTCGCCCATTTTGCCTTCGCCGTCGGATACTTCCGCGCGGTAAACTTTGAGCGGCGTTCCGTCTATTTCGGTATACGCTACCGGCGAAGGATTATACGCGCGAATTTTGTTAACTATATTTTCCGCGGTATCCGTCCAGTCGATCAACGCGTCTTCTTTTTTTATCATTTTGGTATAAGTCGCCTGTTCGCTATCCTGCGGTGTCAGAATCTGTTTACCCGTAGAAATAATTTCAAGCGCTTTCATAATACAATCCGCTCCAAGAACGGAAAGTTTTTCAAACAAATCGCCCGCGTTATCGGTATCGTGTATAGCAATTTTTTCGGATAACAGCATGTCCCCCGTATCCACGCCGACGTCCGTTTTCATCACGGTTACACCCGTTTCTTTTTCGCCGTTTAATAGCGCGAAATTTATCGGCGACGCTCCCCTGTATTTAGGTAAAAGCGACGCATGAATATTATACACGCCGAGTTTAGGTATGTCCAGAATTTCAGCGGAAAGAATTTGTCCGAAAGCGCAGGTAATCATAATATCGGGAGAAAGTTTTTTCAAGTCTTCAACGCCTTCAACCCTGATTTTATCGTAAGAAAAAACGGGAACGCCGTATTCTTTCGCGAGTTTCTTTACGGGACATTCGGTTATAATTTGTTTTCTTCCCACAGGCTTATCGCGGTTGGTAACAACGCCTATAACTTCGTACTTTTTGCTGTCTAAGATTCTTTTTAAGGGGGCAACCGCAAACTCCGGCGTGCCGAGATAAACAATTTTCATCGTTACTCCTTTGATACGCTTATCGCTTTATCTATGTACAAAATTCCGTCCAAATGATCGTACTCGTGGCAAAAGGCTCTTGCGGTAAACCCTTCCGCTTTTACGATGAAAGGTTTGCCGAACCTGTCCAACGCTTTAACGGTAACTTTCATAGGTCTTTCGACCACGCCGTATTGACCTTTAATCGACAAACAACCTTCTTCTCCCGATTGTTTGCCCGATTGTTTTACTATCACGGGGTTAATACATTCGTAATATTTATTTTCTGCGTAGACTATAAATATTCTTCTTAAAACACCTACTTGCGGGGCAGCCAGACCCGCGCCGTCCGCCTTAAAAAGAGTATCTCTCATGTCGTCGATAAGTTGCTGAGTTTTAGGTCCGAAGTCGGTCACTTCGAAACATTTTTTACGGAGCGTTTCATCGCCTATCTGTATAATATTTCTTATTGCCATTTTTACTCCTTTATGACAGATTGTTAGGATTTATTTCCATAGAAACGAAAATTTTTCCGCGATTATACTTTTCGGAAGAATAATAAACCGTGTCGAGAATCTCTTTATTGTTCTTTTCCGTTCTCATAAGAATCTGATAACGGTATTGACTTTGCAATCTTTTTATCGGCGCTTTCATCGCTCCGAAAAATCTGAATTTCTCTTTATTTTGGTTATAAAAGGAAAGCAACTCCCCGTACAACGCTTTCGTTGCTTCAACCGCGGCTCTTTCGTCGTCGCATTTTATCATAACCCTTACGATATCGTAAAACGGCGGGAACCCCGTGGCTTTTCTTATCGATATTTCGTGGCGGTAAAACCCTTCGTAATCGTAAGCGATAGCCTTACGAAGAACGAAGTTATCGGGAGAATAGGTCTGGAGCACCACTTTACCCGCGTTACCCGCTCTGCCGCTACGCCCCGCAACCTGCGTAAGGAGTTGATACGTTCTTTCGGCGCTTCTGAAATCGGAAAAATGCAAACTCATATCTGCGTCGAGAATCCCGACCAACGTAACGAAAGGAAAATCGTGACCTTTTGCAATCATCTGCGTACCGACTAAAATATCGGCTTTTCTTTCCGAAAAAGCGCTTAAAATTTTGAAATGCCCTTCTTTGTTTTTGGTAGTATCCCTATCCATTCGCAAAATCTTCGCTTCGGGAAACATTTTTTGCAAATCGTAAACGACTTTTTCCGTTCCCGTGCCGCCGTATTTCAAAAACTTGCTTCCGCATTCGGTGCAAGCCGTTATCATTTTATATTTTGCGCCGCAATAATGGCATAAAAGCGCGTCTTCTTCTTTATGATAAGTAAGCGCGACGTCGCAATCGGAACATTTCTGAACGTGACCGCATTCCGCGCAAATAACGGTTTTGGAATATCCCCGCTGATTCAAAAATATTATCGCCTGATTTCCGCTATCCAGACATTTTTTCAACTCTTCGCGCAACGCGGAAGAAAATACCGTGTTGTTGCCGCGGCGAACTTCCTGTCGCATATCGGCTATTTCCACTTGCGGAAGCGGTTTTTTATTTATTCTGTCGGGCAGAGTTACGAGATTATATTCACCTTTTTCTGCAAGAAGGAAACTATCCACCGAAGGGGTTGCGCTGCCCAGAACGAGTTTTGCCCCGTTATACTTTGCCCTGAACGTAGCAACGTCTACCGTTGCGTATCTCGGAGCCGATTCGCTCGTATAACTGCCGTCGTGTTCTTCGTCTATAATTATAATACCGACGTTTTCCACGGGCGCGAATATTGCGCTCCTTGCGCCTATCGCGATTTTTGCTTCTCCGGAACGAAGTCTCCACCATTCGTCGAAACGTTCGCCTGCGGATAAACCGCTGTGCAAAATAGCCGCGGCGTCGCCGAATCTTGCGCGAAGTTGCGACAGCATTTGCGGCGTCAGAGCAATTTCAGGCACAAGCATTATCGCGGTTTTCCCTTGTCTTATCGCCTTGTCTATAAGATTAAGATAAACTTCCGTTTTGCCGCTTCCCGTAACTCCGAACAAAAGCGTGGCAAGTTTATCGGTTTTTAATATTTCGTTTACGGCAGCCGTTTGCTTTTCCGTTAAAACTATGTCCTTTTTTGCGGCGGAAAGGCTAAGGTACGGCGAACGATTTTCTTTCTCTTCGGTAACGACGATATATCCTTTCGCTTCGCAACTTTTAACGGCTTGAGAACCGAACTTTTCGTTAGCGACGGAAATTCTGGTTTTTCCGTTTTCGAGCATGTACTCTAAAAACTCTTTTTGTTTTACCGCAGATTTCCTTAAAAGAGAAATTTCCGAGCGGTTAAAACCGTCGGATAAAATCGCGTATCTTACGATTTGTTCTTTTACCTTACCCTTTCTCATTTCGCCGGGTAAAAACAACCTTAACGCCTGCGCTCTCGATACGTAACAAGTTCCGCGCATGTAGTCCATAAGGGCGACGCTTTCGGCAGTCAATGCCGGAACAGGATCTAACGATTCGATAATCGGTTTAACCTTGGACGGCGAATATTCGCACTCGGTTTTTACGTTTACGACTATACCTTCTATTTTTTTGTTTCCGAAAGGAACTATTACCCTGCTGCCCGTTTTAATCGTTTCGTCGGTAAAAGAATACTCGAATATTTTATCCGCTTCCGAGCGGACTATATCGACTATTACGTCTGCGTACATACTTTACCGCATAGAAAAATATGCCCACACCGCTGTATGGACATATATTAAATCAGTCGTCGGTTACAACGACTTTGCCGTCGTAAATTTCCTGAGCGGCAACCGACAAAGGTTTTTCTTTGTTCGGAAGTTCCGTAAGCCCCTGATTCTGAGCCTGATCCATAATTTGTCTTGCGCGTTTGCTTGCCGCTACGCATAAAGCGTATTTACTTCCCGTTTTTTTTGCCAATTCGTCGATAGGCGGTTTATGTATCATATCAAATCTCCTTATTTTATCTGTTTTTTTCCTTTTCAATAATGCTTTCGATTTCGGTTACGGCGGTTTCCAGATCGTCGTTAACGACCGAATAATCGTAAAGCCTTTCCATTTCCATTTCGTAATCGAGTCTTAAAAGCCTTGCCTTTATTTTGTCTTCCGTTTCGGTATTTCTTTCGACAAGTCTTCTGGTCAATTCTTCCTTGTTAGGCGGAAGAAGCATTATAAGCACGGCGTCGGGAAAGTTGTTTTTAACCTGCAATCCGCCGTTTACGTCTATTTCCAAAAGAACGTCGTTGTTTTCCAGTTTATCTTTTACAAACTGCTTCGGCGTACCGTAAAAGTTATCGAAGTGGTTAGAATACTCTAAAAACCCGTTTTGCGATATTTTATTATCGAAATCTTCTCTCGTGGTAAAGAAATAATCTTTCCCGTTTTCTTCGCCTTTTCTGGGCGCGCGCGTCGTATAAGAGATACTTAACGCCAAATCTTTATTCTTTTCTACCAAACGCTTCGCAACCGTTCCTTTTCCAACGCCGGAAGGTCCCGACAACACTATTAAAACATTTCTCATATTTATTCTAAATTCTGTACTTGTTCTCTTACTTTTTCAATTTCGTTTTTAAGCGACAACGCTAACCGCGTGATTTCAATATCGTTTGACTTGGAGCAAACGGTGTTGGCTTCTCTGTTGAATTCCTGCATTAAAAAGTCTGCCTTTTTGCCGCTGCCTGCTTGCCCTATTATATCTCTGAACTGATGTATATGGGATTTAAGCCTTGTAAGTTCTTCGTCGATATTGACTTTATCCGTATAAAACGCAACTTCGTTAAGAAGTCTTGCTTCGTCGTACTTTACGTCTTTTAAAGCTTCTTCAATTCTTTGCTTTAATTTATTTCTGTAATCTTCTACGACAAGCGGAGCCCTTTCGGAAATTTCGTTTCTGAGTTTTTCTATACAGTCCATACGACGCAAAAGGTCGACGCAGATTTTTTCGCCTTCTTTTCCGCGCATTTCGTTAAGATTTTCGCACGCTTTTTTTACGGTATCTTCCAAAACGTCTTTGAATTCCGAAACGTCATCGGAAGAGTTATCCGTTACGACGTCCGGAAGTCTCATAATTCCCGTAACGGTAACGTCGTTTACCAACCCCAACTCTTCGGAAATTCTTTTGCTTATTTCGTAATAACTTTTCGCCCTGCCTATATCGAGAGATAAGTTACGTTCTTTTTCTCTTATATCGGAGAAGTTAACGAATAAATCTATTCTTCCCCTTAAAACGTATTTGGCTACCGTTTTTCTTATAAGGTCGTCGAACACCAGAAACGAACGCGGCATTTTAGCGTTTAAATCGAAGTTGCGGTTATTAACCGTTTTCAATTCCACCGTTATCGTAACGCCGTTTTCACAATATTCTGCCCTTCCGTAGCCGGTCATACTATACATAATCGAATACCATTTAACCTTTGTCTATTATAATACCACGTTTCGCCCGATTTTTCAACTTTTTATCAAAGATTTAAATTTTTCTTCGTCGATAATTTTTATACCGAGCGCTTTCGCTTTATCGAGTTTGCTTCCCGCGCTTTCGCCGGCGATAACGAGCGTCGTGTTTTTGGAAACTCCACTCATAATTTCGCCGCCGAGTTTTTCTATTATAGCCGCCGCCTCGTCGCGTTTAAATTCCGAAAGAGTACCCGTAAGAACGACTTTTTCTCCGCTGAAAACTCCGCCGCTAACCGCATTTTCGTAAATCGGCTTTACCCCTGCGGCGTACAATTTTTCTATTTCCGAAACGTTTGCGGGGTCGGAGAAAAATTTATAAATTCCGTCGGCGATCACCTCGCCTATATCGTCGATTTGTATCAACTCTTCTTTCGTCGCGTTTTTAAGATTTTCTATATCTCCGTATCTTTTCGCCACGTCTTTCGCCGTCTTTTTGCCTATACTTCCGATACCCAACGCGAAAATAAAGTTTTCGAGCGGCGGATTTTTGGATTTTTCTATAGCAGACAAAAGGTTATCCGTTTTAGCGTCCTTAAACCCGTCTAAAGAAAGCACTTTTTCTCTGTCGAGATTATATAAATCGGAGAAGTTTTCCACACCGAAATTATCGTATAGAACCCCTGCCGTTTTTTCGGAAAAACCGTCTATATTCATACCAGACTTGCACGCAAAATTTGCAAGTTTGGCAATTACCCTCGGTCTGCAATGCGGATTCGGGCAAAACAGGTTTGCGCCGATTTCTTTTAATTCCGTTCCGCAATACGGGCAAACGGAAGGTTTATCGACTTCTTTCGAATCGGGAAACACTTCGGTCGTACCCAGAATTTCGGGAATAACTTCGTTGCTTCTTCTTATTAAAACTCTTGCGCCGATCTTAACTTTTTTACGCATTAAATCGCCGTAATTGTTGAGAGTGGCTTTTTTTACAGTCGCGCCGCCGAGTTCCACGGGGTCAACGATTCCGAGCGGCGTAAGTTTTCCCGTTCTTCCTACCTGCCAGATTACGTCTTTAAGTATCGTCGTAACCTCTTCCGCCTCAAACTTAAACGCTATCGCCCATCTCGGGAACTTATCGGTAAACCCGAACTTTTCACGAAGAGAAAAGTCGTTTACTTTTACGACAGCGCCGTCGGTTAAAACGTCTAATTTTTTTCTGCCGACTTCTATTTCTTTAATCGCTTTTTTTACGCCGTCAAGACCTTTTACCACCCTTAAAAACGGATGGACTCTGAATCCGTTGTTTCTTAAAAATTCCACGCATTCGGTCTGCGTTTCCATTTTTCCTTCGGACATATAGTTGACGTTGTAAAACATTATATCGAGTTTTCGGCTTGCCGTTACTTTCGGGTCCAAATTTCTTATGGCGCCCGCCGCCCCGTTGCGGGCGTTTTTAAGAGGGTCCGAAGCGGTTTCGTTATATTTTTCAAGCACGGAAAGACGCATTACCGCTTCGCCCTGAACTTCCATAACGCCTTTATAACCGATTTGCATAGGGTAACTTTTTATAGTAAGAACCTGCGCCGTTACGTCTTCGCCCTCAACGCCGTTTCCGCGAGTCGTCGCCCTGACGAATTTGCCGTCTTCATAAGTTATGCATACGGTAAGCCCGTCGAATTTATATTCCACGGTGTATTCGATTTCTTCCCCGTCTCCTTTTATTCTGTTGTCGAAAGCGGCAAGTTCTTCTTCCGTGGTCGCCTTATCGAGACTATATAATCTTTTAATGTGTTTATGTTTTTTAAAAGCGGAAATCGGTTCGCCTCCCACCCTTTTGGTAGGAGAATCGAATAACACAACGCCGGTTTTTTCTTCGAGTTTTTTAAGTTCGTCGTATAACTTATCGTATTCCCCGTCGGAAACGGTGGGGTTATCGAGCACGTAATACTCGTAAGCGTATTTATTTAAAATGTCGACGAGTTCTCTCATTTTATCCATTATAATATCTCCATAGGCGCAAATTTTGCCGCAAGCGACTTTATCCCCACACCGGGGAAAGCCACGTCTACTATAATATTATCGCCTTCTCCCCTTACCATTATAACCGTTCCTTCGCCGAATCGGGGGTGTTTTACCTTTAATCCCGTTCTGTATTTCGAAGCGGAAGCGTTAGAGACAGCCTTCGGTTTTGTATCTTTTAAAAACCGTTTCGCGTAATTCGAAGAATACCCGCCCGTGTTTTCGTTAGAAGAAAAAATATCTCCGCCGCCGTCGTCCCCGTGAGTTCTTCTCTGAAAATATTTGTTTCTGCGTTCTTCTTCTTTTCTGACCGCCTCGGGGTCGATAACCATTCTCGCTTCTTTGAAAAACACCGACTGAGAAGTACGTTCTCTCTTACCGTACATAAACCTTTCGGTAGCGCGGGTTAAATACAGCCTTTCTTTCGCTCTCGTTACGGCGACGTACATAAGCCGCCTTTCTTCTTCCATATCTTCATCGTTATCCCTGCTTCTGGAAACGGGCAAAATCCCGTCGTCAAGACCCGCGACGAAAACGCACTTAAATTCCAGCCCCTTTGACGCGTGAATCGTAGCAACGGTAACTGCGTCGTCTGTATTTATGGCGTCGGTGTCGGAACTTAAAGTAACCGAATTAAGATAATCGGAAAGGCTTAAGTTGTTATTTTCTTTTTCGAACTGAACGGCGGAGTTTTTAAGTTCGGAAACGTTCATTATTTTGCCGTTGTTTTCGTCCGTTCTTTCGGAGAACTGTTCTAAAAAGTCGGTATCTTCCACAACCTTATCGATAAGGGCGGAAGCGCCGCGGTCGGAAAAAGCGGTAAAGCCGTCGAGCAATAACTTAAAATTAAAAAGTTTTGCTTTTGCGCCCGAAGAAATCGACGTTTCGTCTAATCGGGTAAGCCCTTCTCTCATAGAAACGCCTCTGCCCGAACAGAACTCGCGAAGTTCCCGAAGCGTTTTATCGCCTATCCCCCTTTTTGGAGTCGTAACCGCTCTGATAAACGATTCGTCGTCGTAAGGATTGTTGACAATTTTAAGATAAGCGAGCAAATCTTTGATTTCCTTTCTTTCGAAAAATCTGAAACCGCCGTAAATCTTATAAGGAATGGCATACTTAGTGAATTCCTGTTCAAAAGCGCGGGAAATGGCGTTCACTCTCATAAATACCGCGAAATCTTTATACGTGTACTCTGTTCTCGACAACAGATTTTTTATCTGCATGGCAACGTAAGCCGCCTCGTTATTCTCGTCCGTCGCCTCGAACGTTTCTATTTTTACCCCGTCGGAATTATCCGTCCACAACGTTTTACCGCGACGCATTTCGTTTTTTTCTATCAGGGCGTTGGCAAGTTCTAAAATCTTTTTGGTAGAACGGTAATTTCTTTCGAGTTTATATACCTTCGCCCCTGCGAATTTACCGTCAAACTCTAAAATATTTTCAATCTTCGCGCCGCGCCACGAATATATGCTTTGATCGTCGTCGCCGACGACGAAAATATTGCCGTGTTTAACGGACAATCTCTTCGCTATGGCGAACTGAACGGTGTTGGTGTCCTGAAACTCGTCGATATGAATATAACGGAATTTTTCCGAATAATAATCGGCGACTTCGGGGTGCTTTTTGAACAAAACGTAAGTCTTAAAAAGCAAATCGTCGAAATCGAGAGAATTCGAGCGGGCAAGGGCGTCTTCGTATGCCGCGTAAATTTTACATACTTCTTCGATAAACTTTGCTTCGGGGTTTGCTTTTTCATACTCGTCGGGAGAAAGACATTCGTTTTTGGCTATGGAAATATGGTTTTTGGCAGTTTTAAGAATAGTATCCGCTTCGTAACCCAAATCTTCAACGATTCTTTTTAACGCTTTGTCTTTATCCGTTTCGTCGTATATCGTAAAGTTCCTGTCGTACCCTATTTTATCTATATTAGAACGCAAAATCTTAACGCACATGCTGTGAATCGTACATATCCACATAGCCGAACAATCGCCGCATATTTTTTCCATTCTTTCGCGCATTTCGTTCGCTGCTTTGTTCGTAAAAGTAATCGCAAGAATATTTTCTTTCGGCACCTGTTTTTCTTCGATAAGATACGCGATTCTCGTTGTTAAAACGCGTGTTTTTCCGCTTCCCGCGCCGGCAATAACAAGTACGGCGCCCTCCGTATCCAAAACGGGTTTTATCTGTTCGTCGTTAAGTTTTGCAAGCAATTTGTTTATATCCATAATCTTCTCTTTTTCTTTTTATTCCATTTTATTTTAACACAACCGAACAATCTTTACAAGCGATATAAATAAATAACGAACGCGCGCCGCTTTTTATTGCCTGATTCTTTTTTATATGATATTATGTACTTATGAAAAAAAGTTGGTTGAAAGGAAAAACCGTCGTAATAACGGGCGCAAGCGGCGGACTGGGGTTTTCGATTGCGAAAAAACTTATCGCAGAATACGGTTGCGAGGTTATCGGCATTGCCCGTAACGAAAAAAAGATTGCGGCGGCAAGAGAATCGCTCGAGGATTTAAAGGACAAGTTTTCTTATAAACTTTTCGACGTCGGAATAAAAGAAAACTGGTCGGAATTTTCCGACTACCTAAAAAACAACGGCATTAAAATCGACGTTTTAATAAATAACGCGGGAATTATGCTTCCCTTTTTGAAATTCGAAAACCTCGAAACGAACGACGTTGAAAGAATTATCGAAACCAACTTCGTTTCTTACGTTTTCGCAACGAAAACGCTTTTCCCCCTGCTTAGACAATCGACTACCCCCGCGGTTATAAACGTTATAAGTTCGGCGGGGCTTTGCCCCGTAGCCGGCGAAAGCATGTACACCGCGACAAAGTACGCGTTACGGGGTTTTACGGAATCTTTACAGGCGGAATACGGAAAAAGCGTTTATATTTCGGGCGTTTACCCCGGGTTTATAAAAACGGATATTTTAAAAGGCGTGAATGCTGACAGCGGCTCGCCGCTGATAGACAAAATCGCTATGCCGGTAGAAAAAGCCGCCAAATCGATTATAAATAAAATAAGCCGTAAGAAACGTAAAATCGTAATCGGCAAAGACGGAAAAGCAATGGCGTTTTTCGGGAAAACCTTCCCGAAAGCCACCCCTTCCATAATGAAAAAAGTCCTTATAAAATCAGGACTCGATATGTTTAAAGACCTAAAATAAGGAGAAACAGATAATGAAAAGGATTCTTACAATACAAGACGTTTCGTGCGTAGGTAAATGTTCGCTTACCGTTGCCCTGCCGATAATTTCGTGTTTCGGCGTGGAAGCGGCGGTTATGCCGACGGCGGTGTTATCCACACACACGCAGTTTAAAGGATTTACTTTCCGCGACCTTACTTCCGATATGACGGATATTACCGACCACTGGAAAAATCTCGGCATTACTTTCGACGGATTATATACGGGTTATCTCGGTTCTTTCGAGCAACTTAAAATCGTGGAAGGCATTTTCGACGACTTTAAGACGGAAAACAACTTCGTTTTAGTCGACCCCGTTATGGCGGACAACGGCAAGTTATACACAGGGTTCGATTTAAATTTCGCCAAAAATATGGCTACGCTTTGCGGAAAAGCCGACGTTATAGTTCCCAACCTTACCGAAGCGTGCTTTATGCTCGGCGAGGAATATATCGAAAAAGGATATTCCGAAGAGTATATCAAAAATTTATTACATAAACTTGTCGGTTTAGGCGCGAAAAAAGCCCTTTTAACGGGCGTTTCATTTAACGACGAAGATTTAGGCGTTTACGGTTACGACTCGGTTAAAAAGGAATATTTTTCTTATTATCGGAAGCGTTTGCCTGCGGCTTTCCACGGCACGGGCGATATTTTCGCAAGCAGTTTATGCGGCGCTATGGCTATGGGGAAAGACTTTGAAGAAGCGATGAAAATTGCCGTGGATTATACGGTAAAATGTATAGAAATCACTCTTAATACTCCCGACCACGTAGATTACGGCGTAGAATTCGAAAAAGCCATACCCTACCTTATCGAAAGAATAAAATAATTTTAAGATTTTTTAGTAAACACATAAAATAACCCCCTTGCTTGATTTATTCAAAGCAAGGGGGTTTTATCGTTACTTTCCCTGTACGTTGCCGCTCTCGCCAACTTTTCCTATTGCAAAACCTTTTATTTAGTTAATCGTAATATTTTCGGAATATCCGACGATTTCACCGACGTTTGCATTACCGTTAACAGAACCGCTGTTTGCGCAAGTTTTCATATACGAATTACTATTTTTTCCTGCAAATGCGTATCCGGCAATTCCGCCGACGTAATTTCCTTTCGTAGTAACGATTCCTTCGTTCGAAAGTTCGTTTGCATATATTACGGAATAAGCACCATTATAGTTATCAACTCTTTTTATAGACCCGAATAAACCGCCTGCATAATCTCCCGTAGCCGTTAT
>CAKQQY010000010.1 GCA_934271245.1 uncultured Clostridia bacterium | reverse complement strand
CCTTCGAAAATAATATTGTCGGTAAAAGGTTTTACTCTGTCGGCGGTGTTCTGATCGGTAACCGTCCAGCAGATTACGCCTTTGCCGCGGGTTTTGCTTTTCTTTAATGGTAACCCCGTGTAACTGTAACTTATAAAATCGGGTTTAATCATAAAATTAAGGGGCATATTTTTCAAAATGAAATTCTTAAACGGGGTATTCCATTTATTTTCCGTAGCCAAAATACCTCTTATGAATTCGGGCGCAAGTTTTTTAACTCTGTTTATATAAAGGGGATTAAACGACTGGACGGCGAATTCGCCTTTATACGTTTTAAGTCTTTCAACCGTTTTATCCACGACTTTTTCGTTCGGTTGGTCTTTTATCTCTATTAAAAGGGGAACTTTGCCTTCGGCGATAGATAATACTTCTTCGAAAGTCGGTATTTTTTCGTCGGTGCCGACGAGCCTTAACTTATTTAATTCTTCCGAACTTTTATCGAAAATTTTTCCTTCCGCGCCCGTCATACGTTTCAACGTGTCGTCGTGAAAAGAATAAAGTATTCCGTCGGTGGAAAGGTATAAATCGATTTCTATGGGATAACCTTTTTCCACTGCGTTTTTATACGCGGTAATCGAATTTTCCGCAATTTCTCCGCCCCAAAGACCCCTGTGCGCAACGGGACGGCTTAACAACCAGTAGTTTTTATCTATTCTCATAATCGCCCTCCGAATAAATACTTGCAAAAACTTTAATTTTCAAGTATACTATTACCCGTATATTGTATAATAAAGGATTTTTTATGTCAACGGATAAAAGCAAAATTCGTAACTTTTGTATAGTCGCGCATATCGACCACGGCAAGTCTACTCTTGCAGACCGTCTTATGGAAATGACGGGGCAGGTTTCCGAAAGGGATATGGAAGACCAACTTTTAGACTCTATGGATTTGGAGAGAGAAAGGGGGATTACCATTAAACTTACCCCAGTAAGAATGTTCTATAAAGCCAAGGACGGCAACGAGTACGTTTTTAACCTCATAGACACCCCGGGGCACGTGGACTTTACTTATGAAGTTTCCCGTTCGCTTAAAGCATGCGAGGGGGCTATTCTGATTGTCGACGCGACTCAGGGCGTTCAGGCGCAGACTATGGCGAACGCTTATCTTGCCATAGACAACGACCTTGAAATAATGCCCGTCATAAACAAAATCGACCTTGCCTCGGCAAATCCCGACGAAGCGGCGAAAGAACTCGAGGATATTCTGGGGATAGACGCTTCCGACGCGCCGAGAATTTCCGCGAAAACAGGACTTAACGTGGAAGAAGTTTTAGAACAAATCGTAACTAAACTTCCCGCGCCGAGCGGCGACGACAACGCCCCCTTAAAAGCCCTTATTTTCGACAGTTATTACGATAATTTTAAGGGCGTTATATGTTTTGTAAGAATAAAAGACGGCGTGGTTAAAGTCGGTACGAAAATAAGAACCTTTATGTCGGATAAAGTGTTCGACGTAACGGAAGTCGGCGTGTTTTCGCCTAAAATGACTCCGAAAGCCGAACTTACGGCTGGCGAAGTAGGGTATATAGCCGCAAGCATAAAGTCTATCGAAGATACCGCCGTCGGCGATACCATTACTTACGCCGACAACCCCGCTTCCGAACCGTTGCCGGGGTATAAAAAGGCGTTGCCGATGGTCTTTTCCGGCGTATTTCCGCTTGACGGAAGCAAATACGGCGACTTAAAAGACGCCCTTTTAAAACTTAAATTGAACGACGCGGCTCTCTCCATAGAACCCGATAATTCGGCGGCTTTGGGATTCGGGTTCAGATGCGGATTTTTGGGACTCCTTCATATGGACGTTATTCAGGAAAGAATCGAAAGGGAATTCGATCTCGATATAATTACTACCGCTCCGTCCGTTTCTTATATCGTTCATAAAACAGACGGCTCGGTAATGACGGTGGAAAACCCCACCCACTTACCGCCCGTAACCGAAATAGATTATATGGAAGAACCGATAATCAACGCGAGCATATTCACGCCGCCCGATTTCGTCGGTCCGATTATGGAACTCTGCCAGTACAAACGCGGCGTTTACAAAGATATGATTTATCTCGACAAAACGAGAGTGGAACTTAAATACACTCTGCCGCTTAACGAAATCATCTACGACTTTTTCGATCAATTAAAGTCCAGAACCAAAGGGTACGCTTCTTTAGATTACGAAATCGCGGGGTACGCGAAAAGCGATCTCGTTAAGTTGGACCTTTTGCTTAACGGAGACATATGCGACGCTCTTTCAATCATCGTGCATAAAGATAAGGCTTACGAGCGCGGCAGACAGATAGCCGAAAAACTTAAAGACGTTATTCCGCGCCAGATGTTCGAAATACCCGTTCAGGCGGCGGTCGGCGGAAAGGTTATCGCGAGAGAAACGGTTAAAGCGTACAGAAAAGACGTTCTTGCAAAATGTTACGGCGGCGACGTGACGAGAAAGAAAAAACTTCTCGAAAAACAAAAAGAAGGTAAAAAGAAAATGCGTTCGATAGGTACCGTAGAGATACCGTCGGAAGCCTTTATATCCATTCTTAAAACGGATAACGGAAACTGATTTTACGGAGAAAAAATGAGCGGAATTTATATTCATATCCCTTTTTGCAAAAGTAAATGCACCTATTGCGATTTTGCTTCTTATCCGAAAGAAATCGGTAAAACGGAAAGTTATTTCGCCTGTTTGTACCGAGAAATCGCAGGCAGGGGCGAACAACTTAAAAACAAGGTTTTCGATACGGTGTATATAGGCGGCGGAACGCCGTCCGTCGTGCCGTCGAAATTCATCGTCGGCGCGTTAAGGCAGGTTAAAAAATGTTTTAATCTCACCGAAAACCCCGAAATTACCATAGAAATGAACCCGGGTACGGTTACTCCCGAAAAAATAAAAGATTATAAATCGGTAGGCGTAAACAGGTTTTCCATAGGACTTCAGACGGGGTACGACGACCAACTTAAAAGACTTAACAGAATACACACCGCCAAAGACTTTCTGCTTTGTTGCAATATGCTTAAAGGGGAAAACAAAAG
Organism: uncultured Clostridia bacterium; assembly: GCA_934271245.1. GTDB lineage: Bacteria > Bacillota > Clostridia > Christensenellales > Borkfalkiaceae > UBA1259. Next base: position 52,596 of record CAKQQY010000010.1, on the reverse strand, counting down.
CGCGGACGTTTTAATCGGGCTTGCGGATCAGACCGCCGAACAGGTTAAAAAGACGATAGACCTTGCTATTGCCGGCGAAGTAAAACATATTTCCGTATACGCGCTTACCCCCGAAGTAGGCACGCCTATTTATACCGATTATCTTAACGGGGAGTTGCTTTCCGACGACGAAACGGCGGATATCTACGACGAAGTAAGAAAATATCTCGCCGAAAAAGGATTTCATCGTTACGAAGTTTCTAACTTCGCGCTCCCGGGATTTGAAAGCAAACACAACCTAAACTACTGGAAACGCGGAGAGTATATCGGTCTCGGCGTTTCGGCTTCTTCTTTTATCGACGGTAGAAGATTTACGAATTCGTTCGGTATCGACGAGTATTGCAACGCTATAATCTATAACAAAAACCCCGAAATTTCTTCCGACGTTATCGAAGGCGAAGACGCGTGTTTCGAATATATTATGTTAGGTCTTCGCACCGAAAAGGGGATAGACGTAGAAAAGTTCAATAAAGAGTTCGGTTGCGACTTTAAAGAAAAATACGCAGACGCTCTTAAAAAGAAAGAAAAGTTTATCGACTTCGACGGGAAAACTCTTAAAATCAAACCCGAATACATTTACGTTCAGAACGATATAATCCTTGCTTTTATGAAATAAACCCTTGGGGTTACCCTTATTTTTTTAATTTGTCCGCTCGTTTTCGTCAAAAAACGAGCGGATTTTCTTTTCTCGGAACTTTTTCTCCGTTTATCGGTTGTTAAAATGTAAAAAAGGCAGCCGATGGAAGTTTATATCGAGTACGTTATTATCGACAACGTGGTAATAGATTATTTGTTATTGAAAGCCGCCTTTACGGTTATCGGAAAAAGATATGGTAAAGGCAGGCTTTTTCTTTGCTCTGTTTTCGGGGCGGGGGCGGCGCTTATTTTTCCGCTGCTGAACTTTAACGCCCTTTTAACCGCGGCAATAAAAATTATCGTCGGTTTCGGGTTAACTCTTTTCGCGGCGAAATACAAAAATATTAAAGAATACGTTTTCGTTACGGCGGTCTTTCTTCTTTTTACCTTTATAAGCGGCGGATTCGTTACCGCGGTATACGAACTTTTCGGTATTCCTTTTTCGAAAGAAATATCCGTAGGCTTGGTAATTCTTCCCGTGTATATCTGCGTTAAAGTCTGCGTGGAAACGGTGAAAAACGTATATAAAAGAAGAAGCGTGTTAAGAAGCGTCGTGGACGCGGAAATTATCGCCTGCGGCAAAACGCTTAAAGTTAAAGGTCTTATAGATACGGGCAACGCTTTGTATTATAAAGGCTTGCCCGTGATAATCGCAAACCGCGACGTAGGGGAAAACTTTATTTCGCCTAACGTTAAAATAGAAACTTACTATTTCGATACGGCTTCGGGCGAAGGAAAAATGTTTTTGATAAAGACGGATAAAATAAAGATATTTTATGACGGCAAAGAGAATATATATAATAACGTGATGCTCGGGATAACGAAGAAGGACGTCGGGACAGGTTACGACGTTATTCTTCACCCGTCCCTTTCGGAGGTGAAAAATGAATGCGTTGAAAGCGTTGAAAAAACTTCTTAAAGCGTTTTCGCTCGAAGAGAACCTTTTAAGATACGTCGGCGGCGGCGAAGTATTGCCTTCTCCGTACACGCCCGAAGAAGAAGCGGAAAAACTTGCCCGACTTAAAACGGACGACAAGGTAAGAAGCGACCTTATAGAACACAATCTGCGGCTCGTCGTTTATATCGCGCGCAAATTCGAAAACACGGGTATGGACCTTGACGATCTCGTTTCCGTGGGAACGATAGGGCTTATCAAAGCGATAAATTCTTTCGATACGGATAAAAACATTAAACTCGCCACCTACGCTTCGCGGTGCATAGAAAACGAAATTTTAATGCATTTAAGAAAGTCCGTTAAAATAAAGAGCGAAGTGTCTTTCGACGAACCGTTAAACACCGACTGGGAAGGCAACGAACTTCTTCTTTCCGACGTTATGGGTACCGACAGCGACGTGGTCTATAAAAAAATCGAGGGCGGAGTGGAAACGGAACTTTTACAAAAAGCGCTCGTTAAACTCAACAAACGAGAAAGAGAGATAATGGAAATGCGTTACGGCCTTACGGGGGAAGACGAACTCACCCAGAGAGAAGTCGCCGATAAAATGGGCATTTCGCAAAGTTACATATCCCGTCTCGAAAAGAAAATAATTTCGAGATTGAAAAAAGAATTTTCAAAAATGGTTTAAAAATTTTTTATTTACCCATACTTGATTTACACTGCGTTACCTGCGGCTTTATTCGGGCGTTTTTAGTTTTCGCTTAAAAATCGTCGCGATTACGGCTTTTACATAGGAGGTAATATGGGTAAAGTAGAAATTTGCGGAGTAGATACGTCTTCGCTTCCGAAAATAACGGAAAGTCAGGCGGAAATCTATTTAAGCAGAATCGCTCTCGGAGATACTGCCGCGAGAGAAGAATTCATCGTGGCGAACATCAGGCTGGTACTTTCGGTTATAAAAAGGTTCTGGGCGAAAAAGGTAAACTTCGACGATTTGTTTCAGGCGGGAATGATAGGGCTTATAAAGTCGGTGGATAACTTCGATTTGTCCGTCGGCGTAAAGTTTTCCACTTACGCGGTGCCGATGATTATGGGCGAAGTCAAAAGATTTTTAAAGGGCGGGAACTCTTTAAGGGTCGCAAGGTCTATAAGGGATACCGCTTATCAACTTCTTAAAGTGCGCGGAGAAATGGAAAGAAACGGCGAAGAAGACGTTACCGTCGAAAAGGTGGCGTTAAAAACCGGACTTGCCTTATCCGAAGCCGCTTACGCTCTCGACGCCATATCCGATACCGTTTCGCTGTACGAACCCGTTTACAATAAAAACGGCGACGAATTGCTTCTCGTTGACCAGATAGGCGACGACAGAAACACCGACGAATTATGGACGGAAAACGTCGCGCTGACTTCGGCGATGAGTTCGCTTAAAGAACGTGAAAGAAAAATTTTATATTTAAGATATTACGAAGGCAAAACGCAGACGGAAATTTCCGAAGAAGTGGGTATAAGTCAGGCGCAGGTTTCGAGGTTAGAAAAAAACGCGCTTAAAGAAATCAAATCGGGCATTACCGTTTAGCGACGAATTGTCAAACCAAACGCAACGCTTAAAAATAAAAAAAGGAAAGGCAAATTCTTTCCTTTTTTTTTGGCGTCGCGGCGGAATATAAAAGGCGGTAAAAACATATCGTTTAATATGGAATTGTCGTTTAAAGAACTTAAAAAACGGGAAGTCATAAACGTAGCCGACGGTAAAAGTTTAGGTAACATTACCGATCTGACGCTGGATTTTCCCAAAGGCGTGCTTACGGGAATAATAGTTCCCGGTAAAAAGTTAAACTGTATAACCAGATTTTTCAACCGCACGGAAATATATATCAGTCAGTCTAAAATAATAAAAATCGGAAACGACGTTATTTTAGTCGACTTAAAATGCGGCGAACTTTGCGCCGAAAGCGTTACTTTAACCAAATACGGCGCGAAAAACAATCCGTGTTGCAACGATAAACCTCCTAAACCGCCGTCGGACTGCATAAATATCGACTTAAACGATTACTGAAGTTATACGTATGCGCATATATAAATCGACGTAATAAGGTTTTCGGGGCGGCGGCGGTTTTTACAAAATTTTTAAATACCCCCTTGAAATGGGAACGTTTATGTAATATAATAGAACCATCCCGTAGACGGGTAGCCGATTTGTTTAATAAGGGGGATTATAAAAATGGACAGAATCAGCGCAGAAAAAATCAGAAACGTTGCTATTATCGGGCACAGTGGAGAAGGTAAAACTTCTCTTGCCGAAGCCATGCTTTTTAACGGGAAAAGTACCGACAGATTAGGTAAAATTTCCGAAAAAAATACCGTTATGGATTACGACGCGGAAGAAACTTCCCGTAAAATTTCCATTTCGCTCGCTTGCGCGTATACTTTCTGGAAGGACGTTAAAATAAATATCGTAGACGTTCCCGGATTTTTCGATTTCGAAGGCGAATTCGAAGAAGCGATGAGAGCGGTAGGTTCCGCGATATTAGTCGCGGACGCGTCCGGTCAGGTTTCCGTAGGCGCGGAAAAAGCAATGGATTATTGCATAAAAAATCACGTTCCGTTGATTATTTTCATCAACGGTATAGATAAAGAAAATTCCGATTACGTCGGTACGACGAACGCTTTCAGAGAAAAATACGGCAAAAAAGTCGCTACGATGCACATGCCGATTATACGCGACAACAAAATGAAAGGGTACGTCAGCGTAATTTCCGGTAAAGCGTATGAATTTACCCCGGGCGGAAGGGTAGAAACTTCCGTTCCCGAAAACATGAAAGCCGAACTCGAAGCGGTTAAAGACGGGCTTATCGAAGCCGCCGCGGAATCGGACGAAAGACTGCTCGACGAATACCTGAACAACGGTACTTTGCCGAACGACGATATTATAATCGGCGTTAAAAAAGGGTTGTTCGCAGGCGATACCGTTCCCGTTATGGGCGGTTCCGCTCTTTCGAACATGGGCGTTATTAACCTTATGAACGAAATAGTGGATATTCTTCCCAACCCGCAGGAAAGAAAACCCGTTATGGCGACCAGACTTTCCGACGGCGGATATATCGGCGTTACCTGCGACGAAAATAAACCTTTCTCCGCGCAGGTGTTTAAAACCGTTGCCGACCCGTTCGTAGGCAAACTCAATATGATAAGAATTTTCACCGGAACGCTTAAAAGCGGCATGACGGTATTAAACACCGTAACCGGCGAAAAAGAAAGAATAAATTCTATCTATATAATGAAAGGTAAAAAACAGGAAGCCGTTACGGAACTCGGCGCGGGCGATATAGGCGCGGTGAACAAACTCAACAAAACCAACACCGGCGATACTCTTTGCGACGAGTCGTTTAACATTAGGTTCGACGCGATTCCTTTCCCTCAACCCGTTCTCACCATGGCGATACGCGCGGCGAAGAGCGGCGAGGAAGACAAAGTATTCCAGGGGCTTTCAAGACTTGCCGAAGAAGACCTTACGTTTAAGGTCGAGAAAGACCAGGAAACGGGCGAAACAGTCATCAGGGGATTAGGCGACACTCAACTCGACGTTCTGTGCAAGAAATTAAAAGCAAAATTCGGTTGCGAAGCGGCGCTTTCCGACCCGAAAATCGCTTTCAGAGAAACGATAACTTCCGTTGCAGAAGCGGAAGGCAAACATAAAAAACAAACGGGCGGCGCAGGACAATACGGCGTAGTCAACATCAAGTTCGAACCGGGCGCGGAAGACGGCAAGTTCGAATTCGTGGACGCGGTAGTCGGAGGAGCCGTTCCGAAACAATTTATACCGGCGGTCGAAAAAGGGTTAAGAGAAGCGATAACCAAAGGCGTTCTCGCAGGATACCCGATGGTAAACCTTAAATGCACGTTGTTTGACGGTAAATATCACCCCGTAGACAGTAAAGAAGTCGCTTTCGTGTCGGCTGCAAAACTCGCCTACGACGACGCGATAAGACGCGCGAAACCGGTAATTTTAGAACCTATATATTCGTATAAAATAGTCGTTCCCGATAACTTTATGGGCGATATTTTAGGGGATATGAATAAACGCCGCGGTAGAATTTTGGGAATGGAATCCAACGGTTCTCTGCAAGTGGTTTCCGCGGAAGCGCCGCTTTCCGAAATGCTTAAATACGCTACCGATTTACGGAGCATGACGCAGGGACGCGGAAGATTCCGCGCAGAGTTTATAAGGTACGAAGAAGTGCCTTTCACCGCTCAGGAAAAAATAATAGCGGACGCTAAAAAACAATAAAATAAATAATTAAAACTCTCGGTTTGATTTTCCGTCCGTGGTAAACGGGCGGAAAATTAAGCGTCAGAGAGCGTTTATAAGGAGCAACGATGATTTTAACGATATGCCCGAATCCGAGTATAGATTGCACGGTGGAACTCGACAGTCTTAACGTGGGGCAACTTAACAGAGTAAACAGCAAGACTGAAACGTATTCGGGTAAAGCGCTTAACGTGGCGAAAGGGGTCGCAAGACTCGGCGAAGAATGTATCGCCACGGGGTTTATGTTCAACGAACACGCCAAGGTGTTCGAGTACGCCCTGACGAAAGAACGCGTTAAGCACGATTTCGTTTACTGCGAAGGAAAAGCGAGAACGAACTATAAAATCATAGACAAAAAAGCAATGCTCACCGAGATAAACGACAGGGGCGAAAAGGTCGGCAGAGAAAAGCAAATCGAACTTATCGAAAGCGTTAAAAACCTTTCTAAACAGTGCGACATCGCGGTTATGAGCGGAAGCCTTCCTTTGGGTGTGGAACATTCTTTTTACAGAGAGGTTTTAAGCGTTATCCCTGAAAACGTGAAAAAAATCGTGGATACGGGGAAAGATAACCTTGTTGAAGCGCTAAAAACGGGCGTGTATCTCGTTAAACCCAACATAATCGAGTTGGAAGATTACGTAAACAGCATTTTACATAGCCATAAAGACGTTATTTCCGCTTGCAGAACGCTTATCGACCACGGCGCGCAGAACGTGTTGTGTTCGTTAGGGTCGGAAGGCGCGATTTTCACCGACGGAAGCAGAAGTTACTACTGCAAGAGCGCTAACGTGGCGATAAATTCCACCGTCGGCGCGGGGGACAGCATGGTCGCCTCTGCCGCCGTTCAGATTATGAAAGGCGCGGACGCCGAAGAAATTCTGCGCTGCGCCGTCGCCGCGGGTACCGCCGCAATAACCACCAGCGGAACAAACCTTTTCTATAAAGACAAATACGACGAAATTTATAAAAAAATATCGGTGGAAGAAATAAAATAAACGAGAAGTTTTCCGCGGCGTTGCGATTTTTCATCGCAACGCCGCCATTACGTTTTTCGGGCATTGAGAGGTTTTTGACGGACAACGAGTCGTTTTCGTCTGTCCGCAAGTTATATTTCTTTACGGTACGTCGTTTTGCCCTGCAATGCGTTTTTTTATTTTCGTAAAAGTAAATCGTCGGTTGCGCGAGTTTATTTTAAAAAAGACCCTTTACGGGTCGTTTTTCTTTTTAAAACGTTAATTTTCGGCGATTTTTGCAAAAGAAAGGGGCAACTTTAAAAAAAATCAAAAAAATAATTGACTTGACTTTTTATAAAGACTATAATAAAAGACGATAAAAATAAAAAACAAATTTTTGGAGGACATAACAATGTCAAAAGTAACAAAAGTTGCAATTAACGGTTTCGGACGTATCGGTCGTCTTGCTTTCAGACAGATGTTCGGCGCGGAAGGTTACGAAGTAGTCGCTATCAACGACTTGACCAGCCCCAAAATGCTCGCTCATCTTTTGAAATACGACACAATGCAGGGTAACTACGTTGCTCAGGGTCACACCGTTACTTATAAGGATTCCGTTCTCGGCGAAGACGGAAAGACCGTTGTCGTTCCCGGTTCTATCACCGTTGACGGCAAGGAAATCACCATTTACGCTTGCCCCAAGGCTCAGGATCTTCCTTGGAAAGCGCTCGACGTAGACGTTGTTTTGGAATGCACCGGCTTCTATACTTCCAAAGCTAAAGCGCAGGCTCATATCGACGCAGGCGCTAAGAACGTCGTTATTTCCGCTCCCGCGGGCAACGACCTTCCCACCATCGTTTACAACGTTAACCACAAATCTTTAACCAAAGACGATCATATCATCTCCGCTGCTTCCTGCACGACCAACTGTCTTGCTCCTATGGCTAAAGCGCTCAACGATTACGCTCCCATTCAATCGGGTATCATGACCACCGTTCACGCTTACACCGGCGACCAGATGATTCTTGACGGACCCCAGAGAAAGGGCGATCTCCGTCGTTCCAGAGCAGGCGCTATGAACATCGTTCCTAACAGCACCGGCGCTGCTAAAGCAATCGGTCTTGTTATCCCCGAACTCAACGGCAAACTCATCGGTTCCGCTCAACGTGTTCCTACCGCTACCGGTTCTACCACCATTCTGGTTGCAGTAGTAAAGGGTAAAGACGTTACGAAAGAAGGCATCAACGAAGCAATGAAGGCTGCTTCCAACGAATCTTTCGGCTACAACACCGACGAAATCGTTTCTTCCGACGTAGTAGGTATGAGATACGGTTCTTTGTTCGACGCTACCCAGACCATGGTTGCTAAAATCGACGACGATACCTATCAGGTACAGGTAGTTTCCTGGTATGACAACGAAAACTCTTATACCAGCCAGATGGTAAGAACTATCAAATACTTCTCCGAAATCAAATAAGTTTTTATTTCGATAGAATAAACAAGGTCGCTTTTTGCGGCCTTGTTTTTTTGTGGTCTTTAACGAGAATTCGCCGCTTAAAGCGGGGAATTAAAAATCTTCGGATAGAAGAAATCCTGCTATAATTACGGCGCTTTTCGGCGGTTGTTTTTCGGGCGCAAAAATATATTTTATATTTTAAAAATATTTTATAAATTGAATTGTAAATAAACAAATTTTTTGTTATAATTATAATGATTAATTGTATGAGGTGGAGTTTTGAATAGTTTTGGCAGAAACGGCAATTCGAATTCGGACAGAAGAGTTTTTACGAAAGAAACGTTAGGCGTTGTTCTGACGCTTTTTTCCACGTTGTCCGTCGTTTGTCTTATCTCGAGAGATAAAATATTTTCCGTTCCCGGTCAGATTTTAAATTCCTTCCTTTTCGGTTGTTTCGGCTATTTTGCTTATCTGGTATTCGGATTGCTGGCTTTCGTCGGCGTGTTGATGCTTATCGGCAAAAAACTTAAAATCAGAAAGTCGGTCGTCGCGCTCGTTTCTTTGTTTTTCCTGTTTACGGCTATGCTTTTACAGGTTATCACGATGAAAGGGGACGCTTCGCTCTCTTACGGCGAATATATAAGCAAAGCCTATCTTATGGCGGAAGAAAGCGGCGTAACGTCCTGTTCGGCAGGCGGCTTTTTTACCGCTCTTTTAACCTATTTGCCGCAAAAACTGTTTACCGAAGTCGGTTGTTACGTCGTGTTCAGCGTGCTTATCGCGCTTTCCGCGTACGCGTTAATCAGCCGTCTTGTAAAGAAAAAAGCGGAAAAACCGCACGAAACGGATAAATTCAAAGGTTCTTTCGTGGAAGAAGCGGAAGAAATTGCAAACGAAAATAACGCCGCCACGGAAGAAACGGTAAGAGAAGTACCCGTTACGGCAAATAAACCGCAAAAAGCGGGCGCAAGACTTTTCGTAAACGAAGCCGCTCCTTTCGAATTCAAATCTAAAAGAGAAATCAAAAACGAAGAAAAAGAATCTTTGAAAAATAAGATTTTAGGCAATAAACAGACTTCTTCTTCCGATTCGAGTTATATGGCTATGTACGGGGAAGAAATCCGTTCCAAAATGAACTATATCAAAACTCCCCCGAGTATTGACGTAGGCAGAATATTAAACGACAATAACAATTCGAACGGCGGTTCTTACGGTAACGTTACCATATCCGGTGTGATTAAGCGCGAAACGTACGGCAAAAAGGAAGAAACCAAACCCGAAATCCCTTATACCGTTAAAGACGGTAACGCTCCCGAAACGGAAGCCGAAGAAGTTAAACAACGCTCGGAAGAATTTTCCGAAAAGTACGTCAATGAAGAAAATTTCATGGGAAACAGAAACGTTTCCGCTAAACCCGAAAATAACGTTGCCGAAAATACGGCGGTTAAGGAAACGCCCGTCGAACAAAAATCCGATAACGGCGGTTTAAGTAAACCCGAAACGGAAGTCGGCAGGTTTTCCGCCGAACACGAAAGGGGAAGATTTTCTTCTGCCGAACCGGAAACGAGCCGGTTCTCCCCCGAAAGAGAAACGGGCAAATTCTCGCAAGACGGGGAAACGGGAAGATTTTCGCAAAACGGGGAAACGGGAAGATTTTCCGCCGATAACGAACAGAGCAGATTTACCCCTGAATCGGAAACGAAAGAAGAAGAGTCCGAAACCAACGAATTCGAACGCAGATTTTCTTCGCGTATTACCGAAAATAATTCGGAAAAAGAAGACGAACCTACTATTTCTCCCGTACAGTCGAGAAGGGCGAGAGAGATTCTGTTCGATAACGAAAATAAAGAAGAAAATAACGGCGAAGAAAGAGCGTTTATCAGCAGAGCGGAAAAAGACGGCAACGACAGCCTCGGAGGTTTTAGGGATACGAGCCTTTATAGACGGGGAAGAAATCTCGAAGAAAACGTTCCCGAAGTAACCGAAGAACCGACCGACGAAGCGCCTTCCGAAGAACTTTTAGCGGAAGAAGATATACCTATAAACAGAGAATATTTCCGTCCGCCGCTCGACCTTTTGGTTCAGCATAACGTCGGTGTGGAAAGACCTAAAGAAAACCACGAAGAGCGTATGGAAATTATTCAGAGAACGCTCGAAGAGTTCAAAATAAACGCGATTCCGCAAAGTTACGTTCAGGGTCCGTCCATTACGAGATACGAAATAATGATGCCCGCGGGTATTTCCGTTAAAAGGGTTTTGGCGTACGACGACGACCTTAAAATGCGTCTTGCCGCAAAAGACGGCGTAAGAATCGAAGCGCCTATTCCCGGCAAAAATCTCGTCGGAATAGAAGTCGCTAACCAGGTAAAAGTCACCGTAGGGTTAAGAGAAGTTTTAGAAGGAATCAAGCCCGAATCGTTCAAAGAAAATTCGCTTATGTTCGCGATAGGTAAAAACCTTGTCGGCGAATCCATTGCGGATAACCTTGCGAAAGGTCCGCACTACCTTGTCGCCGGCGCGACGGGTTCCGGAAAGAGCGTTTGCCTTAACGTTATGATTATAAGTCTTATTATGCGGTACAGCCCCGAAGAAATGCGACTTATTCTCGTCGACCCGAAACGCGTCGAATTCAGAAGTTACGAACATCTGCCGCACCTTATGACGGACGAAATCATTACCGAACCGAAAGCCGTTCTCGCAATGCTCACCTGGGCGTACGAAGAAATGGAAAGAAGATACAAAGTATTCGAATCGAGTCCCGGGTTCGTGGTAGATATAGAAGGGTATAACAAGAACGTCGCTTCCGACACCGTAGCGAAAATGCCGCGTATCGTCATCATCATCGACGAACTTGCCGACCTTATGGAATCGTGCAAGAGAGAATTGGAAAGCAAGATAAGGCTTCTGGCGCAGAAGGCAAGGAGCGCGGGAATTCATCTGGTACTTGCGACGCAAAGACCTTCGGTAGACATTATTACGGGTACAATCAAAGCCAACCTGCCGTCGCGTATCGCGTTCAAAGTTATGAACTTCAACGATTCGCAGACCATTCTCGGCGAACAGGGCGCGGAAAAATTGCTCGGCAACGGCGATATGCTTTATAAAAACTCGGTAATGCCGGGTTACGAAAGGTATCAGGGCGCGTTCATCTCCACGAGAGAAGTAAACGCCATAGTATCTTATATAAAAGAACACAACAAAGCCTACTTCGATAAAGGATTTACCGATTATATGAACAACGCGCTTCGCCCGAAGACGGACGAAACGGCGGTTGCCGATAACGGCGGAGATAATACGGAAAACAGCGCGAACAACGCCTTGTTTATTCAGGCGCTGGACCTTGCGGTCAATTCCGGAACCATCGCCATTTCGCAAATCCAGAGGCATTTCCAGATAGGTTATGCGAGAGCGGGCGGAATTATAGACAAAATGGAAAAGATGGGTTACGTTTCGGTAAGCGAAGGAAGCAAGGCTCGTAAAGTACTTTTAACGCGCGAAGAATTCGAAGCCCGTTACGGAAACGCAAACGAATAGGCTTAAGGTATATGGTAAACGGTAAAAAAGTGGGCGTTATTTCGCTCGGTTGCGACAAAAACAGGGTGGACACGGAAAAAATGCTTTCCGTCGTTTCCCAAAGACATACTTTAGTAAATCGAATAGAAGAAGCGAATATCGTCATTATCAACACTTGCGCATTTTTAAAGAGTTCGAGAGAAGAGTCGATTGGAGAAATTCTGTCGGCGGGCGAACTTAAAAATCGGGGCGCGATAGAAAAAATAATCGTTACCGGGTGTTTGCCGCAAAAGTTTATAGGAGACGTATTCGACGAACTCCCCGAAGCCGACGCTTTTTTAGGCGTTTCCGATTATTCCCTTATAAACGAAGCGATCGACAGAATTTATAACGGCGAAAGGGTGAACGCGGTAGGTATTCCGCGCGAAGAATGCGGAGAAAAAAGAGTTCTCACGACAAACGGTTACGCATATTTAAAAATTGCCGACGGTTGCTCGAACTTCTGCACTTACTGCCTTATCCCCAAAATCAGGGGAAAATATCGTTCCGTGCCGAAAGAAGACCTTATAGACGAAGCGAAAAATCTCGGCGAAGTCAAAGAACTTATTTTAGTCGCGCAAGACCTTACCCGTTACGGCGAAGATTTGCCCGAAAAATCGAGTTTGCCCGATCTTATAAGAAGTTTATCCGCGCTTAAAAATATCCGCGGCATAAGGCTTTTGTATTGCTATCCCGAAGGCGTGACCGACGAACTTATAAGAGAGTTCCAAGGTAACGCAAAAATGATAAGATACATAGATATTCCTTTGCAACACGCGTCGGACAGAATACTTAAACTTATGAACAGAAAGGGTACGGGAAAAGATTATCTCGCCCTTATCGAAAAGTTAAAGAGAGAAGTCAAAGGTATCGCTATTCGTTCCACCTTTATCACGGGCTTTCCTACGGAAACGGAAGAAGACGTTTCGATTTTAGTCGATTTCCTTAAAAAAGCAAGGCTTTTTAACGCGGGGTTTTTTAAATACAGCAGAGAAGAAGGAACGGCGGCGTACAAACTCGACGGGCAGGTTAAAGAAGGCGAAAAAACCAGACGGCTTAAAAAACTTTATTCCGTTCAGAAAGCCGTCGTTAAACAAAACTATAAAGAACTCGTCGGAAAAACTTTCCCCGTGGTTGCGGAAGGTTTCGACGGCGACCAACTCGTTTATTACGGAAGGGCTTATTTCAACGCCCCCGATATCGACGGAAAAGTTTATTTCTTTTCGGGAGAAGAAGTCGATTTCGGCGATACGGTAAACGTTAAAATTCTTCGTGCCGACGGGTACGATTTATATGGAGAAAGGGTATGAACTTGCCAACGAAATTAACTTTACTCAGAATAATTCTTATACCGGTGTTTATAGCGGTATTTTTCATCAGGCAAATACCTTATAATTACGTAATTTCGGCGGGAATTTTCGTTCTTGCCGCTTTTACCGATTTTTTAGACGGTAAAATCGCGAGAAAATATAATCTCGTTACCGATTTAGGTAAGTTTTTAGACCCCATAGCGGATAAAGTTCTGGTCGCGAGCGCGTTTATCGTTCTGCTCGTTTCCCCGGACGGCGAACCTATTTTACCCTGGTACGCAAGTATCGGCGTGGCGGTTATTTTAGGCAGAGAACTTATAGTGACCTGTTTCCGTTCGCTTGCGGCGGCAAAGGGCAAGGTTATCGCCGCGGATATGTTCGGGAAAGTGAAAACGTTTATTCAGGATATCGCGATATTCGTTTTGCTTTGCTCGGGTTCTTTCGATTACGAGATTCTAACCGTGACCGGGTTCGTTATTTTCTGGGCGTCGGTTCTCGCTACTTTGATTTCGGGATTCGAATGCATTCTGAAAAACAAAAACGTTCTTTCCGAAGAGGAGTGATATGTTTAAGTTTACGCCGTGTTTTTTACCCGACGACGGGAGCGTGAATTGCGGGAACCCGATTGACGAAACCGTCGGAACAGAAAATTTTTCCGCCGATTATACTTTTAAGTACTTCGGAGAATCTCCTTTGCTTAAAAGGGGATTAAAGGAAGCGGAAGAGATTTCGGACGGCAAATTAATTTATTCGGTAAACGCCGTAAACGGCGATTCGACGGTAAAACTTTTCTTCGATAAGTCGGCGGACAACTCGCTTAAAAGCGAGTGCGTAAGAAAATTTTTCGGGTTGGTAAAAGACTACGTTTACGCAGAGTTCGAAACTACTTTGACCGAAAGAGTGTTCGACCTTTTGAAACTTAAAAACAAAAAAATTTCCGTTTCGGAATCTTTTACGGGTGGCAGAGTCGTTTCCGAACTGATTAAAAACGCGGGTGTTTCCGCATATTTACACGAAGGAATAGTCAGTTACAGCAATTTAAGTAAAGAAGAAAGGCTGTCGGTAAAAAAAGAAGATATAGAAAGTCACGGCGCGGTAAGTCCCGAAGTGGCTTACGCCATGGCGGCGGGTTTATTATATACGGGTTATTGCGATATCGCCGTTTCGACGACGGGCATCGCGGGACCCGGCAGCGACAACACGTTAAAGCCCGTGGGCTTATGTTATATCGGCGTGGGAACGAGAGAAGGCATAGACGTTTATAAATACGTTTTTTCCGGAAATCGTGAAGAAATTACGGAAAAAGGCAAAAACGCCGCGCTGTTTCGAACGATAAAAAAATTAAAAACGTTATAAGAGGAAAAACACATGGATGAAAACAAATTGAAAGCGCTTGACGGTGTTATGGCGCAGATTGAAAAACAATACGGAAAAGGCGCGATTATGCGTTTAGGGCAAAGCGCGGGCGATACCACTATAGAAGTTTTGCCTACGGGTTGTCTTACTCTCGATCTCGCTATAGGCGTCGGCGGACTTCCGAGAGGCAGAATTATAGAAATCTACGGACCCGAATCTTCCGGTAAAACCACGGTCGCTCTGCACGCCATAGCGGAAACACAAAAAGCCGGCGGCGTTGCGGCGTTTATCGACGCGGAACACGCTTTAGACCCCGTTTACGCGAAAAATCTCGGCGTTAATCTCGACGAATTATACGTTTCTCAACCCGACACCGGCGAACAGGCTCTCGATATAACCGCGTCGCTCGTCAGCAGTAAAGCGGTAGACATTATCGTCGTAGACTCGGTTGCGGCGCTTACCCCCAAGGCGGAAATCGAAGGAGATATGGGCGATTCGCACGTAGGGTTACAGGCAAGACTTATGAGTCAGGCTTTAAGAAAACTTACCGCAATCACCAGCAAATCCAAAACCTGCATTATCTTCATTAACCAACTTCGCGAAAAGGTCGGCGTAATGTTCGGCAACCCCGAAGTCACCGCGGGCGGAAAAGCGCTTAAATTTTACGCAAGCGTTCGTATAGACGTAAGAAAAGCCGACGCGTTAAAAGAAGGCGGCGAAGCCTACGGTAACCATACGAAAGCCAAAATCGTTAAAAACAAGGTCGCGCCCCCGTTTAAAACGGCGGAATTCGATATTATATACGGTAAAGGTATTTCCAACGAAGGTTGTATACTCGATCTCGGCGTAGACTACGGTTTCATTCAGAAGAGCGGCGCATGGTACTCTTATAACGGCGAAAAATTCGCGCAGGGCAGAGATAAAGCGGTCGATTATCTCGCTAATAACCCCGAAATCAGAGACGAAGTAAGGGCTAAAATTATGGAAGCGTTCCAAAACAATTCCAAAAAGGACTAAATAAATTGACTTTACGCCGTAAAAGGTGTAATATAGTTGTATGATATTTCTTTTTTAATAAAAAAGAATTTCAGATAAATAACAGGAGGGCATACTTAAATGCAAAACGTAAACTACGGCTCCCTGTTCTTAATGCCGGATACGACGGCTGTCATAGTAATTATTGCTGTGGCTGTGGCGGCGCTCGCTATCGGCTGGTTTGTAGGATGGATTTTAAAAGACAATTCATTTAAAAAAAAGCAGGGCGATATTCGTCGCGTAACCGATAAAATGATCGAGGCGGCGAAAGAAGAAAGCAAACAAATCAAAAAAGAAGCGATTTTAGAAGCGAAAGAACAGGAAATCAAGCTTCGCAACGACTTCGAACGCGAAACGAGAGAGAAACGCGCCGAATTCCAGAAAACGGAAAACAGGCTCAATCAGAAAGAAGAATCTCTCGACAAAAAAGAAGAAAACTTAGCGAAGAGAAACGAAGAAACTACCAGACAGCAAAATAACCTTAAAGCAAAAGAAGCGGAACTCGATAAAAAGTTGGAAGATATTTCCAACCAGCACGATAAAATGATTGCCGAATTCGAAAAAATCTCTCAGATGAGCAAGGAAGAGGCTAAACAACAACTTATCGACGCTATTTACGACGAAGCGAGAAAGGACGCGGCAGGCACGGTTAAAAACATCGAAGCCGAAGCCAAAGAAGAAGGCGAAAGAAAAGCAAGAGAAATCGTTTCTCTCGCAATTCAGAAGTGCAGCACCGATCAGGCGTCGGAAATCACCGTTTCCGTAGTTCCCCTTCCCAGCGACGATATGAAAGCGCGTATCATCGGCAGAGAAGGCAGAAACATCAGAACGCTTGAAAACGCTACAGGCATCGAACTCATCATCGACGATACTCCCGAAGTGGTTATCGTTTCCGGGTTCGACCCCGTAAGAAGAGAAACCGCGAGAATTACTCTCGAAAAACTTATTCAGGACGGCAGAATTCACCCCGCCAGAATAGAAGAAACCGTGGAAAAGGTCAAAAAAGACCTTGACGCGCAAATTAAAGAAGCAGGCGAAGCCGCTATGTTCGATTGCGGTATCTTCGGTCTTCACCCCGAAATCGTCAAACTTCTCGGCAGACTTAAATTCCGTACCAGTTACGGTCAGAACGTGTTGAAACACTCTATCGAAGTGTCGCACTTAGCAGGCGTTATGGCTACCGAACTCGGCGTAGACGTAAACCTTGCGAAACGCGCGGGATTATTGCACGACTTAGGCAAAGCGGTAGACTTCGAAATCGAAGGCACGCATATGCAGATCGGCGCGGATCTCGCTAAAAAATACAGAGAAAACAACAACGTGGTTAACGCGATTCTCGCGCACCACGGCGACGTCGAACCGAAAACCATCGAAGCGGTTCTGGTTCAGGCGGCAGACGCTATCTCGGGCGCTCGTCCCGGAGCAAGAAGAGAAACGACTACGAACTATATCAAACGTTTGCAGAAACTCGAAGAAATCGCAAGCGGATTCAAGGGCGTCGATAACTGCTACGCTATTCAGGCAGGCAGAGAAGTCCGCGTAATCGTTAAACCCGAACAGGTTTCCGACGCGAATACCGTGTTCCTTGCGAAAGATATCGCCAAAAAGATTGAACAAGAAATGGAATATCCCGGTCAGATTAAGGTCAACGTTATAAGAGAAACCAGAGCGACCGAATTTGCAAAATAAATTGTTTAATACGAAACGAAACCCCCGACCTGAATAACAGTCGGGGGTTAAATTTTTGTTGGATTTTACCGTTAAAGGAAACGGCAAAATTTTATTTTACGCGAGAATTTTAAGAAAAAGATTCTGAGCGTTATATGCGCATACGTCGCAAAAAAAGTATTGCGGAAAACGTGAGTAGGATTTTTAAAGAAAAAAGGGTTCGAAGATGGTTAACTTCGAACCCTTTTTAGTTTAGTTAAAGGTTGCGGCTATCGTTTATGACGCGTCGGGATAAACTATTTTAATTTTTGTTGTTTCATCCACACGCTCATTACAAGGCTATGGGGCAAAATCTTACATAAGAAGCACTGAAACCTTGCCTTAAAACCGAATTTACTTACGTCTTTGCCGCGTTTTGCGTCGCGCCAGGCGCGGGATACGATTTGTTCCGGTTTATACATGGCGACGTACTTTTTTACCACCGCTTCTTCGTTCTTTTTTACCGCTCTGTCGAAAAATTCCGTTTTCGTCCAGAAAGGGCAGACCGCCGTAACGGTTATTCCTTTTTTCTTAACTTCTCTGTTAAGCGCTCTCGAAAAACTTAAAACGAAAGCCTTCGTCGCTCCGTACACGTTTATATACGGTATAGGCTGCATTGCGGCGACGGAGGCTATGTTTATGATTTTAGAACCCGCTTTCATATACTTTAACGAAAGTTGGCATGTAAAAAGCACCGCTTTACAGTTTAGGTCCACCATATTGAGGTTTACGTCGGTATCTACGTCGTCGGTGGCGCAGAATTTACCGAATCCGCTGCAATTTATAAGCAATCCCACTTCGGGGTTTTCCTTTTCCAGAAGGGAAGCGAACTCGTCTTTTGCGGTCGGCGAAGACAAGTCCATGCTTATCGCTCTCGCTTTATAAGGAAGTTCTTCTTGCAAGGCGGTAAGCCTGTCGAGCCTTCTCGCTATAAGCCATACTTCGTCAAAATTTCCGTACGAAGGTAAAGTCAAAGCGAACTGTTTTCCTATGCCGCTCGAAGCGCCCGTTATTATTGCTATTTTCATATTATCCTCCCGTTAAATTCAACCGATAACATTGTAACCCCGTTTTTCTTATTTGTCAATAATCCGTAAAAAAAGACGGGGTATGTAAAGGCAGAACAGACGAAAGCGGCTTTAACTTACGGGATAAAGTGTTAAACGCTTCCTAAAAAGCATAAACTAAACGGAGGGATTATTATGCATTTTTCTGACGATATTTTATCTTTCTTAGGATTAAGCGAAGTGACGGGCGCGGCAGAACCCAAAGTGATTCTCGCGGGGAACGGCGCGTACGCGGAAAACGTTAAAAGCATTAAATTTTTTTCTTACGAAAAGATACAACTGATCGTAAAAAAAGGAATGATAGAAATAACGGGCAGCGACTTGTCCATTAAAAAATGTTGCGGAGGCGACGTGGCTATATGCGGAAAAATATCTTCGGTTTCGATAAATTAGGCGGCGGGTTGCTGTGTCGGTACGGCGTTGTCGGCAATAACGCGGACGCGTTGCTTAAAAAACTCGTAAAAAACGGTATTTCCGTTTATTCCGTTCAAAAAAAAGACGCTAAAACGGTAATACTTTCCATAAAATATCGCGACGTTAAAAAATTTTTTGCAATTATCGAAGAATTATGTTATACTGTTTTCGACGAAAAATCGAAAACGTACGTTAAAAAGGGGCTGACGGTAAAACGCATAAAAACGCACGGCGTTTTA
The DNA here is from genome assembly GCA_934271245.1 of uncultured Clostridia bacterium. Lineage (GTDB taxonomy): Bacteria > Bacillota > Clostridia > Christensenellales > Borkfalkiaceae > UBA1259. The sequence goes on along the minus strand of CAKQQY010000010.1, from coordinate 33,625 downwards.
TACCCGTTTTATTATTTGGCTTTAAACTTCGGTTTTATACTCGGCGCGGCGATTTTTATACTGTCGTCGGCGTTCTTTTCCGATTTGGTATTCTCCATAGAATTCGTCGGAACGGGCAGCGTTTACGAAAAGAATTTAAGGGCGTATCTTTCGGAAAACAACGTCGTTGAGTTTTCTCGGTTTTCTTCCTTAGACCTTAAACGGTTAGGAGATTTTATCGTCGCCGATAACGACGAAATACTGTTCGCCGAATGTGAAAAACGCGGCAACAGACTTATTATAGATTCCGTCGCGAAAAACAAATCCGTCGATATTCTTTCGGGTAAAGCCGACGCGCTCGTTACCGACGTGGATGGCGTTATAGAAAGCATTAAAGCGTACAGGGGAAAGGCGATGTTCGCCGCGGGCGACTTTGTGAAAAAAGGCGACGTTCTCGTTTCCGACGTTATAGAAAGAAACGAAGTTTCGATAAAAGTTAACGTTATCGCTTCCGCGACGATTTTGTACGAAAAGAGTTTCGTTTACGAATCAGAAGACGAAGATTATTTGAAAACGGCGGAAAGCCTTGCGATTTCTTCGTTCGACGACGAAATAATATCGGTAAAAACGGAAATAAACAAAAAGGATAACGTATTTATTTTTAACGTTGTGTTGACCGCGAAAAAGACCTTTTTCGTCGGTTGACGGGAGATAAAAATGGAAGGTTCTAAAAAAAGCGTTAAATGGAATAAAAAGGACGTGTACGCGGTTGTTGCGGTATTCGTCCTGAATATGCTCGTTTTGTTCGGGCTTTTTATCGCTATGGTTTATCTCGATTACAGACTTTCGGATAATACTCAATCGTTTATCGAGATATTAAGGGGAATAAGAATGCCGCTCCGCGTGATAGTGATGATTCTTATTACGCTCGGCGTTATGTGGCTTTACTTTTATTATGAAGCGAAAGAGTTCCTTCGCCACGCTTCTAATATGGAAATGATTTTCCTTATTTTAGAACTTTCGCTTATTATTTCTTTTGTTTTCGGCAGATATATTGATTTGTATTTAAGACCGCTCGCGCTCGCGTCTATGTTGGTTTTGTATCTTAAAAACAGAAGAAGCGCGTTTTTTACCACCGTCGTTTTCTGTTTGTTGCTTCTTTTGATGGATTCGTCTTTCATTACCAACTCTACGTTGGCTTTGGAAGATTATTTCTCGCTGATTATATGTTATTCTTCGGGTATGATGTCCATTTTCCTTTTGGAAAACGAATATTCGAGAATCAAACTTATATTTAAAAGCACGATATTATCCGTTCCCGCGGTGTTATGCCTTTGCGTAAAATATCTCGACGGCGGCGGGGCGTCTTTTTTAACCGACCTTGCTTGCGCTGTTGCGTCGGGTCCGTTATCTGCGGGATTGTTCATCGTTTTGTTACCTATTTTCGAAGGTATGTTCAGAAAAATTTCCTGCTTTAAACTTGCCGAACTTACTTCGCACCGCGCTCCGCTTATCAAAGAAATGATAAACAAAGCGCCCGGCACGTTTAACCATTCCATCGTCGTTTCTAATATCGCCGAAGCTTGCGCTATCGCTATCGAAGAAGATTCTCTTCTCGCAAGGGCGTGCGCTTACTATCACGATATAGGTAAGTTACGTCGCCCCGAATATTTCAGCGAAAACCAGATAAACGGAGTAAATCCGCACGACGACTTGACTCCCGAACTTTCTACCAGCATTATAAAATATCACACGGTTGACGGCTATCAGCAATTATTAAAACACCGTTTCCCCGTAGAAATTGCCAACTGTTGTTTAGAACATCACGGCACGATGCCTATCATTTACTTTTACAATAAAGCCAAACAACTCACCGAAGGCGACGTAGATATTAAACAATACAGTTACGCGGGACCGAAACCCCGTACTAAAATCAACGCGATAATCATGATTGCCGACGGTTGCGAAGCCGCCGTCAGAGTAAGTAAAGACAGGTCGTTTGAAAACGTTACGGAAATCGTTAAAAAAATTATCAACGACAGAATGAAGTTGGGGCAGTTCGACGATTGCGAAATCACGCTTAAAGAACTTAAAATAATCTCGGAAACGGTTATAAACAATCTTACGGGCGTTTATCATAAACGAGTCGAATATCCCGATCTCGATTTCGAAAGAAAATAGGAAGAATAATCAGTATGGCTCTTCATATAGACAGAAGCGGAAAAAACATAAAAACCAAAGATATTGCTGACGCGGTTTGCAAGGTTTTAGACCAGACCGCCGAATTAAAAGCCGAACTCGTTTTCGTTTCGGCGGAAAGAATCAGAGAACTTAACAGAGAAACCCGCGGAATAGACAAGGTTACCGACGTGTTGTCCTATCCGTCGCTCGACGGTATCAGGGGAAAGGTCTTAAAGAAAAAAGATTATCCCACCGAAACGGACGGCAGAAACCTTTTTATCGGTTCTATAGTTATCTGCGAAGATAAAGTCAAAGAACAGGCGGAAGAATTCGGGCATTCCGAAGAAAAAGAAAGGACTTACCTTATAATACACGGACTTATGCATTTGTTCGGGTACGACCATATGGAAGAAAACGATAAAAAACAAATGAGAGAAAAGGAAAAAGCGGCGCTCGCTTTGTTGGGGATAGAAGAGTGAAAAGCGGTTACGTTGCCGTCATCGGCAGAGCGAATGCGGGTAAATCTACCCTTATAAACGTCTTGGTCGGCGAAAAAGTCGCTATAGTTTCTCCGAAACCGCAAACCACGAGAGACAGGATTTTAGGCGTTTTAACGACTAAGGATTATCAGATCGTATTTATCGATACGCCCGGAATTTATAAGGCGGACAACCTTCTGAATTCCGTTATGCAAAGAACTACTACTGATACGGCAGGCGACGCCGACGAAGTGCTTTTCTTGTTGGACGCGCACGAAGGACTAAGCGAACAGGACAGAAAAAATATATCCCGTTTCGCTTCTCTTTCCGTTCCCGTAACGATAGTTTTAACAAAAATAGATATAATGCCCGAAAGCCTTTTGATTTCCGAACTTAAAGAACTTGCGGACTGCGGCGCGGAAGTCGTTCCGATTTCTGCAAGAAAGGGCAAAAACTTAAAAACGCTTTTGGACGTGATACTTAAAAATCTTCCCGAAAGCGATAAGATTTTCACGGAAGACGTTATCTCGGACAGGTCCGAAAAGTTTATGATTTCGGAGATTATGAGAGAGAAAATTCTCTTAAAGTTCGATAAAGAGATTCCGCACGGGGTAGCGATAATCGTCAATAAGTTCGCTTTGAGAGAAGACGGCAAAGTTTACGATATTTCTCTCGATATCATCTGTGAAAGAAGCAATCATAAAGCCATTCTTATAGGAAAGGGCGGCAAAGCCATAAAAGAAGCGTCTTCGTTCGCCCGCGCCGATATGGAAAAATTTTTGGGTAAAAAGGTTTTCCTTACCACTTACGTTAAAGTTAAAGAAGACTGGCGAAACAGCGCCGGACTTATCAAAGAATACGGCTATAACGAAGAAGATAACGTTTGATTTTTTTCGGTCGGGTAAATAAAAGCATAATTTTCGGGCGGTTACGCATACTTTCTTTCGGGGAGGATGTAACATGCGGGAAAAGGAAGAATTCGATTTTAAAAACCCCGCCGATTCGGCATGGAAAATGTTTGAAAAGACGGGTAATATTTCTTATTACTTATTATATAAAAATATTGTTAAAAAGTAGGTTACGATGGAAGAAAAATTGAGCGGTATCGTTTTGGGCGGAGTCAACTACGGCGAAAACGATAAAATACTATCCGTATTCACGATTGACAAGGGGGTAGTTTCCGCTCGTATAAAAGGCGTTAAAAAGGCAGGGGCGAAGTTGAAGTTCGCTTCCGAGCCTTTTTGTTTTGCCGAATTCGTCTTTTCCGAAAAACTCGGCAAAAGAACGGTTACGGGCGCAAGTTTAATCGACAGTTTTTATCCCTTGCGCGAAGATATTATCAAATATTACGCCGGCGCCGTAATTCTCGAATTCGACAAGCTGTTTTTAAAAGAAGAAATCGTTTCTCCCGACCTTTTTATTTTATCCGTCGAGTCGCTTAAAGAACTCGCTTACGGCAAAGTTCATCCCGTTATAACGGCGGCGAATTTTCTTATAAACGCGTTAAAATATTCGGGTTACGCCCTTAATTTTGACGGCTGTTCCGTTTGCCGCGAAAATATAACGGGAAAAGCGTTTTTCGATTATAGGTTCGGCGCGTTTCTTTGCGAAAACTGCCGTAAGGATTCGGGCAGAGAAATCAATCTTTCGACATACGTCGCGCTTAAAAATATTTCTGAAGGCGTTTCGCCCGATGTAGACGACGCGGTAAGGGGATTGAAACTTTTAGACTACTACCTTTCCGTTAAGTGCGAAGAAAATTCCGCTTCGCTTAAAGAACTTATCAGAATGTTAAAGAACAAGTAGAAGTAACTATTTTCGGCGTAAAACGGACAAATATTCGTCGGGTAATATAAAATGCTTGCTAATTTTCATTAAATAATGTAAAATAATATGGCTAAAAAACATAGGAATGCTTAAGTTTTAAAATTATTTTTGGAGGATACATATAAATGGCTCATAAGTACGTTTACTTATTTAGCGAAGGCAACGGCAAAATGAGAGAACTTTTAGGCGGAAAAGGCGCAAACCTTGCCGAGATGACCAACATCGGTCTTCCCGTTCCCCAAGGGTTCACTATTTCTACCGAAGCTTGTACTCAGTACTACGAAGACGGCAGACAGATTAACGATTCTATCAAAGCCGAAATCATGGAATACGTAGAAAAATTGGAAAACATCACCGGAAAGAAATTCGGCGACGTGGAAAACCCGCTTCTGGTTTCCGTTCGTTCCGGCGCGAGAGCGTCTATGCCCGGTATGATGGACACGATTCTGAATCTCGGTCTTAACGAAGAAGTCGTCAACGTTCTCGCCGCAAAATCGGGTAATCCCCGTTGGGCTTGGGACTGCTACAGAAGATTTATTCAGATGTTCTCCGACGTCGTTATGGAAGTTTCCAAAAAGGAATTCGAAAGCCTTATCGACGCTATGAAAGAAAAGAAAGGCGTCGTTTACGACGTTGAACTCACCGCAGACGACTTAAAAGAACTCGCGGAAGAATTCAAGGCTAAATATAAACAGGCTTTAGGTTCCGACTTCCCGTCCGACCCGAAAGAACAACTTTTCGAAGCCGTTAAAGCCGTTTTCCGTTCGTGGGATAACCCCAGAGCCAACGTTTACAGAATGGACCACGATATCCCGTACAGTTGGGGTACCGCCGTCAACGTTCAGATGATGGCGTTCGGCAACATGGGCGACGATTGCGGAACCGGCGTTGCGTTCACCCGTAACCCCGCTACCGGCGAAAAAGGTCTTATGGGCGAATTCCTTATGAACGCTCAGGGCGAAGACGTCGTTGCAGGCGTTCGTACTCCTATGCCTATTTCTCACCTTCACGAAGTTATGCCCGAAATCTTCGATCAATTCAAAAATATCTGCGACATTCTCGAAAATCACTACAGAGATATGCAGGATATGGAATTTACCATCGAAAAAGGCAAACTTTTCATGTTACAGACCAGAAACGGTAAACGTACCGCTGCCGCCGCTATAAGAATCGCTTGCGACCTTATCGACGAAGGCATGATAAACGAAAAAGAAGCGCTTATGCAGATCGACGCCAAAACGCTCGACATGCTTCTTCACCCGACTTTCGATGCGGAAGCGCTCGCTGCCGCCGAAAAAGACGTCGTAGGTAAAGGTATAGCCGCTTCTCCCGGCGCTGCCGCAGGTACTATCGTATTTACGCCCGAAGACGCGGTTACTCTCGGTAAACTCGGCAAGAAAGTCGTTCTCGTAAGACTCGAAACTTCCCCCGAAGATATCGAAGGTATGAAATTCGCGCAAGGCATTCTTACCGTTCGCGGCGGACAAACTTCTCACGCGGCGGTTGTCGCTCGCGGTATGGGAACCTGCTGCGTTTCCGGTTGCGGCGATATTAAAATGCACGAAGAAGAAAAATACTTCGAACTCGCCGGCAGAACTTTCCGCGAAGGGGATGACCTTTCTCTCGACGGCTCCACCGGTAAAATTTACGGCACTTTGATTAAAACCGTTCCCGCAGATCCTAACTCCGGCTACTTCGGAAGAATTATGAAACTTGCGGATAAATACAGAGCGTTAGGCGTCAGAACCAACGCGGATACTCCCGCAGACGCTCAAAGAGCGGAAGAACTCGGCGCGCAGGGCATCGGCCTTTGCCGTACCGAACACATGTTCTTCGGACCCGGCAGAATCGATAAATTCCGCGAAATGATTTGCTCCGAAAGCAAAGAAGAAAGAGTAATGGCGCTCGACAAAATCGAACCGATGCAACAGGAAGACTTCGAAGGTCTTATGGAAGCCCTTAAAGGTCAGCCCGTTACCATCAGATTCCTTGACCCGCCGCTTCACGAATTCGTTCCTACCAGCGAACAGGATATCGAACTTCTCGCCGCTGCGCAGAACAAAACGCCTGCGGATATTAAGCAGATTTGCGCAGATCTCCACGAATTCAACCCGATGATGGGTCACCGCGGATGCCGTCTTACCGTTACTTATCCGGAAATCGCCGTTATGCAGACCAAAGCGGTTATCAAAGCGGCTATCGCAGTTTCCAAACGTCATCCCGACTGGAACGTCGTTCCCGAAATTATGATTCCGTTGGTCGGCGAGGTTAAAGAACTTGCTTACTGCAAAAAAATCGTCGTAGAAACCGCCGACGCAGTTATAAAAGAAGCGGGCGTCAACCTTAAATACGAAGTCGGTACCATGATCGAAATTCCGAGAGCGGCTTTAACCGCAGACGAAATCGCCGAAGAAGCGGAATTCTTCTGCTTCGGTACCAACGACTTAACGCAGATGACCTTCGGGTTCTCTCGTGACGACGCGGGCAAATTCCTTGGTTCTTATTACGCTAATAAGATTTATGAATCGGATCCGTTCGCAAGACTCGACACCAAGGGCGTAGGCAAACTTATGAAGATGGCTGTCGAACTCGGACATAAGACGAGAAAAGATATCCATTGCGGTATTTGCGGCGAACACGGCGGAGATCCTTCTTCCATCGAATTCTGCCACGAAATCGGGTTGGATTACGTTTCTTGTTCTCCTTTCCGCGTACCTATCGCAAGACTTGCCGCCGCGCAGGCTAATATCCGTAATCCGAGGGCGTAAATCTTGGGTTGAAACTAAATAAAAACACCATATATTGTGGTTTTGAGCCTGTATCTTTTAGATGCAGGCTCTATTTTTGCTCTTTTTTAGGGTGAAAAATAGTTAAAAAAAGGTCAATTCCGCTAAAGTTGAACACTTTACAAGGGTAAAAAATTTTGGTATAATGAATAATAAGGAAAGTCATAGTAAAAAGGGTAAAAACGGGTAAAATGACCAATTACAGAGCTATTTTAGAGTATCATTATAAAGGAAACACCACAACGCAAGTCGCAAGGATTTGTGAATGTTCTCGTACAACGGTGTTGAAAACGATAAAAAGAGCGAAAGAATGCGGTCTTACTCAATCTTCTGTTGCCGGAATGAACGATTTTATGCTTCTTTGTAAACTTTATCCTAATAGAGTTCAAAGAGCAGAATATACTTACCCTTGCCTTGTGATTTTCTTAGTTTATTCCTTTATACCGAACAAGAAAATGAAAGAGCAGTCTAAGTATGTTCAAATTTCTTCTTCGGGTGGAATATTACAATTGCTTTTTATCCTAAGTGGAATATTCGTAATTAACTACTATGATACAGGCAATAATTGGTATTGGTTTGTGTTTGCGCTGATTGCATTAAGTATTCCTATTGGATGCGTAACTGTAAAAGTGTGGGCAGAAAGTAAAAATACATACTCTACGGAGCAAGTAAAAGCCGCCAACGTTCGTTTAGGCAAGTATATTATGTTTTATTGGCTACTTGATTTGTTCTATATGGCGTGTTTCAATCAATGGCTTGTATTACAGTTTGTTTTCGGCGGATTGGCAATGCTGATTGTTTTCTATAGTTTAACAGTTGCGTTTTTATCCGAAATCAAAACAAACAAATGGCTTTTACTTACGGATTTTCTTTTAGGTATAGGTTTAACTGTATATTTGATTTATATTATTCCGAATAGTAGTTTGCAAGAAATTTTAATCCCTATCATCTCTGCCGTTTATGGTGGTTTGCTTACGCTTGTAGGTGTTGCCTGGACTATTAAAAGCAATAATAAGGATAGAAAAGCCGATTTAGAACGCATTGAAAATGAACGTAAAGAAGAGGAGCGCAAACAGTTTATCCCGTTTCTCCGTTTAGACCTTCCCGAAAATGCTGTTGGCGCAGTTAATACCCATTTTGGTCAAGGTTTAGATTTTGATAAAAAACAAGATTTGGAAAAACTTTCTAATAATAAATTTTATTGTTATAAAATAAACGACTTTTCAGTTAAAAATCTTTCAAGAGAGTGTATTATTATTGAATCTATCGTTGTCGATGGTGAAGAACGTATTTTTTACGGAGATAAATTAGTTGAAAGCGGAAAATCAACTTGGGTAAAAACTACAGAGAATTGGCTTGTTAATTCGGCAAATATTTTGAAGTCTATCAAGTTAAAGTGTAAAGATTTAATCGGCAACTCTTATTTTCTTAATTGTAAATTCGAATATGATTATCCGCACGACTTTTATCAAGTTGAAACTGAAATAGAAGGTATTACATATAAAGGATGGAATATTGAGTATTCAGTTAGTAGAATTGATTTGCCCGAACTTTTACAAGAACAATAAATTAATGAGTATTTTTTTATCGAATCAATGATTAAACCTATGGAGTAAAAAATGGATATACAACTAGTAAAAGGCTTACACGAGTGGGCAAACTCAATGTCTATTAAACCCGATTTGGGGCAACGAGTGTTTCACTTGCAAGGTATTAATGAAATTAAAAATGGAATTATAAAATTGTCTGAAAGTATAGCAAAATCTGAACCATATTTTAGTAAAGATTTGTTCCGCTTAAAAGATATACTTTTTATTGGTGCAAAGCTAAATATTATCGCCTTAGGGGAATTTTTAGCTATTGTCAATTATCTTAATAATGAATGCGATAATCCACAAGAAGATATTTGGGCGATTATTCATCCGATGATAATAAAATCGTCAAAAAAACTTTATTTAGACGGGCATTATGCAAATGCTGCATGTGATGCTTTTATTGAAATCAATAGCCGTGTTAAGAAGATTTTCAAGAAAGTTAAACCTGGCGAAAAAATTCCTGATGGTGTTTCAGTTATGACTTGCTTGTTTTCTGCAAATGAGCCGATTGTTGAGTTTTGAGATAGAACAAATGATACGGGCCAAAATACACAAATGGGTTATATGCAAATGCTTGCAGGCTCAATGTCAGCATTAAGGAATCCTAAGTCACACGAAAATATAGGTTTGGATAAAGATGAGGCGTTTAGGCGTTTGATGTTTGCAAGTATGCTTATGTACAAAATCGACGAAGGCGTTGTGTGCTCGCAAATAGAAGAATAACAGTATTGAAACAAATTGTACTTATCAAAGAGATAAAATAGTCCTACGACGTTGTTTTTCGGAATTCGTATTGCTTTTTATCCGATTGTAGCCGTATTTTAGCGTTAAACGTAGCAACTATTCCGACCGTTAAAAACAAATTTTTATTTTTTTATTGACAAATCAGGCGAGTTAATTTATAGTAAGTTTTAAACTGTTGGGGAATAAAAGTGGATAAAAAGAGCATAAATTTCGAAACTGCCGAAAAAATAACTTTTGAATATTACGTAGACGCCGGAAACGCCTTTTACGACAGGAAGATATTTGTACCGCATTTGCACGATAAAACCGAAATATACGTGTTGCTTGACGGGAAGTCGATGTTCATGATAGGAGATGAAACGGTGTCGTTATCTCCTTACGACGCGGTAGTTATTCCGCCGTATACGCTTCACCATTGCATTTTGCCCAAGCCGACTAAACACAATCACGCGTGTTTTTGGGTAAAAGGGTCTTTCGAAGCGTTCGACGAGATTTTAAAAAACGATAAATTTCCGATACGCGTTCCGAATGACAATTCCGACGAATTAAAGGGAATATGCGAATATTTTGCTTATAACTACGATGAAAAGGATAAACTCGGCGTTTTTAAACGCCTGTGCGACCTTTTGTATTATTTAAAAAACGCGGCGAAGATAACGAAAACCGCGCCAAAACCCGAAAACGACGAGATTTTACCGCCTGCGCTTGCTAAAATTCTTGTCGATATAAAAGAAAATTCCGCCGAAATAAGCGGAACGAAAGATATTGCCGAGAGGAATTTTATTTCGGTTTCTACGCTGACGAGATTGTTTGAAAAACATTTAAGTATTACTCCCAAAGAGTATCTCGATTATCAAAAACTATCTATGGCGAAAATTTATTTGGGAAACGGCTATAACGTAAAAGAAGCCTGCGAAAAAGCAGGCTTCCCGAATTGCTCTAATTTTATAAGGTTATTTAAAGATAAGTTTTCGACTACTCCGAATAAGTATCGTAAGGCTTACAAATCCGATTGATTAAGCGGCAAAGTTTCTGCGTTTGCTCTCGGCAGTTTTCTTATAACCAAAAGCAGATACGCTATCAGAATCAAAACGATTATTAAACTAATAAGCGAAAAGAGTTGTTGCGCGTAAACGGGAATACCGAAAAGGGTATTTCCGTTTTGTTTTATAATTTTCATAACGGGGCTTAAAGCGAGAGTTGCCAAAAATCCCGATATACCCGAAAAACTTTGGTTAAGAGCAAGCGCGCCCGTGCGTTCTTCCGGGGTAACGTAATCGTAAATAAGGTTAATCATAGCGCTGTTTATTCCCGCCATTGCTATGCAGTGAAGCGAGTAGTAGATAGGGTAAAGAATCTTTCCGTTGGACGGAACGGTGAACACGTTAAGAGCGTAAGACAAAGCCACTATGCAGAAACAAACGAAAAGCATAGAGCAGAACCCTTTTTTATCTGCGAATTTGCCGAACGGAATGGAAAAGACGACGCGGCAAATACTGCCTATAAATACCACCGCCGACGAAAAAGTAAGCGAAAAGCCGAGTTCTCCGTTCATATAAGTTCCCGAAAAAGAAACCGTGGCGTAGTTTGAGAACATAAAAAGCGTTGCAACGAGTACGAGTTTAAGCAACGTTTTGTTTTTAAGCAATTTTTTGACCTGTCCTTTATGTCTGACGGGCGCGACCTGCTTTTGCGGTTCTTTGGCAAAAACGAGCGTTAGTGTGTGGAAAACCGTAAGCAATCCCAAAATAATCGCGCCGACGGTAAACGCCGCGCGCATATTTCCCGCGCTTTCGTATTTATCTATAATATAACTTAATCCGAACGAAAAAGCCGTTCCGCCGATAAGCGAAACCATTTCCTTGACGGCGGTAAATCTGCCGCGGCTTTGGTCTTTAACGGTGGACATAAACCAATTTATTTTAGGCGCGTTTACGAGATTATGTATAATCTGGGCGGCTAATAAAGCTATTATCAGAATTATAGCCTTTGCGTTATCGTCAAAACTTAAAAGGGGAATTATATAGAGCGACGTAAAAAGCAACTGGCTTACGATATGTCCGCCGGACACGAAACCTTTGACGGACGAATTGCCGCTGAAAAATATCGACAGCAATTGAAAACTGCACCCGAGCGAAACGAAAGCGGTGAGTATTGCGGTAACTTCGTCGCTTATGCCGCAGTAGGCGGTTATTTTGGCAAGGTAGACCGTGCCTACCGAAATAGAAACGAAGTATTCGAGCGCGGCTTCGATAATATATAAAATTCTCGTTAACTCGAAACCGTCTTTTACTTTTTCGTCTTTCATAAATAAAATATCTCCCGTAAAGTTTTTACGGGAGATAGTATACTACTTAAAAATAAATAATTGTATGTAATTTTAATCAAAAAATATTCAATTTTCGTCAACCTGCCACCGCCGTTACCCACACATTAAAGAAACGTAAAACAGATTTTTAAGCGAGCGACTATAATGATACGTTTTTTGCGTTTCGAAGCGTAACGTTTTACTTATACGGAACGCTGGGGGGTATTGCTTTTGCCCCAGATAGTGGTAGTACCTATCGTGGATTTTTGAAGATTGGTTTTTCTGAATTTGCCGGGGGATACGTTGAAATATCTTTTAAACGACTTTATAAAACTGCTTTGTGTTGAAAAACCGAGCCTGTAAGCAATGTCGATTATGGATAAGTTTTTGTTAATTAAAAGGGTAGAAGAGTGAATTATTTTAGCCTTTATTAAATATTCCGAAAGAGTAATTCCGTAATACTTTTTAAACTCTCTGCAGATGTATCCGTGGCTATATGGAATATCCGAAATAAGGTGCGCCACGCTGTTTTGAAGGTACTCTGCGTCGTTGGTGCGGCTTGCAAGATTTATAATCCATTCAGGTTTGTTGTAACCGCTTGAAAAACTTTCCAGAAATAAAGAAATAACGTTAGCGACTATCGTGAAATGTATTCCGTCGAGATAGTCGTTTTTTGTTTCCGAATTAACGGGGAAACTGTTCAGCATGGTTTCGAAATAATTAAAAACTATGGGCGATATCTTGAAAAAAGGCGTTTTTTCACATAATTTATCGTACGTTTCGCGCGGAAAATGAGAGCAGATTTCCTGCATTTTTCCGTCGGCGACGTAAACGTCTCTATGCTTATAAAATGCGCCCGAGTAGTTAAGGTTCTGATGAACCGCGCCGGGTTTTACTATAAGCACGGTAGACTGCGTGAGCGTTCTTTTCACGCCGTCGGTTATTTGTTCGCTTTTGCCGTCTATAGCGTAAGTTATTTTCCAGAAGTCCGTAGTATGGGCGTAAGGATTAGGACTCATTATAACCGAAGTATACGGTGAAAATCTAATAGTGTTAAAAGTGTAATGGAGCATACGCACCTCCTTTTTAAGGATATAACGTTTTTTCGTTTTTGTCAATAGAAGGGAAATTTTTCGGTGATATCCAAAAATAAAATAGTGCAAAAAATGACAACTATAAGTAAATTAAAACGTATATTTAGGCGCAGAGTAGTGGTCTAATTATTGTAGAAGTAATATTATCGTTTCGGTTGTGCGCGGCGACGGGCGGATAAGTCGTTAGTGCAATCCGTAACAACTTTCGTTTACCGATTAAACTTTTAAGGAGCGTGACGAACTCTTACGGTTCTTTTAATCGGCGAAACGAGCCGACGGGAAAAGGCAATCGTACCGAACGGCAAAACAAAAGAAAGAGAACTGATTTATAGTCGACTATCAATGTGAGAGGAGGTTAATATGAAAAAATCATATCAAGCGGCAAAAATTTTGGTTTTGTTTGACTTAAAAGACGATATTCTTACTGCAAGCACCGATAACCTGGTCAAATGGAACAACGATTGGGACACGGAACTCGGAGGTGGCGAAAATGGGCAATGGTAGAAAATTGTTGATGGTTACTTTCGTACTCGCGTGCGTAGCGTCTCTTTTAACGGCGTTTATGACTTTTAACGGATATTCGGCAAAAGCGGACGAAACCGTTACGGAAACGAACGTCGCTATGCGTGTGGGCGCGAGCGTGAGACTAGAAGAACCTGCGGGCATAAGATTCAGGGGCGAGATAAACGAAAAGTATTTTAAGAGCGGCGTATTAAAAGAAAATTACACCGCCGGAATGCTTATTATCCCGTCGAAGTTGTTAGAAGGGGAACTTACCGTAGAAAATCAGAAAGCGGAAAACAGACAAGTCGAAAAATTCGATTTGGACGCTACTACGGACGTGTCCGACGGAATGGTGGCGTTTAACGTTGCGATGATAGAAGTTCCCGAAAAGTATTACACGATCGATTTGACGGCGAGAGCCTACTTATACGACAGCGCGACGGAAACGTACGAATACTCGGCGGCGGAAAATATGCAGACGAGATCTGTCGGTCAGGTTGCGAGTATCGCTCTTTCTAAGGGCAGAACCGATTCACTTTTAGCGAATATCGTAAATAGTTGTAATCCGTCGTTTACGATTGCCGACAGCGAAGAAGACGAAGTAAATATTACCGCCAAAATAGGCGATACGATAAACGTTACCGCAACTCCCGCAAACTTCGTAGTTAAGGTTGAGATTGACGGCGACGCGCTTTCTTACGATAATAAAAACGTAATTACCGTTTCGGGTTACAGCGGCGAAGTCGTTTCCGCGAGAGTAAGCCTTGGAAACGTCGAAAAAACCTTGAACGTAACGATTTCCGACGACAGAGTAACTAACGAACTTGCCGGCGTAACCTTGTCCGATAAGAGCGATAAATTCAATATCGGGTATACCGTAGACGAAACGATTTTGCCCGAAGGGGCTAACGTTGCGTTAAGAGTAACGGCTACGAACGAAATTGAAGGAAACCCGACGGCTACGCTCACGTTTGACAAGCAACTTACGGCAGGCAGATTATACACCGTTGAGTTTTTAGTCAGAAAACTTGCTTCCGAAGGCGAAAATATTCCCGATTTCGGTTGGTGTACTTGTCTCGTCGATAACACGGACGATTATAAGATCGCGGGAAAGGCGATAAACAATTTATATACCAAGAAAACGAACGACGATTATAAAATTTCGTATACCGTTACTGCTTCGGAAAATACGAACCTTTATATAATGAAGGTTTTGTTTGCTCCGTATAAGTATACCAATTACGATTTCCTTATTTATAACGTGAGTCTGAAAGATACCACGAACGTAAGCGGCGCGGTAATTTCGACCGTTGCGGCAGGTATGTCTGCCGAAGTTGTTTCCGAAAACGGTAATTCTTTCGTAACGATTAGCGGCGGAGAAAACGTCGCAAACAGTTCGGAAGTCAAGGTTGTAACGGCGGTTAATGCCGAAGCAAATAAGAATTATTCGGTAACTTTTGATTTCACTGTTTCCAAAGCAGATACGAGCAATTACTGGGGACTTAATTTCAAAACGAATTACTCTTCTTCAATTACAAACTTTGTCAATGCTTCGGGCGTGTCGGAATCCACTTGTAACAACATAAAGGCTAATTTCGTCGGTAAAACGTTCAGTATGCGGCTTGATTTTACCGCTACCGACAGTAAGAAAATCGAGATTATCTTCCTTACGCACGGCACTATGTTTACAAACTTCGAGTTCAAAGTTGAAAACGTAATCGTCAAAGAAAGAAGCGGATTGTTGGATTTGTTACAGTATAAAAGCGGAAGTATGGACGCTATTGCGATATCGTCCACTAACTCTTACGGGTTAAAGTACACTAACGATTCTTCCACTCTCGTAACGGGCGATGATCTCGGAATTTATTTCGAGAAAAAAGGTGAGTCGGGTTCAAGCAATACAGCCGCTATATTTAAACTTAACCATACCTGGACGGAGAACACGACCTACGTTATTTCTTATAAAGTAATAGATACCGGAATTTACTATAATAACGGCAATATGTGGTGGCTCGGTTTTGGTATTATGAGTGAAAAGGTAGGCGGATCGACTGACGTTTGTCAATTACAATCTCTTAAAGACAACGGTTACGTAACAAAGGAAACCATAAACGGAAAGACTGTCTACACGGTAACTTGCGAATATACTGCGACAAAAACGATTGAAAATCCCTATTTCCAGATGATGTTTATAGGGGCGAATTTACAATCTTTCGTATTTACGGGATTCAGCATTTCCGAAGTAGCGTAAAAAAGTAAAAAAATGAAAAAATTATTACAAACTATACTTTTAGCGATATGTCTGGTAACGATTACGGCGTGCAGTGGAAACACTGCCGCCGACTTACCGGAAATTATCGTGGAAAATTATTCCGTAAAGTATTTTTATAACGAGAATAAAAACGAATTCAATCTGTCGGCGGCAGTTAAAAACGTCGGTGAAAACGCTGAAATAAAATGGAAATCTTCCGACGAAAAAGTGGCTACGGTTACGGACGGCGGCAAGGTAAAGTTTTTGAAAGACGGTTCCTGCGATATAACCGCGTATTTAAGCGGTAACGAGAACGTTTATAAAACCGTAACGCTTACTGGCGAATATCTTTCCGTAGCGATTGAAGACAAAATAAGTTTTATCGACGTTTATTACGATATAACGAGCAATCTGCGGTACACGGCAAACGGCAATTATACCGACTATACGTGGAGTTCGTCGGACGAAACCGTGGCGACTATCGACGAAAACGGTAAAGTAACCGCCGCGCAAACGGGCGTGACGGTTATTTCGATAGAAAAAAGCGATTGCAGTTACGTTTTCGACAGTTTCCTTTTAACCGTAAAGGACTCGACCGACGATATCGAAGAAGAAGAGTTAAGCAAAAAACTTGCGGGTATCAAATACAGGAATCTGACCGCAGTAGAAGGCAAGCCGACGGCGGAAATTTATCGTGAGAACGATAAAATCGCGGGGTTGGATTTCGGCGCGAAAACCGCGGGAGAAAATCGCGCAAGATTTACCGTGCTAAAAGCTTTGAAGAGCGGACATAAATACGTTTTGTCTTTCACCGTTGATAAAACGGGCGAAAACAGTCTTTGGGGCAACTTCGGCTTCGGAATAAGAGATATAATAACGCTTAATTCGAGTTATTCTCCCACTATGTGGGGTTACGTAAACGGTAGCAATCCCACTTCCCACGATTCCACCGCAAAGAACGCGAAAAACGTTATTATAACGGCTACGCACGAAAATTACACGAAATATAAATGCGGCGCGGAGTTCGTTATGACGAGCGACGTAGAAGAAATAATCTTCGATATGCGTATGAATAGCGCCACCGTCGGAAGCAACGCGGTAATAAGAGAAATAACTTTAACCGAAGACGAAAATTATTATATCGAAGCGCAAAAAGACGGCGCGTTAAAAACTTTATTAAACAGTATAGGTCTTACCAACGCCAAAGTTTCGGCGGGCAACCCCGAATTCTCGTGTCTGATGAACGGCGACAAAGTCGAAGGATTAAAAGTCGGCTCTAAAGGAGTAGGGGAGATAAGATTCAGTTACTCTATACCCAAAACGCTCGAAGCGGGTAAAACGTACAAAGTTTCGTTTACGATAAACAAAATCGGAAGCGTAGGGTTGTGGGGCAACTTCCAGACGGGAATTAAAGATATTGTAAGGCTTGCAACGCCCGATAACGGTTATTTCCCGTCGCTTTGGGGTTACGCCAACAACTCGAATCCCGGTTCGCACGCTACTTCGACCGATTACGCCGAAAACGTAAAACTTACGGGCAGTCCGAGCGGAAGCACGACCTTTAACGAAACCGCTACCTTTACGATGGTACAAAACGTAGACGAGATGATTATAGATTTCAGAATACTCGATTGTCAGGCGGGGGATATGTTCACGATAACGGCGTTTAACGTTCAGGAGATAACAAATGCTTAAATTAAAGAAAAGAGAAAAGGAAGAAAAAGTTAAAATACTAAACGCTAACAAGCCGTTTTTAATAACTATAAGCGTTCTTTTCGCTATTTACAGTTTAACGCTTATTTTTCCGTTTATATGGCTTTTCGTCAATTCCTTGAAAACGAAATTCGAATTTATAGACAATCCTATGGCGTTACCTGCGTCGTTGGAGTGGAGAAACTATATAACTATGTTTTCGGAATTTAATCTTGCGTCGATGTTTTTAAACACTATACTTATGGCTACGATTATTCCTACCGTACAGTTATTTATAACCGCGGGCGTGGCTTACGTATGCGCGCGTTTTAAAAGCGTTACGGGTAAGATATGTTATTTATGCGCAATGGTGCAGATATACGTGGTTATTTCGGGAACGCTCCCCACGACCTACAAAATGATGGCGGATTTAGGACTATTAGACAGTCTTTTCGGGTTAGTCTTTATGGGGTCGGGCGGCTTGAATTTCAGTTTCCTTTTGCTTTTCGCGATATTCCAGAATATATCCGGCGAATATAAAGAAGCGGCGGAGATTGACGGCGCCGGCAACTGGAGAATATTCTTGCAGATATATTTTCCGCAAATATTTACCGTGATACTCGCCCACTGGCTTCTGGCGTTTATAGGGCAATGGAACAACTACGTTGCGCCGAAACTGTTCTGGCCGTCGGCATTTACGCTCGCAACCGGCATACAGGATATTTCCAACAGAATAGGCAGCGGCGTATTCGCTATGGAATACCCCAAACTTTTCGCCGCGATGATTATATCGATAATACCCGTGCTTTTGATATTCGTTTGTTTCCAGAGACCGATAAACAAAATGAATATGGGCGGCGGAATAAAGGGTTAAACCGAAAAATAAAAGGAGAATCAGCATGAAAACATTAAAGAAAATTTTGACTTGTACTTTGACTGCGCTTTTATTCGTAACTGCGATTTTCGCTACGGGTTGCGGTAACGGCGGTAACGAAAAGGATAATTTACTTATAACGTTTTACGAAGGCGGCTTCGGCAAAAAGTGGCTTGAAAACGTTGCGGACGATTTCGTGGCGAAGAAAGCCGAAGAGGGCGTAAGCGTAAAAGTTACGCTTTCGGGACAAGGTCCGGATATTGATAGCAACGTGGATACATTTTTATCTTCGGGCAGGAATCTTTCCGATATTTACATGGTGAGAACGAGAAGTTCCTGGGCAAGCGACGTAACGAGCGGCTATCTTGCAAACCTTAACAGCGTTTACGAAACTGAAGTCGAAAAACTTGACGGCACCAAAATAAAAATCAAAGATTATATGATGGACGAAATATCAGGTATGCCGTATATGCAGAAAGTCCCCGAACAGGGCAACAAATATCCTTGGATAATGCCTTGGTCGGTACTTGAAACAAGTATTATATATAACGAAGATTTACTCAAAAAGACCAACAAATCTACCGGCGGCAAATGGACTGAACCCCCGCGTACGATGAGCGAACTCGCGGACCTATGTGGCGATATAAATTCTACTTCCGCGGCAAACGGTTACGGCAAAAAGGTCGCGCCGATTGCTTGGGCGGAAGGCGGCATAAACTATTTCCAGTATATTATTTACTGCTTATGGGCGCAGCAACAGGGCGTTGAAGTTTCGAATATAGAAGGCGAAGGTTCGTTCTACGATTTCTGGAATTTCGCGACCCCCGAAGTGTGGAAACAAACGGGCATACAAAAAGGCATTGACGAATGGAAAGAGATAATGGTCGATAGTAACGGCGCGTGGAAAAACAGTATCGAAAACGTCAGCCAGATTACCTTCCAGGAAAGTTGCGCGGCGTTTTCCCGTCAGGAATCTGTAATGCTTTTAGGCGGCAGTTTCTTTGAAAACGAAATGTCGACTATGCTTGACAGAGACGGCGACGGAAAGTCGGATTTTTCCTTTAAAATGATGACCGTACCCGTAACCGCTAATTGCGTGCAAAAGGACGGACACGACGCCGTTATGAATTTCTGTTCGACTGACGACTTGATGCTCGTACCCGCAAAGGCTACCAACGTAGAGTTGGCGAAGGAGTTTTTGGCGTTTATGTGCAACGAAAGATATCTCGTAGACTTCTCCGTTCAGACCGGGTGTTTAAGACCGTTTAAGTACGATCCCGTTAAACTTACCGAAAACGACGAAAACGTTAAATGGAGCGATTTCTTCTATTCGTGCTACGATATGATGAAATCCGACTATAATATTTTCACTTATCCCAAAACTGCGGCGGAAAAGGGCGAAGTAAGTTTGATTTATACGTACAGACACCCCGAACTTTTCCAGAGTATCGGCGTTACCACGGCTTGCCTGTACATGAAAAATAAGAGCGGAAAAGAAATTATGACGGGAAGCGACGGGGTTTATCCTTCCGCGACTAAATCGTGGAATCAATGGAAGAGCGATCTGGAGATATAAAAAATGCGAGAAGTAAACAGACGCAAAATAAAAGAAAAACTCTTTATACTTACGCTTGCGGCGTATCCGTTGTTGCATTTCGGAATTTTCTGGCTTTACGTAAATTCTTCTACGATAATTTCAACCTTTACGCGTTACAGCGTAAGGACGAATTCCCTGATATTCTGCGGTTTTGAAAACTACGTAAGAGTTTTTAATAAAGTTTTTATGGGCGAAGATCCCGCGCTCGGCAGGGCTTTCCTGAATTCTTTTCAGGCAATAGGGATAAACATAGTTATCCTACCCATTGCGATATTTTCTTCGTATGCTTTCTATAAAAACATGCCGGGTTCGAAATTTTACAGCGTAATGTTTTACGTGCCGCAACTCATTTCCATAGTCGTACTCGCCATGGCGTTCAGGTATATGTTCTATTCCGATTTCGGTCCCGTTTCCATAATGGTGGCTAGATTGCTCGGGGTGGAGAAAGTAGACCTTATTTCTACGAGTTCCGACGCTTTGTGGCCGGTTATATGGTTGTTCTGTATCTGGTCGGGACTGGGGTCCAACGTAATACTTATGCGCGGCGCAATGTTGCGGATACCCAAAGAAGTGGTAGAAAGCGCGGTTTTAGACGGCTGCGGCTTTTTCAGAGAACTGTGGAGCATTACCATTCCGCTTTGTATGTCTACTATAAGCGTTTATATCGTTTCCATGTCTATGGCGGCTACGTCGTTCACCATGGCGCCTATGCTTATAGCAAAAAGCGGCGGCGTAATGGGTAGGTTTATGACTTTCAGTTGGTTCATATTCGAGCACGCAAGCACCACAAGCCCCGGTACGATTATAAGCGTTACCACGATGGGCGTGTTCTTTACGCTCGTTAATCTTCCGCTTATGGTAGCGGCGAGAGTATTGACGAAGAAATTTACACCCGAATATTAAAATCATGAAAAATAAAAAAAGTATATTGTGTCTTATAGCGATCGCCGTGTTTTCGGTTGCGGCTTTTGCATTCGCTTTAAACCCCGCCGCGGTAAACGCGGCGACTAATCGCGTAGTTTCCTATACCGACGACTTCACGGGCGAAAGGCTCTCCGACAAATGGATAACTGACGGCGCGGAATTAAACTGCGAATACAGCGCGTTGAGTCTGGTTAATTTTAATCTGTGGGGACCGAGCGTAAATCTCGTAAACCATAGGGTAGAGAAGAACAGCGTTATAACTTTCGAAGCGATAAACATCGGCGGCGGAGCGTCCTGGCTCGGATTTGCGTTCGGCATGACCGCTCCTTCGTCAAGGGTTTATTACGCCGACGGACTTATAGTTATGTCGTCGTCCGCTAACGCGGGAACTTCGCTTATGACCAAAGATGGCGCGGAACTTTCGCAAAAAACTATGAATAACCACGAAAAGACGAATAAAACCGTCTTTTCGGGAACTAACGTAAAAACCACCGTCGTAATAAAAATAGACGATAACGGCGATATAACCCTTTCATCTGGAATAAGGGGCGGAACTTTAACCGAAATTATTAAATTCTCCGGCGCGTTTACGGAAGGCTATATAGGTTTTGCGGGAATGGGCGGCACGAGCGCGGATATAACTTCGTTTAAAATAGAAAAAGGCGGCGCGGTAGCGTACAGCGACGATTTCATGTCGAGCAAAATAGGCTACACGTCTACGGGAACGGCGGGTTTCGACTGGTTCGTTTCCTACTATTACGGCGAAGACAACGCCTATATAGAACCGTCCAACAACGTTAAATTTACGAAAGACGCCATTCTTACTTACGCGGACGCGGTAAAAAGCGAAAGCGATAAAGAAAATCAGTCCGAGATATCCGCTAAAATCAGATTTTCGGAATTTAAAAACGGTTCTTACTTCGGTCTGGGTTGCGGACTCGGTTACGGAAGTAATCGGGTTGACGACGGAAACTTCGTAGGAATATATAAGACCAACGATAGATATTATCTTGCGCATATCGCTTACGGAAAAATTAAAAACTGCAGTAAGGAAATAAGCGTTGAAGAAGGAATTTCGGCGGGGTATACGAGTTTTAAGGCGATTTTCAAAAACGGCGATAGAGTTGCCGTTACGGTAAACGATTACGAATATATCTTCGACGAATGCGCATATGACGGATATTTTGCTTTCGGCGGCTCATCGGACGAAGAATACACGGTTTATCTCGACGACGTTACCGTAGCCGATTATTCCTATTATTCCGCAGATTCCGACGACACCGTTATGAATTTTAACGGAGTTAAAAGGGAATACGACGCCGAAACGGACGAAGAATACGTCAGCTTTTATTTGAACAAATACGAATATTACGTAGGCACTCAGATAAAACAGTCGGTATATAGAGATAAAAACAAAGACGGCTATCTTAACTTTACCGGTACGACGGAAACTTCGGTTTTCGTTCCGAAGCGCGTATACGGCGAATCCATAATAAGATTCGATATAAAAGTAACCGATAACGCGAAAACGGACAAAAAATGGGAAAGAATAGGCGTGTGCTTCGGACTTACTTCGGCGTATTTTAAGTCGACCTCCGCGCCGTTTTTCTGCTTCCAAAGAAATTGTATTAAAGGCTCGGACGGCGAATACTCCGATCAGACAGTTACTTACGGCGCAAATATGAGCGATTATTTCGACGGAAACGCCGCCGCAAGTTGCGAGTATAATATTTGGGAAGATACCGAAACCGTTTACAACGTGATGCTTATAGTCGAAAACGGCGAAGTTCGCGTGTATTACAAAAAAGACGGCGAACCGAACAAAAATATGGAAATTTTGCGTCGCAAGTTTAAAAACGCTTCGACTTACGGCTATATAGGATTTTTCGGGTATAACGGAGCGTCGTTCAGACTTGACAACGTATCCGTTACGAACATAAATCCGAATAAGAAAACGAACGAAACCGCAAACGACGAAAAGAAAGAAAGCGCCGCAATAAGCACGAATACGCTTCTTTTATCAAAAGTAAGAAGTGGCGAAAACGGCGTGTTAAAACTTTCCGTCGGCGGTAAAAAGATAACTTTAAGCGGTAACGGAGCGACTTTCGGCGAAGGAATAACCGTTTTAACCGACGACTTTAAAAAGCAATCGTTAAACGGGACGCTCACTTTACGCGTGGAACTTTTCGGCAACGAGTTTACCGTCGGCATACGAAACGGCGGTTCGGAAAACGAGTTGTATATTCCCGTAATAACGGGAACGATTGACGGGAAGACCGACGGAAACGTTACCTTGGCGGCGAGCGGCGACGCAAGCGTAATTACGTCAAAATCGTATTCTCTGGACGGAAAAATTCAACTTGAAAACGTAGATTACGACGAAGAATACGAAAATTACTTAAATCCGCTTAAAGTAAAACCCGAAAAAGTTACCGATAAAGCAGATTTAACACTTTATATAATTCTCGGCGCGGTCGCGGCGGTGGTCGTTATCGCGGCGGCGGTGGCATTGCCGCTTATATTGCGTAGAAAAAAGGAGAAAAAGGCATGAAAAAGGTTGTTAGCGCGTTTTTAACGCTGTTGATGCTTTTTACCGTCGCGTTTACTTTCGTGGGGTGCAACGATAACGGATCCGGTAAAAAATCTTACACCGTACGACAGGACGAATACCTTTTCGGAATAGATAATCTCACTTCTGATATGCAACCCGCGCAAATAGACAGTAAAACCACTAACGCCTGGTCGGCGGAAGTTATAGGCGAACTTGGAGCAAAAAGCCATAGAATATGGATTTATCTCGGGTTTTTCGTAAAAAGAGATAACAAAAACAGTCTTACGCTTAACCGTTCCAACTGCGAAACGTTGCACGACTACGTTAAAAAACTTTCCGATAACGGCGTGGAAAGGTTTGTCGGTATGACATGTAACTTTATAAACCCTTACGAGTTCAACGCGAGCAATTCGACCACCGTTCCTTCGGTATACGAAAATTACGACGTGTACGTAAAATTTCTCGATATTATGGAAAACGCGTATAAAATGCTTGCGACGGAATTCCCCGAAATTAAGTTCTGGGAAGTGAGCAACGAACCTGATATTGCGCACGGCAGTTGGTTTCATAAAAAGGACAACACTAAATTTTCCGCGGAAGAAGGCAGTTTTATAATAGCCGATTTATGTTATAGGGCAAACCGCGCTATAAAATCTGTAAACGCGGAAAATAAAACGGTGTTACCGGGCCTTACGGACGATTCCAAAGCGATAGATTATCTCGACAAAATTTACGGACATATCGAATCGGGGTATCTGCCCACGGGCGAAGATTACGCTGATAAAAACACGGATAATTACTTCGACTATCTCGCGTGGCACCCGTACCCGTCGCTTTCTTCCACTACGGAAGCCTTCGTAAAACAAGAAAAAAACATGTACGACGTGGTTAAACGCCACGGCGACGACGGAAAGCCCGTATTCTACACCGAAATAGGCTTTTCGGATTTCAGATTCGGCGGAAGTAAAGACGCCGAAAACGGTGTGGACGGTACGCAGGAACGCGTTGCGGACTTTGCGGTAAAATGCCTTAACGCAATAAGAACCGAATTACCGTTCGTGGAAACGGCGTTCTGGTTCAGACTTACTAACATAAGCCAGTTTTACACCGAAGGCAGTATAGAAAACTCGTTCGGTCTGTTTTACTCGCCGAACGATATAGAAGAAAGAGCGGGTAAACCCAAGCCGATAGCGATTTCCGTTTACAAGTTCTTTAACGGAGAAAACGCCGACACGAGCGTTTTGTATAAACACTTAAAAGGATAATTATGGAAAAATTTTTATGGGGCGCGTCTACCGCGGCGGCGCAAATCGAAGGCGGTTACGCCGATGACGGCAAAGGTCTTTCTATCTGGGACGAAGCATCGCTCAACGGACATATCCGCGACGGACACTCTACTTTTACTACTTGCGACGCTTATCACAGAACGGACGAAACCGTCAGGCTGCTGAAAACGCTCGGCGCAAATTCTTACAGGTTTTCGCTTTCCTGGCCGCGGATTATTCCCGACGGCACGGGCGAAATAAACGAAAAAGGCGTTAAGTATTACGATAATCTTATAGACGAACTCTTAAAAAACGGAATAGAACCTTTCGTTACGCTCTATCACTGGGATTTGCCCTCGACCCTTCAAAAAAGGGGCGGCTTGTTAAACGAAGAGTTTTCCGCGTGGTTTGAATACTACGCCGAAACGGTAGCGAAACTGTTCGGAAAGAAGGTGAAATATTTCACCACGTTCAACGAACCCGAATGTATATGTTATTTAGGGTACGGTATCGGTTCTCACGCTCCGTATATTAAAGGCGGAACGGAAGCGGCGACCGCCGCGGCGCATAATCTTCTGCTCGCTAACGGACGGGCTTTTCGGGTAATCAAAAAGTATGCGGGAAACGGCGTTAAAGTCGGCTTCGTTATCGCGAGCGCGCCGCGTATACCTGCAAGCGAAAAAGACGAGAATGCCGCAAGGAAAGCGACTTACGACAGTTGCTATTACGATAAAGACAGTTTTTTCAATAACGCGCATTTTTTAGACCCCATATTTTTGGGGCGTTATCCCGAAAATATAGTAAGCAAATTTTCGCGCCCGTTTGCGTATTCCGGTAAGGACGTCGATATTATAAAGTGCGATATGGACTTTATTGGGCTTAATATTTATCAGGGCGTTTTTACTTCGGACGACGGTAAGGGCGGTTATTACGACCCGCATTCGCCGGTAAATACGCCTAAATCGCTGGCAGGGGCGAATTTCACTCCCACGGCTTGCTATTACGGTCCGAAATTCGCTTATGAAAGGTATAAAGTTCCCGTTTACGTAACCGAAAACGGCGTAAGTTTAACCGACGCCTTGGGTTTTGACGGCGTAGTTCACGACGATTCGCGAACGGTTTATATTCACGATTACGTTTCGGAAGTTATACGGGCAAAAAAAGACGGCGTGGATATCCGCGGATATTTTCACTGGTCGCTTTACGATAATCTCGAATGGGGTTCGGGGTTTACGTGTAAATTCGGGCTTTGTCATACGGATTTTCAGACATTCGAAAAAACGCCGAAAGATTCATTTTGGTACTATAAAAACGTTATAAAGGAGAACGAGAACATATGATTAACGATTGCGTGTCCGTCGGCGAAGTGACGGGCGGATCGGACAGCGAAAGAATACAAAACGCAGTAAATCTCGCTAAAGAAAAGGGCGTAAACGCTATCACTATACCGAGATTGAATTCAAACGGCAAGGATTATTACGAAATAACCAAAGCGGTAAGGCTTCCGTCCGATATGACGGTGTATCTCGATAATTGCAGACTCGTTACGCCAAAGGAAGTAGCGTGCAATTTCTTTTGCAACGAAACTTATAACACTCCCGACGAAACCGATCCCGAGAAGGAACAACACGATATAAATATTATCGGTATAGGCAACGCGCTTTTAGACGGGGGAGAATACAACGGACTTTCCGAGTCGAATTCCGGTAAGGACGGCAGACCGAGCATTCGCGAAAATTCTATGCTTATGTTTACCAACTGCCGCAATATAACCATAAAAAACATTAAAACGCGTCGGCACAGATGGTGGGCGTTCTGCTTTGCATACTGCAATCACGTTCATATTTCGGATATAGATTTCCAGGCAGATTATACTTACGTGGACGAAAAAGGTGTTCGCAGATTTGATAGAACCGCGCGCGAAGAATACGAATGCTACGTGAAAAACGCCGACGGTATAGACCTTCGTAACGGTTGCAACTATTTTACGATAGAAAATATAACGGGCAAAACGGAAGACGACAGTATCGCTCTTACCACTCTTCAGGGGTCGTGGCATAATAAATTCGTCAAGGGCAAAGACGACGATATTCACGACGTGGTCATAAGAAATATTCAGACAGACTGTCTTGCTTGCGGCAATATAAGGCTGACCTGCGCCGACGGAAATAAGGTTTATAACGTAGTTATCGACGGCGTGCACGATATGGCTGAAAAAGGCTGCGGTTACGCCAGCGGCGGAACAATAAAAATCAACGACAGTTATTATCGTTACGACAGGATATCAAGGCTCGGCGAAATGTACAATATCTCTATAAATAACGTTTTTTCCAAGAGTAAAGTCGCCGCGGTCATGTTTCAGCAAACCGCCAACAACGTTACTATAAACAACATATTTATGGAAAATCCGTCCGTGCCTGCCGTTCTGCACCATAAAGGCTACGGCTATTTAAGAGATAACAACGGACCGTTCGATTATGATAACGTTAGCATATCCAACGTTTTTTATTCCGAACCGCCCAAAACGGAATACGCGATAGATTTCAGAAATTGTAACGCGAAAAACGTGAGAGTCGGCAGCGTTCCCGATTATATAAAAAGCATTATAGAGTAGAAATATGAATCTTAACAAAAGCGTTATTTACGAAGTTTACCCAACCAGTTTTTACGATAAAAACGGCGACGGCGTGGGCGATCTTGCAGGAATTACCGAAAAACTCGATTATATAAAAGATTTAGGCGCGGACGTTATATGGCTCAATCCCATCTTTAAAAGTCCGTTTAAAGACGGCGGCTACGATATATCCGATTATTATTCCATAGACGAAAAGTTCGGCGATATGGACGATTTTGCCGCGCTTATAAAAAAGGCGCATTCGCTCGGGATAAAAATCCTTCTCGATCTCGTTATAGGGCATACTTCGGATAAGCACCCGTGGTTTTTAAAATCTAAACGGGAAATGAAAAACGAGTATTCCGATTACTATATCTGGACTAACAATATTTTTGTAGGCGGCGGCAACACCGTAAAAGGTATGGCTAAAAGAAACGGCAATTATACCGTTAATTATTATTCTTTTCAGCCTGCGTTAAACTACGGTTTCAATATCCGTAAAAAAGAAAACGACGGCGACCCGTGGCATTCCGACGAGTGGAAAATGCCTTATACCGACGAACGGTTAAAGCCTTTAAGAAAACAAATTCTCGATATAATTACCTTTTGGTTAGATAAGGGCGCAGACGGATTCCGTGTCGATCTTGCCAACAGCCTTATAAAGGGCGATTACGATTTAAGCGCGTTAAAATGGCTGTGGTCGAAGTTTATCGGCGGCGCAAAGGAAAAATATCCCGAAGCGATTTTCATGTCCGAATGGGGCAACCCCGAAGATTCTGCCGCCTGCGGATTCGATATAGACTATTTTTCGCACTGTTCGATAGGTTATAACGAACTTTTCCGCGGAGAAAAAGGCTCAAATATTCTTCCCGCTTTCGAGTGCGGACACAGTTATTTTTCGCATGAAGCAAAAGGCAATATGAGCGCTTTCGTAAATTATACGCTTAAAACCATCGAAAATCTCGATAAGGGTAAATACTATTCCGTTCCGTCGGGATATCACGACGTAACGCGCGTCGCGACGAACAAAACCGACGAAGAAATGAAATGTATCTTCGCGTTTCTTCTGACGTACAAAAATCTTCCTATGATATATTACGGCGACGAAATAGGCATAAAGCATAACTTTAAATTAAATAAAGACGGCGGATATATCCGTACGGGCGCAAGAACGCCTATGCAGTGGACGGAAGGTAAAAACAAAGGTTTTTCGGATTCCGACGGGCGGTTGTATCTTCCCGTAGAAAAGAGAAAAGGCGCAAGCGTAGAATATCAGAAATCGGTCGACAATTCGCTCTATAACTTCGTAAAAAGAGCGATTGCCGTCAAAAAGGCAAATTCGGCGCTTGATTACGACGCTTCGCTCGAAATAAGCGGCGGCGCGGGTTATCCCTTGAAGTATACTAGGGAAAAGGACGGACAAAAAGTTATCGTCTATATTAACCCGAGCGACGAAGAATATGCGATAAGCGAAAAAATCAAAAGAGTATTGCTTGCCGAAAACGTAACCGAAAACGGAGGGTTGACCCTTAAAAAGCAGGGAATACTCGTTGCCGAAATTTAACAGCGGAGAATTACTTATGAACGAACAACGTTTTAAAAATTCAAAATGGATATGGAATAAAAAGGAATACGGCGAGGACGAATACGCCGAATTCAAGTTTGATTTTAACGGCGATCTCTCGCGCGGAATAAAGGTTTTTATCGCGAGCGACAGCAACTACAATTTGTACATAAACGGCAAAATAGCGGCGTTCGGGCAGTACTCGGACTATCCCTTCTACAAGGTTTACGACGAACTTGACGTAACCGAATATTGCGTAAACGGCGTGAACGAAGCGAGCGTTATAGTCTGGTATTACGGAAAAGATACCCAGACGTATATTAAAGATAACGCCGGCGTTATATTCGAAGTCGTCTGCGGCGACGAAGTTGCGGCGTACTCTTCGGAAGATACTCTTTCGAGAGTTTGTACGCTTTACGAGAACGGTTACAGAAAAGATTTGACTTCGCAACTCGGGTTTTCGTTCAAGTATTACGGAAACGTAAAAAACGACGAACCTTTTACGAAAAGCGTTATTTCGGAAAAGTCTTATAACTTAAATCCCCGTCCCAACGACAAGATTATAGTCCTTGATAGAGTTCCCGCTACCGTTACGAAACTCGAAAATTCTTATCTTATAGATTTACACGAAGAAACCACGGGTTTT
Organism: uncultured Clostridia bacterium; assembly: GCA_934271245.1. Classification (GTDB taxonomy): domain Bacteria; phylum Bacillota; class Clostridia; order Christensenellales; family Borkfalkiaceae; genus UBA1259. The sequence continues at coordinate 4,150 of CAKQQY010000010.1, read as the reverse complement.
CTCGATCTCGATATAGTTTCCGAAAAAGAACAAAACGTTCTTATAGCGTATAGTCAGTTTCTCGACGGGGGAAGAGTTAAACGATTTATAAATTCTATGGATTTCAGCGTGGAATACGTAGCGAAAGAAGGCAAAAACGAATACGTAAACTATTTCAGAAGATTGTCGGGGAGATATCTCGAAGTCTTTACGACTTACCCGATAAAAATAAATTACGTCGGTATCCGACCCGTAAAATATCCGCTCGAAGCGAAAAAGCCGCATTACAAAAGCGAAATTCGTAATAAAATTTATAACGTCAGCGTAAGGACGCTTTCGGCTTGTATGCACGAGCATTACGAAGATACGCCCTGGCGCGAACAGGCGCTGTATACTATGGACAGCCGTAACGAGATGCTTTGCACTTACGTCGCTTACGGCGATTATAAATTTGCGCGGTCGTCGCTCTTTCTCATATCGTTGGGGCTCAGAAAAGACGGGCTTTTAAGCATTTGTTACCCCGCGGGGAGAGATATACCTATACCGTTTTTCTCGCTCGCTTATTTTACGGAAGTTTACGAATACGTCGAAAAAAGCGGAGATACTACTATTTTAACCGCCGCTTTCCCCGTGCTTAAAACCATGGTGAAAACTTTCGAGAGTAAAATAGAAAGCAACGGTTTAATAGCCGATTTCCCGTACCCGTACTGGAACTTTTACGAATGGTCCGAAGGCAGCGATAACGGCGACCAGATAGCGCGAAAGGAAAGCGATTTTTATTCTCATCAATACGACCTTATTTTAAATTGCGCGTTTATCTACGCTATCGGGTTTTATAAAAAGTTATGCGCCATCGTCGGCGAAAAATACGATTTTGACGAGAACGCAATGAAAACCGCAGTAAAAAATACTTTTTACGACGAGAGTAAAGGACTTTTTAAGGCAACTTCGGTCGGTAAACCGTTCTATACGAGTCTCGGCAATTCGCTTGCCGTGCTTTGCGGAATAGCGGGAGAAGAAACGGTCGATAATATTTTGTCAGATAAATCCGTAGTACCGATAACGCTTTCTATGAATACGTTTTTATACGAAGCAATGTTAAAGGTAAATAAAGATAAATATAAGTCGTTTATATTAAACGATATAGATAAAAAATACGTAAAAATGCTTGACGCCGGCGCGACTACTTTCTGGGAAACCGAAGAGGGCGCAAAATCGCTTGCCAACACCGGTAGCTTGTGTCACGGTTGGTCGGCAATGCCCATTTACTATTACGACTTGTTAAACGGAGAAGATTATTTTAATGGAACGTTGTAAAATCGTCGTTACCCGAACGGGGTTCGACTTTTTCGGCGGTGAAAAATCGCAAAACACCGCGCTTTGTCTGTCGGGAGCGGACGAATATCCGATATTTCTCGATTCCGTTACCGAAAACGGAAATTTATTCGTTGCCGAATATACGGTTAAAGATTACGATAAAGTAAAAATCTTTTCGGAAATCGAAACAATTAGCGGAACGCCCGTTTATAAGCAGAGAACACGCCTTGAAAACGACGGGGAAAACAGATTCGATTTTGCGAAACTGGAGTCCGCCGTCGTGGAAAACGTTTGTCTGTCGAAGAGAAAAATGCGCGACAGGGTTGCGGACGGGAGCGTAAACATATACTACGCTTTAAGCGGCTGGCAAAAGGAAGGTCAGTGGCGAAAGGTCACGCCCGAATCCGTCGGACTTGCGCTTACCAGCGGACACGATTTTGAGAGAAGAACGTTTAGGCTCGAATCGGTATCGTCGTTAAGCACGGGTTCGTATTTTCCTATGCTTTTAATCGAAGATAAAGACGAAGGGAAAACTTACTTTTTTGAAGTGACAGGCGGTCATAGTTGGTATATCGAACTTTCTTTGCAAGGTTACGACGCCGATTCTTTCGTCGTTAAAACGGGTGTCGCCGACGAAAAAACGGGGTTTTACGGTCGCGTGGAAAGCGGAAAAAGTTTTACGACGAATTATACTCTTTTCGGTTCGGTCGAGGGCGGCTTTGAAAACGCCGTTAAGGCTTTGATAAAATACAAACGCAAAGAAGCGCCCCTTAAAAAGGTTAATCCTATCGTTTTTAACGATTATATGAATTGTAACTGGGCGATAGAAACCCCCGAAAGGCTTATAAAACTTATCGATCGGGCGGCGGAAATCGGCGCGGAAGTATTCTGTATAGACGACGGGTGGCAAAAGAAACTCGGGGAGTGGTATCCCGACGACGAAAAATTCGCGGGTTACGGTCTTAAAGGAATTATAGATTATATCAAAAGTAAAGGAATGATTGCCGGAGTGTGGTTCGAGTTCGAATCTTTGCCGCTTTCGGCAATAAAGACGCTCGGTGACGACGCCCTTTTAACGAGAAACGGCAAAATTATCGCCGAACACAGACCGCTCGCCGATTTCAGGTGCGAAAAGGTCGTCGGGTATCTTTACGAACGCGTTGACGAACTTGTAAATTTAGGCGTAGGTTTTATTAAAAACGACCATAACAACGCCGAATATATCGGAACTGATTCGCGCGGCGAAAGCCCTGCCGAAGGACTTATGCAAAACGCCGCCGCTTTTAACGCCTTTATAGACGGTATACGCAAAAAATATCCTGACCTTATCGTAGAAAACTGCGCTTCGGGCGGTACCCGTCAGGACCACGAAACGCTTAAACGATTTGATTTGCAATCGATTTCCGATCAGGAAGATTATCTTAAATTCCCTTCGATAATCGTAGGGAATTCCGCTCTCGTTCCGCCCGAAAAAGCGGGAGTATGGTGTTATCCTTATCCGCTGAAATTCGAAGACAGGGAAAACAACGATATAACCGAACGTGAAAAAATCGTGTATCGCGACGGCGAACAAACGATATTCAACGCGGTAAACGCCGCTATGGGGCTGCCTTATTTGTCGGGTAGAATAGAAAATATCGACGAAATCAATCTTAAACTTTATAAAGAAGCGGTAATCCTTTTCAAGGAATTAAAAACGTTCGTAAGTAATTCTTATCCGATATACCCGCGCGGGTTTTTGGGGATTTGCGAAAAACGCGCGTTTTCGTTCGGGTACGCCGACGAAGATAAAAACGAAATAATACTCGCCGCGTGGAACCTGACGGATAATGCCGTTACGCATAAATGCGATATAGACGGAAATTACGACGCGGAAATAATTTATCCGCGCGGCGCGAAAGAGAAAGTTTTCTTTTCTCACGGTACGCTTACGGTGGAATTTTCAAAAGGAAATACCGCCAGACTTATAAAACTCGCAAAAAAGCGTTGACGAACCCGCTTTAATTCGTCACAACAGGTAAATATGAAAATAATCGATAAAATAAAAGCAAAACAAAACGATATGCGCGATAATCGTTCCGTAACCGTGGCTTTTTTTGGGGCGACAGCGTTACCCAAGGGTGCTTCGAGTGTTACAAGACGGGTGAAAGAAGCCTTGAAACGGTTTTCGATTATAAAAGCGCGTATTCCATGCGGTTTAAAGAAATTCTGAATATCATTTTTCCGAACGTTCAGATAAACGTTATAAATTCGGGAATAAGCGGAGATAACGCCGCGGGCGGTCTGGCAAGGCTTGAACGCGACGTTTCGGCGTATAATCCCGACTTATGCGTCGTGTCGTTCGGTCTTAACGACAGCGCGGCGGGCAATATCGAAAAATATAAAAATTCGCTTGAAAGTATTTTTCCGGCTCTCGCGGAAGAAGGTACGGAAACGATATTTTTAACGCAAAATTTTATGTGCGAAAAAACGAGCGCGCGCCTAAAGGACGACTTTTTTATAGAACTGTCGGAAAACTTTTCAAAGGTGCAAAACGACGGGATATTAAAGGAATATATGAACGCCGCCAAAGAGTTATGCAAAAAATACGGCGTTAAAGTTTGCGATTTGTATCCCGTGTGGGAAAAGTTGAAAGAAAGCGGTGCAGACGTGACCGAACTGCTCGCTAATAAACTTAATCATCCCGTGAGAGAGTATCACTACTATATCGCGATAAAACTTATAGAAACGATTTTGGGAGTATAAAATGAGTTATTGCGAAGAAATCGTTAAAAACAGTGCGAAAAGGCATAGAAAATGAGTAAAATGAAACGAATTGTGGGTAAACTTTTGAATTTTTGTAATTTCACGCAAA
>CAKQQY010000009.1 GCA_934271245.1 uncultured Clostridia bacterium | reverse complement strand
GCAATCGCAATTGACGGAATCATAAACGCCAAAGAAAGAGAACGCGCCGCCGTTTTAGCCAAAAACGAACAGTTGCGCGCAAACCTGCTCCGTTCCATATCGCATGATCTTCGTACGCCGCTTACTTCCATTTCGGGCAATGCGAGCAATCTGATTTCAAACGGGAATGATATTGACGACGCGACAAAAAAACAAATATACGAAGATATTTACGACGATTCGCTCTGGCTAATCAATCTGGTTGAAAATCTGCTTGCGGTAACGCGCCTTGAAGAAGGCAGAATGAATATAAATTTGACGACGGAACTTGTCGGCGACGTAATAGCCGAGGCATTGAAGCATGTTCATACGAAAAGCGAAACGCAAAAAATTACCGTAATACAGCCGGACGACTTGCTCCTTGCAAAAATGGACGCTCGGCTTATCGTGCAGGTTTTAATCAATCTTTTAGACAACGCTATTAAATACACGCCGTCCGATTCGCAAATTACGATTACGGCAAAAAGAAACGGAGAAACAGTCTGCGTAAGCGTGGCGGATAACGGAAACGGAATCGAGGACGAACAAAAATCGCGGGTGTTCGATATGTTTTATACAGGAGCAAATAAAATTGCCGATTGTCGTCGCAGTATCGGGTTGGGACTTTCGTTGTGTAAATCCATCATAAACGCGCACGGCGGAGAAATAAAGATAACCGACAACGTTCCGCACGGCGCGATATTTACCTTTACATTGCCCGTCGGGGAGGTGGAAATATATGAATAACTTACTGATTTTAGTTGTGGAAGACGACGCGCCCGTCCGTAATCTTATCGGAACGACTTTGAAAACTCACGGCTACGATTATATTACCGCAACAAACGGAGAAAACGCCGTTATGCAAGCGTCTTCTCACAATCCGGACGTTGTTCTGCTCGATTTGGGTTTGCCGGATATCGACGGTGTGGACGTTATCAAAAAAATACGCACTTGGTCGGAAATGCCGATTATCGTAATCAGCGCGAGAACCGAAGATAAAGATAAAATCGAAGCGCTCGATGCCGGAGCGGATGATTATCTGACAAAACCGTTTTCCGTCGCAGAATTGCTTGCCAGAATCCGCGTCACAGAAAGAAGACTCCTGTCGGTACAATCGACAAACAAATCCGAATCGGTTTTTTTAAGCGGAAATCTGAAAATAGATTATGGCGCAGGTTGCGCATATTTAAGCGGCGAAGAACTCCACCTTACCCCTATCGAGTATAAACTATTGTGCTTATTGTCAAAAAACGTCGGAAAAGTGCTTACCCACACTTTCATTACGCAAAAAATATGGGGCGCGGCATGGGAAAGCAACGTCGCTTCCCTGCGCGTATTTATGGCTACTTTACGCAAAAAAATCGAACCGTCCGCCGATTCGCCGCAATATATTCAAACTCACGTCGGCATCGGGTACAGAATGATAAAGATTGACGATTAAACATTGAATTTAAGCCGCCGAGATAACATTCGGTTTGCATATTATAAGGAGAACTTACATATTACATTGACACATTTTACCGGTTGCTTTTGCAATTAGTTCTTATTCTGCTCAACGCTTTTTTCCGCAACAGAAATTGCAATCCTATCTTTGAACGAAAAAAAAGTAAAGGCTCGATAACTTTATAAATATGGAAATTATTTTTAAATAACTTATTTTTTAACCCCCGCCGACAAGTTCGGCGGGGGTTAAACACAGAAAAAGACGGGTAATTACAAACCCGTCTTTTTTTTAATTTATAGTTAAGTTTTAAGCAAAAATCGTGGTTTTTTCGCTTTTTAACAAATTCGTTATCCGATTTTTCACGGTAACCCCGAAGTCAACCGTTATCATTTACGTTCGGGAATAATCGGATACAGTTGTATCGTATTGCCGCAATCGACAACGAGTTCCGCGCCCGTGGTGTTTTTGGCGTGAGCGGCAAAATACCATACCGCGTCCGCTATGTCCGCCCCCTCCGTCATTCTGCCGAGCGGCGAATATGCCGACGGCACGTTCTTATAAAATTCGGGGTTTTTATCCGTTCTGTCAGTGTGTATCATTCCGGGCAAAACCGCGTTCACCCGTATATCGTATTTCCCGAATTCGAACGCGAGCGCTCTCATAAGCCCTAACTGTCCGCCTTTCGACGCCGAATACGCCGCCCTTTCGGGTATTATTCTGTACGCCGTGTTGGAGTTTATAAACGTTATGCTTCCGCCGCCGTTCTTTACCATACGCGCCGCGGCGTTTTGTATAATGCAGAAGTTCCAGTTAACGTTAGTGTTCATTACCTTAACGAAATCTTCGAGCGGACTTTCGAGCGCGGAAAAACCCACTCCGAGATCCGCCGCGTTCAATACAAGATCGGTTACGATAATTCCTTCTTCGTCAAGTTCGCGGAAAAGTTCTTTTACACCGTTCTCATCTACGGTTAAATCGGCATTAAGCGCGTTAAGCGTTTTCCCTACGATTTTTACTTTCGGAAATTTCTCTCTATAACGGCTTTCCGCTTCCTTTACACGTTCGGCGTTTCTGCCCGTGAACACTACGTTTTCACCTTCTTCGGCAAACTTTTCCACAATTGCCGCGCCCGTGTTTACGCACGCCCCCGTTACCAGCGCCCATTTTTCAGCCATAGTTTTTCTCCTTAAAAATAGAATTCCGTTTTGGGCGGTCGTATATCCGTCAGCGCCCCCGTATAATGCCGTAAATTATGTTCAACGTAGGGGTGCTTTAAGCATTCTTCTTCGTTAAGTTCTATTCCGAGACCCGGTTTATCCCCTATCTTTATTCTTCCGTTTTCGTAAACGAGATTTTCGTTCGTGACGAGTTTGCGGTAATCTACGTCGGAATACATTATTTCGAGAATACAGAAGTTCGGGCAACACGCCGCAAGTTGCAGCGTCGCCGCGTTTGCGACGGGTCCCGACGGATTATGCGGCGCGAACGGGATATATTCCGCTTCGGCTATCGCCGCTATCTTTTTAAGTTCCATTATTCCGCCCGCGTGCGATACGTCGGGTTGTATATAGTCCGCCGCGCGCGTTTTGAACAGTTGGTTATAATCGTATCTCGTATACAGCCTTTCCCCTGCGGATATTGCCACAGGCGATTTATCTCTTACCGCTTTTAACGCTTCTAAATTATTCGGCGGTACGGGTTCTTCAAACCACATAGGCTTAAACTGTTCGAGTTCTTTGGCTATTTTTATCCCCGTAGGCACGTCGAATCTTCCGTGTCCTTCGATTAAAATATCTGTTTTATCCCCGACCGCTTCTCTGACTTTCGCCACGCATTCGAGCGCGGTGTCAAGATCTTTATTAGATATTTGCAGATAACTTTTCTCGAACGGGTCCCATTTCATTGCGGTTACGCCGCGTTTAACGGCAAGTTTTGCCTTTTCGGCAAACTCGTCGGGCGTTTTCGCGCCCGAAAACCACCCGTTTACGTATATTCTGCAATCGTCGTTTACCTTTCCGCCTAAAAGTTGGTAGACGGGTACACCGAGTTTTTTACCGAGTATATCCCACAGCGCGCACTCCACCGCCGAAAGCGCGCTCATTAAAACCGCTCCGCCGCGCCAGTACGCGTCGCGATATATATCGTGATAATGTTTCTCTATCGTCAGCGGGTCTTTTCCGACGAGATAGTTTTTTAAATGTTCCACCGCGCCGCACAACGCCTTTTCTTTATATTCGAGCGTACCTTCGCCCACTCCGCTTATGCCTTCGTCGGTATACACTTTTACGAACACCCAGTTCGTCCTGAAACAATCCACCACGAACGTTTTTACGTCGGTTATCTTCATTTTAGTATTATCTCCTTGTATATCTCGGGTATTATAACCTTGTCGCATCCGAGTTCTTTTCCCGTCATATCGTCGAACATTCCGAAGTGAGTCGGAATTACGAATTTTGCGTTCACTCTTTCGGCAAATCTTGCCGCGTCCACGGCGTTCATATTGTTCCCGCGCCCGTTTATGGGTAGAAAAACCCCGTCTATCTTTATTTCCGGCAAACTGTCGAAAACCTTTTCGCTATACAGCGTGTCGCCCGTAAAATACAACGTTTTGCCTTCGCATTTTATTATTACCCCTATCGCTTCGGGGTCGGAATGTTCGGCTTTCACCGCGATGAATTCCTCTCCTTGCGCCGTATAACTCGTTCCGCTTTCGAAATACACCGCGTTACAATCGGGATACCGCTTTTTCGCTTTCGCAAACACCGACGGCGGAGCGAAAACCGTGGCGGCAGTGACGCCATTTAAAAGTTTATCCAACGTTTCTTCGTCGTAATGGTCGGCGTGGGAATGGGTTATTATTACCACGTCGGGTTTTATACGCAAATACCGCTCGTCTATAGGTTGTCTTCGTACGTTTTGCGGTTCGATTTTCTCCACCGCATCCGATAAATACGGGTCGATAACGAATATCGATTTCTTACTTTCGATTAAAAATCCGTTCTGACCTAAAAACGTTATTTTCATAAAAAAATTCACCTGAAATCGTAGTTTCTATTGATTTATCCGTTGCGAGATGATATACTCTTTTTATACGACGGATTTTGAAATATTATTTCTTTCGGAGGATTTATGAAACTCTCTTCTGTTTTCGATTACGTTGATTCGGGATATTTTGACTCCGTTCAGTCGGACTGGATTCACAAAAGAAAAACGACCACTCCGCCGAGAGTCTGCAAAAATTACGAAATAGAATTGTACCTTTCTAAATCGGGGACAACTTTCGTAAACGAAGTAAAATACGATATAGAACAGTATTCGCTTATTATCTGCAAGCCCGGCGACGTAAGATATTCCGTAAATCCGTTCAAGTGCTATTACCTTTACTTATCCGCCGACAACGACGGTCGGATTAAAGAAATTCTCGATTCTCTTCCCGTGCAGATGCAGGCTTTTAACGCCAAAAACTTTCTCGACCACTTCTTTTCTTTATTGAAATATCGTAACGCTAAAAGCGGCGCGTACGAAGAAATGCGACTGATAAGCCACATTTACGAGATACTTTTGGGTCTTGCCGAAAACCGCGACTTTTACGAAAGGCAAAAGTTCGTGAACGGCAACGTTTCCAAAGCCATTACTCAGGCGAAAAAGTTTATCGCCAAAAACTACAATAAAAACATTCAACTTAAGGACGTGGCGAACCACGTGTTTTTAAGCCCTAACTATTTTCATAAACTGTTCACTCAGGTTACGGGGATAACTCCGCACCAGTATATAATAAACCAGAAAATCAACGCCGCGAAAAAAATGCTTTTAGAAAGCGACGCAACCATAACCGATATAGTTATAAACTGCGGATTCAGTTCGCAATCGTATTTCAACGCGATATTTAAGCGCGAAGTTAAAATTACGCCCAACGATTACCGCAAGAGCATGAACAGATACTATAAATCGTAACCGATACTTTATTAAAAGGTTTCCGCCCTATTTTACGTTTTTTATAAACCGAACGCTTCTCTGTTCGTTACGAACTCGGCCTTTACGTTTTTTAATCTTTCTAAAATATCGTCCAAAAGATTCCATTTATCGAGTACGTCGAATTCGTACGTATGCCCCCAGATGTAAAGCACGTTTTTACTTCCGTCGTCGGGAATACTTTCGAACTCGTCGATAAGTTTGAATATATCGGCGTTAGAAAAATGGCAGGTTCCCGTATATCTCATAAGGTCGTCGGGGACCGTAAACTTCATGCTCGTACCCGCCGTTCTCGCATACTTTATGCCAAGTTCTTTGGCAATTTTTATTACTCTTTCGTCGTACGTTCCGTAAGGGTAAGCCATTCCGACGACTTCTTTCCCGAACCACTCTTCGATATTCTTTTTATCGTAATAAATTTCGTTATAAATAGTTTCTTCGTCCTGCTTTTCCAAAAAAGGATGAGTGAGCGTATGTACGGCGACTTCATGCCCCGAATAGAGTTCTTTTAATCCCTTTATGTTCATACGGTGAATTTCCACGCCGTTATTTATCCACATGTTCGCGCGGGTCTGTATGCCGGTGTTTATATTGAACGTCGCCTTAAACCCGTATTTGTTAAGTTTTTCTACGAATCTAACGTCCTGTTCTATTCCGTCGTCGAAACTGAAAGTCACGTACTTTGCCATAACTTACCCCTTTTTTATAAATAATATTCCGCCGTTACCGCCTGCGGGAATAACTACTTTCTTTTTCTTTCCGTCCCCCGTAACGGGGAGTTCTTTATCTCCGTCGCCGTCAGAAAACACACATTTTTCCCCGTCCGTTTTCGCGTCGAAGGTTATTTCTATATCTTCTTTTTTTCGGACTTCTTCGGCAAAATCTATCACCGCGACGGCGTATTCCTCTTCGTCTTCCAAAAACTTCAAATCTATCTTTTCGTTTTTTACGGAAGCGATTTTTCTGCCGTGTTTTTCCGCTATTTCGCCCGCGTCGTACCAACGTCCGTTAAAATCGGACGGTTTAAAGGAATCGAGATAAACGTCGTAATAATACACGTTGCCGCCGTTATTTTCGAATATTTCAATTTCTTTTTTCTCTTTAAGAGAAAGACCGTCGGGCGCGGGTATTATAAGCGTGTTTAAGCCGAAAGGCAGATTATTCAGTTCGCTTGCTCTTACCGCCGAAAGAGAAATAAATTCGCGTTTAAATTTTCTGTAAACGCCCATTATCGAAAAAACGTTCGACTCTTTCCCTTCCCACGCTTCTTTATTGTCGCCGTTATTAACCGCGTCGTAATAAGCGTTGGCGTGTTCGCTGTGCAAAATCCCGATATGTTGCCTTACCTTTTCTTTTTTGACTATGCTGCTGCCGATACGGTATAAAAGTTCGTGCATTTTCATCGCCGCGGGATATTTTTCGGTAGGAGTATAATCGTTATAAACCATACCGAATCCGTCAGGTTCGGGAGAATCGTCGAACACGTAATCTCCGCGCCACTGATAATACATTATTCCTTTCGCGCCGCTGCCTATCGCCGCGTAAGTTTCCGTTTCGAAATCGCGCGCGGACATATCCGTTTTCGCGTTATATTCTATAAGCCAGTAATGTTTTCCGAAAGACGCCGCCGCGCTTTCCGCGTAATCCATAACGCGCGAATGTTCGTAATAAAACGCCCCTTTGCAATCGAGATATAAAGTAATTCCCATAATATCCATCTCTTTTGCAACCCTAAAGTAGTCCGCGCCGCGCATGCTGCTGCCTATCTGAACGGGGCAGCACGTCATACAGGTAAAGGTTTCGGCAAAAGGGTTTACCTTTTTCGCCGCCGCCGCAAGGTAGTTAAGATAATCGTTGAATTTTTCCGTATTGAAAAGCCGCCAGTTTATCCAAGGGTCTTTCGCTTCGTCGAAATAGGGTCTTCTTCTCGGCGGGTCTGTCGCCTTTTCTCCCTTTTTTAAAAGTTCTTTTTTATATTCTTCGACGGAACACGGATTATAATCGTAAAAACCGTAACTCGGAAAAGCGGGTTCGTTGAAAATCTGGTACCCTACTACGTTTTTATATTTACCGAAAAATTCCGCGCCGAGTTCGGTGACTTTACGGTTATCTTCTTCGGCGTTTTTATGGCATACGCTGTTCGTTAAAAACTGCGACCAACTTTTTTTAAGCGGTTCGCCCTTTTCGTCGAGCATTTTTTCGTCGGAATACTCGTTGATTCCGTTATCGTACCCGTTAAGTCTTACCGTAAGCGCGATACCGAGCCTGTCCGTTTCTTCGGCGATGGCTTTCCCTAACGGAAAATCCGCCTTTAACCCGTTTTCACCGCGCGTAAAAGTTCCTAACGCCGCAGTTCTGACTATATTTATGCGGGCGGCTTTCATTTCGGCTAAATCTTTTTTCATTTCGCCGATACGGTCGCCGTTTTCCGGCACGGGAACTTTCTGCGCGTGATAAGACGGGTAATAATGGCTGCCTATGCCGAAAACCGCTTTACCGTCTAAATATAATATTCCGTTTTTCAAGCGATAAGCGGAAACGTCTTTCATATTTCACCGTCACTTTTTCAATTCCGCGTACGCGGCTTGCGCTTCTTCGTACGCTTGTTTGTATTTGTTTTTAAGATTATTCAATTCGGTTTCGAGTTTCTTGCCGTAATATACGCCGGTTATAGCGTTTTCTTCGAGCGCTTTGGTGTCGCGTTCCAAATTCGTGGAATTCTTCGTCCATTCTTTGGTGTAAAGGCAGAAACAGTTTTTAACGAAGTTATATTTTCCGTTGCCGTTCGCGTCGCCTAATCCTAACGCGTCGTAGAACAATTTATCCGTTTCGGCGAGAGAATCCACCGAATTGCCGTTGAACACGTATTGCAGATAAGCGTCTTTAGAAAAACGATAGTTAAACGATTCGAAAAGCATACCCGCTTTACGCGCCGATTCGAAGTTCGCGTATTCTTTCTTTATCGTACGCGTTCCGTCGTCGTTTACGGTGTTGTGAACGTTATCCACGCCGTAATTTAACAGATTGATTCCGTCTTCGGTATAGAACCAGTTCATAAAACGAACGATTTCGCGCGCTTTATCTTTACTTACCTTGGAAGAAATCATAAAGTTGTTTTCGAATCCGCCCGCGCTCTGAACTCCCGAATATCCGTCGGGTCCTTTAATAGGCTGAATACCTATCCATTTAGCGTCGGCGTAACCGAGTTTACGCAAATCTTCGGTAGACTTTTTCGCATATTCGGAATAGTAAACGGTACAACCTACGGTATTGTTCGCCATAATGTTCTGTAAGCCTTCGTATCCGCGCTGATGATAGAGATTGTCAAGCAACCCGGCGGAGAAAAGGTCCTGTAAAGATTCGAGATAGTTTTTATATTGCGAATGGTAAACGGTAGGAACGTAATTTTCGCCGTCCATCGCGAAAAAGTATCTGGTATTTATACCGAACGCATATCTTAAATTAGTGATATCCTGCGCGGAGAAAGGAATTTCGTCGGCTTTACCGTTACCGTTAGGGTCTCTCGTTTTAAACGCGGTAAGCACGTCTACGAATTCGTCCCACGTTTCGGGAACGTCCAGATTAAGCGCTTTAAGCCAGTCTTCACGGATAAGGAAGGAAAGTTGACATTCCGGTTCGCGGATATTCATCATCGAATATATTTCGAAAGTGGAAACGTCGGTGAGTTCCAAAAGCATATCGGGGTCGTTATAACTTTCCACAATATCCATATAGTTGGGCGCGTACTGCATTAAAAGATCGTAAAGTGGGAACGCCGCCCCGTCTTTTATAAACGCCTGACGGTTAGGAACCCTGCAAAACAGTTCGGGCGTGTCGTTTCCTGCAAGCGAAGTCACCACTCTGTCGGGATAAGCGGCTTCGGAAACGAACTCCACGTCGAGTTTCGTATTGGTCGCTTCTTCTATCTGCGGTATAAGGTTATTTGTTTTACTGTATTTGGATTCGTTTATCGGCGCGATTATTTTTATCGTCAATTTATCGCGCGAATAGAAATCGTAGTTATAGTCCTGCGCGTACTCGCTTCTCGGCGTTCTTTCTCTTCTTTCAGTATCGTCGTCGCCCGCGTCGTAACGGCAACCCGTCGTCGCCGAAAGAACGGCTACGCAAGAAAGCGCCAACGCCATTGCTTTTACAAATCTTTTCTTTTTCATTATTTTCCTCCGTTGCGGAAATTTTCCGCTTTTTTTATTCTTTGACCGCTCCCGTCATCGCTCCTGAAATAAGGAATTTCTGGAAGAACGGGAAGGCTACGAGTATGGGTAACATTGTGAACACGAGCGCGGCGTTTCTTATCTGTTCCACGCTTAAACTCGTTCCGCTTATATCGAAGTCGGAAGAGTCAACGGAACTTATAACCGAAGCCAGAACCTGTTGCAGAACTCTTTTTTCGTCCGATTCTATATACAAAAGCGGATTCTGATACTGGTTCCACTGCCCTACGACAATCCACAACCCTATCGTTGCGAGAATAGGACCGGAATTCGGCAATATCATTTTAAACAGTATCACGAAATCGTTCGCGCCGTCGATTTTCGCCGATTCCACTACCGATTTCGGTATTCCGTAGAAAAACCCGCGCATTATGATGATGTTATACGCGCTGAGCAGCGTGCAAAGTATAAGCGACCAGTGAGAATCGATAAGTCCGAGCGATTTTATAACCATATAATTCGGAACCGTTCCTGCCGAAAACCACATGGTAATTACTATAAACTGCGTGTAAAGTTTTTTGAATTTTATGTTCGAAAACGCCATCGGGTACGCCGCGAACGCCGTCAGCAATAAAGACAATCCGCAAGTAATTACCGCCACTTTTATGGTGTTGAAGTACCCTAAATATATCGCTTTGTTGGAAGCGACCAGCGCGTACGCTTCCCAGTTCGCCCCGATGCGGTATCTGCCGCCTGAAAATATCTGCGGAAGCAAAGTTACCGAGCCGCTGCGAACGGCAGACGTATCGGAAAGGGAAACGGCTATCATATTCACGAAAGGATATATTACGGTAACCGCCAGAATCACGAGAATAGTTATCAGTACGGCGTAGCCTACGCGTTCGCCGACGCTTCTTTTTATTTTTCTGCTCTGCATAACATTCCCCCCTTTACCAAAGCGACGTTTCGGCAAGTTTTTTGCTGAAAACGTTTGCTATCGACACAAGAACCAACGCCACCAGAGAGTTGAACAACCCGACGGCGGTCGAAAGTCCGTAATTGTATTCGTTGAACGCCTTTTTATAAACGTAAGTGGAAATAACTTCCGATTTATCGAGATTGCCGTTGTTCTGCATAAGATAAATCTTTTCGAAGTTACTGCCCATTATCGCGCCGATCTGCATTATAAGCATAATTACAATGGTAGGAAGTATCGACGGAAGCGTTATGCTTATTATTTCGCGCCATTTGCCCGCGCCGTCGATTTCGGCGGCTTCGTATAAACAGGGGTCAATGGAAGTAAGCGCGGCGCTGTATACTATGGAGTTCCACCCCACCGTCTGCCATATACCCGAAACGACCTGTATTCCGCGGAACGCGTCGGCGTTATACAAAAGGGAATTGTTATACGGTATTTTCAACAATCCGCAAAACTGACCGGCAAGTCCGCTGTCGGGGTCTAAAAAGGATACGATAAACCCTACGAGCGCGGCGGTAGATAAAAAGTGCGGCAGATAACTTATTATTGAAAGCGATTTCTTTAAGATTTTGTTTCTTACTTCGTTAAACGCCAACGCAAGAACTATCGCCGACGGAAACAAAAATATCAGCGCAAGGATATTGATTGCGAGCGTGTTTCCGAGAAGGTGTAAAAAGTCGCCTTCGAAAAAGTCTAAAAAATTATTGAACAACACGAACTTACTGCCGGAAAAACCGAACGTAAGACTGTAATCGTAAAACGCCATTCTTATCCAGGTAATCGGCCAGTAGCAGAATATCGCGAACCAGGCGATGACGGGAAGCATCATAATATAAACGTATTTGTTGTCGTTTAAATACTTTTTCAGCCTTTTAAGTTTGTCGTTCGGCTTCGGCGCGTTTTCGTTCGCTTCCGCCTTAGTCTTCAACTTCGTTTCCATTTTTTCTCCCCGTTTATTTTTCGTTTTTACGCTTTATACCGTTTTTTCTTTAAGTGTAAAGCATTCCGCTTTTATATGATAGTCTTTTTTTTATCCTGTTTTTTAGATTTTTTCTCTTTTACCCCGTAAAATTTGAATTTTTCTTTTATATTTGTTATGATTTAAATCGAGGTGAAAATATGAGAAAATTTTTAAAAACGCTTTTTATTCTGGTTTTCGCTTTTTGTTTTGCGATACCGTCGGCATGCTCGAACAATAATACTTCGGGAACCGGCTCGGGCGATAACCCGAGCGATAATCCGCCCGACAACCCGTCCTCTTCTTATTTTGACGTTTCTAAGATAGACGTATCGCATATAAACGAAAACGCGCGGCTTATCGCCTTTACTTTCGACGACGGTCCTGCGGAGAACACCGCCGCGCTTTTATCCGCATTCGAAGAGTTCAACGAAAAAAATCCCGATTACGTAGCGCACGCAACCTTATTTACGTTGGGTTCTAAAATAACCGAAGAAAATTCCGCAATTTTAACCCGCGCGGTAAATATGAACTTCGAACTCGGAAACCATACCTTTACCCATACGAACCTTAATACTCTTTCCGACGAAAAAGTAAAGGAAGAACTAAGTAAAACCGACCTAAAACTTAAAGTTTTCGACGGAAAAGACGTTCATCTCGTCCGTCCTGCCGGCGGACACGCCGACAGCCGCGTTTTATCTTTATATAAAACCACGTTCGTCAACTGGACGGCTTCTCTCGATACGAAAGATTATTCCGATTCGACGACCGAAAACGACGTCGTAAACCTTGTTACCGCAAATCTTTTGGACGGCGGAATCGTCCTTATGCACCAGGGTTACGATAAAACCGTAGCGGCGGTAAAAAGGCTGCTTCCCGAACTTAAAGCGAGCGGCTATCAGGTAGTTTCCGTTTCCGAACTGATTAAATATTATAACGTAAAAGCGGAAATCGGCAAACTGTACGACTCGTTTATTTAACGAAATATTTATTTTTCTCCGCCCGATTTATTTTCGGGCGGAGATTTTTTATTCGTCGCCGAAAAAAGTACCGTCCGACATTTTAATTTATCCCATAAATTTGCACCGCCGATACGTTTTCTTAATGATTTTTTTAGATTTCTTCTTTTAAGAAAATATAGGGGTTTACACGCGCGGTATATTTTGTTATTATTTAGCCGAACATACATAAGGAGTTTTGAATATGAAATTCGGACATTTCGACGATAAAAACAAAGAATACGTTATCGATACGCCTTACACCCCGTTGCCCTGGATAAACTATCTCGCGGGCGACGATTTTTTTTCGATTATTTCCAATACCGCGGGCGGTTATTCCTTTTACCGCGACGCCAAACTGAGAAGAATAACCCGTTACCGCTATAATTTCCCCGCGACCGACAACGGCGGCAGATATTTTTATATCGCGGACGAAAACACCGTTTTTTCTCCGGCGTTTTTGCCGAGCAAAACTCCGCTCGACTCGTATAAATGCCGTCACGGACTTAATTATACCGTTTTCGAAAGCAGTAAAAACGGCGTGAGCGCAGAACTTACCTGTTTCGTTCCGTCGTCCGACCCCTGCGAAATAAATATGCTTACCGTTCGCAACGATTCGGAAGCCGTAAAAACCTTATCCGTATACGGCGGCGTGGAATTCTGCCTTTGGAACGCGCAGGACGACACGACCAACTTCCAACGCAATTATAACACGGGCGAAGTGGAAATACTGAACGAAAAAGGCTTCGGCGCGGTTTTCCATAAAACGGAATACAGAGAACGCCGCGACCACTTTTCATTTTTCTCCGTCAACTCCCGTTCAGACGGTTACGACACCGACCGCGATACCTTTTTAGGTAAATTCAACGGTTTCGACTCCCCCGAAGCGGTAACGAAGAGAACTTCTTTCAACGAAACGGCGCACGGCTGGGCGCCCGTGGCGTTTTTAAGAAAGGACGTCGCCCTTAAACCAAAAGAAGAAGTTACTTTCGTTTATCTTTTAGGTTACGTCGAAAACGACAAAAATGACAAATGGGAAGCCCCGAACGTCATCAACAAGAAAAAAGCGCTCGCTTTGATAAATAAGTATTCGGATAAAGCCGCCGTTCTATCTGCGCTTGGCGAACTGAAAAACAAATGGACGACCCTTTTAAGCAACTTTTCGGTTAAGACGGGCGACGAAAAGTTTGACAGAACGGTAAATATCTGGAACCAGTATCAATGCCTTATCACCTACCTTATGAGCCGCAGCGCGAGTTATTACGAAAGCGGTATCGGGCGCGGTATGGGATTCAGAGATTCTTGTCAGGATTTATTGGGATTCGCCCATATTATACCCGAAAAGGCGCGCGAACGCATTATCGACATCGCTTCCATTCAACTTCCCGACGGGTCCACCTGGCACCAGTATCAGCCATTAACCAAGCGCGGCAACGCCGACGTAGGCGGCGGATTTAACGACGACCCGTTATGGCTTATAGCCTGCGTGTACGCTTACGTTTCCGAAACGGGAGATTTTTCAATTCTCGACGAAAGCGTGCCTTTCAACAACGACGAAAACGACAGAGCGCCCCTTATGGAACACCTTAAACGCTCGGTTGATTTTACCGTAACGCATAAAGGTCCGCGCGGGCTTCCCCTTATCGGCAGAGCCGACTGGAACGACTGCTTGAATCTTAACTGTTTTTCGGAAACCCCGGGCGAAAGTTTCCAGACCTGCTCCAACTTCGAAAGCGGAAAAGCCGAAAGCGTGTTCATTGCGGGAATGTTCGTAAAATACGGCGAAGAATACGCAAAACTTTGCGACAGCCGCAAAGAGTTTGCCGAAGCCGAACGCGTCCGCAAGGAAGTCCGCCTGATGACGGAAGCCGCCGAAACTGCAGGTTGGGACGGCGAATGGTTCGTCCGCGCGTACGACGCGTTCGAAAACCCCGTGGGCAGCAAAACCTGCGAAAACGGCAAAATATTTATCGAACCGCAGGGAATGTGCGTTATGGCAGGCATCGGCGTAAGCGACGGCAAAGCGAAAACCGCACTTGACAGCGTGAAAAAATATCTCGACACCAAATACGGCATAGTTTTGTTGCAGCCTGCCTATAAAGAATATCATCTAAATCTCGGCGAAGTTTCTTCGTACCCTTGCGGATACAAGGAAAACGCAGGGATATTCTGCCACAACAATCCCTGGATAAGTTGCGCCGAAGCGACTATTAAAAACGGCGACAGAGCGTTTGAAATTTACCGCAAAATCTGCCCCGCGTATTTAGAAGAAATAAGCGAAATTCATAAAACCGAACCTTACGTTTTCAGTCAGATGATCGCGGGGAAAGACGCGCCCGACTTCGGTTCGGCAAAAAACAGTTGGCTGACGGGAACCGCCGCCTGGACGTTCGTCAACGCTTCGCAATACATTTTAGGCGTTAAACCTACCCTTTACGGACTTTCCGTTTCCCCTTGCATGCCGAAGGAGATAGACGAATTTTATCTTACGAGAAAGTATCGCGGCGGCATTTATAAAATTCACGCGAAACGCGGCGACAAAAATAAAGCGGGCGTTTACGTAAACGGAATAAAATGCGAAAACGACGTTCTTCCCGTAATAAAAGCGGGCGAGACAATTAACGCGGAGGTAATTTACTGATGGGCATGAAACTTTACAGACTCGACAGTCATAAAACTTCGCTCGTTTTTACGGGCGACGGGCAAAACGTTTATTATTTATATTACGGCAAAAAAATCGGCGAGATTTCGCCCGAAACATATTTTCTTAAAGAAGACAACATAAGCACCGATTTAAGGAACAAACTTTTTTCCTGTTACGGCGACTACGACCACCGCGACAAATCCATTCTTTTGTTTAACCCCGACAATTCGTTCGCAAACGATTTCGTTTTTAAGAGCGCCACGCTTATGAAAGGCAAAAAGGCTATACCCTGCCTGCCGTCTTCGTTCGGCGCGGAAAAAACGCTCACTTTCGAATTCGAAGACAAACACGAAAAGTTGCTTTTAACCGTTAGTTATTCCGTTTATCGCGACAGCGACGTTATTACCGTGCGTTCTTCGCTTAAAAACCTGAACGAAAAAACGGTTACCATTAAAAAATTCGCTTCCCTTCAACTTGATATTTCCGAAAGCGGATTTACGGCAAGCACCTTCGACGGGTTCTGGGGCGGCGAAAGATACCGTCACGACACGCCTTTATCTTCGGGGGTATTTATAAACCAGTCGCTTGCCGGCGTTTCGTCATCTCAGCACAACCCCTTTTCGCTCATAAAAAACGACAAGGGCGTATACGGATTCAATCTCGTGTATTCGGGAAGCCATAAAACTTCTTACGAAACGGACGCCTGCAACAGAACGAGAATCATAACGGGCGTAAACGATACGGCGTTCGAATACAAACTTAACCCCGAAGAAACTTTCTACGCGCCCGAAGCCGTTATGGTTTACGCCGTAAACCAAGACGAGTTGACGCTTAGTCTTCATTCCTTTATAACCAAACATATAATTCCCAAACACTGGCAAAACAAAAAACGCCCGATAGTAATCAACAATTGGGAAGGCACGCAGTTTAATTTCACGAGAGATAAAATACTCGACATCGCGAGAAACGGCAAAAAAATCGGCGCGGAACTCTTCGTTTTGGACGACGGTTGGTTCGGAAAACGCAACGACGATACTTCTTCTCTCGGCGACTGGGTCGACAACGAAGAAAAAACGGGCGGCATAGGCAAACTTGCCGACGATATACGCGATTTAGGTCTTGATTTCGGTATCTGGGTAGAACCCGAGATGATTTCGCCCGACAGCGACCTTTTCCGTTCCCGTCCCGATTTCGCTATGGCGATACCCGATAAAACCCCTTTCCTTTTCCGGAACCAGTTAATGCTCGACCTTGTAAACGACGAAGTTAAAAATTACGTTCTGAAGAGCGTGGAAAGGGTTATATCTCTCGTTAAGCCTTCTTATATAAAATGGGACTTTAACCGCGTAATGACCGACTGTTACACCAAAAACGCCTTTATAGGCGAATACGGTTACAGATACGTGGTCGCGTTATACGATATAATGAAAACGCTTACCGAAAACCACCCCGATATTTTATTCGAAGGGTGCGCCGCGGGCGGAGCGAGATTCGATCTCGGTATTTTGTGTTTCTTTCCGCAGATATGGACGAGCGACAACACCGATTCGAAAGTTCGTACCTGTATTCAGACGAACACTTCTATATGTTATCCGCAATCGGCTATGACGGCGCATATTTCCGCCACGCCCCACTGGTTTACCTATAAAACCTATTCTTTAGAAAACAGATTCAACGTTTCGTGCCTGTTTAACTTCGGATACGAACTCGACTGTTCGCATTATACCGAAGAAGAAATTAAACGGGCGGCGGCTCTTTCCGACTTTTACAAAAAGCGGCGCGACACGATTTTATACGGCGATTTTTACAATATCGGAAGTCTTGACGGCGTCTGCGGATTCGAAGTTATTTCTCCCCGTAAAGACAAGGCTCTTGCAACCGTTATAATGCCCGCTCGCGAAAACGCCGTTTCTAACAGAAAAATCGCCTTTAAGGGGTTTAATCCTGCCGAACGTTACAAAGTTACCGTTTATAAAAGCGATTATACCGTTTTCGACGAATTTACCGCCGACGGAGAACTTTTGCTTTACGGCGTTCCGTTAGAAAAACACAGACTTTCTTTCGAAGTCTGCCCCGACCCCGATTTCAGAACCTTTTTAATAGAATTCGTAAAAGAATAAGTTTTTCAGTAACGTTTTTAACAGAATCCGTAAAAAATTAAGTTTTTTAAGAAAACAGCGGCTGCCGAAAATTTCGGCAGCCGCTTCTTTCTTATTTACCCCGCGAAGCGTAATCGCTTTGCGGGGTAACGATTTTTATACTGATTTAGTTTTCGCGTTTTTTCTTTATAAGGGTATACGCCAAGGCGATAGTTCCGATAAATAACGTAGCCGCGCTTCCGCCTATAACGCCGCCGCAACCTTTTTCGGATTTCGGAGGTGTCGAAGGAGTGTTCTGTTCGACGACGACGGTAATTACGTAAGGTTCGGTACTGTTGCCCGCCGCGTCTACCGCGTACAATCTGACGGTATGCGTACCCGCGTTAAGTTTGCCGTCGGTAACGGCGTTATCCGACCATTGAACGATTAAGTTTACGTAACCGTCGTTTTTATCGTAAGGCTTTTCGTTCTCGAAGGTGGGCGCCGCGTCGCCTTCTTTCGCGTTGATGGTCATTTCGCCCGAATATTCGTATTCGGGAGCGGTGGTATCCACTGCTTTCGCGGCGTTTTCGTCGCCGTCCCATTTAACCGAAACGTCGGCTATATCGAAGTTAGCGGTCGCGGACGACTTGATTGCAAAGCCTGCGATTTTGTTTAAGTCGAGTTCTTTGTCGAGCGTTCCCCAGCCTGCGCCGTCGGTATTTCCGCTCGCAAGACCTATGTCGAAGTATAAGGTGTGCCATTCGCCGTCGGATACTATATAAGAAGAGATATTCACGCAGTGGTAGCCGATATTATAGCCTTCGGAAACGTAAAGGTTTACCAGACCGAAGTTAAGGTCGGTGAACACGCCCGTGGTTCTGTAAGTTACGGCAACCGTGCCGTTGTAATCGGGTTCGGCGTAAAGTTCGCCTAGACTAAAATCGGCAATGCCGTATTCGTACGCTCTCGTCGGATAACCGAAACTCGTAAATTCCGCGGATACGTAATACCCTTTTACGTCGTCTTTCGGCGTAACTATCATTTTCGCTTTCTGCGCTTCGTCGGCTGCGTCGTATTTTTCCTGAGAAACGAATTCTTTAGAGCCTACCTGCGCCGTCCAGCCGTAAGTGGGATTACCGTTTGCCGCGAACATTCTTTCGGTTAAGGAAAGACTGTATTCGAAACCCGTAACGGTTATCGCCGCGGCGGTTTTAAGTCCTTTATATTCTACCGTAACCGAAGTCATACCTTCTTCGAGCATACCCTGATAATAAGTATAATCGGTAAGTTCGACTTCCGTTTCGTCTTCTTTAACGCCCACGACTTTCATTCCGTCGGCAACGAATCTTTCGCCTGCCTTATAAGCGGTTTTGGCGGGGTTTTCGGTAATCTTTATCGAAGTGTATTCGAGCGTTACCGTAACCGCCACGTCGTAAGTGTAGGTAGTTCCGTTATATACCCAACTGAAAGTTACCTTTTCGGTTTCCATAGTCAAAGCCGAGTTATCGTAAGTATAACCGTAGCAGTCGAGTTTGAATCCGTCGCTGAACACGATTTTAACGGTTGCGCCGGTAGCGTCGAACGTCTCGCCAGCCTTATATTCCGTTTTTAACTCGCCGCCGACTTCTATACCCGTAACGGTACGGTCTTTGTTTTCGTAGTTTGCTTTTACGTTTTTAACGGTAACCGAGCCGCTGTCGAAACCGAAGCCTACGCCGGAAAGAGCGTCGGTGTTATAGATAGCGCCGTCAACCGTGCTTCCCCAGGTGCTGTTTACTTCTTTTCCGAGAATATCGACGAGATTTACGGTAGCGGTATGCCATTCGCCGTCGGCGGTAATTTCTACGGGTATAACGATAAAGTTATATTCGCCGTAAGCAACGCCGTTTCCGTCGTTAAACAAACGCAAATCCATAGCCCCGGCGTCGGAAGTTTTATAATCGAAAGTGATAACGCCTTCGTTATAAAGGGCTTTGGTCAATCTCTTTTTGCTTAATTTTACAAGCCTTGCGGTGAATTTACCGAAAGCGTCTTTGCCCGCGCCGTCTTTCGGCGTCATCGTGATTTCTTCGCCGGAAACCGTAACGTTGCAGTTCCCCGCTTTAGTTGCCAAAGAAAGTTCGTCGGCGGTGATAAGCGCGATTGCCCCGTCGCCCGTTTCCGCGTCGGGGTTGGGATACTCTACCCAAAGTCTTTTAATAAGGAAGTTTGCTCCCGTCTGATCTTTACTCGTCGTTAAAGTAAGTCCGTAAAATTCCGACATCTGCTCGTCGGTAAGAGATGACAGCGAGAATTTCTTTACGGTGTAGGCCGAATGAGCGCCTAAATCTTCGCCGTTGCCGTTTAACGCGGCGGTACTCGTCCAGGTTACTTTATTCAGCGCCACGCCGACCGTTGCCCAGTGATACTTCAAATCGTCGTTGTTTTTATATTCCAGACACAACCAACCGTTTTTCGTCATCGATAAATCTTTGGGGGTTTTCAATAAAATCTGTCCGCCCGGCCACGCGGTTGTATCCGTCATAGATACGACGGTTACTCCGTTGTCGGTAGCGATTGTCGCGCCGCCGCCGAGGGTTACGCTGTCCGAATCGCCGTTAAACAAATCTACGGTTAACGTCTTCGGAACCGTCACGGGGTCTTCCGCAAACACCGAAAAAATCGGCATCGCGAAAGCCACAACCATAATTATCGACAGAATCGTCAATAAAAATTTTCTTTTTCTCATATCGTTCTCCTTTATAATCATATATAAATTTTCGCCTTTCGGTAAAATTTTTTAAGTTAAAATATGTCCTTTCCGAAGTCTACGCCGAAAGTTCCGTCCGTCGTCGTTCCGTATGACGCGGCTATCACGTCTTCGGAAGTTTCCACCTTTACCAATTCGGGTTTTAAATATGTTTTCATAAATTTTTTCTCCTTTTTACGCCTAATACGCCGCGGCGTACGCGTTTACGACGGCTTTTTGTTCTTCGGTTAAAAGAGCGAAGTCTTCGGCGTTGTTTTCGATAAACGATTTAGCCATGCTCGCAACGGAATTTTTCGCAATCGTTTCGGAATAGAAATTCTTTGACGTTTCGTCGGAATACTTAACGGTTAAATAACCGCGCCCCGCGAACGTTCTATTATAGTTTGCTTCCTTTACGCTAAAAATCGCGCCGCGGAAAGTCGTAGTTCCGTTATCGACGGAAGAAGAAGTGCTTTTAACTTTCAACACGGTTTCGTCCGCAACGAAGTTTTCGAGCGTGATTTCTTTTCCGTTCAACGTGTCTTCGGGAAGAATAAGAGTGCCGTATTCGGTAACGAAAGATTTCATTTTTTCGTAGTCAGCCGCGTTAAACGAAGTGTGGAAACGAATTCCCGAATATTCCGCATTTTCGCCTATTCTGAAATACGCGCCGCTTAAAGTTTCAAACGCAATAGCGACCGCCGTTACGGAATCGGTGGTTCCGGCGTCGAATTTGCCGCCTGCGGGATAAAGCCCTTCGCCTATCTTCCAACCGATAAATATTTTACCCTCTACCGAATATTCTGGAAGAACGTTTTCTGCGGCCTTGTCGTATTCTACGGAAGAAAGGTCGGTTATAACGTTGCCGCTTTCGTCGTAGAAATTAACCTTTTTGGTTTCCGTTCCGCTTGAATATATGGTAAGTTCCAGATAATCTATAGTGAAACTCGTATTCCAGACGCCGAATCTTATATCTCCCGAAAATTCTTTATCGAAAGTATATTCCCAAGTACCCGTCTGGGTAGTAGCCCAGATACCCTTATCCACGGCAACGCCGCCGATAGAAACGTCGATAGACTTCCCCGACGTAGTAAAGGGTTGCAACGTATAAGTCGCTTTTATTTTGTCACCGCTTTTGACGGTATAAGAAGAAGATACAGTTACCGCGAATTGATAAGTAGAATCCTGCGCGGAAGTAACGGGTTCGGTTACGAGTTTATAAACGCCTTCGGTTGTCGGTTCTTCGACATAGTCGGGGTTAGGATATTCCACCCAAGCTCTCTTTACGGTAAAATTAGCGCCCGTCTGATTTCCACTCGTTGTTATGGTTAACCCGTAAAACTTAGCAAGTTCCGCGTCTTTTAAAACGGATAAATCGAATTTTTTAACGCCGTATGCTGCCTGAACGCCCAAATCCGCGCCGTTACCGTTTAATGAGGCGGTACTCGGTCCCCAGGATTCCTTAAGCGCAACGCCCACGGTTGTCCAGTGCCAGGTTAAACTGTCGGCATTTTTGTATTCGATACACAACTGTCCGCTTTTCGCTGCGGATAAATCTTTGGGTTCCTTAAAAAGAATCTGTCCGCCCGGCCACGCGGTTGTATCCGTCATAGAAACTACGGCTACCCCGTCGTCGGTACCTGCCGTTGCTCCGCCGCCGAGAGTCACCGCGTTTATATCGCCGTTGAAAATTTCCACGGTAAGCGTTTTGTCGGTCGTGTTCGTAGTTTCGGCAAGTACCGAAAACGTCGGCACGGCAAAAGATACTACCATCATTACCGTCAGCAACGTCAATAAAAATTTCCTTTTTCTCATATTATCCCCCTTTCGAAGATTATTTTTATTTGCTTTTTAACTTTCTGTTACGGTTTATAATTCCGATTACGGCAATCGCCTGAACGAGTATAACTATAACAGTTATCCCCGTCGATTGACCGATACTGCTTCCGCAGCCGTTACAGCCGCCTTGCGCGCCCGCGTCTTTAACCGTGGTGAGTTTATAGATATAATCTGCTGCTTCGCCCCTTATAACGGTGTCGGTAGGTTTAATAGTTTTAAGCGTTTCTTTATCTATGAGTTTAACCGAAACGAGCGCGGCGAGAATCGTCTTATAATCGTCGTTCCATTCGGAAACGTCGACCCCGTTAAGAAGAGACGGGTTTTCGTTTACCTTTATGCCTTTACCTTTTACCGCGCCGTACAAAGCGAAGAACGCCGCTTTATAAGTCAGTTCGTCGTACGCTTTTATCTGCATGCCGTCAACGAGTCCGAATTCTCTTGCGGTTTTGAACTGTTCGTACGCCCAGTGAGAGGAATTAGCGTCGGCATACGCTCTGTTACCGCCGCTAAGCCCCGAAGCCTTTACGACAGAACCGATAAAGTCGCCGTTTTCGGTAACTTCTTCCGTCATAAACAAGGTTTCCGTTTTGCCGGGCATAATATCTTTAACTTTTTCGATAGCGTTTTCGTATTCGCCGCCTATATCGCGATAACTGCCGAAAGTCGGTTTTTCGTCGGAAACTTCCGTTCTGACTATTTCGTAATAGGTAGTTTTATCTTCTTTTTTAAGAGTAATCACGGTGTAACCGTTTTCGTCTTTTTCCACCGTCGCTTTTCTATCGGTTACGCGCACGCCCGAACTGTTTAAGATATACACTTCGAAGTCGTCGTAAGTTTTTAGCACCACTTTGCCGACGATAGGCTGAACGAGTATGGGCGACGTGCCGAGCGAAGTTATCGTCGTTCCGTCGGAAGATATTCCCGCGCCCGAGTTTCTCGATTGCCCTACCGCGGTTATAAGAAGAGTGTCAGCGCTTGCAATCGTCGGGTTTACGTCGTGAACTTTCGCGCCGAGCGCGCTTACCGTTACTTGCGCGTAAGCCGTTTCGGCGAAAATATTTACGTCGTTTAATAAAATTTTGCGTCCGCCGATATACCCTACCGCGCCTTGCGTGGATTCGGTGTTGATTTCAAAAGTTCTGTCTTTCTGGTTCCAGATTATCTCGCCGCCTTCGTTTACGAGTTGCGAGTGGTAAATTTTTTCAAGAATTTCGGCGTCGCTCTTTACCGAAGAAATATCGTAATCTCCGCTCTGGAAAAGCAAGTTGCCGTCTTTATCGGCAAAATACACGCCCGTTTTACCTACGACGTAAGTTCCTTCGCGAAGTCCTAAGTCCTGACTTTTATAGTTCATCGCTTCGTCTACCGTGATAACGCGGTAATACCCGACTTCCGCTTTGGCGATTTCCGCGCGTTGGTACAAAAGCGACGCGGAAGTTACGGTGGAAAATCTGCCCGGGTGGTCCATTATAATGAACGAGTTGGTTATCTGGTTGGTTCTGTTATCCAGATCTTTATTCATATAGGTGAACGCCGTAAGGCTCCAACCCTGATACGAATAGATAGCCGCCGCTATAAGATTGAATTCCACACTGTGGATATTCGGTTCTGCTATAAGCGACTCGGTAACGATATACGGCAGCCCCATTACCTTTCTGAACGAGGCGTTGGCAAAAGTGTTATCGCCCACGCTTCCGATAGTGCTTCCGCCGTTCGGAACGGCAGTCCCTACCTGATATTCGGTACCCGTCGTCGGGTGAGACTGGTAGGTGTGACGGGCGATATAATCGTAATGCGCGTTAAGGAACAAGTCGGCGCGGTCGTCGCCCGCGAAGTTCGTTCCGCCGGCTATCGGACATTCTACGCCGAGTCCGCCTTCCGCAACGGGTTTTTTCGCCCATTCGTAAATATCCGAATAAAATTTTTCCATCAACGAATAGAAGAATTCGAAACCGTCTGCGCATCTCTGCGCGGAATATTTATCTTTAAGATAATCGCCGTCGATACGTATGGTTGCGTTCGCAAGACTTTCCGTTCTGCTGTCGAACCCCGTTTTGCCCGTCTGTTTCCAGGCGGCTTTTATGGCGTTTTCGGTTTCGGCGACGGTAAGAGTTCCGTCGGGATTATACTTTTTCGTCAAGAATTCGGCGTATTTTCGTTGCACCATCAACCTGTATTTTTCCGATCTGAACTGATAATTCACGCTGTCGTCGTACAACGTAAGAAGGTTCGATTCGTTCGTGATTTCCAGAATCGCGAGCGCTCTGTCGTCGGCAAATCTCGTTCCCGTATAGGGATTTACCGTTCCCATAACCTGTTTTAAAAGGGTTTTGGTCGATTCCTGCAAGCGTTCGTCGATGTAAATTTCCATCTTGAAGCCTTGCGATATATCCGCAACCTCTTCGTCGGTCAACTTTTCGTCAACCACGTCTTTAGAAGCGAATCTTCCGCCGAGCATAACGAAATCAAGGTATATTCCTTTCTCTTTGCATTTTGCCCAAAGGTAATTGAACTGGTCGAGTTGTTCTGCCGCCACGTCTTTGCTGTTTCCGTTATACCCGAAAATGTTGGGATAGTAGAAAGACGAATCCCAGTCTAAAATCCTTATAAGGTTATAACCGCCCGCGGCGATAGAATTTACGAGCGTGTCGATTTTCTTTTTGCTCTGGAAAACCGAATACGCGTTGATATTCACGCCCCAGAAGTTGGCTTTGGTGCCGTCTGCGAACACGAAATCGTCGCCCTGCGCTTTAACTTTGCCGTGGTCTTTTTTATCGAGAAGGTAAGACACGTCGAGCGGCGTTCCTATCATCGCTTCGAGATCGGCAAGAGTATAAGCGTACCAGTCGTCGGTGTCGGGCGTGTAAGGATTTTCGCGTTCGGCAACGAACATTCCCTTGCCGCCGAAATCCGCCGCGGTAATTCCCGAAATCATACAAGCCGCTTCGTCGGAAAGTATTTCGCACTTTAATTCTTTTACTTCTTTTTCGGGTTCGGGGTTTACGAAAGCGAACATGTTAAGACTTATCGCAAGACCGAAACTCGACGCTTCGGGCGTGTTGCCTTTCCATATTATCGGGTTCACGGGCGATTCGCCGAGTCCCCACCATTCG
Organism: uncultured Clostridia bacterium; assembly: GCA_934271245.1. Lineage (GTDB taxonomy): Bacteria > Bacillota > Clostridia > Christensenellales > Borkfalkiaceae > UBA1259. Next base: position 32,951 of record CAKQQY010000009.1, on the reverse strand, counting down.
TAAATTTGTTTTTCCATCGAAATGGTTACGGTTTCGGAACTTCCGTCCGCGTAACGCCAGGTGTATAACGCAACGTTTTTGGTCGTACTCGCCCACGCCGCGTTATGGATAATATAAAGTCCGTCTATTTTAAGATTTATAGGAATAACCACGCTTTCCACGAACTGTTTGCTAACCGTCGCTTTGCTGCTTCTTAAACCTATAACCGATTTGTTCTGATTTTCTTCCTGAACTATCATATCGAACGGAACGCCCAAAAACTCCTGTTCGCCCGTAAGATTAAATCCGGTAAGTTCGTTGTCGCTTCCCTGATTCGTCCAGCCGACGCCGCTTCCGCCGTAATAACCGGTGGTTGCCAAAGACCTTATGTCGATAGGCGTAAACGTAGCCGATTTTTTACGGGTTTCGTATTCTTTCGCGGTAACTACCGTAACGCCGAGATTTTCGTCGTCCATATTAGCGTAGACGAATTTCATATCGTCGTACTGCACGGTAGGATTCGTCGTCGTGGTTTTATCGCTCAGCATGTGAGCGAACCCTATAGCGCAGACTTTGGTTAAATCCACCTGCGCGTTGGTTACTTTTACGTTTTTCTCGTTAACGTATTCCCCTACCGACGAAAACGCCGTAAGAGGAACCTGTACGAACTGCCATTCTCCGATAACGGTGGTATCGACGTACGTTTTAAGTTGAACGTTACTTCTTATATAACGCTGATTCGCGGGAGCCGAAGCGTATTCTGGTCCGCGCGACTGAAACAAATAAATATTGAAAAAACTTGCGGGAACGGCGTTAAGTTTTATAAAAAATTCGATAGCCGTCTTTTTATAAAAATCGTCGGGAATATCTTGCAAAAAACCTTTGCCGCTGTAAATATCGTATTCCTTGCCGAAATCGATGTAAAATTCCGTGTTGTCGTTTTTCGTGCAGTCAACCGCTATCTGACTGCCCGTGTTTTGTTTATCCGAAGAATCGACGTAAGATAAATTCGTGTTGGTTCCGCCCCAGACGAGATTCATACCTTCTCCGAGCCCTTCTTCGTAAACGGTTAAAAGAGTTTTCGCTTCTTCTTTCACGGGGGCGTTAAGTGCGGAAACGCTTATCGAATATGCAGACAGACTGCCGCATACGGCAAACATAAAAGATAAAACGGCGATAAAAATATTTCTCGATTTTTTAGTCATATTCTCTCCTTTTTCGGGGATATTACTTTCGAAAGGGCTAACCCTTATCGAAACTTCCGACGAGAATTTTATAAAAACTCTCACTTCTCGCTTGTTTTTCGATTCAATTATATATTTAACGCTTTTTCAAAGATAGCCTAAAACTTATCGTGTTTTTTTGAAATCTTCTTCTTATGTTTTCCTTTTTTCCGTGTCGCATACTATCGGAGACGTAAACGACAAAAAATTACGGCCTCCCGTTAAAAAACAAACCGTTCGATGTTTTATATCGGTATTTTGCCCGAAAATCTTAGATATTATGTGGGTTTTTACAGTTTTTTACAGACAGTCGCTCGTTTTCGGTAATTTTTGTTTTTTCGTTAAGTTCGTTAAACAAAGAAATTTTTCCCTTTTTATGGTAAAAACCGCGGTCGGCGTTTACCCGAAAACCATTTTGCCGTTTTTTATTTTTCTTAATTTGCCGAAGGTTTTACGTTTTCCCTTTAACCCGTTTCTTTCTCCGCGCGGATTTTGCCTTTTTACAGCGCCCGAAACGAATTATATAAGATAAGATTTCTAAAAAAAATGTTATCCCTTTATCTATCCGCCCGTTTTAATTATGATAAAATAAAATCGTTAACGCGTTATAAAGCGTTTCGGTCGTTATCTGCGCGAACGCCGATTTTTAATAAATGCTGAGATACGCGCCCGTTTATAACTTATTAGCAGAACTTTACCGCCCGGCACGACCTTTTATATATTTTGTTTACCGACAATCACGACCAGCCTTTTTATATATCGCGACTCGGAAACGACGAAGAACTTCGTTACGAGTGCGCCACCGCATATTCCGCTATGTTTTATCTGTTAAAGGGCATACCCTTTATCTATCAGGGGCAGGAATTCGGCTCGGCAAACTCTTACTACGAAGATATTTCCTGTTTTAACGACGTGGAAACGGTAAATTACTATAAAGACAACGTGAATAAAAAACCGCGCGAAGAACTTATACGTAAAATAAACTACGGTAGCAGAGATAACACCCGCCGTCCGTTAGCCTGGACGAACGACTCTCCCCGTTACGGGTTTACGGACGGCAACCCGTGGCTTAAAATGCCGTCAAGAGCCGACGAAATCAATCTTGAAAAAGACATTGCTTCCGACAAATCCGTTTTCGCTTTTTATAAAAAAGTTCTCGAATTAAGAAAGGAAAGCGACGCGATAAAATTCGGCGATTTTAAGGATATCACCGCAGGAAAAGGGTGTTTCGTTTACGAGAGAGTTTACGAAAACGAAAGAATCGTTGTCGCGGTAAACTTCGATAAAGCCGCCGCTCTTTCTCTTCCCGAATGCGTTTCCCCCGACAAATTCGACGCGGTATTGTTAAATTATCGCGATACCGACCCGTTTAACGAAAACTTTAAACCGTTCGAAGTTAAAGTTTACAAAGAAAAAAAATAAATCACGCGTCGCATTTTAACCTTAAATATTTTTCGCTAAAGATTACAAAACTAACGGCGGATAACCGTAAATTCGGGTTATCCGCCGTTTTTTATTTTTTAATTTATCGGATTTTCAAAGCATTCCGCAGGATTTTAACAGCAGTTTATGAAGAGTAACTTCGTAATCGTAGTCGTACACGTCCGATTTTACGCCCGACAACCGCTGATAAAATTCTTCGGGAAAGGCGTCGTAACGGTCGTAATCGGTGGAAAAATCGAGCGGTTCGGTGTCCGCAAGTTTATCGTAAGCGTCTTCTTTCCCGTTTTGCAACGACAACCATTTTATTTTGGGGCGTTCAAACGGCGAAATGCTTACCGTTCCCTTTTCGCCGACGACGGTCAGTTCTCTTCTGAAATGGCCGCCCGTTTCGATAGCCGAAGTTCTGATAACGCTTACGCCTTTATCGTAGTAAAATAAAGCGGTAGCGTTGTCGATTCCGTTGAATCCTTCCGCGCCCGAACGAAAAAGTATCGGCTCGATTTTTTTCGGTTCTCCCATAAGGCGCAGAACGAAGTCTATGATATGACCGCCGAATATGTACATGGTGCCGCCTTTAAACGTTTCAAGGTAAGAAAGGTATTCTTTGCTTCTCGGCGCGGACATTGCCGTTTCGACGTATAAAATTTTACCCAAAACGCCGCTTTCCGCAATGGAAAATACCTTTTTAACGGCGGGATTCGTGCGATATAAGTAGCCTAAATGAACGACAAGGCCCTTTTTCTTTGCGTCGCCGATGATGTTAGCGTACTCTTCGAAGTTTTCCCCGGCGGGTTTATCGAGATGAACGTGTTTGTTTTTATCCACGCATTTGCGGGCGGCAGCCATTAAATCGGGTACTTCCGTTTCGATTAAAAGGGCGTCGCACTTTTCTATGAGTTCGTCTTCGTCCATACGGGTAAGCCCTTTGTAGCAATCAAGATTCCCCCTTTTGTTAAGCCAGTATTCGCTTTTCTCGGAATAACCCACGATCTCGAACAATTCGGGGTGTTTTCTGAACGCTTCCATATGCCCTTGCGCGTGGTTATGCCCTATACCTATCTGCCCTATTTTAAAAATCTTTTTCATCGTGTTTCTCTTTTTTAATCGTTCCCGTCGATTTTTATATAAAACGGGTCCGCGTCAAATCGCGCAGACCCGTTCGTTTTCTGCAATTTAATCTTTATTTTTATAGAGAAGGCATCTGCACTGGTCGCACTCGATTATTTCTCCGTTTTTGAGTTTGGACATTGCCGACATCGGAATCTCCATTCTGCAAGACGAGCAAATGTTGCCTTTAACTTCTACCAGAACGGGGAAGCGTTTTTCCTTTCTCTTTTTGTTGTATTTTTCTAAAAGTTCGGGAGGAACGTCTTTAGCGAGAACCGCAAGTTCCTTTTCGATTTTTTCCATATCGGCTTTTTTGCTTGCTTTCAGTTCGTTATATTTTTTGCCGTATTCGGCGTATTGCGCCTGCGCGGCTTTGGTTGCGCTTTTAACCGAAGCGTATTCCTTTATAAGCGACTGAATTTCGCCGTTGATTCTTACGGCGTCGGCGCTTAAATTTTTAATTTTGCCGATAAGTTCGTCCATTTTTTTAAGAAGATAGTTTGCTTCCGTTTCGTCGGCAACGCTCTTTAACGCCCCTTCGAATTCGTCTTTTTGAGCGTTAAGGCTTTCGATTTCCTTTTTAACTCTGTCGAACGCGGCAATAAGGTCTGCGGCGTGGGAATCGAGTTTATTTACCGATTCTTCTACCCCTTCGATATACTTTTTTGCAGACATAGCCTTTTTTCTTTCTTCGCTGCCCGAAAGTTCCGTTTCGATTTTTTTAAGGTTCGCGTCCGTCTGTTGATATTTTAACAAAGCGTCTATCATAATATTCTCCTTTACATAAACCTTTTATCGTTAAAGACAAAGGTTTCCGCTTTTAATTTCAATTTATTGCCCGCCCTTTCGGAAAAAAGGTTAAAGCCGTAATTTTCCGCCGAGTAGTGCGTCATAATAATAACCGACTTGCCGTTTTCGACCAGTTCTTTTATAACGTGGTGCGGCATATCGGAAGTAATAATAACCTTCGCGTCGGTTTTGCCTTCGTTTACCGCCTTTTCCGCATAAGAAGCGCCGCCGCCGCAAAAAGACGCGGCTTTATCTATAACGCTTTTTCTGTTTCCGTAAACGGTAACGCGGTTGGTTTTAAATTCTTTTTTGATTTTGTTTACAAATTCCGAAAGAGTAACGGGCGTAAGAGAAAATTCTCTGCCGTAGCCGTCTTTTTCGGTCAATCTGTCTAAAATTCTGTATTTTTCGCCGCCTAACCCTTTGCAAAGGGAAGCGTCTATTCCGTTATCCGCCACGTCGAGATTTAAATGCATGGAAATAACGTTGAGTTTGTTTTCCGCGGCTTTAACTATCGGCGCAGTTACCATATCCTTTTCGCTTAAAGATTTTACGGGATAATAAATCGCAGGGTGATGCGTTACTATCGTATCGCAGCCGAGCCTTTTCGCTTTTGCTATCGCCGCAAGCGATAAATCCAGCGAAAACAATACTTTTTCCACGTTTTCGTGCGAACGAATTATTATTCCGCTGTTATCGTAATCGCCCTTTTCGATACATTTATACGAAAGATCTATCGGAGCGATTTCGTTAAGGATATTAAACAAATCGTCAATTTTTAACATATTTATTAAGCCTTTTTATTTTTTCACGGGTTTCTTTCATTGCCTTTTCGGAAAGGTCGCCTTTACGTAAAACCTTTTCGAGCGTTAAAATATTATACTCTGTTCTTTCTTTGAACGCCGACGGGAACTCTTTCAAGTTGGTTCTTCCGAACTCGATTTCTTCTTCCGTAAGGGAATCTTTACCTCTTTTTAAAACTATCAGGTCGTAGAACTTGCCGCCCGACTTAAAAACGTAATCTTTTTCCGTTTTAAACCCGAGTTCTACCGCCGTTTTTCTAACCTTTTCCGCGTTTTTCATCGGTTGAAGTATAAGTCGTTCGGGAAGACTTTTCGCGTTTAACAATATGCTTACTATTTCTTCTCCGCCCATACCGGCGATAAGCGCTTCGTCCGCGCCCGTAACTTTATCGAACCCGTCGGAAACCACCGCTTCCGCTTTGCTTTCGGCGATTTCTTCTTTCAATAAGTCTTTCGCTTTATCAAGACATTTTTCGCTTATATCGGAAACTATGACTTTTTCCGCTTTGCCGCAATCTAAAACGGCTTTCGCGATATAACCGTGGTCGCAACCGATATCGGCGAACGTTTTACACGGCGATATTTCGGAAAAGATGATTTTCAGTCTTTCGGTCATCAGTCGAGAAAGTCTTTAAGTCTTTTGCTGCGGCTGGGGTGGCGAAGTTTTCTTAACGCTTTCGCTTCGATTTGTCTTATTCTTTCACGGGTAACGTTGAATTCTTTGCCGACTTCTTCGAGCGTTCTCGGTCTGCCGTCGTCTAAACCGTAACGAAGGCGCAAAACCTTTTCTTCTCTCGGGGTAAGCGTGTCGAGTACGCCGATGAGTTGTTCTTTAAGCATCGTAAACGAAACGGCGTCGGTAGGAGCGGTGCTGTCTTCGTCTTCGATAAAGTCGGATAAAAGGCTGTCTTCTTCTTCGCCGATAGGCGTTTCCAAAGATACGGGGTCCTGCGCGATTTTCTGAATTTCCATAACTCTTTCGGGAGAAATGTTCATTCTTTCGGCGATGTCTTCCACGGTAGGTTCTCTGCCTAATTCCTGCAGAAGTTTTCTCGATTCTCTTATCTGTTTGTTAATGGTTTCTACCATATGAACGGGGATTCTTATAGTTCTCGCCTGGTCTGCGATGGCGCGGGTGATAGCCTGTCTTATCCACCAGGTGGCGTAGGTAGAGAACTTAAACCCTTTCTGATAGTCGAACTTTTCCACGGCTTTCATAAGCCCTAAATTGCCTTCCTGAATAAGGTCCAAAAAGTGCATGCCCCTGCCCATGTATCTTTTGGCGATAGAAACGACAAGCCTTAAGTTGGATTCGGAAAGAAGCCTTTTTGCCTCTTCGTCTCCTTCCATCATACGCCTTGCGAGTTCTTTTTCTTCTTCCGGCTGAAGAAGCGGAACTTTACCTATATCTTTAAGATACATCTTTACGGGGTCGTCCATGCTGACTTCTTTTAATATCTGGTCGTAAAGATCTTTATCCCTTTCAAACTCGTTGATTACCTGAATGCCCGCGTCTTCGAGTTGTTTATAGACTTCTTCTATTTCCGAAGTCGTCGCCTGATATTTTTCTAACTTGTCGAGCAAGACTTCGGTAGTAATGCTGCCGCTTTTTTTGTATTCGATGATTATGTCGCCTACGGCTTGCATAATGTCTTCGGAGTGTACGTCGCCCGAAGCGTGTACAACGCCCGACGCTTTAACCGAAACTCCGTCTTCAAACTTTTCCATGTTTTCTCCTTTGATTATATATATCGGCGGTTTGCCAATTTATTTTTCTTGTTTAACAGTTCCGAAATTTTAACCGTCAGTTCCTTTCTTCTTTCCACGTCCGTTTCCGTTTTTGCGAGAGAAATAAGTTTGTTCATCTCGTCGTTGATTGCGGCGATTTTAAGAATCCTTACGCAATCGGCAAAATAAACCGTTTTATCGAACTGTTTGTTTTCTTCCGTTTCCAGTCCCGCAAGGCGTGAAAGTTCTTCTTCCCCCTCTTCGGCAAGGCTTTCGTACAAATCGTTAAACCTTACCTTTTCGCCCGCTCTTTCTTTCGCGTTGATATAATCTTTTATCTCGTTGTGAACGGGAAGAGTAAAGGTTAATTCGTTTATATCCGTTTCGTAAGCGTATGGTTTACCGAATATGTAAGACGCGAGAACGAATCTCGCCGCGATAAGCGTTTTGTCGCCCGAATCGTCGGAAAACGTCGGCGTAACCGTTTCCTGCTTGTCCGTATCGCTCTCTTCCAACCCGAACAACTCTCTTTTAAGCGATTCGAAAGTAATCCCCGTCAAATCTCTTACTTCTTTCAATAAATCTTCCTGTTCCGCCGCGGAAGGACTTTCTTTTATAACCTTTAACGCCGCCGTAACGAACTTACGTTTGCCGTCCGTCGTTTTAACGTCGAACGTTTTCTTTAAAACGTCTATCTTAAAATCTATAAGCGGTTTCGCGCCGACGATAAATTGTCTGTATCCGTCCGCGCCGAGTTTGTTTACCGCGTCGTCGGGGTCCATTCCGTCGGGAAGGGAAATAACTTTAACGTCTAACCCCTCTTCCTTTAATATTTCTAATCCTCTTATCGTCGCTTTCTGCCCCGCAAAATCGTCGTCGTAACAGATATAAACCGTTTCGACGTACCTTTTTAGTAGCCTTGCCTGATCTTTCGTCAAAGCCGTACCCATACTCGCCACGACGTTTTTTATACCCGCCTGAACGAGAGAGATAACGTCCATATGCCCTTCGACGATAATAATGTCTTTAATGCCTTCTTCGTTTTTGACTTTTTTGACGTTGTTGATGTTAAAAAGCGTTTTCCCTTTTGAAAACACTATCGTTTCTTTTGTGTTGACGTACTTTCCGACGTTTTCTTTTTTCTCAATGATTCTGCCGCAAAACGCCACTACGTTATTGAAAGCGTCTATAACGGGAATTATAAGTCTGCCTGCAAGGGCGTCGTACACTCTGCCGTTCTTCTCCCCTACCGCGCCCGAAGCCGTCATTTCTTCCTTTGTATATCCCTTGCTTTTAAGGTAAGTCGGCAACCCGTCGTAATCGAGCGAAGCGCCCAGTCCGAATTTCGTTACGGTTGCGGAAGTTAAATTTCTTTTGTAAATATATTCTATATGTTTGCCCGCTTTTCCGTCGGAAAGGTTATGAACGTAAAACATTGCGGCGTCCCTCAATAAATCGAGAACGCGTTGTCTTTTGCGTTTTTGTTCTTTTACCTTTTCGTCGTCGTATTCCACTTCGGGAAGGGGCATTTTCGCTTTTTCGGCGAGAATTTTCACCGCGTCGGAAAAATCGACCGATTCCATTTCTTTAACGAAAGTTATAACGTCGCCCGATTTATGGCAGCCGAAACAATAATAAAACTGTTCCTGTTCGTTCACGCAAAAAGAAGGGGTCTTTTCGTGGTGGAAAGGACACCTTCCCCAAAAATTGCCGCCCCGTCTTTCCAGATGAACGTATCTGCCGACGACGTCTGCTATATCGCATTTAAGTTTTAATTCAGTTAAGAATTTAGAATCGAATCCTTTCATCTACAGTTTCCAGTTATCGGGTATGTAATAGTCGGAAAATATTTTGATGGCGTATCCGTCGGACATGCTCGAAATATAATCGCAAATAACCGTGTCTATATCGTATTTATCTAAAAGCCCCACGTAAAAATCGGGCATTTTGTCGACGTGGGTTTTGAAAAACCCGTACAGCGCCGAAATCATTCTGTCGGCGCGTTCTTCTTCTCTTCTGAACGTTTCGTCGCTGTAAACGCGTTCGAACAAAAACGCGCGAAGAGTCATATTCGCTTCTTCCACTTCTTTTTCCGCTTTGACCTGATTTTTGCCGTCGCTTTCGCGATATACCGACATAAGCACGGAATTTATGCGTTTACTCGACGCGTCGCCGAGAATTTTCACCGCGCTTACGGGCAAATCTTCTTTTTTTATGAATCCGCCGGCAATGGCGTCGTCTATATCGTGGTTTATGTAGGCTATTCTGTCGGCTAAACTCACCGCCGCTCCTTCGAGCGTTTTCGGCGTGCAGGAAAGTTTATGGTTTATTATACCGTCGACGACTTCTCTCGTTAAGTTAAGACCTTTGCCGTCGCTTTCCAGAACGTCCACCACTCTGCCCGACTGTTCGTTATGTTTAAACCCTTTGGGGTTAAGCCTGTTCAGTATCCGTTCGCCCGAATGCCCGAAAGGGGTATGCCCTAAATCGTGACCGAGCGCGATGGCTTCGGTTAAGTCTTCGTTAAGGGAAAGGGCGCGCGCTATGCTTCTCGCAATCTGCGCGACGGTAAGGGTGTGCGTTAAACGGGTTCTGTAATGGTCGCCTTCGGGCGAGAAAAAAACCTGCGTTTTATTTTTCAGTCTGCGGAAAGATTTGCTGTGAATTATCCGATCTCTGTCGCGCTGAAATTCCGTACGCATAGGGCAAGGTTCTTCGTACCTTAATCTGCCCACGGTATCTGCCGATTTGGTTGCGTAAGGCGATAAAAACATCTCTTCGATTTCAGCGGTTTTTTCTTTCACTTTCCCGACCCCTTATTTTCTACGAATAATAATACGAAAAATATTTCTCTTTTCCTTTTTTTTAATGAAAAAACATATAAAAACGTCCGATTTTTTTCATTTTCGTTAAATCGGACGTCTTTTTGACTTTTACAAACGCTTTTCCCGTTAAAAAGGGGTTATTTTTTATCGGCTAAAATCTTTTTTAAGAACGCTCCCGTATAACTTACGGGGTTTTTTGCTACTTCTTCGGGGCTGCCCGTCGCGATTACTTCGCCGCCCTTATTGCCCCCTTCGGGTCCCATATCCACGATATAGTCGGCAAGTTTTATTACGTCCAAGTTGTGTTCTATAACGATTATGGTGTTACCGCTTTCCTGCAATCTTAAAAGCACTTTGCAAAGATTGTTCACGTCGTAAGAGTGTAACCCCGTGGTAGGCTCGTCTAAAATATAAAGAGTTCTGCCCGTCGCTCTTTTTGCAAGTTCCGTGGCGAGTTTAACCCTTTGCGCTTCGCCGCCCGATAACGTCGTCGACGACTGCCCGAGTTTTATATACCCTAAACCTACGTCTTTCAACGTTTTTATTTTGTTGAATATCGACGGAATGTTTTCGAAAAACTCGCAGGCTTCGTCTACCGTCATATCTAAGATATCGGCGATGTTTTTACCCTTATATTTTACTTGCAGAGTTTCTCTGTTGTACCTTTGCCCTTTACATACTTCGCAAGGAACGTAAATATCGGGTAAAAAGTGCATTTCTATCTTTATAATGCCGTCGCCCTGACACTTTTCGCACCGACCGCCCGACACGTTGAAAGAAAATCTGCCCGATTTATATCCGCGTTCTTTGGCGTCGGGAGTAGAAGCCATCAGATCTCTTATCGCCGAAAACACTCCCGTATAAGTCGCGGGGTTGCTTCTCGGCGTTCTGCCTATGGGGGACTGGTCTATCGCGATTACCTTATCGAAATATTCCGTTCCTTCCACCCAGTCGCATTTGCCTTTTACGATTTTGGCGTTATTCAGTTCGTCGGCAAGTTCGGGGTATAAAATTCCGTTGATAAGCGAACTCTTTCCGCTACCCGAAACGCCCGTTACCACGGTGAAAAGTCCTACGGGGAAACTTACGTCTACGTTTTTAAGGTTGTTTTGTTTCGCGCCCCTGACGGTAAGCCATCTGCCGTCGGGAACTCTTCTCGTTTGGGGTATCTCTATTTTTCTTCTTCCCGAAAGGTAATCGCCCGTTATGGAACGCGGCTCGTTTTCTATATCTTCCACGCTGCCCGTTGCGACGACTTCGCCGCCGTGAACGCCTGCTTTCGGACCTATATCGACAATAAAATCCGCCGCACGGATAGTATCTTCGTCGTGTTCTACGACTATTAAGGTGTTGCCTATATCCCTTAACTTCTTTAACGTGGCGAGCAGTTTTTCGTTATCTCTCTGGTGAAGCCCTATACTCGGTTCGTCGAGAATGTAAAGCACGCCGGTAAGTCCGCTGCCTATCTGGGTCGCGAGTCTTATTCTCTGCGCTTCGCCGCCGGAAAGCGTGCTTGCGCTTCTCGAAAGCGTTAAATAACCTAATCCCACGTCTTTTAAAAAACTCAATCTCGCTTTGATTTCTTTTACGATAGGTCTTGCAATCATCGACTGAATTTCCGAAAGGGTTATTCCGCACACGAATTCGTATAAATCTTCTACCGGCATTTCGGTAAGTTCGGATATGTTCTTTCCCCCGACGGTAACGGCAAGCGCTTCTTCTTTAAGCCTTTTGCCGTGACATTTGTCGCAGGGGAGTTCCACCATATACCTTTCGATTTCGTGTTTCGTCCAGTCGCTCGTGGTTTCTCTGTAACGGCGTTTTAAGTTGGGAATTATACCTTCCCAACGAGCGTCGTAACTCGTGTTGAAAGTTTTCGTGCTGTATTCCATACGGATTTTTTCGTCGCCGCTGCCGTATAAAAGCACGTGATAAATTTCGGGCGGCAAATCTTTCACGGGCGTGTCTATGCTGAATCCGTAGTGTTTCGCAAGCGATTCGAAACTCATTTCGGCGATTTTTCCGCTCTCTAAATTCCAGCCGGTAACCGTCATCGCCCCTTCTCTGAGCGATTTGTTTTTATCTTTTACGATTAAATCTTCGGATATTTCCGCTTTGTATCCTAACCCGTGACATTCGGGGCAGGCGCCGAAAGGATTGTTGAAGGAAAACAATCTCGGTTCTATTTCTTCTATGCTTCTGCCGCAATCGGGGCAGGAATATTTGGTGGAATAGGTTTCCGAGCCGCCGCCCGCCGTTTCTATAACGACGAGTCCGTCGGCGAGTTTCAACGCCGTTTCCAGACTTTCGTTAAGCCTTTTTTCTATGCCGTCTTTTACTATGAGCCTGTCGATAACTACGGATATGTTGTGTTTGATATTTTTATCGAGTTTTATTTCTTCGGAAAGGTCGTAAACCACGCCGTCCACTTCTACCCTTGCGTAACCGCTTTTGCGATAGTTTTCGAAGTTTTTGGCGAATTCCCCTTTTTTCCCGCGCGCGACGGGGGCGTTGACGAGTATTTTAGTACCCTTTTCCATAGCCATAACCTTGTCGGTTATCTGGTCAACCGTCTGCCTTGCGATTTCTCTTCCGCAATCAGGGCAATGCGGCGTGCCTATTCTTGCGAAAAGCAAACGGAAATAGTCGTAAATCTCGGTAACCGTGCCTACGGTAGAACGGGGGTTATGCGACGTGGTTTTCTGGTCGATTGAAATCGCCGGCGACAACCCTTCGATTAAGTCGACGTCGGGTTTTTCCATTTGCCCCAAAAACATTCTCGCGTAGCTCGACAAACTTTCCACGTACCGTCTTTGTCCTTCGGCGTAAATGGTTTCGAATGCGAGCGTAGACTTTCCGCTGCCCGATAACCCCGTAAACACTACGAGTTTATCTCTCGGAATGGTTAAATCCACGTTTTTTAAGTTGTTTTCTCTCGCGCCCTTTATAATAATTTTGTCGTTCATATTACTTTCTCATCTTCATTTTAAGTTTGGCGATGTTATCTCTTATTTCGATACACTTTTCGAAGTCGAGATTAGCCGAAGCGATTTTCATAAGCGCTTTCAGTTTTTCTATTTCTTCGGGAATATCTTCTTTTCTTACTTCTTTTGTTCTGTCCGCTTTCTTTGTTATTTCCAGCGTGTTCTTTATTTCTTTAACGATAGATTTCGGAACTATGCCGTGTTTAACGTTATATTCGTTCTGAATTTTGCGTCGTCTTTCCGTTTCGTCTATCGCGCGTTTCATACTGCCCGTCATCACGTCGGCGTACATTATAACTCTTCCTTCGGAATTTCTCGCAGCCCTCCCTATCGTCTGCAAAAGAGAAGTTTCGCTGCGTAAAAAGCCTTCTTTGTCGGCGTCTAAAATAGCGACTAATTCCACTTCGGGAAGGTCCAACCCTTCTCTTAAAAGGTTGATACCGCAAAGCACGTCGAACTCGCCCGAACGAAGCCCGGACACTATCTCTATTCTTTCCATGGTGTCTATATCGCTGTGCATATAACGGACTTTAACGCCGTGTTCTTTTAAGTATTCGGTTAAACTCTCCGCCATTTTTTTGGTGAGAGTGGTAACTAAAACGCGTTTATTTTTCTTTACTATAACGTTTATTTCGTGAAGAAGGTCGTCTATCTGGTTTTTTGTAGGTCTAACCGTAATTTCGGGGTCTAAAATACCCGTCGGGCGGATAAGTTGTTCGGCTATCTGCCCGGCGTTATCCAGTTCGTATTTTGCGGGAGTCGCCGAAACGCAGATAAGTTGACCCACTCTCGCGTCGAATTCTTGGAAAGTAAGCGGTCTGTTGTCGTAAGCGGACTTTAACCTGAACCCGTAATCGACAAGGCTTTGTTTTCTCGACCTGTCGCCGTTATACATCGCGCCTATCTGCGGAATGGTCATATGCGATTCGTCGATAAACACGATATAATCTTTCGGAAAATAATCCAAAAGAGTAAACGGCGGTTCTCCTACGCTTCTTCCGTCGAAGTATCTGCTGTAATTTTCTATTCCCTTGCAAAAACCTATTTCCTTTATCATTTCGAGATCGTAATCGGTTCTCTGCTTAAGCCTTTGCGCCTCTAAAAGTTTGCCGCTTTCGGTAAAATAACGAACTTCTTCCTCTTCGTCGCGGCGGATACAAGCTGTCGCCGTTTCGATTTTTTCCTGCGCCACGGCGTAATGGCTTGCGGGGAATATTACCGCGTGGTTGAGTTCGGATATAACTTTACCCGAAACGAATTCCGCTTCGCATATTCTGTCTATAACGTCTCCGAAAAACTCCACCCGAATAATAATTTCGGTGTTCGACGACGGGAAAATATCTATAACGTCGCCGCGAACCCTGAAAGACGAACGGGAAAAATCCACGTCTTTTCTCGTATATTGAATGGAAACGAGTTTCCTCATAAGTTCGTCGGGTTTCACTTCCTGTTCGGGGCGCAAGGAAACGGCAAGTCTGTAATATTCTTCGGGCGCGCCGAGTCCGTAAATGCAGGAAACCGAAGCGACCACTATGGTATCCGAGCGTTCGGCAAGCGAACAGGTGGCGGAGTGCCTTAACTTATCGATTTCGTCGTTTATCGCAAGGTCTTTTTCTATGTAGGTGTCGGTGCTCGGAATATACGCTTCCGGCTGATAATAATCGTAATACGAAACGAAGAATTCCACCCTGTTTTTCGGGAAGAATTCTCTGAATTCGTTGCAAAGTTGCGCGGCGAGCGTTTTGTTGTGCGCGATGACGAGCGCGGGGCGGTTCACGTTCGCGATGACGTTCGCCATGGTGAACGTTTTACCCGAACCCGTAACGCCTAAAAGAACTTGTTCTCTCAGTCCGTCGAATACGCCCTGCGTAAGTTTTTCTATCGCCTGCGGCTGATCGCCCGTCGGCGAAAATTCCGATTTCAATTCAAAATTTCTCTTTTCCATAACTAAAAAATCGCTTTAAGCAATAACCCTATAACGAAACTCAGCACCGCGAACCCCACGGTGACCGCAAGTTTAAAAAGCAGCGTCCGTTTAATGACCTGCCCGTTTCTTTTGAAAGACCTTCCCTTAGGCGTCAACCCTATGCAGTATACTTTTTCGCCGTGTCTTGACGAAAGATAAACGTCCATATACCCGTCCTGCGACAAAAGGGTAAGTATTTTATCCAACTCGTCGAGTTTTATTTTTTCCGACACGTCTTTTTTAAGTTCCTGCGGAGATATAAGGAAGGTTTCTTTCTGTATTCCTTTGCCGTAAACCGCCGACATAACGGCGTTTTCCTTTCTCGAAAGCATTACGCCCCCTTGATTATAAGGGAGATTAACGCGTAAATCACGCTCCCCGTGATTCCGCCCGAAACGCCGCCTATAAACGCCTTTTTAAACAGCGCGTTTTTGATTTCTTTTTCCTTTCTTTCGTTTTCCGTTTTGTTTTCGAAAACTAACCTTCCCTTGGGAAGGGGCGAAAGGCAGATTTCTTTATCGTCGCGGTACTTAACGCTTATAAGTTCTCTGTCGGAAAGTTCTTTCAAGCAATCGTTGAAAACGTCGCGGTCGATAGCGGCTTTCAGCGGCAAACGGGAGAGAATCTCTTCCGTTTCCAGCACTGTGTATCCCGAAGAACACTCTTTATTTATTAAATCCAAAAGCAAATCGCATCTGTAATCGAGCATAATATTCCCCTTAACCTATTTTGGGGAAAAACCTGCTTTTTAATACATTTTACCACAATAATAAAAAGTTTACAATAAAAAACCGACGGGAAACGACAAAACCCTTTCCGAAAGTTTTTTGTTTTTTCGTTAAAACTTTCAAAAAAATTTTTCTGTCCCGTCGGCAGATATTTTATTGACTTAAAACGTAAAACTCAAAGCGACAACACGGCGTTTTCTCGCATTTTACGCAAATCAGATTCTCGATTTTTTATTGAAAACCACCGCCGCTATCGCGCCGAAAACCACGGTGTACGCTAACACTATCGCGGTTTTTATAAGCCGTCCGTCGGAAAGCCCCGCCGCGGCGTTTTGCGCAAGCAACACGCCGTTATAAAAGGGCAGGCATTTGCAAACGTCTACGAAAGTCCCGCCGATTAAAGAAATGGGCATCCATATTCCGCCGAGCAATCCCGAAGCGGTTATAAACAGCGAGCAAACGGGTCCTGCCTGATTGTCGCTGCCGACCACCGAGCCGACGAATATTCCGCACACGGTAAAAAACAACGCCGAAGGTATAAGGCAAACGGCGGAAACGAGCGTGTTTACCGTAAACGGCAACCCGAATATAAAAGACACGGCGTAAAAAAGAACCGTCTGACAAACGGTAACGGGTACGCTCGACAACAGAAAACTCAATAAATATTCAAAAGGTTTTACGGGCGTAACGTTTAATCTCGACATAAACGCCGTTCTTTTATCCCCCGCTATGGTAAGGGCGGTGTAAAGCATGGTAAAAGAAAACCCGAACACGGCGATTGCCGGCGCAAAGTTTTCTATTTTAAACATTTCCGCGCCGCCCGCCGTCGAACCGCCGAAAATAAGTTCCATCAAAATAAGCATTACCGCAGGGAATCCCGCGCAGAAAATGAGCGAAACGGGATCTCTTACGGCGTTTATAAGATTTCTTTTACAAAGTATAAAAGCGTTTTTCATATTATTCCTCCGTAAGCGATAAAAAGGCGTTTTCCAGACTGTCGGCGTTCGCCGCTTTTTTAATGTTATCAACCGTGTCGCAAAGGCGGATTTTGCCTTTAACCATTATGGCTACTCTGTCGCAAAGATTTTCCGCTTCTTCTATGTAGTGAGTGGTTAAAATAACCGTGGTATTGCCTTTAAGTTTTTCTATCTCTTTCCACAAATCTCTTCTCGCCCTTACGTCAAGACCTAAGGTCGGCTCGTCGAGAAAAACTATTTCGGGGCGCGGAACGAGAGCCAGCGCGATGCTTAACCGCCTTTTAAATCCCCCGGAAAGCGTTTTCGCCCTTTTGGCGAAAACTTCTCCCAACTTGAATTCTTCGGTTATTTCCTTTATTCTTTTTTCTTTTTCTTCGCCGCGAAAACCGTAAAGCGAAGCGATTAAATCGAGATTTTCTTTTACCGTTAAATTAGCCGAAACAGCCGATTCCTGCGGAGAAAGTCCTAAAATCCTCTTGATTTCGTTCCTTTCCTTTTCCGAGTCGAATCCGCAGATTTCCGCTTTGCCGTCGGTCGGTTTTATAAGTCCGCAAAGCATACCTATCGTGGTGCTTTTGCCCGCGCCGTTTTCGCCGAGAACGGAAAACATTTCCCCTTTGTATACGGTGAGATTTATCCCGTCCACCGCCGTAACCGAAGAAAAACGCTTGGTTAAATTTTCCGTTTTAATCGCAATTTCCATCTTTTTCTCCTTGCGCGTCGAGTATTTCGTCGCACACGGCGCCGAAAACTTCCGCCTTGACTATCGCAAGACCTTTTTTCTTATCCCCTAAAAGAATAAGGCTGTCCCCCGGTTCTATTCCGAAGACCTGCCGCGCTTCTTTGGGTATAACTATCTGACCGCGGTCGCCGACTTTACATATCCCGAACATATACTTTCCTTTGCCCGATTGCATTATTATCTCCTTTATTCACGCCTTGTGTGAAAAGTATGAAATTTCACACAAATCATATTATATGCTTTTAACGGCGAATGTCAAGCGAGTAACGAAAATATATCCGAAATAATATAATGTAATGATAAAGAAAACTAAAAGATACATACGGTCTTTCCGAAAACGTTCGGAACGACGGTAATTCAAAGGAGGATTTAATCTTTATGTGTTGTTTATTTGGCTGCGGCGGTTTTAACAATAACTGTTCCAACTCCCGAATTCGTTATATACGCGGTCCCATGGGTCCGACGGGTCCCGCAGGTCCCAGAGGTCCTATAGGTCCGCAAGGCGCGACGGGTCCTGCGGGTCCGCAAGGTCCTACCGGCGCGACCGGCGCAACGGGACCCCAAGGTCCGATAGGTTTAACGGGAGCCACCGGCGCGACGGGCGCTACCGGCGCAACGGGGCCTCAGGGTCCGCAAGGTCCGATAGGCTTAACGGGCGCAACGGGTCCGCAAGGTCCGATAGGCTTAACGGGCGCTACGGGTCCTCAAGGACCGCAAGGCGCAACCGGCGCAACGGGCGCTACGGGTCCGCAGGGTCCTGCGGGAACGGGCGACGGCTTATACGCGAGCGTTTCCACGGGTACGGTAACCACTAACACCATAATCCCGTTAACCCAAAATACCGCCACCACGGGAACTACGATGTCCGTAAGCGGTAACGCGATAAATATCCCCGAACAAGGCACTTATCTCGTCACTTATTTCGTAAACGGTTCCGTTCCGTCGGGTACTCTCGACGTGGCGTTATACCTTAACGGCTCGGCGATTTCCAACGAAACCATTACTTTAACCGATACCGACACGGCAGTCGTTTCCGGCGCCAAAACCGTTCTGGTAACTACCACCGCCGATAACTCTACCCTTTCTCTTTATAACACTTCGGCGCAGACTCTCACCGTAAACGGAGCGGCTATCACCGTTCTTCGTCTTGCGTAATTAAAAAGATAAGCGGCGTTGCGAAAATTCGCAACGCCGCATTTATTTTTTTAAATCCGTTAACGCCGATTAAACGTCGTTATCCGAAATAATAACGCCGCCTTAAAAACCTGCTTTTCTTCTTCGGAAGCGTTTTATCCACAATGTCAAAATTCATTCCCCAGAACGCTTTCGTTATCATAACCGTTTTATTATCGTCGTCAATCTGACGAATAAGGTCTATCACGTCGGTATTGTCCACGTGAAAATGTTCTACGCCGCGCCTTGCGCTTTTAATAAAGTAGTTCACCGTGGTTTCGTTATTATCCATCCAGAATTCGAGTTTTAAATCTCCCAAATCCCACAAAAACCCGTCGTCATCGTCCAAAATCTGAACGGTTCCTTTATGAACCGCAGATTTAGCGTAATTTATTATATCCGAAACTTCAATTTTGTTATTATCCATAAAATTCTCCGCCTTAAACAAATTTTTTCGCAACTTTACTTATTTATCCGCCGAAAAAGGTTTTATCTCTATTTTGCCCCGTTTCTTAAGAAAGCGTTATTTCATCGAAGGAGAAACCGTCAGTTTTCCGCTATCGATTTTTACGGTAACGTTTCCGTTTAAGTCCGTTCTGTAAAGGGCTGTTTTGTCGTTTCTTTTATAAAGTCTTTTAAGCGTTTCGGTGTTCGGCGGATTAGCCGCTCCGCAAGAAATTATCGCGTTATCGGGATTTAATACTTGCAAAAAATCTTCCGAAGTGGCGTCGCTTCTGCCGTGACCGGATATTTTCAGAAGGTCGATATCGTACAAATTTACTTTTCCGTTACCGAAAAACGCGTCGTACAAACCCGATTTAAAGTTGTTTAAGACCTTATCTTCCTGTTTATAAGAAGCGTCCGTACACAAAAGCACTCGTACTCCGTCTATTTCGAGATAAATAACGGGCGAAATCTCGTCGAGCAGTTTTTCGGAAGGCATTTCCGTCACGAAAATATCATTGAATTCGTCGGAATATTTGTATTCGGGATAGAGAAAAAACACGTCGGAATTTTTGCCGTTTATCTCGGTAAGATAGTTGAATTCTTTTATCTTAACTCCCTTTTCGCGGGCGGAATTCAACGCGCCGGCGTAACTTTCCGAATACTCGTAATTCGTAAACGGAACGAGCAGATTTTTGCAATTATACCTTGAAATAATTTCTTCCGCGTTGCCGATATGTTCTTCGTCGGGGTGAGAAAGTATAAAATAGTCTATCCCGCTCTTTACCGTAGAATCGAGAATATTAAACAAATTTTTCTTTACTTGTTTGCCGTCGTTGCCGCAGTCTATCAAAAGGCTGAAATCTTCGGTTTTGATAAAGGTACAATCTCCCGAACCGACGTCGATAAAACAGACGTGATTCCCCACGTACTCGTCGTCGATTTCTCCGTTTTCCGAATACGGCTCGACGTCCGTACCGTTATTTTCTTCGCATCCGCAAGCGCATGTGAATGCGGAAAGGCAAACGGCTGCCGCAATTACTCTCATTAACTTCCTATCGCTTAACATTTTTCTTTCGTGTATCGAAAAACTATTTTTTTCCTTTTTTTAACTTTTCTATATCGCTTTTTATTCTGTCCATATTCTGCATGGCGCACTCGTAACCGCGCTCGTACATAACGCCGGAACCGTTTATGCTTTCGGCTTTATACCCCGAAAGGTCGGGATGGAGGACTATATCGCTGTATTTGTACCCGTTTTCCCACGGGGTTTCCACTTTCCCTTTATACGTCGGGAAAAATCTCGTGATAACCGAAGGTTTCGCTTCGTGGTCTTTTAAGTCGATACCGACGATATAATCGGCGCCCATTCCCTTAACGATATCTGCGGGAACGGAATTGACGAAAGCGCCGTCGATATATCTTTTACCGTCTATAACCACGGGTTTAAAAAACGGTACCATACACGAAGAAGCGCAAAGCGCGTCGGCAACGCTTCCCGAGTCGAAAACTTTTTCGTTTCCCGTGTCCATTTCGGTAGCAACCGCTTTAAAACTCTTTTTCAAATCTTCGAATTCCAGATACCCTATCTGATTATCTATAACCGAACGCATACCCGAAGTGTCCATGCCGATAAACGGTGCGGACAGAATTTCCAGAAAATTCATCCTTTTTATAAGTTCTAAAATGTCGGTGGAAGAATATCCGTTAGCGTAAAACGCGCCCACGACAGAACCTATGCTCGTGCCGGCAATAACGTCGAACTCTATGCCGTTTTCTTCGAAAGCGCGTATCGCGCCGAGTTCGGCAAACCCTTTGGCTCCGCCCGAACCTAACGCCAACCCTAATTTAATTTTCTTTTCGGTTTTAAAAAAGGAAAACAGTTTGTTTAAGAAATTCATTCTTCTTTCCCGTTCGGTTTTTTACAGATTTTTATCACGGTGATAACTACCGCTATCAAAGCGAGCGCTAAAAGAGCGTATAAAACGTAATCGAGATTAACGCCTATAGCGTTACATAATTCCGCTAAAAGAGATATTAAAATCCCCGCGATAAAATTCCCGACCGTGACCGCCAAAGCCGCGTGAGAAAATTTCATATCTAGAAAAACCGCGACGGCGGTACCCGTCCATACGCCCGTAAGCGGTAACGGAATCGCTACGAAAATTAAAACGCTTAAAAACTTTAAGGCGTTTTCGCTTAATTTACCTTTGCTTTTTTTCTCGTTGTCAACGGCGGAATCGGCTTTTTTCTTAAAATAATTTTCTATTTTTTCGGCAAACCCGTTAAAAAACTTTATTTTTTTCAAAAGTCCCAAAATCGGTTTCAATAAAAAGAATATTAAAAAAAACACCGCGGTAGAACCGAGAAACGCTACGAATAAAGCGGTAAAAAAATCGAGTCCCGCTCCCCGCGCGAAAACGATTCCCCCTTTTAGTTCGATAGTGGGAATTAAAGATATAATAAAAGTAGTTATATAGGGGTTGCCTATTAAATTGCTTAAATAACCTATCATCGATTTTCTAAAAACCCCGCCGAAAAAGGCGGGGAAAAAGTTTTTTATTCGGAAATGGTAGCGAGAACGTCAACTCCCGTGATGTCTTCCAGTTCCGTAACCGTTTTCACTTTATTGTCGAAAAGATAAATCAAAACGAAGAGAAGGACGGCAACGCCCACCCCCGCCGCGCCGCTTATAAGAGCGGACTTTTTGCTTTTATCGGAAACGGATACGTTTATATTATTCTGCGTTTTCACGAATTCTATGTCGGAAGCGATGATAATTTCTTTAATGTCTTCGCTTTCGGGGATATATACCTTAAACGTTGCGAACACGTCTTCGAGCCTGCCTTTGGCAAGTTCGGGGTCGTAATCGGTATAAGAAATGTTGAAAATCAAACTGTCTTTATCGTATCTCGTATTGAACGAATCGCGACTTATTCCGTCGTCGCCGTTCTGGGTTTTTGCCAGACTGATAACGTTAGGCGATTCTACGATGTCTACTATCGTCGGCATCATTCTCTGCGCAAGACTAAAGTCGTTTAATTTATTGCTGTTCGCCACACTGTGGTCATTATCACCGGTAACTCTGTCGTCGTCTACGTATCTTAATTTAACGATAACGTCGCATGACGCCGTGTAAACGGGTTTAGCGATGAATTTACCGTAACAATAACCGGCGAGTACGAATACGACCGATATTAAAATTATCCATACCAGTCTTGCTTTCAAAATTCTTAAAAAAGGAGTCGAATTTTTCTGAACGTCGTTTTCCATTTTTTCCACCCCCCCTATTCGCCGATAACGGCAAGAATGCTTGCGCCCACAAGATTTTCGAGTTCTTCTTTGTTCTTAATCGTTCTGTCGAATAAACTGCAAACGTAAGCGAGAACGAGCGCTATTACCACGCCTATAACGAACGATATCACAACGTTAGTGATTCTCGAGAAATTTCTCGTCGTTCCGACGTATCCCAAATCGCTAACGGATAACTTTGCGCCAAAGTACCTGTATTCGCCGAAACCGCCGTATTCCACGTCGTTATTTTTAACTTCGTCGTCTATCGCCTGAACGTAGATTTTCGCTTTTTTCGCCGCCGTATCAGGGTCCGTATCTTTAACGAAAACGTTTAACGTAAACGAAACGTAAGTATCGTCTGTTTTCGATTTACTGAAAGACGCCGAAACGTCCGAAACGGAGATATACGTTTTTATTCTTTCCGTCGCCGACACGAAATCGTCCCTGCCGATTTTCACCGTTTTACCGTCGCTGTCGGAAAAAACGAGCAATTCGCCGACGGAACCGTCGAATTTTAAGATTTTGGTAACGTCCCTGCCGTACAGATTTTCGGGCGAATGAACCGTGACCGCAAAAATTCTGTTCTTAAAATCCTGAGAAAAAAAGTCGCCGAAGTCGTACGCGCCCTTATACTTGTTTTCGGTTTTTAAACCGTTGACGTATTCGGTAACGTCGCCGCCGCCCGATTTCAAGTATTCGGCGTAATAATAATTTGCTCTGTCCACGACGCATTGTTCGTCGCAGAAATCTATAAACGTGTCGATATAATAATTCGTAATGGTATAATCGTTAAGCACTACGCTGTCAGAATATTTTCCTTTAAAAACAGCCATTTCGCACGCAGAATAAACGTACGGTCTGCGATACGAATAAACGGCGCCTATCGCGGTAACGGCGATAATCGTCGCTATAATAAGTAAAATATTTCTTTTGAAAACTCTAAGCAAACGCTTGACAGATTCTACGCTTACGACGTTTTCGTTCTCCATCTTTTTCTCCGCCCGGTAATTATCGTTTTTATCGGCGTTATTTCAGCCTATTTAGTAACATTTTAGCACATTATAACGATATAATCAAGCCCTGTTTTATTTTTTTATCGCTCGCGAACCGTTTTTTTTCATCGGCTAATCGGTTGCTTTATACGTTTTTTTAGTGTATAATTGTTTTACTATGGTCGAAAACATGGTTACGCGCGCCGAAAACAAAGCAAACGTTGCTTTGAACTTAAAAAGGGCGTTTTTAAATTTCATATACACACCTTTTTTTGCGGCAACAATTTCTCTCGTTGCCTTCTTTTTTTGGTCTATAAACGGGGGTATTTTCGCGATTGCCGCGTTTGCGGTCGTAGCGATAACGATTCTTTTTTTATCGGAAGATATAACGCCGTTGATTCCGCTTGCGTTCAACGCTTTGTTTACGGTAAGAGATTTATCCACTTTAAACTTAACGAACGGTCTTATAATATTTATGCCCGTCGCGGCGGCTTTAATAATCCATTTCGTAATTTATCGCGTAAAAAAAGTTTGTTTCGGTAAACTTCTCTTTCCTTTCGGGTTGGTTTTGGCTTCTTTTCTTCTCGGCGGAATTTTTAACCCCGAGTCGTTTAAAAATTACGAATTAGGAACGGAACAGATAGTTTGCATAGGTTTTATAATGCCCTTCGCGTACTTCGTTTTGTCGCAGGGAATTATCCCCCCGAAAGGCGTAGACGTGCGTAACTACCTTTGTTACGCGCTCATGTTTACTTCTTTTAACGTTGAACTGCAAATGCTTCGTTACGCGATAGAACCCGTAGGTCTCGGTTGGGGGAACCCCGTTTTCGCGGGGTACGTTATGCTTCTCGCAATCCCGGCGTCGCTTTACCTTATAACGAAGTCGAAAAATCCCTTGCCGAATATGTTTATTTCTTTCGCGTTATACGTCTGTATGTTGCTTACGGTAAGCGATTGCTCGAAAATTCTCGCGTTTTTCTGCGCGCCGTTCCTTATTTACGTCACGTATAAAAACTGCAATTATAAGTACAAAAAATTATTATCTTTTATCGTAAAAACGGCGATTTTCGCCGCCCTTATAGTCGCGGTGATTCTCGTCATAAGCGATCCGCAAAAATGGAGCGACTACATATTTATACATATCTCCGATAACGGCAGGGGCGTAATCTACGACAAATCGGTTTACCCGATAATTTCTCACCCCTTGTTCGGCGCAGGTCTTTATTACCCGATATTCTACGATATCTGCGGCAAAAACTTCCACAGTTTCGTGCTTCACTCTCTCGCAACCACGGGTATTTTCGGGTTAATATGCCACTCGTTTCTTCTCGGCAAAAGATTAAAAATACTCGCTTCTAAAAAAGATTTATTCAGTTTTTATATGTTTTTCGCGGTATTGACTTACGACGCGTTTTCTCTTGTCGATTGCGGCGAATTCGTTACGGTAATTCTTCTCGTGAACGTTATAACGCTTATAGCCGAAATATTGCCCGAAGAATCGGACGGATTTTTACCGCTCGAACGCGCGGTTTTAAAATATGCTCCGCTGTAAACGAACTTAATATTTTTAACGAAAATCGCAGCGACCGACTTTTATAAGTCGGTCGCGTTTTTTATCGTTCGCCCGTATCCGATTTATTTTCTTTCGGGGTTTCGTTTTCCACGCCTTTTTTCTTATCGGCAACGCGGTTTGAAACGAACAGCATAAAATAAGTTACCGCGATTATCACTCCTATACCTATAACGACGGCGAGAAGCCCCTGCCACAAAATATCGAGCGACCGTAAAACGACTTCCGTATTTATTTCGCATAAATTAAATAGCATTTTTATTACTCCTTTATAAAACCAGTCCTATAATAAGTCCGCCGATGATAGCGGAAGCGATTTGCCCCGAAACGTTTGCGCCGACCGCGTGCATTAAAAGAAAATTCGTGTTGTCTTCTTTTAACCCCATTTTGTGAACGACGCGCGCCGACATAGGAAACGCGGAAATACCCGCCGCCCCTATCATGGGATTGATTTTTTCTTTCGTAAAAAGGTTCATTACCTTCGCGCACATAACGCCGCCGACGGTGTCGAACACGAAAGCGAACAGTCCGAGTCCCAGAATCATAAGCGTTTCTAAACTTAAAAAGTTTTCCGCCTGCATCTGAAAGGCAACGGTTATTCCGAGCAGCAGCGTTATAAGATTGCTCAGCGTGTTTTTTGCGGTGTCCGCAAGAGTTCCTAAAACGCCGCATTCGCTTAGCAGATTACCGAACATCAAAAATCCTACGAGCGCAAGGCTTTTCGGAGCGATAAGACCCGCAACCACGGTTATAACTATCGGGAAAAGTATCTTAACCGTTTTGCTCACCCGTTTCCCTTTGTATTCCATATGAATACAACGCTCTTTTTTAGTCGTTACGCATTTTATCACCGCCGGCTGTATTATCGGCACCAACGCCATATACGAATACGCGACCACCATTATAGGTCCTACGTATTTGCTGCCGAGTTTCATTGCGACGAGTATCGAAGTCGGTCCGTCCGCCGCGCCTATTATACCTATCGAAGCGGCGTCGTTTATATCGAAACCGAGCAGAGCCGCAAGTATTATGGTTAAAAATATGCCGAGTTGCGCGAACACTCCCAAAAGCATCAGTTTAGGGTTTACTATAAGCGGCTCGAAGTCTATCATCGCGCCTATACCGATAAATAGTAGTATCGGCAACGCTTCCGACGCGCCTATCCCGATTTCGTATAGCCACGAAATAATACCCACTTCGCCTTCCGACGATATAACGTTAGTTAAAGGTATATTTACGAGAATTGCTCCGAACCCCATAGGCAATAACAGCGCCGGTTCCATTTTTTACTTTATCGCAAGAAATATAAGAACTCCCCCGATAATCCACATGATAACCATTTTATAGGTTACCTGCGACAGCGCTTCGATTAAAAAATCCATTTGTACCTCCGTAAAAAAAATAGACCATACCGCTTTAAAACGGTATGGTCTTGTCGTTTAATATTAAATCGGAGCGATAAACGCTCGTGTTGCCGGTTTAATCGCGATTTTCTCGCCGACTACTCCCCATAAGAATATATAAATTTTAAAGTTTGCGACAGACTGTGTCAAGGAAAACAGCGCCGCTTTCGGGATATATTTTATTTTTTGTCTATAACGTAAGTCGGGACCAACTCTTTGACGAGTTCTTTCATTCTGTCCGTTTCGTTATACGCTTCGATATAAAGTTCTTCTATTTTGCGGAACAGATTTTCTTCGTCGAAATCGAGCGGTTTGCCGATAGAAATAAGGTCGTTTTCGGTTTTTTCAAGTCCTTCTTCGGACATAAGGCGTTCTTCGTAAAGTTTTTCGCCCGGTCTTAAACCGCAGAACTCTATTTTAATATCTTCGTCGGGAACGTGACCCGAAAGTTTTATAAGGTTTACGGCAAGGTCATAAATTTTTACGGGTTCGCCCATATCGAGAACGAAAATCTCTCCGCCTTTCGCATAAACCGCGGCTTCTAAAACGAGACTTACCGCTTCGCTTATAGTCATAAAATATCTTACTATATCTTTATGCGTAACGGTTACGGGTCCGCCTTCTTCTATCTGCTTTTTAAACAGCGGAATAACCGAACCGTTGGAACCTAAAACGTTGCCGAATCTTACGGCGGCGTATTCCGTTTTATAACGTTTGTCCATCGCCTGAATAATCATCTCGCAGATTCGTTTCGTCGCGCCCATTATGTTGGTGGGATTTACCGCTTTATCGGTGCTTATTAAAATAAACTTTTTAACGCCGTTTTCCCCTGCCGCTTTCGCCACTTTATAAGTTCCGCTGACGTTGTTTTTTATGGCTTCGTTAGGGCTGTCTTCCATAAGCGGAACGTGTTTGTGCGCCGCCGCGTGGAACACGACATCGGGGCGATATTTTTTGAACACGTCGTTTACCTTTTTGCTGTCCCTTACGCTTCCTATAAGCGTTAAGAGGTTAAGCGAGGGATAATGGCGTTTAAGTTCCTGCTGAATATCGTATGCGTTGTTTTCGTAAATATCGAAAATTATGAGTTGTTTAGGACTGTATCTCGCAATCTGCCGACAAAGTTCGCTGCCGATAGAACCGCCGCCACCCGTTACGAGAATAACTTTGTCTTTTACGAACTCCTTTATTCCCTTAACGTTTACTTTAACCTGTTCTCTGCCTAAAAGGTCTAAAATATCGACCTTTGCAAGAACCATCGGCTGAGACGAACTGTCTACGAAAGTGTAATAATCGGGTATTACAAGCACCTTTCTGCCCGTCATGCGGCACTCGTTTATTATTTCGACCTTTCTCGCTCCGCCGACAGACGGCATTGCGTAGATAATCGCGTCCGCGTCGTACTTTTTACAGAAAAAATCGACGTCGGATATTTTGCCTTCTACCTTGACGCCGTAAATGACGGAATTTCTTTTATTTTCGTCGTCGTCTAAAATACACACGGGTTTATACGGCATTTTGTTGGTTTCTATCAGAATCCCGAGAAGTATTTTGCTTGCGCTTCCCGCGCCGAGAATTATCGCCTTCTTCTTTGATCCGACGATTTCTCTTCTTTTTTCGTTTTCCCCAATCATATATTTTCCCTTATAATATTTCTTACGTTTTCCACGGACAAACCGTTTTTCGTAAGTTGACTTTCGACGCTCGCGTAATCCACGAACTCGTCTTTAATTGCCATAACTATAACGTTTTTACGTATTTTTTTATTCGCGTAATAATTTAATACCGCGCTGCCGAATCCGCCCGAAAGAACGTTTTCTTCCAGAGTAATAATCGTTTCTTCGTTAGCGCTGCTTAAAAACGCTTCGTCAAGCGGTTTTACCCTTTTTACCGCCGCCACCCGAACGCCGCAGACGTCGTTTGCCGCTTCGAGCGCGATTTTAAGAGTACGCGGACCCACCGCTAAAATCAGAACTTTCTTTCTCTCTCTCGTAAGTCCGCCGCTTACCGTTTCCCATTCGCCCGAACGGAAACCTTCCGTCGTGAGTTTCATGGCGTTTTTATCGTTAGGATATCTTATCGCGCAAGGTGAATCGAGAGAAAGCGCGTATTTAAGCGCCTGTTCCGTTTCATCGGGGTCGGTCGGCGATAAAATAGTCATATTCGGCAACCCCGAAAGATAACTTATATCGAACACGCCCTGATGAGTTTTTCCGTCTGCGCCGACAAGACCCGCGCGGTCAAGACAAAACGTCACGGGAAGATTTTGCAGACAAACGTCCTGCATTATTTCGTCGTAGGCTCTTTGTAAAAAGGTAGAATAAATCGCCACGACGGGTTTCATTCCGCCTTTCGCAAGGCCCGCGGCGTAAGTTACGGCGAATTCTTCGGCGATACCTACGTCGATAAAGTTTTCGGGAAAGGCTTTTTCCACAGCGTCAAGACCCGTGCCGTCTTTCATTCCGGCGGTTATCGCGACGACTTTTTTGTCCTTTTCTATACATTCGATAATGGTTTTCCCTATTCTGTCCGAATAAGGCGTTCCGCCGATAGAAAGTTCTTTTCCCACTCCGTGGTAAAGGTCGCTCCGCTCTTCGGCGGCGTCAAGTCCCTTGCCTTTTTTCGTCACCACGTGGAGAAGAACGGAATTGTTTTTCGCCCCCGTTTTAACGTTTTTCAGTATTTTTATCATAGACGGCAAATCGTTTCCGTTGACGTTGCCGACGTACTTAAACCCGAATTTTTCGAGATAATAATTTTTGTTGAATACCCTTTTCAAAAAGCCGCGGAACTTTACGAGTCCTTTTGTGACGAAAGAATTTCCGAACACTTTTTTAATGGCTTTTTTACTGTTGATATATCCTTTTTTTATGGTAGATTTGGATATAAGTTTATATAATCCGTTTCTGTTTTTGGAAATGGACATTCCGTTATCGTTTAAGATAACGATAAAATTTTTGGGTTTATAATCGGTAGACGTAATCGCTTCGAGATTAAGTCCGTTGATAAACGAACCGTCGCCCACGACGACTACCACGGCGTAATCTTCGCCGAGCAAATCTCTCGCTTTGCATAGCCCCAGTCCCAACGCGACGGAATCGCCTGCGTGACCGCTCGAAAACACGTCGTATTCGCTTTCGTCTTTATCGCAAAAACCCGAAATGCCCCCTTCTTCTCTTATTTTATCGAAAGAAGCGTTTCTGCCCGTAAGAATTTTATGGGCGTAGCATTGATGACCTACGTCCCACACTATTTTATCTTTGGAGAAATCGAAAACGTAATGCAGAGCGACGGTCGTTTCTATAATCCCAAGATTAGACGAGAGATGTCCGCCGTTGCTTTTCGCCACAGAAATTATCCTTTCCCTTATCTCGCGGGTGACCTCGTTCAACTCGTTTTTATTAAGTTTTTTAAGATCTTTCGGATCGGCTACGTTTTCTAACAAACTCATTATATGTAAATCCCGTCCCCTACTCGGCGACTTTTTTATTATAACTTTTTATTATATAAAAGTCAATACTTTATCCTTTTTTTAACGCTTTCGCGGGAGATTCGCCGATTTTAACGTTACGTTCACGTTTTTGCGTTGACTATTTTTTGCGATAGTTGTAAAATAATAAAAAAATGAAAGGTATACTGTTATGAATAAAGAAATTCTTAAAAAATACGCCGAACTCGTTTACAAAATCGGCGTCAATCTTCAGAAAGGTCAGGGCGTAGAAATCGACTGTTCGGTCGAAAACGCGGAAGTCGCCGAAGTGTTTACCGAAGTCGGCTACAAACTCGGCGCAAAACTCGTCAATATTCGCTGGAACTATGACAAAACGGCTTACTTAAACTACAAATACGCCGAAACCGAAGCGCTTGCGGAAGTTCCCGAATGGTTTATCAAAAGTAAAGAATACCTTATGGAAAAGGGTTTCTGCCGCATAGCGATAGACAGCGAAGACCCCTTTGCTTTTAAGGATATTCCCGCGGAAAAACTCGGCGCGGTTTCGAAAGCGCGCTCGAAAGCCTTAAAGAAATATTCCGACTGTATTATGAGCAACGGCATTCGTTGGTGCGTGGTTTCCGTTCCGTCGAAAGCGTGGGCGGAAAAAGTTTTCCCGAACGACGCTCGCCCCGAAGAAAAACTTTTCGACGAAATTATCAAAACCATGCGTTTAAATTGCGATAACCCCATCGAAAACTGGGAAAATCACATTGCCGAAATGGATAAACACGCAAAATTCTTAAACGAAAACGCGTTCGAGTATCTCCATTACGAAAATTCGCTCGGAACGGATATTTACGTCGGTCTTGCGGACGACCACGTATGGCTCTCCGCGCAGGAAGAAGCCAAAGACGGCGTTAAATTCGTGGCGAATATCCCCACCGAAGAAGTTTTCACCTGCCCCCACAAAGGGAAAATCAACGGAAAAGTTTATTCCGCGCTTCCCCTTTCTTATAACGGACAGATTATAGACAAATTCTCGCTCACATTTAAAGACGGTAAAATCGTAGATTATTCCGCCGAAACGGGTTACGACGCGTTAAAGAGCATCATCGAAACGGACGAAGGTACTTTAAGTATCGGCGAAGCCGCGCTTATCGGTAAAAATTCCCCCATTGCGAAAAGCGGAATACTATTTTACAACACTTTGTTCGACGAAAACGCAAGTTGCCATCTCGCGATAGGCAAAGCCTACCCCACCACGGTCAAAAACGGCGACAAACTTTCCGAAAAAGAACTCTCTGATAAGGGCGCGAACGACTCCGTAGAACACGTCGACTTTATGATAGGCACCCCCGACTTAAAAGTAACGGGTATCAGAAAAGACAAGTCGGAAGCGGTGATTTTCACCGACGGCGAATGGGCGATTTAGTTTTCGCTTCTTTCGGGTTACGATTCCGATTAACGTTTACTTTTTAACGTTGACGGCTATTATTCCCGAAATCGCGCCGACGACGGTTAAAAGAGCAAGGTCGATAAGAAAACCGGTTCCGAACGACGCCGCGCCGAAAAGCAGAAAAATAAGGTATGTTATAACGGTTACCGTAAGTCCCGTTATCGCGCCCTTGATAAGCCCTTTTTCGCCCGAAAAAGAAAAAAGGCAGCCGATAAATACCGAGATTATTTTTATAAACTGGTTCACCCCTTTTATAACGCTCTGGGAAAGCCCCGTTAAGTTTACGATAACGGCGAAAATAAGAATTCCCGCTATCGTTGCGATAACGCTAGTTAAAATACCCTTGATTAACTGTGGGAAAAATCTTCCCGAATCCGAACTTTTTTCCATAAAAAAACACCCCTGCGTAATTAGTAAATAATTATGCGGGGGCGTAATTTTATATTCCGTTTAAGTAAAAGTTATTATTTGGTTTCTTCAGTCTTTTCTTCAACTTTTTCTTCCGTTTTTTCTTCTGCGGGTTCTTCGACTTCTCTTACTTCGTCTTTTCCGTTTGCGGGAGCGGTCTGATAGATAGCGCCCTTATCGAATTTAACGTAAGATTTTTTGTCTGCAGTACCGGTTTCTAACACGAAAGTGTTTTCCGCATTGTTGATTTCGTAAATAAAACCGCATACGCCGCCGATGGTTTTTACTCTGTCGCCTACTTTAAGAGCGTCAACGGTTTCCTGCGCTTTTTTCTGTTTTTTCTTGTTGGAAATCGACTGCCATACGAACATACCGATAAGCAAAACGGCAAATACCGCAAGCATTATATAAGTAACGGCGTTATTACCTTTGGGTTGTTGTTCTCCTTCCGCCAATAAATTCCAAATCATTTTTTTATCTCCTTTAAATATCTTGTTATTATTGTAAAGCATTTGCCTTTTTAAAGCAAGCGTTTTTACTCTTTATTTATAAGTACCGTTCGTTTTGGCGTAAAATTCCTGCGCGAACTCGGTAAAACAGTCGTTCATTATCGCTTCTCTTATATCCGCCATAAGTTTGTTAAGGAAAGTTATATTGTGAAGAGAAAGCATCATACCGCCCATCATTTCGCCGACGTTTATAAGGTGTCTTAAATAGGCTTTCGTGTAGTTTTTGCAGGCGTAACAATCGCATTCGGGGTCGAGCGGCGTAAAATCTTCTTTATACGCGCCGTTTCTTATAACCACCTTGCCGCGGCTCGTAAGCGCCGTTCCGTTACGACCCACTCTCGTCGCTAAAACGCAGTCGAACATATCTATACCGCGCCTTACCCCTTCGATAAGGCAATCGGGGCTTCCGACCCCCATAAGGTATCTCGGAACGCTTTGCGGATAAAGCGGCAGCATATCGTCCATTATATCGTACATAAGACTTTTCGGCTCGCCGACGGAAAGCCCCCCTATCGCCACGCCGTATTTTACGAAAGGCAACGTTTCTTTAATGCTTTCGGCTCTTAAATCTTTGAACATATTGCCCTGAACTATCGGGAACAACGCCTGATTATCGTTTTTGTGGTAGTTATAGCACCTTTCGAGCCACTTTAACGTTCTTTCCATCGCCTTTTCCGACTCCGTTCTCGTCGCGCCGTACGGGGTGCATTGATCGAACGCCATAATTATATCCGCGCCGAGATTGTTTTCTATTTCCATCGCCTTTTCTGGGGTGAACAAATGCAGACTTCCGTCTACGTGCGAATTGAAATATACCCCTTCGTCGGTGATTTTATTCAGTTTGGCAAGCGAAAACACCTGAAATCCGCCGCTGTCGGTTAAAATAGGTCTGTCCCAGGACATAAACTTGTGAAGTCCGCCGGCTTTTTTTACTATATCGTCGCCGGGGCGCATATAAAGGTGATAAGTGTTCGC
>CAKQQY010000008.1 GCA_934271245.1 uncultured Clostridia bacterium | reverse complement strand
GAACACTTCTACGCTTATATTATATATGATTTTCCAAAGATTATCAAGCAGATTAGTAACCTAAAAATTCCACTCCCTTTAAAAGTACGTCTCCTAACGCGTCGCTTCTTAACGAATAGAATATGACTTTGCCCTGTCTTTTGGTTTTTACCGCGTTAAGATTTTTTAATATCCGCAACTGATGAGAAACCGTCGTCTGGTTGATTTTCAGCAGTTTCGACAAGTCGCTTACGCACATTTCCGATATCGACAACGCCGACACTATACGCAATCTCGTATAATCGGAAAATATCGAAAAGAATCCTACGAGTTCGTCAAGCACTTCGCCGTCCGGAATGTAATCTTTTACCAAAGATTGTTTTTGTCTGTCTAATAAAATGTTCATTTTTTCATTTCCCCCTGCATATAATATTTGTACATATATACTATCATTATTTTCAGGGGGAAAACTTAAAAATAAAGTCGCAAAAGAGAATATATAATCGAATTTTGTATTTCAGGAGGTTTTATGAATTCCAACAATATCGTTTTAATCGCTCTTTTGCTTTTGCTTACGAGCAACAACACCCTTTCTTCCACTCAACTTTTCCTTTTGTTAGCGCTTCTAACCACTACTAATACGAATTGCAACTTCTTTAACACGCAGACGACTAACTAAAAACAAAGGTTTATTCGCGGAAAACCGTTTGCCGCGCCGAAAAAGGAATAACTCTTTTGCCGTTTTTTGCAAAACACTTGACTAAACCGACGAAACGTATTATTATTTTTACCGTAAGGAGAAGGTAATTATGTTTTGCAGAAATTGCGGTAAACAGATAAACGACGAAATGAAATTTTGTCCGTTTTGCGGAACGGCTACGACTTCCGCGCCTATAAACGCGAACGTTCAGACACCCGCTCCCGTAAAAAAATCGAACCCGTTTTCGATTGCAGGATTCGTTCTTTCGCTCGTTTCGATTTATTTGGGATTCTTTTTTTGCATTATTCCCGCGCTCGGACTGGTTTTCAGCATTATAGGGCTTAACGCGCCTAAAGAAACGAATTCGGGACACGGTTTGGCTCTCGCAGGCGTTATTATATCGTCAATCACGTTCGCATTCTGGTGTATTTACTGGATATTTATAATATTTGTCGCCACGACTATACCCTTTTAACGAATTATTTTTCGACCGCTAAAAACGCAAGGCTTTCGCCCTGCGTTTTTTTCGTTTATGAAAAAACTCTATCGGTTTACGACAGAGTTTATTTTTATTTCTTTTTGTAATACAAAAGGCAATGGCAGAAACCTTCGAATTCGGGGTCGGCGATCTGTTCTCTGAACTCTTTGCACATGCACTTGGTGTCTTCGTTTCTTATAAGTTTGCAAGGGCAATATCCGCCCGTTCTTTTTAAGCCTTCTCTTACCGTTTTAACCACTTCTTTATCGGGGTTAAGAATTATTTTCGGTTCCATAACTCTCTCTCCTTTACGTTATTTTACCCTTTTTACGACGGAATATTTATAATTACCGCGACTATTCCCGAAACGAACAACGCCGCGCTCAAAGCGAAAGTCATAACGCTCAGTTTTTTGCTTTCCCTTACTTCGAACGTAAATTTATTTTCGGGCAGTACCCTCGGAAGTATTTCCGTAAGCGAAAGGCACAGCGACGCGTTTATAACGGTTACGATTATCTGGAACCACACCCTTACGCCGAGATAAGCGAAAAAAGTGGTCGTGGAATTTCTGTCGGTCACGACGTACAGCCAGTTGCCGAGCGTGTTTAAAAATGCCGAACAAACGACGAAACATATTATAAAACTTATTATCGTTTTAACCCTGTCGTCGCCGCCGAAACGGTCGAAAATAAACCCGGGAATAAATCCCCAAAGTCCGCTCGCAAGCCCTATTATGGGCAGATACGCGCCGTTAGGCATTATAATACAACCTATAAGGTCGCCTAAAAACCCGACGATAAAACCTTCTTTCGCGCCGAAAAGGTAACCTGCTATAAAGCACGGCACGGCGACTAAGGAAATAGCGAATCTGTTCGGTATTATAAATATCGTGAATATATTGAAAACCGCGGAAAGAGCGGTAAGAACGGCTACGTAAGAAACACGCGCGGTGTCGGACAGATTATTGCGTTTTTTCGGTTTACTCAACTTAAAGTACACGAAAAGAAGAATAATCGCGGCGGCGAGAATCGCGTAGTAGTACCATCTCGAAACCACGTTGCCGAAAATTCCGGCAAAATCGAACGCCTTTAAAAACAAAAATTCCATAAAAAAAATCTCTCCTTGAAAAATAATAGAAGAGACCGATATATTTTGGCTTTCGCCTATTTTATAGCGGATGCGCGAAGACACCGCAGGTTCTACCTTTCGTTTGCAAACAACATCCCGTTTTGCAACACTTAACGCGCCTTCACTACTCTTATACGTCAATAATACAACCGCGCCGCGCGAATGTCAATCGTTTGGAATATTTTTTCGAATTATTCGGATACTTGTTTATATGGTAGTAACTTTAATCAGAACGCTTATAATTTTCACGACGCTCGTAGTCGTTATGCGGCTTATGGGAAAACGCCAGATCGGCGAAATGCAACCTTTCGAATTTATCGTAACGTTAATCATCGCCGACCTTGCCTGCATTCCTATGGCGGATATTTCTATTCCGCTTATATACGGTATAGTATCTATTTTAGGGCTTTTTCTTCTTCACCAGTTGCTTTCGCTGTTAGAGCAGTCGGGCAATTTTTTCAAAACGGTAATTTCCGGGAAGCCGAGCATAGTTATAAACAAGTCGGGCGTGGATATGCAAGAACTTAAAAAGAACAATATGGACGTGGAAGATTTAATCGAGTCTATGCGGTCGCAGGGATATTTTTCGCTGGACGACTTAGATTACGCCATTTTCGAATCTAACGGAAAACTTTCCGCTTTCGCTTCGCGGGACGCCCATAAAAAAAGTTCTTCTCTCCCTATTCTGATAGTGGATAACGGTAAGGAAAACGCAAAAAATTTACAGATTGCGAACATCGAAAAAAGCGAGTTGCTTACTTTTTTGAAAAGGGAAAATCACAACCTTAAAACCACCGAGATAATGACTATGGACGGCGAAGGCAGAGTTTACCTTAAATGCAAAAAAACGCCGTACGAAATTTTGTTTTACAATCTTAAAGAAGGTGTAAAATGGTAAAATCGGTCGTTTCGATGATATGCGTTTTCTTTATCCTTCTCTTTTTCGGTATTTACGAAAACCTTTTCATCACCAAAAATTTCAGCGAACTAAACGACGTTTTCACCGCTCTTTACGAAAAAATAGAAGACGAATCGGCAAACAAAGAAGACGTCATTTCCACGCAGAAAAACTGGCTTAACAAAAAAAAATATCTCCACGCGTTTATTCCGCACACGGAGATAAAAGAAATAGATTTATGGCTTTCGGAAGCGGTGACTTTCGTCGACGAAAAAGATTATAAAGAAGCGCTCTCGAAACTGGAAGTGTTAATCGAACTGACCGAACAAATACCCAAAACTTTCGCCATAAGTTTCGAAAACATTTTATAGCGTATTTATTCCCGGCGAAAAGTCTTCGCGGCGTTTTATTCAAAAAAGAAAAAAGCGTTTACAACAATTCGGTTACTCCGTTTTCCCTTACGCACGTCATAACGTTTACCGCCTTTACGGAATCGCCCGAGAATTTTACCGCCTTTCTTATATCGGCGTTTTCTTGTTCGGTTATCTTTTCCCCGCCGAGCGCAAGGAAAGTGCCGTAAATAGTTTTTACGAGCGAAGCGTTATCCTTTATCAGCCCTTTAAGCAGATTATAATCTATTTTCGCGCGATTAAGGCTTTCTATCTGGTACTGATAAATTTTACGCGTTTCGCTCTTTTTTAATCCGAAGTTTTCTTCCATAAAATCGACGTTTCTGTTATAATCGGGAAGTTCATCGAAATTATCCGGGGTCTGATTAAAACTTATGTCCGAAAGGGGCAGAATTTTCAAAAACGCGTTGAACTCTCCTTTAACCGAACAGTCGCCGTATAAAGCCGCCGCGTTCAACGCCGAAGAAATATGCGAAAACTCGTTATCGGCAAAATAATCGGCAAGGCACACGGTAAAATAACTTTCGGCTAAAAGCGCTTCGCGTTTATCGAAAGAAACTTTGAACACCCCGAACGCGTCCGACACGCTTCCCGTGATTAAAAGGTTTTCGTCGTAGCAGTTTTTACCGCCGCAAGCGCGGTTGATTTTATAGTCTAAAACGGCTATAAGTTTACTCATAACGAAAGCGTAAGCGTTATATAAATCGCCTTTTAAAAGGTTATAGTCGATAAAAACGTATCTGTCCGATTCCACGCTTTCTTTGTGTTTTTCGGTTCCGTTTCCGATACGTATAAACTTTCTGAAAAACGAACTGTCGGCAAAAGACGTGGGAACGTAGCAAACGGGTATGTTTTTAAGCGCGCCGAACAGCAAAATACCGTCGAACACGCTTCCCCCGAACGTTATCGCCGCGCGGGTATCTTCGGGAAAATTAAAGAAAGAATAAACGTCTTTATTGTTATCGCCGTTGTTTTCCGAAACGTAGTAAATAAAAGTGCAGCCGCTCTTCGCCGAAACGCGTTCGAACGACTTTTTAAGCGTTTGCATATAATTTTCCCCGAGCGAAACGACTACTTTTCCGCCGAAAGCCTTTTCTTTTATAAAACTTAATAATAATTTTTCGAAATCGCCTTCGCGGAACTCAAAAAATTTATCTTTCCCCTTTACGGAAAGATACCTTATTTTGCCGTTAAGTTTTTCGGATAAAACGCTCGTTTTCATACCGATTATTGTATAATATGCGGCTCTCTTTGTCAAGCGCGTGAGTTTTTTATCGGCGAAAATCGCATAAATCGGCAAAACAACAAGTTATTTTCTACTTTTTTCGTGTTTTTTTATAAAAATTTTCGAAATATTATTGCAATTTTTTTTCGCTGTGGTATAATAATCATAATAACACCCATTGGAGGATATTTATATGAATAAGAGTGAATTAGTAAGAGAAATCGCTAATAACGCAGGCATCACGTTGAAAGACGCCGGCATGGTTTTCGACAGCGTCGTAGTTACCATCACCGAAGCGCTTAAAAAAGGCGAAAAAATCCAGATTTCCGGATTCGGCACTTTCGAAGTTAAAGAAAAAGCGGCGAGAGAAGGTCTTAACCCCAAAACGCAGGAAAAAATCAGCATTCCCGCATCCAAAACTCCCGTTTTCAAATTCGGTAAGGCTTATAAAGATTCTTTCAACTAAGTTTTTACCCCGCTTTTTTAACGAGATTCTCGTAGCGAAAGCAAATTAAACGAAAGATAACGCAAGTCGGAAATTCGGCTTGCGTTCTTTTTTTCGTAAATTTCGTTTTATGCTTGACAACGGTTAAAATTATAACTATCATTTAATATAACGAACGTTTTTTCGGGCGACGGCTCGGAAAGACTTAAAAATCACTAAAAATAACGGGTAAATAATTATGAAACAAGCAAAATCCAAATGCGTACTTTATCTTTGTATGGCGATTTGTTCGGCGATTTTACTGGTCGCGGGTATCCCTACCCTTATAATCGGCGCGGGAAGAAATACCGCAATGTTGGTAGCGGGCATAGTTATGGTGGCGGTAAATTTTTACGCCTGCCCCATTCTTTTTATCGTTTACGGTTCGGCAAAGTCCGTTTATAACACCGTAAGGGTTATAGAAGACCGCGTTTACACGGTAAAAGACATCGCAATGCATACGGGTAAAAACGAGGAAACCGTAAAAAACGACGTTTTAAAAGCTATTAACTTCGGGTATCTCGAAGGATACCTTTTCGACGGCGAAAAACTGACTTTCAACTCGAACAGAAAGTTGAGCGCGGAAACCAAAGTCGCAAAGTGCGAAAACTGCGGCGCGACTTACGAATATCTTTCCACCGAATCCGGCAACTGCCCCTATTGCGGTTCGCCCGTAAGAACGGATAAAAAATAACCGATTTAAAAAAATTACTCCCCCGTTTTATTCGGGGGAGTTTTTATTTTGCGTTTTATAACTTATTGCCGCAACGGGCGGCGTAAAGTTACGTTTACAGCACCGCGTTTTTTACCGAGATAAGAATATGCGTCGGAGCGAATATCGCCGCGAACACCATAAGCGGAATATTCGAAAGCAGTACGCCCGAAATTATAAATATCAGCGACGGAATAACAGATAAAAGTATCGACCGCGCAAGGCAGTTTTTCTTCCATAAAATTATCCATATTACGCAATACGCCGCGGTAAGGCAGGCGTTCGATACGATATACACGATTTCGGCAGAAGGAAACCAAAATCCGAAATAGGTGCGCGGAATATTGAAAATCATTAGTCCGAAACAAGCGAATCTCCCGATTTGTTCTGATATTTCCACCGTTTTATTCTGATATTTGTTTTCGAAACCTTCTTTGTTCTTTGCCGCGAAAACCATGTTCGGTATCATAATAAGAATTATAACGATAAGTCCGTAATAATTAAACCAACCCATATTTTTCCTTTTTTTACCTTAATAAGGCGATATTTAAGCGGCGTTGAGATAACGATTATCTCTACGCCGCTTTTTTTATTCTTTTACCGTTTCCGCCTTTTCTTGTTCTTCGCGTTCTTTGGCGATTTTATGAAGCGCTTCGGTGGCGAAATGAATTTTCGTCAAGTGTTCCTGCACTTCGGGCTGAACGAAATACGTTTCGTTCTGGGTCGCAAGGTCTATCGTTTCGCCGTTTCCTTTATAGTTATATTCGATATGAACCGAATACATCGAAAGGGCGGTACGGTTGAAATAAAAATCTTCGCCGTTATCGAGTTTCCCCTGCATGGTAAAACCGTTTTCGTCGTGAGTAAGCGTTACCGTTCCTAACTTTTCAAACCCTTTCGCGGAAGAAACGAGTCTGTTAAGAGCAACGGGCGAAGTGAATTTATATTTGCCTTCGGCAACTTCTTTATTGACGTTTTCTCTTTCCCATCTGTACCAGTCGGGTACGTGTTCGAAATAGGTTTCGTTGCCTGCGCCGTGAAGTTTTCCGTGTTCGTCCAGTTCCCATTTACTGCCGCATTCTTTACAGAATAAAGTTGTTCCTTCGGAATCCATGGAAAATTCTTTTCCGCAATGCGGGCATTGATACAATATTTTATGTATTCCTTTCGCCCTTACCTTGGATTTTATTTTATATCCGCTGTTCTGCCAGTAAGCGTAATCGTCGTAAACGAAGTTTTCGGTAAGCGTTTTTTCTATCTGTTCGCTCGAATATTCCGCAACCTGTTCGGCGGTTAAAACAACGTTATAATCGCAACTTACGGGAATTTTTTTGGTAGGCTTTTTCGCCCATTGCGGAGAACAGATAAAGTTACCTTTGGCTATCGCCATTACAACCGGCACCTTTAACATTTTTATGAGACGGGCGTAAGAATGAAAATCCGTTTCTTCGTTTATGCCGGCAAGCGCGAACCTTGCTTCCGGATATATTACCACGGGTTTGTTCTGCTTCCTTATCGCGTACGCAATGTGACTTACCACTTT
Source organism: uncultured Clostridia bacterium (assembly GCA_934271245.1). GTDB lineage: Bacteria > Bacillota > Clostridia > Christensenellales > Borkfalkiaceae > UBA1259. Next base: position 52,370 of record CAKQQY010000008.1, on the reverse strand, counting down.
AACGTCCGGAGTGAACTTTCTTTTGTATATGCACCCCAAAGAACGCATAAGCCACTCTCTTTTTATAAATTCTTCGATAGAACATACCCACGCCATAGAACGCAACTTAAACGCCCTTAAAGTAAGCGCGAAATCTATAACCGAGCCGTGATTCTGCAACACAAGGCAAGGTCCGTTTATTTTATCGAAACCGCGCTTTCTGACTTTTATCCCTGCCGTTATTCTGTAAAACAGCAGAATGAACCATTCCAAAACTTTAAGGTACCAGGGAGTATTCCACGGCTTTTCCGTCATATCGTACTTTCTTTTTCCGATTCCTATATCTTTTAACGCCATATGCTTTCCTTTTACGTTTATTTTATATTATTTTACCATAAAACAAAAAAAAAGTCTTTCGATTTACACAAAAATTTTCGTCCGACGCCGATTTAACCCCCTATAAACATTGCTTTTTTTAAAAGCGTTTGTTAAAATAAGGGTGAAAATAAGAAATTAAGGAGATAAATTATGGATCTGACTTATGAAAGAAAGAATGCGTACAAAAACGCGGACGAAAAAAAATTAAAAAAAATCTTCGAATATTCCGAAAGATATAAACGCTTTTTAGACAACGGCAAAACGGAAAGAGAAGTCGTTGCGGAGACCGTCGCTCTCGCCAAAGAAAACGGCTATACCGAATTCGATTTTTCTAAAGACGTTAAAGCGGGCGACAAACTTTATTACAACAACCGTAACAAAGGTTTGTTCTTATTAAAAGCGGGCAAAGCGAACATTGCGGAAAACGGCGTAAGAATTCTCGTCGCGCACGTAGACAGCCCCCGTCTTGACTTAAAACAAGTTCCCCTTTTCGAAAAAGCGGATATGGCTTATCTTAAAACGCACTATTACGGCGGAATAAAAAAATATCAGTGGCTTACCATTCCCCTTGCTCTTCACGGCGTAATCGCTCTTAAAAACGGCGAAAAAATCACGGTAAGAGTAGGCGAAGCGGAAGAAGACCCCGTTTTCTATATCACCGACCTTCTGCCCCACTTGTCGCAGGAACAAAGCACCAAAACCGTCGCTACCGCGTTTAACGCCGAAAACCTTAACGTTTTGGTCGGCGGTATTCCCGCGGAAGGCGAAAAAGAAAAGAAACTCGTTAAACAAAACGTTCTGAAAATCTTGAACGAAAAATACGGCGTTACCGAAGAAGACTTCTTAAGCGCGGAAATCGAAGCCGTCCCCGCATACAAGGCGAAAGACGTAGGTTTCGACAGAGCGTTCGTAGCAAGTTACGGTCACGACGACAGAGTCTGCACCTTCCCCGAAGTTACCGCTCTTATGGAGACGGAAACCGATCAGACCGTTCTTACCATTTTAGCAGATAAAGAAGAAATCGGCAGCGAAGGCAACACCGGTATGCAGAACGTTCTTATCAACGACATTATCAATAAACTTGCCGAAAGTTACAAAGTAAACGCGGCGGTAATCAGAGCGCACAGCAAATGCCTTTCCGCAGACGTAACCGCGGCTTACGACCCGTCTTTTGCCGACGCTTTCGAAGAAATGAACGCTTCGTTTGCAAACTACGGCGTTGCGATGAACAAATTTACGGGCGCTCGCGGTAAATCGGGCAGCAACGACGCTTCCGCGGAATATATCGGCTATCTCCGTAACGTGTTCGAAAAAGACGGCGTTATCTGGCAGACGGGCGAACTCGGAAGAGTTGATCTCGGCGGCGGCGGAACGGTTGCGAAATTCATCGCGAATATGAATATCGACACCGTTGACCTTGGCGTTCCCGTTCTTTCAATGCACGCTCCTTACGAACTTATCAGCAAAGCCGACCTTTACGAAGCGCATAAAGCATTCTCCGCGTTTATTAAATAATCGATAAACGGCGATAAAATTAAACCTTATTTTCTCCCCGATTTTTTCGGGGAGAATTTTTTTGTCGTCGTTTACTTTTTCTTTTCCCACGCCTTGCAATTACATTCGTTTTATGATAGAATAATTTACGCTTGCCGATAAAAAGGCAATTTTTGCCGCGCGGGTATGGCGGAATTGGCAGACGCGATAGACTTAGGATCTATTTCGAAAGAGTGGGAGTTCAAATCTCTTTACCCGCACCAGAAAACGGGACAGAATCGAAAAAACGATTCTGTCCCGTTTTTATTTTTATATAACTTATCCGTTCTTTTGAATTTTCGTTATACGTCGGTTTTCCCGTACGTTTCTAAAAAAACTTTTGGCATTTATTTCAGCCGTCGGTAAATACGCTTTTAATCTCGGAAATTCACCCCCGATTACCGTTGCAATGCCGGCAAAACAATATTCTTATAAAAATATTTAATCGCTACACGATTTTTTCACGTTTCAAAAATTGATAATATGCCGACGCGCAACCGAATCCCGCTTCGTATATCAAGGCGGTAACGCTTTTCCCTTTGCCTGCGTTTTCCCTTACGTATCTTGCTCTTAACCTGTTCACATAAACGGTAAAATTACAACCGAAAAGTTTATTGAACAATCTCGAAAAATGGTATTTGCCGAACCCGAAATTCTTTGCGACGGACTGCAAAGTAATCGTCTGAGTGTAGTTATGGTCGAGCCATTCTATAATATTACCCATAAGTTGCGTTTCGGCAGGATATATTTCGCAAGGACGATACCTTTCCGTTATATACCCCAAAAGAACGGAAACAAGTCCTTCGAGCATGAATTCCGCTCCGCAATCCAGTCTTTTTTTAATTTCGTTTTCGATACCGAACAGTTTTTCGTTATACGCTACGTCGTCCAAAGCAAAAAAGCCGAGATCGCAAACAGCCGAAGCGTCGGCAAAATATCTTTCGGGTATAAGCAAAGTGTCCGAAAAAGAAGATTCCGCATAAACCGAATGAACCGAATAAAGTCTGATAAACGCTATCTCCCCTTTTCGGAAAACGCGTTTCTGCTTCGACGAGCAGATTTCCGCTTCGCCCTCTTTTATAAACAATAGTTCTATGCACCTATGAAAATGAGGCTCTGCTTTTACGTTCTCTATTTCGAGAACGGCAAGTTTATCCAGTACGTCGCGTTTCGGTTCGTAATAAGTAATCATTCTTTCGCCCTTAAACCCGTTTTATAACCGTAAAGCAATAAATTAAACGATTTACGCAATTTATTTATTGCAAACAGCAATTTTTTGTAATATTATATACGAGCAACGAACGTTAGTCAAGAGTTTAACGGAGGTATGGAATGAAATACGTTATTATAGGTTACGGTTCGCGCGGAAAATTTTACGACGGATTATTCAAAAAAACCGAAAATGCCCGTCTTGCGGCAATTTGCGAAACCAGACAAAGCAGAATCGATCTTTGTAAGAAGCAACATGAAGGCGAAAACGTCGGTTATTATACTAACGACGAGAATTTTTTTAAAGCCGGCAAACTCGGCGATTTGTGCGTAGTTTCCACGCTCGACGAATCGCACGTAAAACACGCGCTTGCCGCCCTTAATTGCGGTTACGACCTTTTGCTGGAAAAACCCATCGCCTGCACCGAAGAGGACTGCGTAAAAATATATGAAACAGCAATTTCGTTAAATCGTAAGGTGACCGTTTGCCACGTTTTACGTTACGCTCCCTTCTTTTCCGTTATCAAAGAAGAATTACTAACCGGCAATTACGGCAAAATTCAGACAATATCTTTAACCGAGAACGTCGGTTGGTGGCATCAGGCGCACTCTTACGTTCGCGGAAACTGGCATAACACAAAAGAAACGTCGCCGATGATTATTGCAAAATGCTGTCACGACCTCGACCTTTTGAATTGGTTTATGGATAACGAATGTATCTCCGTCAGTTCGATGGGGTCGCTCGATTATTTCACCCGAAAAAACGCTCCCGAAAACAGCGGTGACAACTGCTACGATTGTCCGGCGGCAAAAGATTGTATTTATAACTGCGAATTCATTTATTGGGATTTAAAACTGAAAAAAGGCGTAACGGGCTGGCCCGTGGACGTAATTTTGTACAACCGGGAATTTACACATGAAAATCTTACCGCGGCGCTTAAAGCGTCGCCTTACTGCAAATGCGTGTTCAAAAACGATAACGACGCGGTCGATCATCAGGTCGTAAACGTCCTTTATGAAAACGGAGCAACCGCGCAATTGACTATGACCGCGTTCAGCGAAAAAGGCGGCAGAGACATTCATCTCCATTGCGAAAAAGGCGAAATTTACGGGCAGATGTCCGAAAACACCCTTCATTGCACGTTATTCGGAAAAAGCAGCAAAATCATCGATCTCAATAAAGAATCGGACAACAATTTCGGACATGGCGGCGGAGATATAAGAATGATTCGGAATATCGTCGACGGATACGATTCCAAAGCGGTAACCGAAGTCACGCCGCTTGCTCAATCCATGTCAAGTCATATGCTCGGTTTTGCCGCGGAAAGGTCGCGTGTCAACGGCGGTATGCCTGAAAAAGTCAGAAAACTCTGATTTCCCGAATAAATTGTTAATCACATAAAAGCGTACGTTTTTTCGCAATCTTTTACATTTAAAACGAGCATGGTTTACGAATGCTCGTTTTTTATAATCGGAATTTCGTTTATTTCGTTCCATTTTTTTGACAACTCGTCCTTTAACGAATATAATGTAATTAACGGGTCTGCCGTAAAAAACGGTATGCGCCGACGGGTAAAACGGTTTTTCCCGAATGCCGACGACAAAAAAGCAAAGGAAGATAAAAAATGTTTATAAGTAACGATATAATTTACGCAGGCGTAAACGATCACAAAATCGATTTATTCGAAGGGCAGTTTACCGTTCCGCTCGGAATGGCTTACAATTCTTACGTTATATCAGACGAAAAACCCGCCGTTATGGACGCGGTGGAAAAAGATTTCGCCAACGAATGGCTGAATAACGTAGAAAAAGCGTTAAACGGTGTTTCCCCCGCTTACCTTATAATTCAGCATATGGAACCCGACCACTCTTCGAGCATTACGGCTTTTATGGAAAAATACCCCGACGCGGTAATCGTTTCGAGCGCGGCGGCGTTTAAGATGATGGCGAATTTCTATAAAAACGACTACCCCGAAAGAAGAATGATAATCGCTAACGGCGGTAGCCTTTCGCTCGGCAAACACAAACTTAATTTTATCGCCGCGCCTATGGTTCATTGGCCGGAAGTTATTATGACTTACGAAGAAACGGAAAAAGTTTTGTTTTCTGCAGACGCGTTCGGAAAATTCGGCGCGAACGACGTTACCGACCCCGAAGGTTGGGCGTGCGAAGCGCGGAGATATTATTTCGGCATCGTCGGAAAATTCGGCGTTCAGGTACAGGCGGTCTTGAAAAAGGCGGCAAATCTCGATATTAAAACGATTTGCTCTCTGCACGGTCCCGTTCTCAACGAAAATTTGGGATATTACCTTAATTTATACGATATATGGTCGGGTTACGGCGTAGAAGATAACGGCGTGGTTATTTCTTACACGTCGGTTTACGGTAACACCGAAAAAGCCGCAAAACTTCTCAAAGAAAAACTTACCGGATACGGCGTAACGAAAGTCGTTCTCAACGATTTAGCGAGAGAAGATGTTTACGAATGCGTGGAAGACGCTTTCAGATACGGAAAACAGGTTTTCGCCACCACGACGTATAACGGCGGAGTTTTCCCCAAAATGAAAGAGTTTATCGACCATTTAACCGAAAGAAATTATCAGAATAGAACGGTAGGGTTTATCGAAAACGGTTCGTGGGCGCCCGTCGCTACGAACTGCATGAAAAATATGTTATCCGCTTCAAAAGACATTACTTACGCCGAAAACACCGTTAAAATCCTTTCGGCTCTGTCGGACGAATCGGCTTCTCAGATCGACGCGCTTGCAAAAGAACTTGCAAAATAACCTGTCGAAACCGAAAAAACCTTTCCCCACTGCTATATCCCGCAATAAAGGGAACGGGCGGAGCGGCGAAAAAAAATTAACGATTAAACAACAGTCCCGCGGCGAAATTCGCCGCGGGACTATCTATAATAAATTTAATTTTACGAGTTATCTCTGCACTCTGCCCGAGCCGCCGCCCTTCACGAGCGCTTTTACCTCTTCCACGCTTACGGCGTTGAAATCGCCCTCTATACTGTGTTTAAGACAACTTGCCGCAACCGCGAATTCCACCGCTTCCTGAGCGTTGTAGCCGTTTATAAGCGAATAAATAAGCCCTGCGCCGAAAGAATCGCCGCCGCCCACTCTGTCTACAATGTGCATATCGTATTTACGGGAGAACTTCGCTTCCCCTTCGGTATAAAGCATAGCCGACCATATATTATCGTTTGCGGATATGCTCTCGCGAAGAGTTATGGCAACGCCTTTAAAATCGAATCTGTCGGTAAGTTTTTTCGCCACTTCGATATAACCTTCGCGGTTAAGTTTGCCTCCTTCGATATTGCTTCCGCAAGATTCTATGCCGAAAACGTCTTTCGCGTCTTCTTCGTTCGCTATACAGTAATCGACGTATTTACAAAGCTTATCCATAACCGCGCCGGCTTTTTCTTTGCTCCACAACTTTTTGCGGAAATTAAGGTCGCAGGAAACGGTTATACCCTTTTCTTTCGCCTTTTTCAGCGCCTGTTCGGTGATAACAGCCGTTTCGTCCGACAATGCGGGGGTAATTCCCGTAAAATGGAACCATTCGGCGCCGTCTAATATTTTATCCCAGTCGAAATCGGAAGCGGAAGCCGTAGCGATCGACGAATTCGCTCTGTCGTAAACGACCTTGCTCGGTCTTTGGCTTGCGCCCTTTTCGCAATAGTATATGCCCACTCTGTCGCCGCCGCGGACTATTTCCGAAGTATCCACCCCGAACTTTCTCATACTGTTTACGGCAGCCTGCCCTATTTCGTGCGACGGAAGTTTGGTAACGAAGGTCGCGGGGACTCCGAATTCCGATAACGAAACGGCAACGTTTGCTTCCGCGCCGCCGAACGTGGCTTCTAACTTATCGCTCTGAACGAATCTCAAATATCCTTCGGGAGCGAGCCTTAACATAATTTCACCGAACGTAACCACTTTCATATTATTCACCTTTGAGTATTTTATTTATTTCTTTGCAGTTGGCGGTTATATCGCCTTTCATCATAAACGAACCGCCTATTCCGTAAACCTTATCGAACTCGGCGAATTCTTTTAAGTTGGATAAATCGACTCCGCCGGTAGGAATAAACCTGATTTGCGGGAACGGAGCAGACAACGCCTTTAACGCTTTAAGTCCGCCGTAAACGCTTGCGGGGAAAAATTTAACCGTGGTTATACCTTCTTCGAGCGCCTGCATAATCTCCGTAGGAGTTACGCACCCCGGGAAATAAGCGACGCCGTTTTCTTTACAGACTTTCGCTACCGCCGAAGAAAACCCCGGCGAAACGATGAACTTCGCGCCCGCTTTCAACGCGGTTTCGCACTGAGCGGCGTTAATTACCGTGCCTGCGCCTATTTCCATATCGGGGAATTCCTTTACTCCGATTTTAATCGCTTCTTCGGCGCAGTCGGTGCGGAAACATATTTCCGCGCAATTCACTCCGCCGTCTTTTAACGCTTTCAGCGTCTTTACCGTGTCGCATACGTCCTTTATTACCACTACCGGTATAATTTTCGTCATAATTTACTCCTTGATTCAGTCCTTTTCGTAATGCACGAATTCTTTTAATTCTCTTCTTTCGAAATGTCTTTCGGACGGAACGCAGTCGTCCGTTTTATACCCTACCGCGATAATACATTCGGGCGTAAGATTTTCCGCCATAGAAAACTCGGTTTTAGTCGCTTGCGGATCGAAATTACAGATATATATTCCGTTAAGTCCGTATTCTTCCGCGCCGTATAAAAGGGTCGTCGCAACGATGCCTACGTCTTGCAACGTGCTGTCCTGACCGCTGTAACGATTTCTCCACGCCTTTTTTTTATCCGAACAAACGACTATCGCGACGGGCGCGCCGTAAATGCACGCTTTGGCGGTTTCGAGTTTTTTCAGCGATTTTTCTCCGCTTATAACGTACAATTCGTAAGGTTGATTGTTTTTAGCCGTCGGAGAAAGCCTTGCGAGTCCGCACAACTTTTCTATAATTTTTTCGTCGGGTTTTCTGTCCGAAAAACTTCTTACCGAAAATCTTTGTTTACAAATTTTTTCGAAATCCATATTTTACTCCTTTTTACCGTTAAACTTTACAAATAAAAAACCTAACCGCATACGGCGTTCAAAAACTTCTACGGTTTTCATTATAAAATTGAAACGAGAAAAAATATAATTTTGTCGGTAACCGTCGTTGCCACGCTTTCAGACAAAATTTACATTGTTATTATACTACCCGAAACCCGATTTGTAAAGAGAAAATCGGAAATCACCTCCCTTTTACGACCATAAATATCCCTTTTATTTTCTGTCGTTTGACTAAAACATAAAAATGTATTATAATTTTTCGTATGAGCAAAAAAGTAGAAGAAATAATCGCCGAAAACTTAACGGAATTAAGAAAGGCATTTAACCTTAAACAGTCCGATTTAGGCGAAAAAATAGGCTGTTCGGATAAGGCGATAAGCCGCTGGGAAAACGGCGCGTCTGTACCCGACGTGGCTTCTTTAAAAGCAATAGCCGATTTTTACGGAATTTCGCTTGACGATATGGTAAACGAGAACGCCGCCGCAAAACTCGATGTCGATTACGAAAAAACGGAAACGATAAACGGAATAGCGAGATTCTGTCTGACCGTTATCGCCATAGTTTTACTTGCAACGGTAATTTATATCTCGATTGACGTTATAAAAGGCGTAAAATACTGGCTCGTTTTCGTCTGGTGCGGGATTCCCCTTTTTCTCGCGGCGTACAGATTCAATAAAATTCATAAAAACAACAAATGGTTTAACCTTTTGTTTTTATCGCTTACCGTGTGGTGTTTTCTCACGTGCATATTCTTACAACTGCTCATATCGGGATACGGGCTCTGGCAGATATTTTTAGTCGGAGCGCCGATAGAAGCGATTACCGTTTTACTTACCGTGGTAAGAAAGAAAAATTATAAAAGGTTCAGGTGAAAAAATGCCGGGCGCAACTTTATGTTTTGTTAAAAAAGGCAATAAAATACTGATGATTAACCGCAACAAACCCCCGTTTATGGGTATGTGGAACGCGGTCGGCGGGCATATAGAAAAGGGCGAAACGCCCGAACAATGCGCCGTAAGAGAGATTTATGAAGAAAGCGGAATAAAAGTTTCTTCCGCAAAAGTCATATCGGTATTTACCTGGAATTACGACGACGAAATCGGGTACGCGACTTTAAGCGAATTGCAGGACGACATAAATTCTTCCTTTTCTTTTCCGTTATCCACCGCCGAAGGAATAGTCGATTTTAAGGATATCGACTGGGTATTAAACGAAAAAAATTACGGCGTGATAGAAGATTTAAGGGTGTTTTTATCCGACATAAAAAATGGCGTAAGGCAAAACTATCACCTGATTTATGAAAATTCCGGATTAAAAGAAGTCATAAAAAAATAAAAGCGGCGATTTCCGAAGATTTTTCGGTAATCGCTTTTTTATTGTTTAAAATCACCGCATAAAGGCAATAAAAGTATAATAAAAAGGCGGTGTTTTATGATTTATACCATACTTACGGTTGCGGCGATTTTAACCGCGGGCGTTTTCGCGATGAGTTTCGTGTGTTACAGGGGCGCGTTCTATAACGACGTGAAAAAAACAGATTTAACGTTTACCCTGCTCCCGGGGAAACAATATCAGGATTTAAAAGACGTAATATTAGAGTCGGTGAAAACTGCCGACAAACTAAGTTACGACGAAGCATACGCGCGCTCCGTCGACAATCTTTTGTTGTACGCAAGATTTTATCGCGGCGACGACGACAAACCCATAATAATTTCTTTCCACGGTTATAAAAGTTGCGGTTTAAGAGATTTATCCGGCGAAATGCAGATGTTTCTCGAAAACGGATACGGAGTTTTAATGCCCGATCAGCGCGGACACGGTAAAAGCGACGGCAAAACCATTTCTTTCGGAATAAAAGAGCGTTACGACGCTTTAACCTGGATAAGATATATAAACGACAAATATAAAGGCAAAAAGAAAATTATTCTCTTCGGAGTATCGCTCGGCGCGGAAACGGTTATTATGGCGTCGTCGCTCGTTCTGCCGAAAAACGTTATCGGAATAATCGCCGATTCCCCCTTTTCGTCACCCAAAGACATAGTTTTAAAAGTAACCAAAGAAAAAAAGTTCAGCCCTAAACTCGTTTACCCCTTTTTCATTATCGGGGCAAAACTTTACGGCAAGTTCAACTTAAACGAAACGTCGGCGGTATCGGCGGTGAAACGTTGCAAAATCCCTATGCTTATAATTCACGGGACGGAAGACGGCTTCGTTCCGTATAAAATGAGCGAAGAAATTAAAAACGCCAACCCCGAAATGGTATCGCTTTCCCTTTTCGAAGGGGCGGGTCACGGTCTTTCCATAGCGAAAGATTATGACAAATACCGTTCCACCGTGTTAGGCTATATCGAAAACAGACTTACCACGGGCGCGGTGTAAATCGATATAAATTTATAAACTGCCGTTAAAAACAAACGCGTTTCGAATTAAAAAGACTTCCGTTTAAGAAGTCTTTTTTTCGTTTTTTCAGAAATTTAAGTTTTTGATTGCTTTAATAAGATTTTTTGCGTATATTTCCGAGCCGAACGCGTTAGGGTGAAGCAAATCTCTGTAATATTCTTTCATATGCGGAACGAGCGCGAATCCGTCTACCACCGTTACGCCCTTTTCTTCCGCGTATTTTCTGATTTTCTCGCCTGCAGTCGCAAACTCTTCTTCTTTGCCCTGTATAACGTTTCCGCGCCATATCGGGGTTATGGACAAAATAGGAGTATCGGGATAAATCAAACGCAGTTTTTCGTAGTAATCTTTAATTCTTTTTTCGAAGTCCGCTGCGGCGTAATGGTTAGTGCCTAACGCGACGATTATTTTATCGGGGACGAACGAAAGTTTTTCAAGGCAGGGCGCGTCGTAAATATATCCCGATATGGATTGATTCAGCATATCGTAACCGAGTTCTTTTGAAACCACGTTGCTGTAAACGTGCGACGGGCGGAAAGTTCCGTATCCCTGCGAAATGGAATCCCCCAACCACAACACTTTTTCACGTTTTTCTTTTACCGGAAAATATTCGCCGTCTATCGCGACGTTTTTAACAGCGACTCTCGATTCTATCGGAAAGCATATTCTTACCGTCTTTTCCCCCTTTTTAAGGGAGATTTTCAAGTTGCCTTCGTCGCCCAGGTCTTCCATTTGGTAAAAGCCCGTCTGCAAACCGTTTTCGGTAACGTCGAAGCAGTCTTTCGTGCAGACGTGCGAAAAAGAATAATCGAACGATACGCTTTCCGCCGTCGTTTTAAATTCGAAGAAGGTCGAACAGTTGCTTAACGACCTTTGGTAAATAAAATCGGAAAACTTCTCGAAGTATTCTATTTGCGAAGAAGTAAATCTGTCAAAATGAATATATCCGTCTTCCCCTTCTTTTATCGTCAGCGAACCTTTGGTTATTTCTTTTACGTTTTCAAAATCGAGTTTCATAATTTTACCTTTATTAAATCAGTCGGTATACGGTATTTTTTCGACGTATTTATTTACCGTATCTATTAAATTGCGGAAATTTTCTTCGTTGTTTGCGGCAAGAACCATGCTCGGCTTATCGAAAGGCAGTTTTTCCCCGTTAAGCGAGCATATATATCCGCCCGCTTCCCTTAAAATAAGGCACGCCGCGGCGTAATCCCACGGGAACACGCGAAACTCGAAAAACAATTCGACTTCCCCTTTCGCCATATAACAAAGTTCTATCGCGCAACTGCCGAAACGACGGGTATCGTTGCAACGTTTATACACGTCCATAATAATCGAGCCGCAAACGTCTGCGTACTGCTTTTTATAAACGGACATCGCCGCGCAGAAAAGCGCGTTTCCGAACGGACGGTCGGACGTTTTGATTCGTTCGCCGTTAAGGTACGCCCCTTTCCCTTTTTCGGCGGTATAAAGTTCGTTTTTAAGCGGAATATACACGACGCCGAAAACTATCTCGCCCTTAAATTTCACGCCTACCGAAACGCAAAACTCGGTTATTCCCCTTGCGAAATTCTGCGTTCCGTCAACGGGGTCTATAATAAACGTGTAGCCGCCCGAATTATCGTTTTGCAAATGCTCTTCTTCACAGATAAAACCCGCGTCGGGAAAATCTTTCTTTATTTCGTCGTAAAGATATTCCTGAACCCAAAGGTCGGCGGAAGTAACTATATTTTCGTATCCGCCTTTAGAAAACACGCTGAATTTGTCAGTTTTAAGTTTATCGCCGGCATACTTCACGGCGCGAACGAGATTGTCAAACATTTTAATCGCCTTTTTTTGTTTAATTTTAGCACACTTAATTTCTTTATTCAACTTTTTATCGATTATTTTATAGATTTCCTTTGAATTTCCGTATTGACAAACGGCGTTTTCCATAGTACAATAATCATAAGAATTACACTTACGTTTAACCCGTAAAGGAGGCTTAATTATGAACAAGGTAATTACTATAGGAAGAGAATTCGGCAGCGGCGGAAGAGAGTTTGGCAGACTTTTAGCGGAAAAACTCGGTTACGAGTATTACGATAAGGAAATCATCACCGAAATCGCGAAAAAAACGTCGCTTTCGGAAACGTACGTAAAACAAATAGTCGAACAGACGCCCCATTCGCTTTTCCCGATAACCACCGGCAACGCGTTCGCTTATTACGGAAACAATCACCTTTATAACGTTCAGTCCATATTCAGAGAACAAACCAACGTTATTACCGAAATGGCTAAAAAATCCGATTGCGTTATAGTAGGCAGATGCGCCGACTACATTTTAGAAGACTTAAATCCTTTCAAAATTTTTATCTATGCGGACGAAAAAAGCAAAATAGAGCGTTGCCTTAAAAAGGTGGACGAACCCGAAAAAGTAAACGTAAAAAAACTTAAAAAACAGATTAAAAGCATAGACAAAAACCGCGCAAGATACTACTCTTTTTATACCGGCAAAAAGTGGGGCGACAAACTTAATTACGACATTTGCATCAACACTTCCGATATAGAAATAGGAGAAGCGGTAAGCGTTATCGAAAAATTGTTCGAATAATCGCTTTTTATAAAATACGTTAAAACACACTTTCTTCTTTGTAAATGCAAAGTCCCGCGGCGAATTTTCGCCGCGGGGCTTTGCTTATTTAATTATTCGTTTATTCGGTAAAATAAGTTTTAAGTTTCTCCGCTTTTTCTTTAGTTACAAGGTATAATTCCGCCGAAAAATCCGAGCCGCTTATCGCCGCCGCCACGAGATAATCCCCTACGCTTGCGTAATAAACGTTTTTATCTTCGATTCGGATTTCACGCGGAGAAAACCAACCTTTCCCTTCCGCTTTATATAGGCTTTCTTTCCCCGTCCATTTTTTTAGCAAATCGTTGCTATCGACGTATTTTTCGCCTATCCTTTCCGCAAGCGAAAGAGCGTATTTTTTATTTTCGCATTTTTGCTTAAAAGACGATATCCTTTCCACGTCTACGCCGCAAGGAAAATCGGATACCGCAACGGCAACCGCGCCGTCGGTATGCGAAAGCGAAAAATAAAAGCCGTTCGCTTCCCATTTGCCGTATTCGTTTTTGGTAAACTTTACGTCGCAAGGGTTTGCGTTAAGCCCGTGCGACAAGGCAAAATTAAGCAGATTCCAGGTGTTAATCTTGCTTTCGGCTAATTTTTCGTCCGTTACGGAATCAATTTCCTTTCGCCTTGCTTCGGGCATAAAACCATAATCCGCCACACTGTCGAACGAAATATAAACTTTTATTTTCGGATTGCTTCTATTATCTGTTTCCATACCCAACGTTTCCACACATTCAAATATGTGCATATTGTAATCTCAAAATCTTTCTTATTCGCTATTTTATTGTTTTATTGAAACCATATCGCCGTTTATCTCGATATCATCGGATAACAAACGTAATGCTTTTTCTAAACGCTCTATATTATCTTTCCCCATTCGGCTGAAACCGAGTTGTTGATAAATATATCGGAACAAACTGTTTTTTTCAATCGAGATATTTTGTTTAATGACTTCTTTCATTCCAAGAGACAATTCTTCAAGCGAAATATATTTAATTTCTCTTATCGGCGTATTCCCTTGCGGAACGCGAAGCATCGGAATTTCTTTTCCCTGCGAATATAAAAATCCTTTTTTTCGGACAATCTTATACTTAGAGCAATTCCTCAATATATAGTTAAACTCATCGCGGACGACATTCGTCACCTTTTCTCTGCCGAAAAGAAAAACTATACGTTTCATAAGCCATTCTTCCGACACGGGAGATTCCGACTCAACAATATCACAAATAATGTCTAACTTTTTATAACCGTTCTTTTCTGATAGTTTGTCCTCATCCGCCATCACATATTTCGGAAATTCAAAAGGCTTTACCTTCGTTATTTCCTCGAAAGAAACGCTCTTTAACGGAGGAACTTCTTTTGCAACTTTTTCCCCGGCATTTTTAATTGCCGAATTCGCGACATTCAGCAGGCGTTCTTTTTCTTCTCGTTTATTTCTGAACCAATCGGTAGACCAGATACGATAGAATTTCCATCCCATTCCTTCCAATATTTCCTGACGAAGCCTGTCTCTGTCCCTCGTGCTTTTGGAAGAATGATACGTTGCGCCGTCACATTCGATAGCAAGTACATAGTCTGAAGAATCGGGACGTTTTAAAGCCAAATCGATTTTAAATGAAGAGCAGCCGACCTGCGTATCGACGCTGAATCCTTTTTCCCTTAAAAATTCGCACACTTCCATTTCAAATTCCGAATCGTATTGTTCAAAAGGATTTACCGAAACGGAACGAGCCAACGCCGATTCTCCGTTTTCCGCGTAGTCAAGATACTCTTTTAACTTTCTTGCCCCTACGGATTGCGTTCTCGATAAATCTATATCGGTATGGCGCATAGAAGAGACCAGTTGAACGTTATACTTAGCCCGAGTAACCGCAACGTTTAATCTTCGTTCTCCGCCTTCCCTGTTTACGGGTCCGAAGTTTAAAAGCAACCGACCTTGCGAATCTTTACCGTAAGCAATACTGAAAATTATCGTATCTCTTTCATCCCCTTGCACGGTTTCCAGATTTTTAACAAAGAACGGTTCAGCATTGTCAGATTTAAAAAACGGTTCTTTTGAAGGATCTTGTTGTCTGCGCTTTGCGATAAGTTTATCGATTAAATTCTGTTGCGACATACTGAACGCAACCACCCCTAAACTTCTTTCAGGATATTTTTCTATGTTTTCGAAAACCAAATCGACAACTTTTTCTGCTTCTCGGCGGTTCGTTTTTGACCTGCGATCAAACACGCCGTTCACATAAAAATAGTCAACGCCGATTCCTTTTACGTCTTTCCTTGAAGAAGGGAACGTAACAAGATCGTTATCGTAAAAGTTTTTGTTAGAAAACGATATAAGCGACTCAAAACGGCTTCTGTAATGCCATTTTAACCGTTTTTGCGGCAACACGGTCGAACAGATATCGAGTATCGACTCAAAATCGGTAACGTCGTCTTCTTCACTGTCTGTACTTTCTTGTATATTAGAAGTATTAAAAAAGTTGCTCGGCGGCATTTGTTTCGAATCGCCGACAACGATAAGTTGTTTTCCTCTGTATATAGCGCCGATTGCGTCCTGCGGGAATATCTGTGACGCCTCGTCAAAAATTACTACGTCAAACAATATATCCGGACTTAAAAACGTGCTTACACTAAGAGGGGACATTAAAAAACACGGTTTTATTGTCTGAACAAGATCGCCGATTTCATCTAAAAGGACTCTGATTCCTTTTTGTTTACGTTTTTTCTCGTTTTCCCTCAACAAAATCGATATCGCGCTTCCCCGGGCGACCATATTCAGATCCGGTCTCTGCGAAGACAGTCTAGATTTAATGTCCGCTTTGTTTATCTCAAAATTAAGTTCGTCTTTCGTCTGAAATAGCTTTACCAATTCGTCGTGAGGAATACGAGATAACTTAACAAGAATCGGAGATTCCCGCAATATTATATCTATCCATTGCGTGTAAAACGCCTTTTTATACGCGCAAACTATATCCTGCGTTTTTAATTTCCGTTCAATTGCAGAATCCACAAAAGACTTCAATTCCATTTCGTCGAGCAAATTCAGTAATTTAACGAATTCGCACCAGTTATCAAGTTTATCTATATTATCGACGCATCCCTGATATTTATTTATAAGCGCGTCGATTTTCTCTTCCCGAACATTGTATTCGCTAAAATCATATTTGTCGCTTACACGTTTTTCGGCGTTCTCATATCTGCCGAAAATTCCGTTAATACAATCGGAAATCGTTGAAAATTCCTTTTGTTCGGCAATAAAGTTCTGATAACTTAAAGTTGAAAGTTTCGTAAAATCAATATCGTCGGAAAGTATTTCAGTAAGCGTTTCGAGTTCTGCAAGTAAATCGTCGAATTTCGTTGTAACGCCGCAATATTCAGAACCAATTTGCGTTTTAATATTCTTTTCCAGATTATTAAATTCTTCAACCCTTTGCTGATAAACGCGCAAAACGTTAGTCATCGACACGGCGACGTCGTATTTTATTTTTTTACCGTCTTTACTGCAAAGTTTAAAATCCTTTGCGATACGTCTGTATTCGCCGCTGAATAAACGCGCAAAAAAGCCGTTATATTGTTTTGTTAATTTTTTATAAACCGCCTGCCCGTCAACTTTATAAATATCTTCGTCAAAAATATCCTCGATGATTTTTTTATCATTCAGAATTTCTTTTGATAACGCTCTCATCGAGGTTATTATATTTATTACATTTTCGAGAACAGGAAAATTAAGTAACGTCGGGGTAACGAACTTACTATTTTTTACAAGATTAAAAAAATCTCTTAACCCGTATGCCTGCGTCACGTTTTTTGCAGATACGGAGTATCTCTCTTTGATATTATCATTTAATTCATTGATTTCTTTACAGAAGGCGATTACGTCTTTTAAATCGGATTTAAGTTGAATTTTTGATTGATAAGAATAGTCGGGATCGGTATATCCGTACCAGACGTTCTGATGGTAATCGTAACCGATAGAAGAAGAATATCCCACGTATTGCGTTAAGATATTTTCCGCTTTTTCTATAAACCCTTCTCCCTTCGTTCCGATTCCTTTTATTACGAATTCGATATCAGGCGCTTTTCTGCAAAAAGAAACTTCTTCAAACAATTTATAAAGCGTTTTATTTATTACAGGACGCGTTTTGTGAAGTTCTTCGGCGTACTCGTCCAATTCTTTCTGAGCAAGAATCTTCGCCTCTATTTCTTTCTGAGCGTTACCGGATAAATTGCTCTTAGAAAGTTTAAGCGTTCGGCATAATTCCGTTATTACGTCTTTTTTGTTTGCTTTATGACTATGAAGTTCCAAGCAAAATTCTTCAAGCCCCGCTTTATTCAGTTTATCGTGAACAACGTTAAGCGCCGCCAACTTTTCCGACACAAAAAGGACTTTTTTATTGTTTGCAAGGCATTCCGCAATTATATTAGTAATAGTCTGACTTTTACCTGTCCCGGGAGGCCCCTGTAAAACAAAACTTTTTCCGTTATGCGCCATTTCGATGGCTTCCGCCTGACTTGAATCCGCATCTACTACGTTATGAAGCTGAACGGGACTATTCTTGGTTTCATTATCCCCCGTATCAGGCTTTATTTCTTTTTCGCCAAGCAGATATTGTACGTTTTCATTTTCTAATATTTTGTCGGCGTTATCTTTCAGGTCTTTATACATATTGATTTTTAAGAACGAAAAAACGCCTATTTTACATTCTCTCGTAACAGACCATTTAAGTTTTGAAACACATTTCTGAACTTTTTCTAAATACGTTTCGATATCTTCATCGTCATACGCGGGCAGTTCAATGCCGTAATCGTTTTTAAGTTTGAATAAAAACGTCGGATTGACTATAATATCGCTATCCATTATTCTTACATAATAGGGGTCTACGGCAGAAGAATTTTCTATGGAAACGGGTACAAGTAAAATCGGAGCGCGCATAACGTATTGCGATTTTTCGTCCTCAGTCCAACGAACAAACCCGAACGCCATATACGAAATATTAACGCCCGTTTCTTCCATTGCCGTTTTTGATTTTTTTGCAATATTACTCAACGCTTTTATCGGATCGGAAAAAGCATTGTAAATAAGAATCTGACTGTTCTTTTTAAGACGCTTTCCATATTCTTCGATATAATCTTCTTTAGAAATACGCTTTTCACCGAATTCTTCCTGTTCGTCTTTAAGAGACTCGTCTTCTTCGACGGTCTCTTCTATTTCATCGTCTTCTTCATCATATAATTCGGGATCATAAACTTCAAAACGCGCCGAATGTTCCGCTTTAGAAAAAAGATTATCGAAACCCGGAGAAACGACTTCAACCGTTCCCATTTTCGTATCCTTAAAATTTATAAGATTATTCCTCTTACCCGTATCAAGCAATAAATCAGCCCATTTATTCAATTTATCAACGTCCATAAACCTTTTTCCTCTATATATTTTTTATAAAAATTGAAAAACCCCTTA
Source organism: uncultured Clostridia bacterium (assembly GCA_934271245.1). Classification (GTDB taxonomy): domain Bacteria; phylum Bacillota; class Clostridia; order Christensenellales; family Borkfalkiaceae; genus UBA1259. Next base: position 33,708 of record CAKQQY010000008.1, on the reverse strand, counting down.
GCAAAAGAAAAGCACCGCAAAAAGCGATAATCGACTATTACCGCAAAAGCGGTTTTAAACTATTACTTCTGACCAGATACTCGCCCTGTCGGGCGAGGACTTTGCCCGTCGGGATAGCCCGTCATAGGCGACCGAACCGCAGTTCTCGTCTTTCGGTCGATAGCAAAAGAAAACCACCGCAAAAAGCGGTGGTTTTCTTTTGGAGCTACTGACCAGATTCGAACTGGTGACCTGCTGATTACGAATCAGCTGCTCTACCGACTGAGCCACAGTAGCAAAATTCAATTTTCCGTAACGATTAAATGAAGCGTTTCCCTAATCGCCTAATTATATTAGCATAATTAAAAAAAAATATCAACAATTTTTTTAACGTTTGGAAAATTAAATTTTTATTTTTTGTTTTTTATTCCGCTTTAATCGGTTATTCTATTATCTTTTTTATTCTTTCGGCGTTTTCTTTACCTATTTTATACCCTGCGTTATAAGCAAGATCGAAATCTTTGAACTTATACTGACTCATATTGCCCATATCGGGTTCTAACCACAGGTCGCATTTTTCTTTTTCTCTTTTCATCGCGGTCAGATGTCCGTCGGCAATATCTATAGAACGGGTTATGATAGAGAACATATTATGGTTATATTCCTTGTTCATTACCCTTACGGAACCTAAAACGTCCACGGCGACAACGGCTTCCGCGCCCATTTCCCATATAGGAGCGACAGGAACTCTGCAACACACGCCGCCGTCTACCAGAACCATCCCGTCAATTTTTACCGGCTGGAATATCGAGGGAATAGTCGAACTTGCCGCTACCCCGTCAACGAGTTTAACGTCGCCGTCAAGAGTTACGGCGTCCCCCGACACGAGGTCTGTGGCTACCGCCTTAAACGGTATTTTCGTATCGGAAAATTTTTTATCGCCGAGATATCTTGAAAGTACCTTTTTAAGTTTCACCGCGCGCAAGAGCGACCCCTTACGTAGCGGTGACACTGAAAGGTCCATAATATCGGTCATTTTAAGTTTTTTAACTTCCGAATACATTTCGTCGGGCGTCATACCGATAGCGTAACAACTGCCGACGACAGACCCCATCGAACACCCCGTAAGCAGATCGGGAACGATTCCTTCTTCTTCTAACGATTTCAAAAATCCTATGTGCGCCACTCCGCGGCTACCGCCCGAACCTAAAACCAAACCGAATTTTTTTGTCATACGCTTTCTCCGATTAAATTATTATTCCGAAACCGAGTTCGGATAAGAACTCAGCCGAAAGTTCCACCCATTTTGCGACGTGAGGATTTACATAGCCGTTTATGACTTCTTCCGGGTAATTAGCCGCCACTATTTCCTTTGTCGCGACGCTTGCGCCGTGTATAGCGCTTCTGTAGATATGTAATTCGAAGGGAATTTTATGTTTTTTGTACGCTGCCGCCATAACCAGACTGTTTTCCGCGGGAACGCAGGTATCGTCCGCCGAACACCATATAAACGCCGGCGAAGAATCCTTATTTACGCGTTTTTCAAGCGACAGATATTCTTTTAGCGATTCGTCGTCGCCGCAAAGGTTATCAAAACTACCTTTATGCATGTTTTCGCCGTATTTTATTACAGGATAAGAAAGAACGACGGCGTTCGGCTTACAATCAGCCCCGCGTTCTCCCAAAGCGTCTTTAACGACCTTTTCTTCCGTTAACGTCGCAAGCATGCCGCAAAGATGTCCTCCTGCCGAAAAGCCTATCGCGGCGACGTGACCATTATCTATATCGTATTTTTCGGCGTTTTCTCTTATATACGCCATAGCCATACAGCCTTCTATAAGTTGCGCCGGGTATCTAACGGGATTTACCGAGTAATCGAGAACGAACGCGTTATACCCCTTTTCGAGATAAGCCATCGCAACGGGTTCGCCTTCCCTGTCGGATACCATAGCGTATCCGCCGCCCGGGATAACAAGCATAGCGGGTCTTAATCTGCCGATACAAAACTCGGGCGAACGATAACGGACGTAAGTAGTTAAATATCCTTTCGCGCCCTGCGGTCTTTCCACCCCGAAATATTCGTATAAATCTATTTTTTCTACAGTCATGTTTTTCTCTCCTCCAAAATCGTTCCCGACAACCTCAGGAACCTTCGATTAAATATATTCTACCACTAACCGTCTGACTTTTCAACAAAAAGTATTGAACTTTATCGCCCGATATGGTAAAATATTTTTATGAATTATCATATAGACACAGGTTTAATATACGAAAAGGCGGGCGAAGATTGCGAATGCCCGTTATGCGAAATAAGAAAAAAGGTCGAAGAACAGTTTCTGCACGAATTTTTAAACGACGCGGTTATGGAAGAAACGACGAGAGCCAAAGTAAACGCCAAAGGGTTTTGTTCGCGCCACTTCGACATGCTTTTTTCCAGACAAAACAAACTTTCCGTCGCCTTACAGATAGGCACGCGCGTAGACACGCTTATGAACTCTCTTAAAGAATTAAACAGCGTAGGCCAGGCAAAAAAACAAGCGGATTTTATAAAAAAATCGTCTTCCACCTGCATTATCTGCGATTTAACGGAAGAAAGCATGGTTAAATACTACAAGACGATTGCGCAGATGTACGCTAAAGAAGAAAATTTTTACAAAACCCTTTTAAAAACCAAAGGATTTTGTTTAGAGCATTACGCGGAACTTCTTTCATACTCTTCTTACGCAGGCAAATACGCGAAAGAATACGTTAACACCCTTTCGGGAATAGAAACTCGTAACTTCAAGAGATTACAGGAAGAACTTAAAGGTTTTTGCGACAAGCACGATTACAGAAACGCTTTAACACCGCTCGGAAGTTCGGAGACCGCTCTTCCCCGCATGGGAATAAAACTTTACGGCGACAAGCAAAAATAAACTTTATCCGCCGACTTTATAAAACCGCCGTTAAAAGCCCGCCGCCCTGCGAAATCGCAGGGCGGCTTGAATTTTATTTTAATTTGATTCTGAAAGTATTTTCGCCTTCTTTTTTGGCTCTGAATCTTTCGGCAAGCACGGGTCCGCAGGAGTTGGTTCCTACGCCCGACATATCTATATCGAGCGAAATATAACTTCCGTCGGTTTCCGGCAATTCGAAGTTGTGTTTCGTATCTATTATAGTTTCTACCGAATAAGGCAAAACGCTGAAAGAGAAGGGCTTTTCGGCGGTGATTTCCATTCTGTTTTCAATATCTAACTTAACCGTGCCGAAATGGCTTCCGCTTTCCTGCGGCATAATATTATCGGAGAAATTCTTTTTAGCGGTGCTGACGTATTCGCCGAAAGACGAAGCGACGCGTTTATCGCAATAACTTTCGTAAGGGCCGTAACCGTTATAAGAAAATTTTACGTCTTTTTCGTTTATAGCGAAACGGAAACCTATTCTCGGCAGATATTCGATATAGTCCGCGACTTTATACTTTAAGCCTAAATCCACGCCGCCGTCAAACGGTGTTACCGTAATCGTGAAATCCATTGCGGGCGATAAACAATTCTGTACCATTTTACCGGTATAAACCGTCGTACCGCCTTTCGTTTCGGTATTAAGGATAATTTGTTCGCTTTCGTAATATCTTCCGAAAATATTTTTAGCGTACATATCGTTATCTATAAACGCGCGTTTAATGTTAACGCTTATCGGTTCTTTTAATTTTAAGTCGCCGACGGAAATAATTTTACCGTTGTTATCGACTTCGACTTTGGTTTTACCTGTTGAAGGCATTTTTTCAAGAACGGTATTGCGTTCTTCGACTTTTTCTCTTCTCTTGCCGCCGTACACCGCGCGAAGTTCTACCAGGTTTGATTTAATCTGTCTGTCGGGAGAAACGAGTCCGTCTACGCAGAAATTGCCGTCGTGTTCCTTTTCGCCGAAATCGCCGCCATATAAGAAACCTTTTTCGCCTTTTACCGCGTGGTCGCACCATTCCCAGACGAAACCGCCCATAAAACGGTCGTTGGATTCTATCTTTTCCCAGTAATCGGAAAGGTCGCCGTTGCTGTTGCCCATAGAGTGCGAATATTCGCACATAACAAAAGGACGCGTTTCCTTTTCGTCCGCCAAAAATTCGTCGAAGAAACTAACCGGCGGATACATTCTGCTCGCAATATCTATTTTATCGGTATAATATTCGGATTGATCCGTTTCCCAGTTGCCTTCGTAATGAATAGGTCTTAAATCTCTGGATTTGATATATTCAACGCCCTTATAGAACATTTTGCCGAAACTGCTTTCGTTGCCGAGCGACCAGATAACGACGCAGGTCGCGTTCTTATCTCTTTCGTATAAATTGACTTCTCTGTCGTAAACGCCGTCGTCGAAAGTGCCGTTGTTGGCGTATCTTTGCCATACATCGATTTTATACCCCGTTTCGCAACTTACCGCGCCGTGCGCTTCGACGTCCGCTTCGTCCATAACGTAGAAGCCGTAAACGTCGCAAAGTTCGTAGAACTCGGGCATATCGGGATAATGCGACGTTCTGATAGCGTCGACGTTAGCCCATTTCATAAGGTCGAAATCGGTTACGGTATCTTCTAACGTTACCGTTGCGCCGGTATAAGGGTTGGATTCGTGACGGTTTACGCCGTGGAATTTAACCTTTTTACCGTTGATTTTAAATACTCCGTTATCTATTTCTACCCTGCGGAAACCTATTCTTTTTACGATAAGTTCCCCGTTGCAGGTAATATCGCACTCATAAAGAGAAGGCTTTTCCGCGCTCCAGGGTTTAACGTTTTCTACGGTAAAAGTAACCGATTCGCCGCCGCCTACCGCCGCGGTAGTTTCGTTTAAGGTTACCAAGAAAGATTCTTCGCCGTAATTATAAACGGTTGCGAACCCGTCTTTGCCGTCGTAATCGGTTTCGATTTTGAAATCGGTAATATGTTTTTCCGGTCTTCTCAAAAGATAAACGCTTCTGAATATTCCCGTAAAACGCAATTTATCCTGATCTTCCAAAAAGGTGGAAACGCACCATTTTAACACCACAACGTCGATAACGTTTTCCCCTTTAACTATAAAAGGAGTAATATCGAACTCGTTGGTTGCGTGGGAAATCTGACCGTAACCTACTTCCATGCCGTTTACGTAAAGATAAAACGCGCTGTCTACCCCTTCGAAAACCATATAATATTTTTCGTTTACGTTTTCGATATTTACCTTTCTTCTATAATGGTAAGTAGGATTGTTTTCGGGAACGTAAGGCGGATTAAACGGGATAGGATATCTCGTGTTTATGTATTGCAAGTGATCGTACCCGTGCATCTGCACGCAGGAGGGAACGACTATTTTCTCCGTCAGTTTTTCGTTTATATCGACTTCCGACGGTTTTAAGTGTTCTTTTATATCCCATTCGCCGTCTAAAGATATAAATCTGTCTGACAAGGTTCTGTCTACGATGCCGTGTTTATACGCTACGGTCTGTCCTTCGGAAAAAGGTACGTAATACGCTCTCGGCGCGCATACGCCCACTCTTTCGTATCTCATAAATTCGTTGTTCATAAAATGCTCCTTTAAGGTAAAAAAGACGATTATCGTCCAAGTCAGATAAAGTATATCAAATCGCCGTCTCTTTTACAATAAAAAAAACTACAATTTTTATAGAAAAAAATAAGATTTTTTATTATTTTATATATTGACTTTTATCTTTCATAAATGTATAATTTAACGGTATTCGGATTACCGAAATAAATTTATAGGAGAATTTTTATGAAGAAACCTAACACAACCACCTTAGTACTCGGCATTATCGCCACGGCATTTTACTTAATCGGAACGTTTGTAAACAAAGCTTACGGCGCTACGGTCGTCGAAGGATTGCGTCAAGCCGGCGCCCAAGCAGGAGCGGGAAGCGAAATCGAGTCCATGATAAACGTCGTTGAAGCAATATATAATTTCTTATCCGTTTCGGCTATCGTTTTCGCGGTACTCACCTTGATATTCACCATTTTCTCCGGAACGGTAAACGCGTTTAACGTTTTACTTATCGTTTCCGGCGCATTCGGAATCCTTTTAGGCTCCCTGGTCGGCGGAATTCTTGCCATCGTTGCGGGCGTTAAAGGAAACAAAGCATCGAAAGAAGTTCCCGTTCAACTCAACACCGAAGCGTTGAACGTTGCGGCAGCTGCCGACAACCAAGCGGCGACAACCGACGCTGACGCTACCGAAAACAACAACGACAATACTAATATCAACGCTTAAGTTTTTTGTCAAAGAAAATCACCGCTTTCGTTTTTGCGAAGGCGGTTTTTTATCGTTTAATATATTCTATTCCCCTTTTACCGAAAAAAGCGGCGGGTTTTGTTGACAAAATATAAAAACGGGTATATCATACCTAAAAATAATAACGGAGAAACATTATGAAATACGCTTTCATAAACGGAAAAGTTTTAAGCGGCAAAAAGGATATGTCGCCGCAGGAAGGTTTATGCGTTTTAGTAGACGACGAAATAATTACCGACGTGTTACCGAAAGAAAACGCGAACCTTAACGGTTATAAAGTTATCGACCTTAACGGCGCTTATTTAATGCCGGGGCTTATAAACATGCACGTTCACCTTGCCGGGAACGGAAAACCGCAGAAGAAACAGCGCGACAACGCGAAACTCGTTAAAAAGTTGATGAGCAACGGTCTTACCCGCGCGATAGCGTACAAACTCGTTTCGTCGTTTGCAAAAATCGAACTTATGAGCGGCGTTACGACTATCCGTACGGTAGGCGGACTCGGAGATTTCGACACAAGACTTCGCGACGAAATATCTGCAGGCGACAAAATCGGTCCGAGAATAATCGCGTCTAACCGCGGAATATCGGTAAACGGCGGACATATGGCGGGTTCGGTGGCGATTGCAGCGGCCAACGCTGACGACGCGCTTAAAATTTTAGAAAACAACGAAAAAGAAAACGTAGATTTAGTAAAACTGATGATAACAGGCGGCGTACTTGACGCCAAAGAAAAGGGCGTTCCGGGAGAAGTCAAAATGCCGCCCGATATGGTAAAAGCCGTATGCGAAAAGGCGCACGAAAAAGGTTACTTAGTGGCGGCGCACGTAGAATCGACGGACGGAGTTAAACTTGCTCTCGAAAACGGTGTGGACAGCATCGAACACGGCGCCAAACCCACCGACGAGATAATAGACCTTTTCAAAAAGAGAAACGCCTTTTTGTGCGCGACTATTTCCCCCGCTCTTCCCTACGCTTTGTTCGACCGTTCCGTAAGCAACGCTTCGGAAGTAGAACAATATAACGGCAACGTGGTCTTCCAGGGGATTATAGACTGCGCGAAAGCCGCCGTCGCAAACGATATCCCTGTAGTTTTGGGCAACGACGTAGGCTGCCCCTGGATAACGCAATACGACTTTTGGAGAGAACTTTGTTATTACCATAAATACGTAGGCGTAAGCAACGCGTTCGCCCTTTATTCGGCGACCGAACTCAGCGCGAAACTTGCGGGTATCGGTCATCTGACGGGTACTATAGAAAAAGGCAAATGCGCCGATATGATAGTTACCGAAAACAATCCTCTCGACGACTTAAAAGCGTTAAGACAGGTTAAAACGGTTATGGCGCGCGGAAAACTGATTGCTTCGCCCAAGGTAAAAGTAAACAAAAAAGTAGCCGCCGAACTCGACAAATTCTTAAATTAAACTTACAAAAATTTATTTTAAATAACCGTACCGCTGCTTTTATCGGCAGCGGTACTTTTTTTCTTTTTATTCTGCTATTCTTTCCACGTCGCACTCGAAGCCGTAAAAAGCATTCATTTCTTCGCGCATTTCTTCCCTTACTCTGTTTTTCAAATCGATTATTCTTTCTTTCGGCGACAGTTCGTCGTTCGGATAAACGGGTTTTAACACTTTCGAAGTCACCTTAAACGGTCTGCCGACAAATTTATCCCACCGGTTAGCGTCTCTTATAAGGTTTACTATGGGAATTACGGGAACGTTGTTTGTTACGGCGTAATTAAACGCGCCGTTTTTGAACGGTCTTAATTTTTTATATCCCCACCACATTGCCTGTTCGGGATCGATATGCACTTTTTTGCCCTTTTTCAGAAAATGCGATATGGCGCGGTTAAGGTTTTTCTGGTTACTGAATTGCGCCGACAGCGGCAGAAAACCTAAAATTTTTATAGTATACCCGAAGAACCCCTTTTTATTGTTGTGGCTTGCGCCTACGAAGTATACCCTTTTAAAAACGACTTGCTTAATTATTAAAGAATCCAGAAAGGAAATGTGGTTGCTTACCGTTATCGCTCCGCTTTTATTTTTAAGTTTAAGGTTTTTTCTGCCGCGTATCCTTAGTCTATAAGCAAAAAACATTATAAACGGCGCGAATATAAAAACCAACGCCCTTAAAATGCAGTAATAAAATTTATCTATAAATCTGTCGTAAACGTATCTGTGGTCGGGTTCCTGCGCGCTTACAAACCGGTATTCTCCCATGTTCGGGTCTATATCGTACTTTTTCTCTTTTTCCAAAGAGGCTATTCTTTCGTTGCTTTCCTTATAAGTCATCTTTTCTCCGAAGCGTTTTGTTTATAATATCGGCTATCTCGTCGGCGCCGTTGCAATCTTTTCTGAATTTCGCGGTGTTTTCCGCGTAAGTAATAAGCGGCGACCTGTCGTCAATCAGTTCTTCTACTCTCTTTCTGATAAAATACGGACTGCTTATATATTCGCCGCATTTATATTTATCCACGAAAAGTTGCTTCGTCGCCTTTTCTATCGGGTGCGGATAGTAGTCAATAAGCACGGGCGTCCCCACGAACACCGAATCCAGAACGGAATTCGGACCCGCTTTGGTAATAAACAAGTCGGCAAGTTTATAAAATTCGAAAATGTTTTCGGTAAAAGAAAGCGGAATAAGCGTAACGTTTTCTTTAAGTTTTTTCTTCATAAAGTAGTCGTACAGTTTTTCGTTTTTGCCTGCAACCGCCACTATCGTGATACGCTTATGCGTTCTGCAAAGGCTGTTTACCACGCTTTTGCATTTTCCCAAAGCGTATCCGCCGTCCGCCACGACGACGCAGAATTCGTTTTCGTCTATCCCGTACTTTTCGCGAAGAGTTTTTTTCGTTTCGGTGCAACCTATTATATCCTGACGCGCGGTAAAGTTTACCGTTTTACAGTCTTTCGTGGAAAAACTTCTCTTTCTCACCGCTTCTCTCGTCGCAAAAATATTGTTGGTTATAAAAATACCGTCGCGGTTGTCCCACCACGGGTGAACGTTGTTATCGGGATTATACGTCACCACGACGCAGTTCGGGTCTCGCATTCTTTTGTATTCCACCGCGCAGAACGTTATAAAATAATGAGTGCTGACTATACAGTCGGGTTTATGTTCCGAAAATGCTTCGACCGTTGCGTCTACGAAACTTTTGAATATGGTTTTATGCGTAAACTCCAGAAATTTTTCGCCCCCGAACGCTTCCATGACCGCAAACATCATAAATCCGTATCCGTGGATTTTATTCGTAGCCTGAGTCTGGCGCGTCAAAAACTTTTCGAACGTGACGGTCTTTTCGTTGTCTTTCATAATATCGCAGTCTTCTATATCGTAAACGTCGCCGTACTTCTTTTTCAGACTGTCCGAAATGGCTCTCGCGCTCGTTATATGCCCGAAGCCCGATTCTATAAAAGTTACTAATATCTTTTTCTTATCCATAGTACGTAAAACGCCGCAGATTCGCCCGCGGTGATTATTGCCTTTTTTTAATAAAAATAATCCGTAAATTTCCTTGTACAGATATGATACTATAAAATAAAACAAAAATCAATAACAAAAACGCCGAAAATATTTTCATAAAAACGATAAAAACAGCGATTCGTTTTCTATAAGAAAAAATAAGCGTATTCCGCTTTTCAACGAATTGACTTTTCTTTTCGTTTTGGCTATAATCATATCAAAAAAACAAAAGGAAGGTAGATATGGTAAATAATTTTTGTTCTGTTCCGTTATGGAAGTGTTCGGCGCGTCTTTCAGCGGTCGCTATGGGAAACGAAAAAGCCGATTTGGTAATAACCAACGCCAGACTTATAAACGTATGCACACGCGAAATAATCGAAGGCGCGCAGGTCGCCGTCGCTTGCGGACGAATCGCGATGGTCGGCGATTGTTCGAAATGTATCGGTGAAAACACGAAAATCGTCGACGCGGAAAACAATTATCTTGCCCCTGCCTTTTTAGACGGTCATATTCACGTTGAATCGTCGATGTTATCGGTCGGCGAATACGCCAAAGTAACTATGCCGCACGGAACCGCGGGTATCTTTATGGACCCCCACGAAATCTGCAACGTGTTAGGTCTTGACGGCGTTAAATATATGCTCGAAGACGCTAAACGCGCTCCGCTTAAAACCATGCTCACCACCCCGTCGTGCGTGCCTGCCGTTCCCGGTTTCGAAGACACCGGCGCAACGATAGGCCCCGAAGACATTGCCGAAACGATGAAATGGGACGAATGCGTAGGTCTTGGCGAAATGATGAACTTCCCCGGGATTATTTATTCGGACGAGCGTACCCACGCGATAGTCGGCGAAACGCTTAAAGCGGGCAAAACGGTTACCGGTCACTATTCTGTTCCCGAAACGGAAAACGGATTGAACGCTTATATCGCCGCAGGCGTAAGATGCTGCCACGAATCGACGAGAGAAATCGACGCGCTTGCAAAAATGCGTCTGGGTATGTACGCCATGTTCAGAGAAGGTTCCGCATGGCACGACTTAAAAGAACTCGCCCCCGCGATTACCAAACATAACGTGGATTCGAGATACGCTTGCCTTATCTCCGACGACACTCACCCCCATACCTTAAAAAAATACGGGCATTTAGATCATATCGTAAAAAGAGCCATAGAAGAAGGTATCGACCCGTTGACGGCTATTCAGATGGTAACCATCAACGTTGCGCAGTGTTTCAGTCTTGATCAGGAACTCGGTTCGATTACCCCTTCCAAATGCGCGGATATGGTAATTATATCCGACCTTAACGAATGTAAGGTCGAAAAGACCTTTATCGACGGAAAACTCGTTGCCGAAAACGGCAAAACCGTCGTTGAAATAAAAGATTACGTTTACCCCGCAAAGGCGATTAACACCGTTCACATGGCAAAAATCACCGAAGACGACTTAAAGGTCAAAGCGGAAGGAGTTTCGGCGGACGTTCGCGCGATAGAAATTATTCCCGCGAGAACCACCACTTACGAAAGAATAGTCAACATGCCGATAGAAAACGGCGAAATCAAATCGGACGTCAAAAACGATTTACTTAAAATGGCGGTGTTCGAAAGACACAACAACACGGGCAAACGCGCTTTCGGGTTCGTCAAAGGATTCGGCATAAAGAGCGGCGCGCTGGCGCAGACGGTCGCTCACGACGCGCACAACCTTTCGGTAATCGGCACTAACGATAAAGATATGGTTATCGCGGTAAACGCGTTGATAGAATGCGGCGGCGGGCTCGTTGCCGTTAAAGACGGTAAAATTATCGGCAAAGTTCCCCTTCCTATCGCGGGACTTATAAGCGACAAATCTTTAGAAGAAACCGACGCGCTCGTTTCCACTCTCGAAAACGCCTGGAAAGAAGTCGGTTGCAAGCACCCGTCCCCCTTTATGACTATGGGAATTATTCCGCTTGCCTGCCTTCCCGAACTTCGTTTGACCGACAGGGGTTTAGTAGATTGCAGAACGTTTAGGTTCGTCGATTTAATAGTAGAAAGCCATAAATAAAACTAAGGCGGCGAAATTTTTTCGCCGCCTTTTTAATAATTTATAAAGAACGCGGCGGAAAGAATATCTTTCCGCCGCGGGTTTTTATCAAGAAAACTTATATCGGTTTAACACGCGTTTATACGATTTCTCTTTTATACGTTTGTCTTCTTTTAATAATTTCGCTCTCGGCGAACTTCCATTGCGCCTGAATCGCGTAATTCGTTTCGAGCATGGGATTTGATTCTATGCTGTTCACTCCGCCGTCGATAACGTTTTTGCTTATTTTAGAAAGAATAATCGAATTGATTCCGGTATTTTTGTAATCGCTTCTGACCCCTATCAAAGCCATTTCCAGATCGGTGGGGTTCTTGATGGATTTTAACACGCCTACGAATCCCGACGGGAAAAGTTTCCCTTTATGTTTTATTAAAGTATCGCAAATACTCGGCAAAACTATGCCGAACGCGACGACTTCTTCGTTTTTGTCTACTAAAACGCTTATGTATTTGGGATTACAGATTGTTGCGAACTGCCCTAAGACGTTATCTTTCATTCTGTCTTCTATCGGAACGTAACCGTCTAACTTGCCGTAAGCGTCGTTTAACGTTTCAAATAAACTGTCGCCGTACTTTTTACCTATGGCTTTAACGCTCATGGTTTCCGAAACGTCTTTAACGCACAACTTATCTTTAAGTTTTTCCGCAAGTTTTTCTATTCTGTCGTAAGGCTTATCGGGAATTTTGAAACGATATTCCACCCACTTGGATTCGTCGTCAAACCCGAGTTTTTTCATGTTTTCGCAAAAATACGGATAATAATAGTTGGTAGCGTAGGTCGCTCTTTCGTTAAACCCGTAAGTCAGCATGCCTTCTCTGTCGGTATCGTTAAAGCCCCACGGTCCGTGAATAACTTTCATTCCGTGCTGCTTTCCGTAATTTTCCACCGCGCCTAAAAGAGCGTTAAACACTTCTATGTCGTCAATACACTCGAAACGGGAAAATCTGATATATTTTCCGCCCGAAAGTTCGTTGTATTTGTAGTTGATAATTCCGGCGATTCTCCCGACCAACTCTCCGTCTTTATATGCGAGAAAACCTTTCGCGTCACACTCTTTTAAACTGAAATTTTTCTTCGGATCGAAAGTATTCATCTCGTCCATTCGTAAGGACGGTACGTAATACGGACAATCTTTATATAAAATTAAAGGGTACGTAGCAAACAACTTCAGGTCCTTTTTGCTCGCGACTTCTTTTATCTCGATCATAAATTACTCCAAATATAAAATCAAGTTGTTTCTATTGTACCCTTTTTTCCAAAAAATTTCAAGTAAAATAACTCACTAATTTTGTCGCATGGGTTTTGGCGGAACTTCGTCCTTTAACGCCATAATATAATTGTTGTACTGCTCGTCGGTAAGTTTGGTTATTTTGTTTTTCTTTTTTCTCTTGCTCATAATTCCCTCCGTGTAGGTATTATCGGCAATAGAATCCCTTTTTATTCTTCTTTACCTGAAAGCGATTATATTCTTTTGACGACTGTTTTTCGCATAACATCAAAAAGACGGCTCGAAACCGTCTTTTTCAGAAACTAAATTGTTTTTACGTCCGCTTTATATGAAAGTAGGTTTATAACCCGTTTACCGTGTCGGAAACCAAGGATTTAAGATATTCTCTGTCGTCGACGTTTTCCACTAGATACATAGGCTTTGCCCCGTCGTAAGGCAACTCTTCCGTAAGCCCGTACTCTTTGTTTGTGGAAGTCTTTTTAACCAAAAATCTGTCGTCGTAAACACCGCCGAAATAAACGCCGTTTACGTAGATTAAAAATTCCCCCATCATTGCCCTGTAAGTCGGGCGTAAATCCGATAACTGTTCTAAAATAAAATCTCTGTATTCTTTACCCGAAGCCATAGTTTTTGTCCTTATAATTTCTCCTTTTCGATTATAGCACGTCCTCACTATTGTTTGTGCTTTTTATAATAAAAATTATAAGCTTATCGTTAATAAAGTACGCAAAGGATGTCCGTCCCAAAACAAAAAAGCGGTCTGTAATTTATGAACCGTGCAAAGAATTTTCCGATATATTTACCGTTTAATTTCTAACAATTCCAAAAAGTCGTCTTGCTTGTATTCAAGAATTTGCTGTCCTGTTCCGTACATCATCAAGCATGACGGCAATGTCTCGGGCAATTGATTCAACAAATTATTAAAATCACATTGCAAAGCGTTTCCGTAAAGTTTTAAATCGGAAAAATATCGAACTTCTTCTTTTCCGTTCTGTAAGTTCGCAAACAGAGAGTATAAATCCACTCTTTTCTCTGAATAAAAAGATTTTTTATTGTCGGTCGTTTCTCCCCACAGTACTTCGCTTGTCTCAAATTTATAGCCTATCCACTCCGCCAAATTATATTTTTTGGAAATAAACTTGGAGTAATTATCAACGTTTTCAAACAATACGTTTTTTATTCTGAAATACGCAAAATAATATTTCCCTGCGTCAATATCGGACCAGACGTTAGCGACGTAATCTCTTTCGATAATTTCGGATTTTACCGAAAACATATTAAAAACGTGATTGAAGTTGTCTGTATCGACTTTTCCTCGTATATATCTTCCGCTCACACCATAAGCATCAAAATCATCGGCGTTTTTATGCTCTTTATACAAAACGGATACATCGTAACATCCAAAGTTTAACTCTTTATTCTTTTCCGCGGTCATAGTAAAACCATGAATTTGCGGAAACAAACTTAATGCTAAACTTTCCGACAATAATTCATCGTTATATGTTTCTAACGGGCTATAATACCCTATGTTTACCATACTATTAATAAAAAAAGGAGCGCCCGCAATAAGCATCGCAGATAAAACACATATTAATGCAATAACCCTTTTCAAAAAACCTTTCCTCACTATTCGTTGTATAACAATTATGTCTTTACTATATCATATACAAACTATTAAATCAATAATTTTAAAAATTATTTTTGTTATTTTACACTTGCCTTGTTATCTTACCGTAATGATATAAAAAATTTCACATCGTTATTTTTTTTAACGTTACGCTTTTGTATAAATTTTAGAATCGATTAAACATTTATGCTACCGCATTAAGCTTTGCGACAAACGTAACGATATACTGCGCTACCGCGCAGGACTTTGCCCGTCAGGGAAAGTCCGTCAAAGGCGACCGAACTTGACAAATTAAATCTGCTACCCGACAAATAAAAAAGACGGCAACAGCCTTACGACAAACGTAACGAGATCCTGCGCTACCGCGCAGGACTTTGCCCGTCAGGAAAGTCCGTCATAGGCGACCGAACTGACAAGTTTAATCTGCTACCCGACAAATAAAAAAGACAGGTTGTAACCTGTCTTTTTTATTTGGTGGAGGTAACGAGAGAATTACCAACACAATATATGGTACAATTTAACCTTATAAAACCACTTTATATTGTATATTTTACAAATGGTAACATTTTGGTAACTTTTCAGCCTGTTTAATCCCTCAGTTTTTATTCCCCGTACCCGCTGTATTTGAGCAGTTTTGACTTCTCCGATTTGGTAAGATTCAGACGATTGATATATGCCTTAACCTGCGTTTCGCCTTTCAAGTTTCTGAATCCTAAATAACCCATAATCATATACTTTTGAGCAGCGGTGAGTTTAAGTGAATTTACGTAAGACTGAATCTTTCTCTTACGCGTTCCGCTTATCGCCTTTCCTTTATTATCAAGGTCTGCGGTTAAAGAATTAGCCGTCGCGACGATGATAGCGAGTTTTTCAACGTCGATTGCTTCTGCGAACAAAACAGTCTTCGTTTCAAGGTCAACCCCAAGCAAGTCCTGTAAAGCGAGATTGTAGTACACGCTATAAATATACTTTATCGCCTTTGCCTTAACTTCTTCGCTTGCAGATTCGTATTGAGTTAATTTTACAAGGCTTGCAACGGCTTTATTCGCCACGGAATATACTTCTTTGAACCGTTTTCTCTGGTTGTTCGTCAAGTTGATTTCTTCGCCGTCGTAAGTCAGTGTTTGCCCCACGCTTCTCGGGATTACGTCATATCCTTTCGTTATGAGAGAATTGAGTTCGGCGCTCACGGTGGAATCTCCTATATTTCCAACCCGTTCGTTCGTTATGAGTTCAACGATAGTTGCTATCATATCGTCGTCTTCGTTTTCGATTGCCTTTTTCAAATCCGAAGAATATTTTTTGTTGTAGAAAACCGTATCAACCTTATACGCCGTAGACGGACTCACTCTTTTTGTTAATCCGTAAGCAATATTGTAAACGTTCCTTGTCGGGATTCCGAATATCTGCCCCGCCGCGTAGACCATATCTTTTATATTCTTTGCAACTTCCTGTGAAGAAACTTCCCCGGTAACAATACCACCACACATCTTGAATATATTATCCGCGCTATCAAACATATCGTTTATTGCGGAATAGGCGTAGCCGTCAATATCGTAACCGTCGATAAATCGAGAATAAATATCCTTAAAGATTGGCAATCCGCCGAAAAGATTTCCGATAGCGTCGGTTGTCATATTAGCAACTACGTTATCGTCTTCGTCGTCTTTATTGTAAAGAGTCCTGAACAACTGCGCGACGAGAGCCATAAACACCGCAGAAGTTATAAGCGAAGTCGTAGACTTTGCAACTTTTTTCGTTGCTTGTTTTATTTGACTATCTATACTTGCAATTTCCTTGGCGTCGGTAAGAATTTTTTTCTTTGCTTTTAACGCGCTTAATTCTCCGATAGAATCTACAACTCTTCCTATGACCTTCATTGAGTCGGCGGAAAACATCGTTATCGTTCTCATAAACTCGCTACCCGAACGCATAGCCGAAGACCTTTCGGTAGCCATAGAGTTTTGTTGCGTTTCGAGAATCACCCGTTTTAAGAGTTCGCCCGCTTTGACTTTGTTTTCTTCCGTGCCGAGTTTTAATCCGAAATCTTTTTCCACCTGAACCTGACACGCGCCGAAAAGTTTTTTAATAACGAATCTGTCAACCGCGCCGATAGGCTTCATTAACACGTTGCCGAATTCATTCACGGTTTCGAGAACGCCTTGCGCCATAGCGGCGACGTTGTCGTTATTTCGTAATTTTGCGAGTTTGCAGTATTTGTCGACGTCGTTCGTGTTTATTCCTATACCTTTCAGGATAGAAGAGTAATCTAATATGCTTCCAGAAGCAAAAAACGACGATAACTGCGTCACCCATACCTTAAAGTTTGCGCCGAGTTGGAATTTGGCGTAACCGCTTCTTAAAAACGCCATAAACTTAACGCCGTCGCCCTTTGCCGCAGGCACTCCCTTTATGTCGTTTATAAGTTTCTTGAAATACTCGTTGCCTTGCGACCATACGTTGTTACTTTCGGTAGCCACGCTGACAGGCTTATTGTTGTTTTCCACGGTATTCAAGTTGAAAAGGCGGTTATACGCTTCGAGAGTGGGAGCAAGATTCGCGTATTGCGCTACCGCTCGGATATGTCTATCCAATACAGTATCTAACCCTTCGACAAACAATTCTCCTTTGGCGCCCTTTACCCTGCTCTTTGTAAAAGAAGGATTACTTGCGCTTTTGACTTCGTATTCGAAAGTCGTCGTGTCGACGTTCTTCGCTACGTTCGCCATACGTTTCGGGAGATATTCGCCTTCTTTCACGTTTGCGTAACCCTTTATGGCAACGCTTGTGTCAACGTACTTCTTGCGACAAACCCCGTTAAAGATTTCTCTTGCTATATCGATAAATTCCAGATCCGTCGACGAGAACTGCTTTTCGAGAGAAGATTGTATTTCTTTCGCTATTGCCTGCATTTCCACGGTGTCACTGTCTTCGTTTTGAGCGAAACCGTCAATTCTGATATCCAAAGTTCCGTCGTTATACTTAAACCCCGATTTTGCAAACGAAGGAATCGTATCGACGTCGTACATTGCCGCATAAACGTACATTGCTTGTAGCAAAGGAATATCTTGTCCTTGGTATTTTACGGTCTTTTTTGCGGCTTCCTTGAAATACTTTTTATTCTTCCTGATAAAGTTTTCGATAGGCTCGCGAATCTCCATTTCGTCGATTTGAGCGTTAGCCGCCGCGTCTCTCAAAGACGCCAACATTTCCGAATAAAAACCGTCCTCGTACTTGTCAAAATATCGGGCGACAGTCATCGGGTCGCCGAACGTAGTCAGGTATTTTTCAAAAAACCTTCTGAGCCAACCGACGTTTACCGTTTGATTTCGCTTCATAATAGAAACGTACTTTTCGGCAATAGGCTTCGCTTCGACAAGTTCTCCGTTGCGAGAAACCTTATTGTAATTCTCGACAAAATGTTTGAAGTAGTCTACCACGTTCGAAAGATTGATGAGTTCCTGCGTGGTTAATTTCTTTCCTTCGCCCGTTGCAACATCTTCGAGCATTTCTGCAATATCCGAATCGTAAGAGTCTTTAAGAATCGGGTTTTCCTTGTTGTACCATTCCCGGACACCCGATATAATTTCTCTTATGCCGCTTTGGTTAAGGTCGCCACGGAATTTGATATTAGCCAACTTGTCGATAGACTTTTTGAAAATATCCGCTTTATATTGCGAAGCGTTAATGAAGGTTCCTTTCTTCCAGTCTTTGATTTTTTGAACTTTATCGAGAAGCCTGTTGATAACGGTATTTCTCTTGCGTTCATCGTAATACTTTTCTTTCCAGGTAAACGCTTCTTTATGATATTGTTCGAGTATTTTCGAGAATTTAGACTGTTTACCGTTTTCGTCGAAAGCAAGTAAAACTTCTCTTGCGATATTATTTTTAAGAGTTTTCCTTTCTTCTGACGAAAGAGCCGCAGAAAGAAGTTCTTTCGATTGTTTTTCCAACGCGTTTTTCGCTTCGCCGTCTATACGGAAAAATATCTCCGCTTCGTTATCCGTATCGATATAAAAGCCGCGCTCGGCAAGTTCTGCTTTCACCTGGTCTGCCGTCAAGCCTTTCCCGTTCTGCCCAACACTCCAACGGGCGTAAGGACTATTATCATTATCGTATCTCTGTTTTATATCGTCTTTCAATGCGGAAAGGTCGATAGAGTGAAAATATTTTCTTAACGTGCTTATAGTGTCTACGTAAACAGAATTTTCCGAGTCTTCGTAAATATTCTCTAAGACAGAGTTTTTAATTATGTAGTCCGCAACTTCGAGAGCGACGTGCATTTGTTTGCCCGGGTCTGCGGTGTTAAGTCCGCGCCAAAGCATTTCAATCGCTTCCGATTTCGCTTTACCTTTAAGCGAACCGAACTTTTCATCTACGCCGAGAGATTCCGAAATAATAGTATTGATTATCTTTTCGGATTCTACTTTAGAATAGACCTTTTTCTTTGTCTTGTCGGCAAGCAATTTCTTTATTTGCCCGTCCGTCAGTTCGTAGAAATACTTTTTAGAAGAATCGTCTTCTTTCAGAGAGTATTTAGTTTCTCCATTACTTCTTCTTCCGTCTCGCTTTCCACTACTATTTTTCTTATTTTCAAGAACATTTTTTCTGAAGTCATTAAACTCATAATCTTTGCAATAGTGGGTTTGGAATAAGTATGAATCTTGCGTGTAAATTCCGTTTCTTTCTCCCTCATAAATAACGCTCCTTATTTCACTTAAATTTGTTTCGTTATCCGAATTTATTTCTATTACTGTATCGATAGAGAACGAATCATATTTGCCGTCGGTAAAAACAATTTTATTGTATATCCCTTTTTCTCCGACGGGTATCATATAGAATCCGTCGCTGTTTCTAAAGAAGAACTCCCCTTTGTTTAACCTACTTATCGAAGAAGTTAATACGCCTATTTCTTCTTTCGTGATTATCTCGTTAGCAACCGCCCAATAATGATGATTAAACTCTTTTTCGGTTACAGTTGCAGGGTTTCTTTCGGCGTATTTATTCTCTTTCAATGAATAACGGATATCATTGTTTAACGTCGGGTTCTTATTTGTCGTCAACTTGATTTGGTTCGGCTCAAACGCGACGTAAACGTTGCTCGGGGTTTTACCATTTATCGAGTCTTCTATGTTTAATATTACCAAACCGTCTTTTTTTAGCGATATTGCTTTTTTAATTGCTTTAATCATCGCTAACTTGTGGTAACTTTGATTTTTCCAATCTTCAATATACGGGTCTGTAATATTTAAAAAATACTCCCTTGTATTTCCCGACGAAGTGTTTTCATCGTATTCTTTTAGTCTTTCTAAATCTTCCGTTGTAGCAAATTCATCGTAATGCTTGTCCTGAAGACGTTCAAACGCATTCCAATCGCCTTCGGCAATCTTCATCATCAGATTAAACTGATTATATTCTCTTGCCGACAAAGTATAATCTTGTGCAACTTCATAACTGTCGGTAAAGAAAAATCCGAGTTTTGCGTCGGGAGTACCCGTATGAGACCCCCTTAACGCCTTATCAAAGGTATAAAACTGGTTATCGGTCCCGTGCCATACCGAAATAAGATTTCCTTTCGCCGACCTTATCTTCGAGTTGGCAAAATACTCTTTTTGCTGTTGACTTAAAGGATTCCCGTAACTGTCATATAATACAGGCTTTGTAAAGTTTAATCCGTCTTTTGCGTCTTTAAGCGAAAAGTTTATTCTTCCGTTATTTCCATTTTTGTCAGAAATTCGGCTTTCGTTATTTTGGGATTCTCCGTTAGTAATACCATTGTCTTGTCGTAATTCTCGTCCGACATCGCTTCTGCTATCGTTATCCAACTCAAGCCCAAGTCTCTCAAATACTTCTCTGCTTCCGTATCCGTTTTCATAAGACTCCTTGTTTATGTTTTTAATATATTTTAAGCGTTTTGTTCTATCGCTAATCGTAATTTTTCTTCTAACGCCAAAATCGATACGACCTTCTTCGCGCCCTGAATCCACGATATAAATGGTATTATCTTTTTCGATAGCAATACCGTCCGCTATCGCATTATCCGTTTCGCCGTATACCTTACTCAATTCCGTCCTTATGTAACTTAAAGTCGGCGTATCTAAATTCTTGTTTATATAACTTGCAACCTTTCGGTCTTTTAACGAATATTTTACTCGCTTATTTCCGTCGCCTTTTTCAGTATTTCCGATTCGCTCGCCTTCGGATTGTCCAAAAGAAACTCCGCCATTTTTGCTATCTGCTCGTCTTTCGGAATCATAAGCATTATCACTATAATTGTATCTTGTTCGAGTTTTAAGAACTTTAAGCAGTCGATTAAGTTCGCTTGTGCTTCCGATAGTTTGTTCGCCATTATTTCCCCCTAATCTTTCTTCGATAGAAGCAAGATATTCTCTATTAGAGTCTGTGATTTCAATTTGTTTTAATACGCCAAAGTTGCCGATAGCAAAATTCTCATACACATAAAAGTAGTTAGAACTTCTCGCCTTCCCATATCTCGGCAGTTCTTGATTGCGAGCAACGATTCGTGAATTGTCTTCCATTATGCGAGAACTGATAATCGCATATTCTTGTTTACTTATATTGAGATATTTTGCCTTCTTATTATACTGTATTTGTTCGGAAAGGTCAATTTCTTTTTCAAGGTCGGGGTTATTAGCGAGAAGGAATCTCATAAGTTTCATATTCCCTGCCTGCGACGCCGCTTTCAAATAAAGTTTTTCGGCTTTATGGAGTTGCTTCTTTGCCTTCTCTGCGTCTTTATCTCCGACTTTCTCAAAGGCTTTCCTTAAATTTTCAATTTTTTTCAAAAATTTTTCCACGAACGACGAGTCTTTCGCAACGATTCTGTCTATAAACTCTTCGTTTCCGAGAAGATATTCCGTTTCGTGCGCACCCACTTCCGACTTAAAATCGTTATAATATTTCTTTTCTTCGGCAGTCAATTCCTGGTTATTCAAAATTTTGTCTTGAATTTCGTTAAGAGTTTCAGCGTTAAACCCGTAATTTTTATTTAACACGGATTCGCTCGCTTTTTCTAAAAGCCTTACCTTGCCGCCTTTTCCGTCGTTTACCAGAAGACTGTCGGAAGTTAAAAACTTAACCAACTCGGCATACGCTTTCGAATCTTCTGCCAAGTGCGTATATTCGTGAACCAAAGTGCCTGCCCACGTTCCTTTCTCGAATTGGTCTTCGCCGATATATATCGTTCTGTCATCGAGAAGTAACCCGTTAAAGGAGCCGTTCTCTTTCGTTACGACGAAAGTAATGTTTGCACCCGACTTTTTGTTAAGATAGTTAAGTCCTTTGATGAACTTATTCCTTTTTTCTTTCGCCGTGTCGGACATTTCGTTTTCGGAAACTTCTATTTTACCGACCTTTTCTCTTGCCTGTTCGATAGTAACGTTATTGCCCTTTTCTTGCTCGGCTTCCACATACTTATTCGCAAGGTCTTCGGAAATTCTGTCAAGGTCGGAAAAAATTGTTTTTTCGTTCCCGCGCAAGCCGTAAGAATAAGATTCTTTTTTAGGACTTGCAACGTCGCTTTGAGAGTCGTTAGGGGTATTGATTGACTCTTTCATAGAGCCGTCGGCATTGAATTCGTTACCAAGGTTAAACTTCTCTATGAGTTTTGCTCGTTTTGTGTTGTCTTTAACTTTTTTAAGCGTTTTCTCTATGTTTTCATAATTCTTTCTCTTGGTAGCGTCTATCTTTTGTTCGTTTATTCCCTCAAGTTCGCCTCTTCCCTGAAGTTCGCTTGCTTTATTATTAAGGGAATTTATTTCTACTAACGAATCCGAAATGTCGGCTTCTTTACCGACATAACCTACGCCGATTTTAGATAATCCACGCCCGACCGTTTCTCCGTAGACAAGTGAAGTTAAAGACCCGACAAGACCTGCTTCGCCAACGCCTTTCAAAAATTCAGGGTCTTCGTACTCTTTTAATGCGTCCGCTCCCTTATATATAGATTTTAACAAGGGATTTACCCCTTCGGAAATCATTTCTTCCACCCCTTCTCCAAGGACGTCTAAAACTTTCCTTTTTATTCCGGTCGGGGCAATAGACCTTGTAATTCCGTCGAGAATACCTGCGCCGGTAAGAGCCTTCGTTACCCCGCCGGACAATTTTTCCGTCCCGACTTCAACAAGACCCGAAGCCACACCATAACCGAGTCCTGCCCAATAATCAGCGCCTTCCTTAAACGCTTCTTCGGTAGAAGTACCCGCAGCGCTTACACCAAGCGTTGCAAGAGAAGCGGCTTGCGCTGCCGCCGCAGGCGCACCCGCTCCACCTGTCAACAAAAGGGCGGCAACAGACGGAAGCATTTGCCCGACTCCGCTTGCCACATTCTCAATTATACCGCCGTTGTTAGTAATGGAGTATCTGAATGCGTCCTGCAATGGTTTCCCCAAAGTTTCGCCCGTCCAATCGTAAGCGATAGCGGTCTTTACTCTTTCCTGAAAATCATTGTCAAATATCCCGCCTACGGCTCCTACAACTCCGGCGCCAAGGTCATAGATACCTTCGAAACCTTTAACCGCGCCCGTGATAACGTTCGCAACAAGGTCTCCAACAGTATGTAATCCCCGAACAAAGAAGGACTGACTGTTTTTATCTCTTTCTGCCCATACAGTTTTCAGCCTTTCTTCTTCCAACTGTTTCTCGTAAGATTCTTTCTCTTTAAGATAATTGTTGTAAAGGAAACGGTTTTCGCGAGCCTGAATAATTTTTTGCGCTCTTGCTCTCCTTTCGTAGGGCGTCATTCTATATGTAGCCATAATTCTCCTTATTTTTTATCAGCCAAATACCAGTTTCCGTTGTAATAAACGACATGTCTCGTGTTGAAATTGCCCCACTTTGTGATTTGGTTGTATATGTTATATCCGGGAATCCAGTTCCCCCAATCCGTAATATCAAATAAACCGAAGTCTTCATAATTCAACTCATTCTTACCTTTACTGTCGCATTTTATAGTAAGAACGGTTCCATTCGGAATTTTAGAATCGTAAGGATTGGTCGTACCAAACTTCTCTTTTAGTTGATTGGTAAAGTCTCTGTTATGACCTATTTCGTTTGAGTATTCGTCTAATTGATATTTTACTTGATATTGTCCGCCGTCGTTCGATTTTATAAACTCTTTACCTTCAAGTATTCGCTTGTCTGTTTCTTCTTGTTTCGTTTTTTCCTCTTCTTCCGTTTTGGCTTTGTTTTGTTCTTCTGCCGTTTTACTGAACTCGTTATAGAAAGTCTGATATTCTTGTGAATTATTCCCAAAGACTCCCTTATTTCGTTCGAGATATTCAAGTCCGCCGACATAATCACCGTTTTTTTCATATAGATACAATCTATCTCTGACTACTTCTAGCGCATTTTGTCTGTCGGATTCATCTTTGGTTTTCAGATTGTCATGCAGTTTCCCTTCTGCCCGCAATTTAAGAGCATTGAATTGGGATTCCGTTACTTGCCCGCGGTACTGTTCAAGGAATTTGTCGAAGTCGTCTTTCGTAAAGTAAGTTGCGCTCTCTATCGCGTCTCTTGCGTCTTCAAACGCCGACCTTTGCGATTGTTCGGCTTTTGCCGTCTGTTCTTTTTCGTAGGCTTCCTTATTTGCCTGCGCTACTTGTGTCGCTTGTTGCGTTAAAGTAAGGAAATCGTTATCCGAAAGACGGTTCCTGAACTGTTCGATATATTTAAGAATGGCGGATTCGTCTTTTTCCGTGCTGTTGGCAATCGTGTTATATGCGTCCTGATACGCCTGTTTTTGATTATTTTCAAACGCCGTTTTATACTTATCAAAAATACCCGAAACGTTATCGCTGGAGTTCTGCCAGGAATCGAGATTATCTTGCGCGTAGGCTTCTTCAAGGCTCGATTTTCTATCCTGAAAATCGTTCTCTATCGCACCCAAATCGGTAGAATAGTTGTTATAAGCGTCAAGCAAACTCGATTCACTTACGCCGAGTCCGCTTAATCCCTGCGCCTTTATCTGCATAGGCAAGTATTTTTTCAGTTTATCGAATATGATGCTTGCGTTTTGTTGCGACTGCATTTTGCTTTTATCTAAAGAAGACAGTCTCGATTCGTAATCGCTTTTACGCTGTTGGTCTTTGCGGTAAGTATCGTAAAGACTGTTCCCTATATCCCAGTCAACGTCGGACATACCTTCTTTTCGGGATAATATCGTCGAAGGGTCGTAATCCTGCCCGTAATTCGCCTTATACCATTCCAAAAAGTCCGTTCCCTGATATTTAGCCGAGAACTTATTGCTCGGCGCTGTTTCGATTGTCTCGTTCGCAGAATTTGTCGCCGAAGGAGTCGTCGTTTTAGGCGGATTTGGAACGTTCGACGATAAATCGGCGTTGGATTTTGACGGATTCGTAGGCGTAACCAAATCCGTTTTGGGCGACGAAGGCAAAGACGACGTGTCGTTGTTACCGATAGCGCCGTAATTTAAGTCATCGTATATAGTCGGGTACTTTTCAAGTGTAGGATTCGTTAATCCGCCTTCGTTCTTTTTGCCGCCTGTCGCCCCGCCCTTTCCGATAATATCCCAATCGGGTTTTATCATTCCGCTTGTGTCGGCGGTAGATAAATCCTTGTACTTGTCAAGCGGGTTAGTCGGCGAAACGGAAGGTTGCAATTTATTCGTTAAGTCAGGCGTAGAAGGTTTGTTTACACCTTTAATATAGTCCTTGTAAATATCGAGCGGATTGTTGCTTTTAGTTTTGGAACTCCCGGGCGTTGTCAATGCAGGCGATATAGAATCCTTTATATTCCCGCTGTTTTTTGATAACTCTCCGTATTTTTTAAGTTCATCGTTCCAAAAATTATATCTGTTATTTTTCATCTGCCTTCTCCGTGTTATCTTTATTTTTATTATTTATGTAATTATCGAACTTTTGAAGATTATCTATTTTCTTCCAGATTCTCCCCTTGTACTCGTCCGTTACGAAAAGATAAGAACGATACATTTTTATTACGCCCATTACGAGAAATATCGCCACTTGCAGAGTTGTCCATATAAGATTCGCATAACTGAAATTCTCGATAAGACCTACTCCGTACACGCCGAATATAATAGCCGTGCCGAACTCGGAAATTATATCTGCTAATCCCCTTTGGGTTTCGTATTGAGCCTTGGTTCTTCCGAAGTTAAACGGGTCTTGTTGCTTTCCGCCTTCGCTCGTAAGTTCTCCACCCGATAATGCGGTTAGTTTTAAGTTTACCGCCTTGTGGTAGCCGTGAAGTTTTTTCAGTTCGGTTCTTCGCAGCGTTTTATCTTTCATCTTTTCTTTATCTACCGTGAACGGAATAGCCACGCCGTCTTCGTCGAAACAAGACGAATACTTTAACCCCACGCGCGCAAGAATCTTCGTTCTTTGCGTTTTATGGTTTTTGGCGTTTTCTTCTTCGCACCACTTATCGAGTTCTTCTATGTGCGGAGATATTTTCATAACTATTTTTGAGTGTTCCGTGACAGCGGCACGCACGCTTTCTTCTCTATCGCCGCTCATCATTCCCTGAAGGTCAAACATACGGTTTATAAACACTCCGAGAAAAAAACAAAGCGCTCCGTCCGCTATAATCTGCAATACCGATTTCCCCGTCTTGTCGATACGCAAAAATGCGGTTAAAATGTATACGATACACACGAAGAAGATTATAAAATACCCGATACTTTGTTTGAAAAAATTTCTTACCTTTTCTCCCATTATTAAATCCTACCCACGTATTTTTTTATTACTTCTTCTACCTGCGCCGTCGTAACTTCCGCAGTCTTTTCGACAATCATATTTTCTTTTGTTTTTTTGATTGTTCCTTGGAAAAAAATAAAATCTATAAACTCTCCGAGAAGAGCCATACCTGTGAGAAGTAATAAATCCTGAATCATTGATTGTAATAAGTATGCCAAAACAAAAGCGATACCGAACGATACAATTCGTCTCGGCATTTTAAGTTTTCCGATAACTTTCATAAACACAAGCGTTGCAAGAACGATTCCGCCGAGTGTCAACCTGACCGTGTCCCCGGGCGTCTTTGTGTAATCCCCCCAGTTGAACGCAAAACATATCACAAGCGGCGCGATTGAAATAAGAAAACTTCCGACGTAAAGAAAAACGAGCCTTGCCTTATAATTCGGTTTCTTTTTCATCTTCCGCCTCCACCTTCGCTATCTCGGAAGCATACCCGTTTTTAACCAACTCGCCCATATTGCAAAAACCTATCAGACACATTTCCTGCGTTTTCAATGAATTTTTTTCTATTACAGCCAACCGCTCGTCAATAGTATCGAACTGCTCCGAAATCCTGATATTTTGTTCTTTTAACGCCCCTTCGGTCTTTCGTCCGCTTTCGGCGGTAGAAGTAACGTCTTGTGTCGCCTTGTTGAATTTATCGATTGATATTTGTATTCTCGCTATAATAGGCAAAGAAGCGGTTGCAAGTGTGCCTATTGCCGTTATTACAAGCACGATATTAGGAATAAGTTTTGTTTCCATATATTCTTTCCAGGAAACTTCACCGACCGTCAGAAAATATACCCCAACCGCCGCAAGTACTCCCAAAATAAAACCGATAAGTATTGCAATAAATATTTTGAATTTTTTCATGTCCGTACTCCTTTTACTGTTCAAGCACTCTCAATTCTTCTACGAGAGTTTTACAAGCAAGTTTTTTCTCTTCGTAATCCGCGCGTTCCATTCCGAAAAGGTCAACTTGCTCGACGTCTTCTCTGTATTTATTAAGAAGCGCTTTCTTTTCCGCAATAAGTTTTCTCTTTTCGATTTCCGCTTGCTGTTCTTCCGTTAAAGTGAATACAGGCGGTTTAGTCAGCGTTTTGAACTCTTCTTCGGTAATCTCTTCGTAACCTTCTTCCGTTATAGGCGATTTCAGGTTAAGATAGGAATTGCCTTTCTTATAAAAGTAACGTTTGTTTTTTAACGCTTCGGCTATAGCCTTTTGCTCTTCCATATAAGCGTCGTATTCTTCTTTCGTTACTTGCGTTGCTTCATCATATATGCTTTCGCTTTCGAAGTATATAATTGTTCCATCAATTTCATGTTTGTAGTACATAAATTATCTCCTTTATATTTCGACTACATTATCTGTAAATCCGTCACTCTCTGAATAATCAATAGTCGCCAGAGTTAAAGCGTCTGTATCATACGCTGATTTATAGTAAGCTGTTATGACAGCCACATCTGTTCCCGAGGGTGATATTGTTCGTTGTATCGCATCATATAGTTGATAGCTTACAGGAGGACTACCGAGACCTAATTGGGTGTCAACAACTGGTAAATTATTAAATCTTGAATAAATGCTATATGAAACAGATGTTCCTAACAATGCCCTAAAAGTTTCGAAAGTAAACGGTGTTAAATCAGTATTTATAAGAAGGATATAAGCATTTCTCGAACTGTTATCACCGCTAAGAGCTATACGATGTTGATATATCTTTTTTATCCCGTCAATCTTTGTCTGTAAATCACTATCCAACTCGTTTTTGTGGATAGGGTCGGTAAGACCTACAATAACCCCCTCGGATAAGGTTGATTTCTTTGTTTCGAATTGTTCTTCAGTGCCGATTTGTATATCGATTTGACTAAATTCACTCATATTTTTACTCCTTTATTTAATGGTAAATAGCATTGTGGACTATACTGATATAGTTCGTTTGGATATTTCTGTCTGAATTCCGTAAGCGTCGTGGGTTCGTTGCCCGCCCCGTACATTTCCGTAAGGTCAAAAAGTTGCGGATAAGCAGTAACGTTAACCTCGTCTGTACTATCCGTCTTAATAAAAAACCTTATATCTGTATCGGTTTCAGTAGCAGTATAAAACGGACTTCTTATGAAGTCGCCGTAAATAGACGATCCATCGGACTTAAAAAAACACATATAGAAAGTATCCGTACCCGTCGTACCTAAATATTTATGTCCTTTTTTAATATCTGCGACGCATATCTCCAGTTGAGCGTTCCCGGTTTTTGTTCCGGTCATTGTAAAACTACCGTCTCCGTTATTCGTAAAAGTTATTCCTGCAAATTTTCTCGTTGCAGGATATTTACTTTTATCCATCAACTGACAAAAGTTGCTTACTTTGTATTTTAGTTTTGCTATTGATAAATAGCATTGAAGACTGTACGGGTATAATTCGTTTGGAAAGTCCTGACGAAACTCTGCAAGAGTCGTAGGTTCGTTGCCCTCCCCGTATATTTCCGTAAGGTCGAAGAGTTGAGGTTTAACCGTAAGGTTATTTATCGTCGTGCCTTTTCCTACTCTGTAAATTGCATAACAAGAAAAAGTTCCGGTTTTAGTAGCAGCATAAATCTTATAAGTGTCGGAAGTTTCGTAGTAAGGTGTCGCTTGGCTTCCGAAAATAAAACGTAACGTACTATAACTGAACGCTTGCGGCAACGGAATAAGCAAATACTTATGCCCCTCTATGGAATATAAATCAAACTTAACGTTGTAACTCTCTTGTAAAAACAAAGGGGTGTCCGCGTCCGCGTCGCTATCGCAAGTGCCGTTTATGGTAAAACTGCCGTCGCCGTTGTTGGTAAAAACCACGCCGTGCGCCGTTCTCGTTGCAAAAAACTTGTCTTTATCGAACAACTGGCAAACGTTACTTACTTTGTTTTTTAGTTTAGTAATTTTATTCATAAATCATCACCATACAGTTACCTTTAGGGCTTTTACTCCGTTGAGTTTCTCATTCACCTGCTTTAGCGGTACCAAATCATATTCGTTACTCGCAATGTTCCCGCGAAGTTGTCCGCCCGATAGCCTGCGTGCGATTGAATCGCCGACCGTCGAATGGGATATTTTAATCAAAGCAATTCCCGTTCCCCCTGCAGGTTTAACGTACGCTTTCGAATCAGAATCGTTGTTCGCTTGCGGGATTATGTCAAGCGGAGAGCCACCCACAGACAATTTATCAATCACCGTCGTGGATATTTGATTTCCGCTTTCATAATAGGTACAATCTATTAGATTTTTACATAACCTGTACGGCTCGTCCGAAGCGTTCTGATAAACGTCACAATCGACTAACCGAATACAGTTGGCAAAACCAAAAGCCGTATACCCGCTTATCCTGCACCATATAAGATAGTTGCAGTAAGCATACGCTACCGTTTGCGGAGCAACATTAACCGTCGTGTAGTTATGGTCTACTTTACAATTTATCAAATGGTCGCAAGAATAAAATCCGCGAACGATTTGTCCTGATGCCGCCGTCGCCGAGTCTGCCGCTTTATTTATCGTGAGACTGACGTTTTCTACTCCGCCGAATCCCTTTATCATAGAGTAATCCACTTCGGATTTAAGATGAAGATTGACGACAAGGTTAAGATTTTTTATTATACAGTGGTCGTGACCGATTATACCGACGTTAAAATCGGCGGAATTTCCCACTTCCAGGGTTATAGTAGAACCATTGAAATCTATTTCGTTTACGGTAGTCGGTAAAGATATCGCCACAGAAGACGAAGCGTTTCCGCCCGTATAAACAACTCTCTTACCCGTAGAAGGAACAGAAGCGATATCTGAAAGAGAATTGATTGTGTAAGCAGGCATAAACCCGCTTATGTCGAATATTCCGCCAAGAGAATCCCACTCTTCGCCGTTCCATACGTAGTTCATTCCGGTATCGACTACGTTATAAACGTCGCCCGTTTCTTTTGTTGACGGGAGATTTTCGTAAGAAGCAACCGACCCTTTTACTTTGTAAACGGAAGACAACATGCTTTTTACAAAACTCTGCGTTGCATAGTCATCGGTTTTTTTAAGGTATTTCGAGTCTGCGCCACTCTCCGTAAAAACAGAGTAACTTTTTCCGTCTATTTCTACGGCACTTAATTCTTCTTCCGTTCCCGAAAGCACAGGATTCGCTTTTATAATCTCATAATTGCCCGACTGTAAAATGTCCCTTCCGTTTATCTTCTGAATGTTAGTCCCCGACTTAAGTTTATCTTGCTTAGTGTTAATGTTGGATTTTTCTTTCCATAATTCTTCTTTAACAGATGAAACCGTATCAATATACGTGAGAGACTTATATTGACTCAACCTACTATCATAAAAAGATTTGTATTGAGCCGGAGCGATAAACACGATATTCGTCGGGTTTACAAAATTAAAATACCAAACATTCGTGCACCCGTTTAGAACAACTTTTGTCAAAGAAGTCTCTTTGAAAGCGTTTGACCCTACATCCGTAATTGACGAAGAAATCTCAATGCTTGTAATCGGTTTCCCCTTAAAAGCGTTTTCTCCGATTTTAATAACGGAATAATCTACCCCTTCAAACGAAACCACTGACGGCAATATTAAATCAGTTTCAGCACCTTCATAATCCACAATACTTGCCGAGTCATTTGTAAATTGATAAATTAAGCCATAGGAACCGTGATAATTTACTCCCGCAACCGAAGTAATATAATCAAAAGGTCTATCGTGGTTTACGATTAAATTCACTTCGTGAATAACCCTGTCTAACTCGCTCAAAACAGAGTTTTCGTCGTCAGTGATAGGGCGAAAAAATGCGTTACGAATATCCGCGGCTTTATATCCTGCTTCGGTCGGATTGTTTGGTAACGTCTGCGCCGACTTCCGTTTTATCGCGGCTTTCGTCACACCGCTTGTTTTTTGAATTTTAGCCATTATGCTACTCCTATATTTGATTTATTTATCTTGTAAACAATCGTAAAATTATTTACTACGCAGTTGCTGTCGTTATCCGATATAAAGCGGAATATAATGAAATTAAAGTTCCGCTCGTTACACTTTACTGAATAACTGTTCGCAAACCCTGTGTCAAACGAAAAATCTTCAAACGAAAAATTCTCGAAGGAAAAAACTTTTATCCCTTTTGCATTAACGAGTCTGCTGACGTTTCTCGTTTCATACCCGAAAGAAAGTTTTCCGTTTACTTCGGGTTCTGTCGATATAACCATTTTCAAAAGCGTTTTGCTCGACTCGTTCGTGCCGAGGTCAAATATCGGCGTATACCATTCCGCAACTACGTTTCTCGTATGCGTGAACCGCGCAAGCGGATTTGTCGGAAGCGTTGAATTATATTTTGCAAGAATCAGCACTTCGCCGCCTTTATAATCTTTTAGTTGAAACGACTCGTCGGTTACATTTGTGATATACAGTTCAACGTTAGATATAGACTTATAAAGGTTAAAACCGCCGACCGTGACGGATACCCTACTTCCGCTCTCATCTTCAAGAGCGTACGAGCAAGTCCCGTTGTCAACGTCTGTGACATAGTATTTCGTATTTATGGCAAGACCGCTTTCACCGACTGTGTCGGCGTACACTTCCATTCCGTCGTGAAAGGTTAAGATTTTTTCTTCGTCGGAAATAACCTTCCCGTCTTTCACTGTTGTATTATTCGCGATAAGCGTGTAATATCCTTCCGTCGAGAGCGTTATCTTATCGTTTTCGGAAAGTTCTATACCGATATTCTTATTGTAAACAACGTTGTTATTCGTTATATCGAAAGTTAAATCCCCTGCGGCGCTATCCTGATACGTTCTGTCGACATACTCGTTGTCGAACACACAAATTTGACCGTCTGCGCTACCGAAATATAAAACGTTATCGATATTTGCCCATACCCTTACGGGGCAATTATCCCAAAACCACCATTCGTAATTATACGAACCGTCAACGTCGTCGCTTGCGGAATACTTGAATCTCGAATCTGCTATATACACGACGTTATCGATAGCAAGATAATATCGATTTTTGTACACAATTCCGACTGCTTCCGATAAATCGTCGTGAGTTTTTAATTTTTCGTTTATAGAACGCGACCGTTCTCGCGTATATCTTTCGGTGGTCGCAACGTTTTCGGCAAGAACGATTCCGAACACGCCGTTTCTCGAAAGGATTATATTGTCGCCCGCAAAGTTCGCGCAGGCATATCTGCTTATAACGCCTTCGCCTATGCTTCCCGCAGAGTGCCGAAATTCTCCGCGAATACTTTCGATATTACCGCTTGAATCGCAAGTTTCTTTATATGTACCCGTCCGATAAAAGATACTTGCTTCCTGGCTTGTTTCGGATTTATAAATAACGAGCGTGCTGTCGGAAAGTCGACCGTATCCGTTAATAGGCGCGGAGTCGCTACCTAAAACCGACGAGTTTCTGTCGCCGAAATAAGTGTAATCGTCTTCTTCGGAATAGAAATCCACGTTCGGGAATTCGGCATTTCCCGCAAGGAATAATCTGTCCGTATTTCCGTTTACCCCGAAAAGCGTACCGAAATTACAGTTCGCAATTCTATCTATGTATCCGTCTATCGAATGTTCAAACGTGACGAAAATATTATCTCTGTTTTCGATTTGCGGCGTCGTAGCAATCGAAAACGTTATTTTACCTTTCTCAAAGTCTACCGTTCCGACTTGCGTAGAACCGTCGTACAATATCGTTTTATCGCTTCCAGTGTTGGAAATTTGCTTTGTTACCTTTTCCCCGTCCGCTAACGTTTCTATCTTTACGTCTACGGTTGTTCCGCTATCAATCCCCGAATCGAGCGTCCACGTTTTATTTTCTTCGGAAGTACCGACGAGTTGATTTATTCTTCGGGTAGAAAGGCAATTTACGTCGTCGAGAGTTCCTCTCGTTTCGTCCGACACATCGTCGTTATCTATGGATAGCGCCGTAGTCGGTACGTAAGTATCTACGTTGTTTGCCACTCTCCGAAGTTCATAACTTGTTCCTTCGTCCCACGAGCCGTATACAAGGTAATCTCCGCAGCCGATTATGTAGGCTCTTTCTTTGTTATAAAAAATCTGACTTCTTTGGTCTTTAAGCCTTGTTACGTCAACCTTTGCGGGCGTATAGGTAGAACTCAACGTTATATCGTCTACGGAATACCTTCCGTTGGCTTCTTTTAACCTATAAATCCGTTTACCCGCGTGAACCAGTATTTCTTTACGGCTTCCGTTTACGTATTCGAATATCCCGTTTATTTTCTGATTTTTACCGCCGTATTTAATTTTAATGAGTTCGTTCCACCCGTTTCTTTTCTTATTCGCGCCGTATTCGTTTATGAAGTTTCTCATA
>CAKQQY010000007.1 GCA_934271245.1 uncultured Clostridia bacterium | reverse complement strand
TTGCGATTCTCTTTCAAGCGTAATTATTCCTGACAGCGTTACGAGTATAAAAAAGGGGGCTTTCAGCGGATGCAGTTCTTTGAAAAGAGTGGTTATCCCGGACAGCGTTACTAGTATAGAAGAGTATACTTTCAGCAGATGCAGTTCCCTTTTAAGAGTAATTATTCCCGATAGTGTTACGAATATAAAAAAGGGGGCTTTCAGCGGATGCAGTTCTCTTTTAAACGTAAAAATCCCGGACAGTGTTACGAGTATAGAAGAGTATGCCTTCAGCGGATGCAGTTCCCTTTTAAACGTAATTATTCCCGACGGTATAACAATTATAAACAAGGGGGTTTTCAGCGGATGCATTTCTCTTTTAAGCGTAAAAATTCCCGACAGTGTTACGAGTATAGAGGAGGAGTCTTTCAAAAACTGTTTCTTGCTTTTAAATATAACCATCCCCGACAGTGTTTTTGTTATAGGTGATTACGTTTTTACAAATTGTAAATCGTTGAAGACAGTGAATATCGGCAAGATGGTTTATGAAATCGGAGAGAGTGCTTTTGAAAATTGCATTTCGCTGGAAAAAGTGAATATCGGCAAGGGCGTTATTTATATATGGGATTACGCTTTCAGAGGGTGCAGTTCGCTTAAAAGTATAACTATATCGAACCGCTATGTATATATCGGATTTATGGCTTTTGAAAAGTGCAATTTGCTTACAACCATATATTATGAAGACGTAAAGGAATCTTTTTATAATATTTTAGAAAAAAACAATATTTTTGATAACTGTGCTACGACAGATCGGATAATTTACTGTAAGGACGGCGAAATTGTCCTGCGGAAAACAGTCGCGTAGCGATAATTACGAAAAAAGTTTTTTAAAAACCACGGGGTTACTTTCCCCGTCGTGGGATGGGCGGACGATAAATTGTGGGCGCAGGATTAAGGGTTTTTATTTTATGATAAAAGTAATGTTTGTATGTCACGGCAATATCTGCAGATCTCCTATGGCGGAATATCTGTTTAAGGATATGGTAAAGAAAAAGGGCAGAGAAAAAGATTTTTATATAAAGTCGTCTGCCACGAGTTACGAAGAGATAGGCAACCCCGTTCATTACGGAACGGAAAGGATATTGACTTCGCTTAAGATCGACTGTTCGGCTAAGCGTGCGCAGAAACTGACGAAAGAAGACGGCGAAAAGTACGATTATTTTATCGGTATGGATGAAGAAAACCTGTATTTTATGCGTAAAATTCTGGGAACGAAGTATTACGATAAAATCTTTCTTTTGCTGGAATTTGCGGGGGAGAGCCGAAACGTTGCCGACCCCTGGTATACGGGCGATTTCGAAAAAACTTATTCCGACGTAAAAAAGGGATTAGAAAAGTTTTACGAATATGCGATAAACAACGCGCGAGAATTGTCGTAATTATTCTATATATGTATAATTTCAATTTGTACGGATAAAAAGTTGACAATTTTATTTTTTAATGGTATAGTTTTGCAAAACGGAAAAGGAGAACAAAAAAAATGGCTATTTCAAAAAAACAGTCGGAACTCGATAGGATTAAATGGGAAAAAAGCGAAGAAATGGGTAAAGATGCATGCGGAACTTTCGATTATTGCGTAAAATGCGATAAAGAAAAAGAAAATCCCTGCGACAAGGCTTATACCGCATACAATAAAAAACCCGCGCAGAAAAAAGCCAAAAAAGAAGTCGCCGCAACCGCAGACAAAGAAGTAAAGGCGACCAAAAAAACTTGCAAGAAATAATTACTTAAAAAAACCGAAAAAAGGCGTTCCTAACCTATAAAAAAGGGTCGGGGTCGCTCTTTTTTCTTTTAAAACGTATTTTTATCGCAAGTAGATATAAAAGCGTTTTTTCTTCACCAAGGGGTTAAAAAAATAAAGGCGAAACCTTGCCCGTTACACAAAAATAAAGGCAATATAAAATAAAATTTGACATAAAAAAATAATAATGATATACTAAAACAGAAATTCGAATTACGGAGAAATTATGGCGGAAAAGGTACTTGTAATAGACTTCGGCGGTCAATATAATCAACTCATCGCGAGAAGAATCCGCGAGCAGAAAGTTTACGCGGAAATCAAAAATTACGACAAAATCACTGTCGAAGAAATCAAAAAAACGGGTTATAAAGGTATAGTGTTTACCGGCGGACCCAACAGCGTGTACGACGAAAAATCGCCGCACTTCGACCCCGAAGTGTTGAATCTCGGAATCCCCGTTTTAGGGATTTGTTACGGTCACCAACTCACCGCTTATATGGCGGGGGGAAAGGTCGGCTCGGCAGGTTCTTCGGGCGAATACGGAAAGGTAAAGCTGTTCGTTTCGGATAACGTTCTTTTCGACGGCGTTCCGAGCGAAAGCGTGTGCTGGATGAGCCATTTCGACAGCGTTTTAACCCTTCCCGAGGGATATAAAGTCATCGCAAAGACGGAAAAATGCCCCTGCGCCGCCATGGTAAACGAAGAAAAGAAAATTTACAGCGTGCAGTTTCACCCGGAAGTTACGCACACCGAATACGGCAAAACCATTCTTTCCAACTTTATATTTAAGGTTTGCGGCTGCTCGGGCGACTGGGAAATAGGCAACTTCGTTAAATCGGCAATAGAAGAATATAAAACCAAACTCGGCGGCAAAAAAGTTTTGTGCGCCCTGTCGGGCGGCGTGGATTCCGCAGTCGCCGCGGTTTTGTTACATAAAGCGATCGGCAGAAATTTAATCTGCGTGTTCGTAGACCACGGTTTGCTTCGTAAAAACGAAGGCGATTCCGTAGAAGAAACGTTCGGCAATAAATTCAATATGAACCTGATAAGGGTCAACGCCGAAGACAGATTTTTAGGCAAACTCAAAGGCGTTACCGAACCCGAAAGAAAAAGAAAAATCATCGGCGAAGAATTCATAAGGGTGTTCGAAGAAGAAGCGAGAAAAATCGGCAAAGTAGATTATCTCGTTCAGGGCACCATTTATCCCGACGTAATAGAAAGCGGCAGGGGTGACGCGTCTACCATCAAAAGCCACCACAACGTCGGCGGACTTCCGTCTGTTATAGACTTCGAAGAAATTATCGAGCCGTTAAGATACTTGTTTAAAGACGAAGTAAGGGCTGCCGGCGAAGAACTCGGTATTCCGAAAGAAATAGTCTGGCGCCAACCCTTCCCGGGACCGGGTCTTGCCGTAAGACTTATCGGCGAACTCACCAAAGATAAATTAGACGTTTTAAGGGACGCGGACGCTATTTTCCGCGAAGAAGTTGATAAATCGGAAATAAGACCGTACGCGAACCAGTATTTTGCCGTTTTAACCGACACGAAGAGCGTCGGCGTTATGGGCGACGCGAGAACTTACGGCTATACGATAGCCCTTCGCTCGGTCACCACCGACGACTTTATGACCGCCGACTGGACGAGAATACCGTTTGACGTGCTTGAAAGGGCAAGCAGCCGAATAACCAACGAAGTAAAAGGCGTCAACAGGGTCGTTTATGATATTACAAGTAAACCGCCGGCAACCGTCGAATGGGAATAATGCCGAAAAAACGTAAAATTCGGCGTATTCAAACAAAGAATAGAACTAAAAGCAAGCCTTTTCGGCTTGCTTTTTCTATACGGATAAACTACGAAAGGGGGTAGCCGAAAAGTTTTCGTTTGTCGTAATAACGGTATAAAATTCTTGACAGCGGGAAAATTAACGGGTATAATAACCAAGGTATAAGTCTGCAAAACGGGCAGACGTCTCTACCAACCGCCGATTCGGTTGACTACCCAAGGTAGTCAACTTTTTTAATTTTCAGGAGGTAACGATATGTATGACGTATTGATTGTAGGCGCAGGACCGGGAGGTATTTTTACCGCGTATGAACTGCTTGAAAAACGAGCGGACTTAAAAATCGCCGTGTTCGAAATGGGAAACGAATTGAAAAAGCGTAAATGCCCTATCGACGGCGAAAGGGTAAAATCTTGTATACACTGCAAAAACTGTTCTATAATGAGCGGATTCGGTGGCGCGGGCGCGTTTTCCGACGGCAAATATAACATTACCAACGACTTTGGCGGAACACTTTACGAGTATATCGGAAAAAAGACTGCTCTTGATTTGATGAAGTATGTAGATGAAATCAACCTTGCTTTCGGCGGAGAAGGTACGAAACTGTATACTACGGCGGGTTCGAAACTTAAAACGAGTTGTATGCAAAACGGCTTGCATTTGCTCGACGCTTCCGTTCGCCATCTCGGGACCGATATAAATTATATCGTTTTGGAACGCCTTTACGAGCACCTGAAAAATAAGGTCGAATTTCATTTTAATTGCTTTATCGATAAGGTGGAAAAAACGGATAGCGGATACAAACTTTATCATAAAAACGATTGTTACGAAGGAAAAACCTGCGTTATATCGGCAGGCAGAAGCGGAAGCAAGTGGATGGAACAGGTTTGCCGCGACCTTAATATCAACACAAATTCGAACCGAGTCGATATCGGGGTGAGAGTGGAACTTCCCGCGGGGATTTTCGCCCATTTAACCGACGAATTGTACGAAAGCAAAATCGTTTACCGCACGACTAAATACGAAGATTTGGTCCGGACATTCTGTATGAATCCCAAAGGGGAAGTCGTCAATGAAAACACTAACGGTATAGTCACCGTAAACGGGCATAGTTACGAAGACCCCGCAAAGCAAACGAACAACACCAACTTTGCGCTGCTCGTCGCAAAACATTTTTCCGAACCGTTCAAAGATTCCAACGGTTACGGCGAAAGCATAGCGAGATTAAGCAATATGTTGGGCGGCGGCGTTATAATACAGCGTTTCGGGGATTTAATCAGGGGGCGCAGAAGTACGAAAGAAAGAATTGCCGAATCGTTTACCGTGCCTACCTTAAACGCCGCGGCGGGGGATTTGAGCCTCGTGCTTCCCAAACGAATTTTAGACGGTATTATAGAAATGATTTACGCGCTTGATAAAATCGCGCCGGGAACCGCCGACGACGATACGTTGCTTTACGGCGTAGAAGTAAAATTCTATAATATGGAAGTGGAAATCGACCATAACCTTATGACTTGCCACGAAGGACTGTACGTCATAGGGGACGGAAGCGGCACAACTCACTCGCTGTCGCATGCGTCTGCAAGCGGGGTGTACGTCGCAAGGCAGATTGCCGATAAACTCTGATTTTCCCAATATAACCGCTGCAAAGTAAAGAGGAGATGTCGTCAGGCTTTAAGTGAGAAATGCGGTAATTGCATAATTAAGGGAATAATTTACGACGAAAACGTAACAAAATTCGGCAAGAAGAAAAATCTTGCCGAATTTTATAAAAAAGGCAAAAAAATTTAAGAAAACCGTAAAAATATAATTGACAATAACTAAGATTTTTTATATAATACATAAGCATCTTGAAAAAAGAGAGCAACGTATGGCGGCGTAGCTTAGTTGGTTATAGCGGCCGGTTCATACCCGGCAGGTCGTTGGTTCGAGTCCGACCGCCGCTACCATTAAACGGTAGCAATGCCGGTAAAAAATAATAGTGGCCCCATGGTCAAGCGGTTAAGACACCACCCTTTCACGGTGGTATCATGGGTTCGAATCCCGTTGGGGTCACCAAAAACAAAAAAGCAACGCAAAAAGCGTTGCTTTTTTATTTTTTGCCGTTCCTACAGAACGGTCGAACCCTTGGGTTCGCTCACTCGCCGTGGACGGCAAACCCCTCGCAAACTGCGTTTGCCTTCCCCTTAACAAGGGGCGGAAACCCGTTGGGGTCACCAAAAATAAAAAGCAACGCAAAAAACGTTGCTTTTTTATTTTTTGCCGTTCCTACAGAACGGTCGAACCCTTGGGTTCGCTCGCTAAGCCGCGGACGGCAAACCCCTCGCAAACTACGTTTGCCTTCCCCTTAACAAGGAACGGAAACCCGTTGGGGTCACCAAAAATAGAAAGCAACGCAAAAAGCGTTGCTTTTTTATTTCATACTATTTAATAACTGTAATAACGCTTTTTTATTGTCTTGCGAAAGCGCCTTTACTTTTCTTATCAACTCGTCGTCGTTTTCTTCTTCTTTGAAAAAGTCCGATAGTGTTATTCCGAACGCGCCGCATATCGCCCGCAAGGTGGAAATTTTAGGCTCCGCATTTCTCGAATACAAGTTGTTTAACGTAGATTGCGTCAATCCGCTCTCCATTGCGAGATAATTTATCGACCAGCCCTTTTCTTTTCTTAATTTTTCTATTCTGTCTAAAACTTCCATTTTTTAGGTTTTACCCCTTTTGTTTTTATTGTATAACTAAAATGAGTTAAACACATAACTCAAAATAATTGACAAATAATCTCAAATGAGTTAAACTGATAAAAAATAAGCCTTCTGTAGAGCGGTTTTTGGGTAAAACAAATGAATAAGGGGCGAAAATTTATAATCAAAAGGAGAATAGAAATGAAAAAGAGATTTTTATTCGGCGTGTTATTAAGTTTATGCGTTGCGTTTTGTACTATAGGATTTTGTGGTTGCAATAGCGGTAATAACGGCGAAAACAATAGCGAGAACACAAACGAAATTGAATTGACGTTAGATAATTATAAATATTATTTAACTATCACGTCTTATTTGAAAGATAGTGGAAGTTACGGGGGCGGAACGTATAGGTATGCGTCATATGACGTATATATCAGCGGAGCAATAAACGGGATATATCAAGGGTGCGTTTTATATTTTAAAAACGAAAAAAAATTAACGCTTGATGCCGGCGGTAATGCCCAGACGGAAAGAAGCGTCGTTAACGGCGAAGACAGTTTTACTGTTGAAAAGGTTGAAGGTAAGATTATTTTATATAATTAAACGTCACTAAAAAAATACTGATAAACAATAAAAAGGGGAATAAAATGGAAAAGGAAATAGAACAATTAAAAAACAAATCGAAGAATTAAAAAAAGAACTTGAAAAAAGACCGACAAGAGAAGAAGTGGAACAATTTGTCGTAAAATACGTTTTTAATAACGTACCGTTAATTTAAAATGTCGGAAGTTTCGTTTGAAAGCGCGCGAAGCGTGTTATTAAGCAAAACCGATGTTTTTGAAGCGAGAAGAGCAAAAACTTGCGTTCTTATCAAAAAACGTAAAATAAAAAGCAACGCAAAAAACGTTGCTTTTTTAGTTTTAAAATCTGAATTATCCGTTTGCGTCGTCGGGGTCGTGCGGTTTTGGGAGTTCCCAGCGATATTTCGCGGCAAATAACCTTAAAACTATAACCGTCACGATGCCTGCCGCCATAGAAATCAGTTCGCCCGCAAAATTCCACAAAACGATAGTTAAAATCGCGCCGATAAGCGAAGCGCAGGCGTAAAAGTGCCGGATAAATATAAAAGGCGTGTCTTTTGCGAACAAGTCGCGTATCGCGCCG
This sequence comes from uncultured Clostridia bacterium, assembly GCA_934271245.1. Lineage (GTDB taxonomy): Bacteria > Bacillota > Clostridia > Christensenellales > Borkfalkiaceae > UBA1259. The sequence continues at coordinate 57,786 of CAKQQY010000007.1, read as the reverse complement.
CCGCCGACCGCCGTTATAACTCCCGTAAAAACGGCAAGAATAAACGGCGCGTTTTCTATCGCGGAGTACGCTGCTTTCACTCCGACCGCGGTAAAAACGCCTAAACCGACCGAGTCGCAAATCAGAAGCACGGTATCGTAAGCGCGGGTATTTTTATGGGCGAATTTTTGTGTGAACGGCAAAAAGACGAGAATGCTCGTCGCTACCGCGACGATTGCGTACACAGGGGTTAAAAACACCGACGGGGGAGTTACGCCTAAAACCAAATCTCTTATAATTCCGCCGCCCGTTGCCGTAGTCAAACCTAAAATGATAACGCCGAAAACGTCCATTTTTTTATTGACCGCGACCATTGCGCCCGAAGCCGCAAACGCAACCGTCCCGATAATTTCAAGTATAAAAAACACCGAATTCATTATATGCACCTTACATTGTACGATTTAAGCAGGATTTATTGTTCGGTTTCGATTTTATCACTCCGCTTGAATTTTGGCAACGGTTTTATAAGGCGTTAATCTTCTAATCCCAAAAGATAATCTGCCGTTTCGTTAAAAAATTTTGCAAGCGTGATAATTGCGCTCGCGGTAGGTTCGGTTTTCCCGAGTTCCCACTTAGCAATAGCGGATTGACTGATACCCGTCATGTTGGCAAGTTGCATCTGACTGATTTTTTTGGCAACACGCAATTCTTTTAATCTGTCTTTAAATTCCATATAAAATATTTATACACCAAAACAAGTCTTAAAATACTTGACAAGTCTTATAAGACTTGATACAATGTAAAAAAACGAACGGAGTAATTTTTATGGGAAACTTGTTTATGGGAAATATGTCAACTCTTTCGTCCCTTTCGCCGCTATTGGGTATAGTAGGAATTGTCATTATCGTCCTTATAGTCGTTAAGGTGAAAAATAACGTCTGGCAAACTCGTCGTTATCAGGACGACTTCGGTAATTTTACAAAGAATTTTTACATTGCTCTGAAAAAGAATGGCTATGGGCACTTCAGTAATTCGGCAACGTCAGGCTCGTTAATGGAATTTTGCGCGTTAATAGATAAAGGCGAAGTAACTTTCAGATTTTGGGATTACTGTGAATACCCGTTGAAAAATACCTATTCGGACCGAAAAACGTTGGACTTTAAGTGTCAGGCAAACAACGGAGTTCAACTTGATACCGTCGTTACCGTTGACGGATATTCAGGCGACTTCGAACTTGTCGTGGAAGATTCCGAAAAATTTATCGAGATGTTAAAAAATAGTAAAAAGTTAAAATGTATTATGGAAGGCGGCAATCTCAGATACGTTTTTGAAATAAAAAACGGAAACTTTAAAAAACTTTACAATAAGTTACAATCAAAGTAATATGTGAGTTAAAAACACCGATAACGTTTAAAAATATAATGTTTCGGCAAATCGAAAACCGACACGAAAAAGCAACGCGAAAGCGTTGTTTTTTATTTTTGCCGTTCCTATGGAACGGTCGAACCGTTAGGTACCGCCCGAATTCGCATTTGGCAAAACAAAAAAATTATATAAACGATTGTTAAATAGAATTAAAAATGTTAAAATAAAGAAAAAGCGAAAAGCGGAATCAAAAATGAAAATCGAAATGACGGGGTATAACGATACTAAAGCAATCGCAATATACGGTAATATTAAAATGGCGCCGTATTTTATCGGGTCTTTAATAGTTTCCTGCCTGACGCTTATTCCGGCGTTTATTTTCGATATATACGAGTTGGCGTTTATATTTTTACTTCCCGCCTTGCTGGGAATCGTAATGATAACGCAGTATATAGTGAATCGTTATTCGAAAAATTTTCTGGAAGGGGAAAAGGTAAAACACACGTTTTGTCTTGAAAACGGTATTTTTTACAAAGACGGAAAGGAAATGAAAAACGCGTCGGACATTCGTTTGTACAGGTTCAGAAAATTCCTTTTTATAGAAACGAAAAAGTCCTATTACAGAATACCGAACGAAGACTATACGTCGGGGTCGAGAGAAGAGTTTTTAAGCCGTATTAAAATCTTGCCGAAACGACACGTCGAATTTTTTGAAACGAATAAATAAAATATAAACGCGAAAAATAAAAACGATATAAAAGGAGAGAAAATTATGTTAGGAAACTTTACTTATTGCAATCCCACGAAACTTTATTTCGGAAAAGACGCGCTTGAAGGATTAAATAAAGAATTACCGAAATACGGAAAGAACGTTCTGCTCGTATACGGCGGCGGCTCGATAAAGAAGAACGGAATTTACGATAAAGTTCTTTCCGTTCTTAAAGAGAACGGAAAAGAAGTTTTCGAAGACGCAGGCGTGATGCCGAATCCTACCGCGGACAAACTTCGCGAAGGCGTGGCGCGCGCGAGAGCGGCGAAAGCCGATCTGATTCTTGCCGTGGGCGGCGGCTCGGTATGCGATTATTCGAAAGCGGTATCCGTTTCCGTTTATTGCGACGACGACCCGTGGGATAAATATTTCGAGCGGTTTGAAGACGTAACGTGTAAAATAGTCCCCGTCGGCTGCGTTCTCACTATGGTAGGAACGGGCAGCGAAATGAACGGCGGCTCGGTTATAACCAACACGGAAAAGAAATTTAAAGGCGCGCGGGTGTTCGACGAGAACGCGTATCCTAAATTTTCCGTTCTTAACCCCGAATATACCTTTACCGTACCGCGTTACCAGATGATTTCGGGTATTTTCGATATAATGTCGCATATTTTGGAACAGTATTTTTCGGGCGAAGACGATAACACCAGCGATTATCTGGCGGAAGGTCTGCTTCGTTCGCTTATCCACAGCGCGGAAATAGCCGCGGAAAACCCCACCGACTACGAAGCGAGAAGCAATATTATGTGGACGGCAACCTGGGCGCTTAACACGCTTATCGCCAAAGGCAAAACGGAAGACTGGGAAGTCCATATGATAGGTCACGCCGTTTCCGCATACACCAACGCGACGCACGGAATGACGCTCGCGGCGGTATCTTTGCCGTATTATCGCCATATAATGCCTTACGGGTTAAGTAAGTTTGCCCGTTACGCGGTCAACGTATGGGGCATAAACGCCGAAGGCAAAACCGAACGCGCGGTAGCCGAAGAAGGGCTTAATAAAATGGAAAAATGGATGAAAAAGATAGGACTCGTGATGAATATAACCGAACTCGGCGCTACGCCCGAAATGCTTGACGGCATAGTTTCGGCGACGGTAATAAATAAAGGCGGGTATAAAGTTTTAACCGCCGAAGAAGTCAAAGGAATTCTTACCGCAAGCTTGTAAAATCAAAAAAGTATCGGTTAAGATTATATAATCAAATATATGTATAAACGAAAAACGATACTGAAATCTAAAAAACAAACCGCCCGAATACGTAATAATTTACCGTATTCGGGCGGTTTTTATCTTGTAAGAAACGACGGATAATCAATAAAAAAACTTTATTTTATCCAACACTATATTTATTTTGTCTATTTATTTTATATAGATTAGGTGATAAGATTTAGGAAAATCAGGATCTGAAAGAACTGGGTTGTTTGCCGTAAATCTTCTTGAAACAGCGGGAAAAATACTGCTGGTCCTGAATGTTTAAGCTCAACGCTATTTGTTTTACCGAAAGATTTGTCGTCATAAGCAGGTCGAGAGCTTTGCTCATTTTGTAAGTCATAAGGTAACTGTGTATCGATTCCCCCGAATATTTTACGACGATAGAGTTAAGGTAATTTGGGTGGTATCCGAAATGTTTCCCGATTTCCCGGTTAGACGGGTTTTCCTTATAATGTTTGCGGATATAATCGATTACTTTGACGACGAGATTGTCTTCGGCGACGAACGCGTCGTTTTCGATAAACGTGACGACCTGAAGAATCAATTCCTGCAAAATAATGGAACATTTAAGGTTCTGATACTTAACTTTTTTGTTGTATTCGGTTTGTAATTTTTCCACCGTTTCGCCAAGGTTAGACGCTTTCGGAATGTAAACGGTATCGTTTAAGCAGGAAGCATCTTCGAAATAAACCGATTCGCTTATGAGTTTGTTCGGGTTAAAATTTGCTTTTATATCGGGCGGAACGGGTGTAAAAAGCGACGAATGGTTGTTCGTGTAATCGAAATTGCCCGAAATAACTTCCGTGGCAAGGGAATCCGACGGCTCGTAACTGTAAACTCCGCCGACTTTCCACATAATAAAAGTATCGCGTTTAAAAGGAAAACGTTTATCGTTGACGGTGAATACTCCTTCTCCGTTTACGCAGTAAAAAAATCTGTAATCGTAGTTGATGAAATCGTTAATATCGTTGATTTTTTGCTTAACGGCGTATCTGACGAAAGGTTTGATTTCTTGCAGAAGCATAAATTCTCCTTAAACGGAATTCTAAGTAAATAGTATCACTCGCGAAGGCGTTTGTCAATATTTATTTTGTCTACATTATAGGCGAGTTATACGTAACTTTTTGAAAAGCGCTTTTACTCGGTTGCAATAAAGAGAGCGGGGCGAAAGGGAAAAGAAAGGAATAATGCGGAAGGCTTTCGAGGCTGAATTCAAACCGCGTTATGTAATAATAAATGAGGGGTTTAAATTACACAAAGCCGACAATAAGCATTATTTTGTCGAGCGCCGAAGACGTGCTGTTGCAATCTCCGAGCGAAGACGGTTTCGGCGTGGATATTTTTGACGATGGGGGATGGAATTAAGATGAAAAGTTCAGTAATAAGAAACGTTTTTAAAAAGGCGTTGATTGTCGTATGTATGGTAAGTTTCGCGCTGTCTGTCGGCGTTACGTTTGCAAACAAAGCGAACGCTCGCGCGGAAGGCAAGTCGGTAGATATGATCGAGTTTACGATGGTAGAAGGCGGTTCGATAAGATTCGGCAACGGAGATGCGAGCGAAAGAGGGTTGCGTTTTATCGGAAGAATGAGCGAAGAAGATTACGTCGCGCTCAATAATTACGGTTACGCTTCCGTTGAATACGGAATGTTAATCGCGCCCAAAGACTACGCGGAAACCGAAGGTTACGAACTTACCGCGGAGAACGTTTTCGGGGAAAACGCCAAATATTATGTTTCCGATGAAGGCGCAAAAGAGGGCAAAAAACCGATAATTTTAATAAACGCCGTCCCGGTAGAAGACGACGTATACGGTTATAAAATACAAGGTTCTATAACGAAAATTCTCGATAAAAACCTTTTGCGCGAATTCGTAGGGCAGGCTTTCATAAAAGTTACCGATAGCGAAGGCGCGGTTTCGTATAATTTTGCCGGCGGCAGCGATAAAACGTACCGTTCGGTCGTGTACGTGGCGCAGGCGGCTATCGCCGATCCCAAGGTGGAGAGCGATAAGAAAGATATTTTGCGCGAAACCTATCTCACCGACGCCGTGAAAAACACCGACGTAAAGTACACGGTCGAAAAGTACGAATATTCCGACGTTGACGGTTCTATGACAAAAATAGGCGGTACCGAAGAAAAAACCGCCAAAATCGCTTCCGAAATCGGAGTTACGGCAGAAAGCAAAGACGGATATATAGTAAGTAACGAAAGCGCGCTTTCGGGCGTTGCTCTCGCAAACGATAAAGCAAACTTAAAGGTTGTTTATAAAAAACAGAATTATGCAACCCGTTTGCTTCCTAAAAAAGTTACTTCCGACGGAGTCATCGCTTCTTTGACGGAAGAAAGATTTGCTCTCGGAAGAGAAAACGTACTCGTTGCGGAATCGACTCTCGGAACGTATAAACAGGAATTAAACTTTGCGGATTCGCAATGGTGCGACGCCGACGGGAACAAAATTACCTATCTCGATAACCTTAAAAGAATTATCGGTAAAGAAATCAGATACTTCGGAACGGACTTCTGTTTAACCGAAGGTTCGTCTTTCAGAGCGTCCTGTTTAACGAACGACGGCGCGAACAGGTACTATGCCAACTTAGTGTCGGTGGGGCAGGCGTACGGCGCTTTCAATAACGGTACGTTCAATTCGGCTATTAAAATATATAAATACGAACAGGACGGAACTTTAACGCAGGTAAACCAAGGCGAAACCATCGAAGCGAATAGTTGGTACAAACTCGTTTACGATTATTCGCAAAGGACGATAGAAGAATTCAATCAGTCCGCCGCGAGTTATACCGACGCTTCGGTCGTAGCGTATAAAGGAAAGATTTACTTCGATAACGTAAAAGCGTACAGAAACGATTCGTTTACGACCGATATAAGCGAAAACGTCGAAAAACAGTCGGATACGTTCGAAAACCGTTTCGCCGTAAAAACGGGCGGCGAACTCACGGGCGGCGCTACCTATAACGGAAAAACGAATCTCGCTAAATACTCGCTTAAAAGCGGCGCGTGGAACGATAAAATTTATTCCGTAAACACGGTGGCAAATCTTCTCGCTTCGGGAAATAAATACGTAGAAATCACTTTCGCGATGACGGCAGACGGTCAGTCGGTAACCGTCCTTCAGGTAAACGGCGCGCAGATTCAGTTCTCCGTGGGTAAAGCGGTAAATTACAGAGCCACGACTTATACCGACGAACAAAAGAAGATTTTTGCAGGCGTGTTCTGCGACGGAAAAGCCGTTACTTTGGGTAGCAGCGTTACCGAAAAAGACGCGTTTTATACGGTAGTGCTTGACGTAGAACAGATGAACGCCGTAAACGCAACGGCGCAGTTCGGCGTGGAAGATTGCAACGTTTCGAGTACGGGCGACGTGTATTTCGGCGAAGTCCGTTATTATAACGATGCGAATACTTTCTCGTATAGCGTAAATATTGCGGAAGAATTCTCGGCGTCTCTCGGGAAAGGAACGGTGGAAAGCGGATTGAGTTACGCCGGCAGAACGAACGTCGTAAAATATACGTTTAACACGACGGACGGAACGGTTAACTGGAACGACAAATATTATACGCCAAAGGCGAAGGTTCTTGCCGACAACGGGGTAAAATACGTCGCCGTGGATTTCTGCCTTACGCAGGACGATTCCAAAGTTTGTCTCGTTCAGTACGGACAGGGAGTGCTGTACGTAAAAGTCGGTTCTAAAATCGAGTGGAAAGGCTCTGCCACCGAGGCGCAGAAAAAGGCGATATACGGAGTGTTCTTAAACGGTGAAGAAGTCGGCGAAAACGTCATAAAAAAAGACGTGTGGTACACGGTAGTGTTCTCCGTTTCGGACGCGTACGAAATAGCCCCGTCGGACGGAAGAGTAGGCTTTGAAGACGGCGGACTTGCCGCAAGCGGAGACATTTATTTTTCCGACGCCAGATATCTTTACGGTATAAACTGAAAACGATAGTAAAACGTAAATAATTAAGTGGACAAGATAAAATCTTTATTTTGTCCACTTTTATATTTATTTAATGTATTGAAAGGGATACGCCGTTATCGTATAATCGAGAAAAAGACGAATCGGTACGACTAAATAAAACCGAAAAAGAAGGAATGATATGAAAAAGAAAGAAGTATACGCGTATTATTTCCCCAACTGGCACGTAGATCCGCTGAACGAAAAGTGGCACGGTAAAGGTTGGACGGAGTGGGAGGTAACCAAATGCGCGAGAGCAAGATTCGAAGGTCATCACCAACCGTTAATTCCCGCATGGGGCTATCTCGACGAAGCAGACCCCGCGGTTATGGAAAAGAAGATTTCGACGGCTAAAAGATACGGCGTCGACGGATTTATTTTCGATATGTACTACTATGAAGACGGACCGTATCGTTGCAGATGTATCGACGAAGGGTTTTTGAAAGCGAAAAATTGCGAAGATTTCAAATTTGCCGTAATGTGGTGCAATCACGACCCGATTTACGCGCACCCGTCGGGCAGAATAAACATATCCCCGTCGCTTATGAGTTCGGCGGTCACTTCGGAATCGTTCAGAAAGATAACCGACGTGTTTAAAGAAAAGTATTTCTGTAAGAAGAATTACATACGAGTAGACGGAAAAATATTATTTATAATTTACAACGTAGCGAAGATGATAAAAGAACTCGGCGGCGTAGAGAACACCGTAAAAGAGTTTAATTTTCTGAGAGAAAGGGTCAGGGCTGCGGGGCTCGGAGAAATGGAACTGGCAACGTTGCCGGCGATAATCGAAGATATTACCAAAGACAAAAACGAAATCAACAAGATAATAACCTCCGTCGGAATCGATTTAGGCGTCCGTTACTGGTGGCCCGTCAAATACGACGACGACAGACTGACCGTCGATTATAACGATTTCTGGAAAGGCGGGTTAGAAGCAACCGAAGAAGACACCCGCATTTACGACGTGCCTATGGTCGTTCATATGATGTCGGGGCTTGACCAGAGTCCGCGAACCATTCAGTCCGAAACGTACGAAAACCTTAACGTATACCCGTGGTATGCAGTAGTGGTAAATTGTACGCCGGAAAATTTTTATCAGGCGTTTGAAGAATACTATAAATTCGCAAATTCCGATAAAAGTAAGTCGCCGTTTATTACCGTCATATGGAACGAATGGACGGAAGGCAATTATCTCGAACCTGAAAAGAAATACGGATATAAATTCTTAAAAGCAATTAAAAAGGTTACCGAAGGAAAATAATATGATTGAAAGAAAAGTAAAAAGAGTAGGAAAAGTAGGTGTTTTCGCCGTAATTCACGGTATTTATTTCGAGCAGTTTAAGGGACTTGAAGAGAATTTAAGAAAATATCATCAAGACCTTTGCAAACTGATAAAAAGCAACGACGTGGAACTCGTCGATTTCGGCTTCGTCGATTCGAACGCAAAGAGTTTTGAGGTTGCGGATAAAATCGTTGCGGAAAACGTAGACGTGGTTATGTGCAATATGATAACGTACGCAACGTCGTCGGTTTTCGCGCCCATACTGCAGAAAATAAATTCGCCTATGGTGCTCGTTGCTCTGCAGCCGAGAGCGGCTATGGATTACGACCGCGCGGATACGTTTATGCAACTCGAAAACGACAATATTTGTTCGGTTCCCGAGTTTTGCATGGTCGCGCAGAGATACGATAAACCCGTAACCGACGTAATAATAGGCACTTTGTATAACGACGAAAAGGCGAAAAAGGAAATAGCCGACTGGTGCGACGTGGCGAAAGTTCTCCACGGACTTCGCGGCGCGAGATTAGGGTTAATGGGGCGTGTTCTCGAAGCCATGTACGATATGCATTGCGACCCGACCGCCGTGGCGGCAGCGTTCGGCGTTCACGTTCCGCTTATCGAAATTTCCGATTTAATGGAAGCGTATAACGACGTAAAAGAAGAACAGGTCGAAGAAAAGAAAGCGTTGATTCTGCGAGAATTCGAAACGCCCGATCCCGTTTCCGATCCCGTTACGAGAAAGTTGACGGAAGAAGATCTCGAACAGTCCGCGCGTTCCGCCGTCGCGCTCGACATTCTCGTAGACAGATTTAAACTTAACGGAATGGCGTATTATTACGAGGGGTCTGACGGCAGTCCCGAAAGAAAGGTCGCCACTTCTCTTATAGTCGGCAACTCGATTCTTAACGCGCAGGGGATTCCTATGTGCGGCGAATTCGACATAAAAACGAATATCGCAATGTTTATAATGGATAAACTCGATATCGGCGGAAGTTTTGCGGAACTCCACCCGTTCGATTTCAACGATAACGTCATAATGATAGGTCACGACGGACCGCATCACATGAGAATAGCGAACGGTAAACCGATACTTCGCTCTCTTATAAAATATCACGGTAAACTCGGAAGCGGCGCGTCGGTCGAATTCAAATTAAAAGAAGGACCTATAACCATGCTCGGAATCACGCAGAAAGCGGACGGAAAATTCAAATTCGTAATAGGCGAAGGCTATTCCAAAGAAGGACCTATTCCGCCGACGGGCAACACCAACACGAGAGGATATTTCCCGCCCGACACCAAGGACTTTATAAAACGTTGGATAATCGAAGGTCCTACTCACCATTACGCGCTCGGGATAGGGCATAAGGCGGACGTCATCAAAAAGATCGCCGACTCTTTACATATCGAAAGCGTTATAGTAAGATAGGTGTGTTATGGGAATAGAAAATAATACCGTATCCGCGAAAAGTCAGGTCGCGGAATACGACGTGGTAAGAATCATCGATAAAGGCGCGAATCTTAACGTTCTTTTCGTAGGCAATTCGATTACGAGACACGCGCCGCAAGCGGATATAGGCTGGGATTACGACTGGGGTATGGCGGCGTCGAGCGAAGAAACCGATTACGTACACGTTACCGTAAAACTTCTGGAAGAAAAATACGGCAAAATAAATTTTTGTACGGCGTGTTGCGGCGACTGGGAAAGGAATTACTGGGACGACGATATTATAGAAAGGTGGCGGAAAGCGAGAGATTTCAACGCCGATATAATCGTTATAAGAATAGGCGAAAACATATGGGGGCAAAGGCATTTGTTCAATGAAAAACCGCTTTACTCTCATTACGACAAGATGATTAAATACTTCCGCTCGAAAGAGAACGCGAAAGTAGTAGTAACCGATTTGTTCTGGGAAGACGGCGGAATAAATAAAACCGTGTATAAATGCGTGGAAGAAAACGGTTATAATCTCGTTAAAATCGGAGATATAGGCGAAAAAGACGAAAATAAAGCAATCGGAAAGTTCTGGCATTCGGGGGTGGCTATTCACCCGAACGACGAGGGAATGAGAAAAATCGCCGAGCGGATAGCGGATAAAATTTTAGAAAAATAAAGGGTAAAAAAATGAAGAAAGTTAGTCGGCTTTTTATATCGATAATATTGCTTTTGGGGATAGTTTGTCTTTCCGCTTGCGGGGTAGCGGCCGACATCGGTTACTACGGCGCAGAAGCGGAAGTCAATCGTTACGGCAAAAGCAACGTTACCTTTACTTTTTCCAAAGAAAAGGTAAGAAAAGAGTACGGTATAGAAAGTTTAGACGAGTTCGATAAGAAATTCCGTGACTTTGCGGATTTAATACACAGCGTGTCGTCGGGGTACGTTTTATCTAACGAAACTATAGTCGTAAACGACGTAACGGAAAGCGAAACCGCGTATTCGGTAAACGTAAAAACCTGCCGTGTAGATAAAATCAACGGGCTCGGCGAAATCGTTTACGGAACGGGTTCTTCGTTTTATAAGAATAATCAGGACTCCGCGAAAAGGCTTTTCGGATACTATTACGGGAACTATTCCGAAACTTTTACTTCTTACGGACTTGACGGAAATAAAAAAATCGTCGAGTTCGCGCCCGATTTCGAGCCGTTCGACGAAAACGTTTCGCTGACCGTTTCCGCAGTCGGTAAAAAGGACGGTAAAATAGTCGGAGAAAAAGAATTTACGGATTATTTATCCAAGACCGACGATAAAATTATAGCGATTAAACTTATCGACCTGAAACTAACCGAGAAAATCACGCTGACCGTCGACGGAAAAATCAACTTTTATTCGTCGCGCGGAGTAAAAGTAATCGGCGATAATAAAGTAGAAATAGTCCCCGTAAACTATGCGGTTAAAAAAACCGTCGTTTACGACGACGATTCTTTAACTCCCGACGTGTTCGATAAAGCCGATTGCGATTGCGTGTTCGCGTATATAGTATACTCGGAAAACGTCTCGCCGATTGTCTGGATACTCGCGGGGATAGCGGTATTATTGCCGGCGGTATTAATATTTTTAACGATAAAATTCAGATGGATTTCTAAATTCGGCAAAAGCAAATTTTTCGCAAGAGTGAAAAAGCACAGGCTGGCTTATCTTATGTTGTTGCCGGGGCTTGCTCTTCTTATACTGTTTCATTATTATCCGCTTACGTATCTTACGTCGGCATTTCAGGATTATCGGATTGCCGAGGGATTTGCGAGCGAGTTTATAGGCTTAAGATATTTCAGAAGCATTTTATACGCCGTGTACGACAATTACACGATGATAAAGAACACTATCTTTATTTCGGTTATAAGAATAGGAACGAACTTCCCGATAATTTTGTTGTACGCATTGCTTATCAACACGATAAAAAACAACAGATTGAAAGGCTGGGTTCAGGCGGTTTCCTACATACCGTTTTTCTTATCCTGGACGGCGGTCGGCGGTATGGGATACGCGCTCATGGGGCAATACGGACTTATAAACAAGGTACTGCTAAGAATAGGTTTGCCCGCGGTGGACTTTTACAGCCGAGCCGATTTGTGGTGGGGAATACTCGCCCTTTCGTCTTTATGGAAAGGAATGGGGTGGAGTTCGCTTATTTACGTTGCCGCGATGTGCAATATCGATAACGAGTTATACGAAGCCTGCGCTCTTGACGGCGGCGGACGGTTCCGTATGATGATAACGGTAACCATACCGTCCATAATGAATATCATATGTTTGCAACTTATTCTCGATACGGGCGCGGTAATGCGCGACAATTACGAGCAGATACTGTCGATGCTGTACGGGGCGAACGGGGTAAGTTCGACGACGAAAGTAATAGGCGAATACATTTATTCGGCGGCGCTGAACCCCGGAAGCAGTAACGGACTCGGCGCGGCGTCGGCAATGGGGCTTATTCAGGGCGTAATCGGTCTTATTCTGGTTCTTATAACCAACAGGGTCGTCAAAAAAACGGGTAACGAGGGGATACTGTGATGGTAAAAGACAAAAAGAACGTATTTTTATCCGTTATAAGAGCGATAGTAATCGTTTTAATAGTGTTCCTTTTTATACTTCCGTTGTGGATAATATTCACGGGTTCGCTTACCGACGAATGGGTTTTCAGGTACGACGGCTATTCTATGATAATAAAGCAGTTTTCGCTTGACGGGTACAAACTGTTTTTTGCGCAGAGCAAGGTTATGAAATCGCTGCTTAATACGGTTATCGTCTCGGCGGTCACGGTGTTGATTTCTACGAGCGTTCATCTGCTTACGGCGTACGCTCTGCACGTAAAAGATATGCCGATGCACAAATTTTTCAATACTCTGTTCGTCGTAACTATGTTTTTCTCTGCCGGAACGATACCTTCGTATCTCGTGGTGTGCAGATTAGGATTGTACGGTAACGTTTTTTCGATTATTTTACCGGGAGCGCTAAGCGTTTATTGCATACTTCTTATCAGGAACTATTTTTATTCGGTACCGCGCGCGATGACGGAGGCTGCGGTGATAGACGGGGCGAATCATTTCAGAATATTGTTTCAGGTTCTGATACCCGTAAGCGTACCCGTAATAGTTACTACGGTGTTTATTTGTTTCGTTTCCAAATGGAACAGTTGGATGGACGTAATGCTTTATCTTGACGGAAAAGAAGATTTATACACGATTCAATATACGCTTCGAAAATTGTTTACGCAGATAGAAAAATATTTGTCGCTCGGCGACGAACAACCGCTATACACTTTAAAAAACGCGGCGACGGTTATATCGATTTTGCCGTTGGTGTTAATGTTTCCGTTTTTTCAGAAATATTTTACTAACGGAATTATGGTAGGGTCGGTAAAGGGGTAAAGAGATGAGAAAAAGTAAATTGTTTATAAGAAAATTTTTTGTGGTAATAATCGGAATCGTTTTGTGTTTTACGTCGCTGACGGCGTGCGGAAATAATCCCGACGACGAAAACCCGACCGATTCGCTCGTTTTTCAGGAGGAGGCTTCGGCTACTATAAAAGAAGTAGACCAAAGTAAGTACGTCACGTTCTATTTTGACGCGGAAAACGGCGACGACGCGAATAACGGCAGCGTAAAATTTCCGAAAAAGAGCCTTAAAGAAATATCGCGCGTGGCGAAAGAAGAAACGGAAAGAAACGAAAAACCCGTGCGTATTCTCTTAAAAAGGGGTTCGGTGTTTAACGGCAACCTTAATTTAAGCGTTTTCTACGCGGAAGAAGAATATCCGCTTATCGTGGGCGCATATGGCGATGAAAACGACGGCTATCCCGTAATTTCGGGGTACGGCTCGGAAACGGCGATAAACGCGGCGGTAAGCATAAAACGCGGAAATATTGTGTTTGAAAATATAGAAATCACAGGGGAAACCGCTTTTCAGGGGATATACGTTACGCCGATAGTTATGGGCGCGTTAAAAAACGTCACCATAAGAAACTGTTACGTACACGATATAAATTTTAACTGGGAATACGATACCAAAGCGTCGGAAACCAATCCCGACGAAATAGATTTGGAAAAAGTTTGTCCGCTTTATAAAAGCGACGGAAAAAGTTACGGCAGATATTATTACAGATATTACGGCGGAATAATTTTCGAAAACAATTCCAAAGACTACGCGACGTGGTTCGAAGATATTTATATAATCAACAACCGCGTGGAAAACGTGGCGAGAACGGGCATTTACGTTATGAACCGCTGGGCGAACAGACCCGGCGTCGGCTACGGTAACAATAAATACGTTTCCGATTCGAGAGAATTTAATAATCCGTTGACGAAAGTCGGTTATTATCCTCATCTGAATATCGTGTGTAACGGTAATTACGTGGAATGCGCGGGCGGCGACGCCATAGTCTTGTCGGGAATAGAAGATTCTTTCCTTGACGGAAATACGTCGTATCACGCGAATTTTCTCGGCCGCGTAGGTTTCTGGAATGCGGGTATATGGGTGTTCAGCGCAAGAAACACTTATATGCAGTATAACGAAGCGGCGTATACTTATAAGAGAAACGGCGCGAAAGACGCGCAAGGTTTCGATATAGACAACGCGTGCAGCAACGTGTACGTCCGTTATAATTATTCCCACCATAACGAAGGGGGCGGAATACTCGTCTGTAACAACAAAACAAATCTCGTGTACTATAATGCCGACGGAACTTTCAGGAACGGCGGAAAAACCGAACTTGCGATGGGCAAGTGGGAAAACAACTATATAACGAATAACGTTTTCGCGTATAACGGAAGCAAAGCGGATAGTAAATCGTCCGCGCTGATAACCACGGCAAGAGCGGTTAAAGATTTATATATAGATAACAATATAATAATTCTCGACCCCGAAATAGAAAATCAAAGCGTCGTTCATACCGAGCCTGACCCCGAACAGGTAGCGGAAAATTTTAATTTTGCCAACAATATTTTTTACTGTAAAAATCCGACTTCGGCGTTGTTTACGGCAAGCCAACTCGTTTCGTATAAATTTTTCAACAACGCGTTTTACAATTTTTCCGAAGAAGTGAAAATCTACGTCGGCAACGAAAATATTTTCGATTTCGATCCGCAAATCGACGATAACGGAAACGTAAAAGGTTACGATAACGTGGCCGCGTACAGACCGAAGAATAAAGACGCGTTCAGTAAGGGTAAACCTTATCTTTACGCTTTAAGAAAAGATATTGCGGGCGAAAAGGTGCAGACCTTCGGTTACGTGGGGGCGTTTTCGAAATAATCATGAAAGAAAACCTTAAATCCTGCAATCGGGATAACCTGAAAGAATTCGTCGCGTCTTTTCCGTCGATGAAAAAAGTAACGGATATGAAAATTAAAAGCCCGGTTATTCCGCATTCGGGCGAATATATAACATGCTATTTCGATTCCGAAACGGGAAACGACGAAAACGACGGAAAAGATATCCGTTTCCCGAAAAAAACGTTGAGGGAAGCGGAAAGAATAATAAAAACGCACGACTATAAAAAAGGACTTCGCATACTTCTGAAAAAAGGAGCGTGTTTTCATGAAGATTTTACTCTTTCCGAATATTCGGCGAAAGAAAAATTGCCGCTTATAGTGTCGTCGTACGGCGACGGAGATAATAAACCCGTAATCGTCGGGGAAAAATGCGCGGTCAGTCTTTGCGAAAGCAACACCGTTATCGACGGGCTGGAAGTCACGGGTAAAAAGGCGTATCAGGGAATTTACGTTACCTGCGTAAGGAAAGGCGCGGTTAAAAACGTAACGGTAAAAAACTGTTACGTTCACGACGTAAATTTTGAATGGAATTACGAAAAGGCGGCGAGAGACACCGACCCCGATTTAATAGACGTCGAAAAGGTCTGCCCCGAATTCGAAGAAGATAAAAAGACGTACGGGCGGTACCGTTTCCGTAACCACGGCGGAATAATCATGCTGAACGCGACTACGGAAAAAGAGGGCGCGAGTTGGTTTGAAAACGTTTATATAATAAATAACGTTGTGGAAAACGTTGCGAGAACGGGCATTACCGTTTACAGCAGATGGTCGGATAAAGCGGGCGTCGGCTACGGATTCAATAAAACGATTAAGGGTAGCAGAAAAAACGACCCCGAAAAATCGGAAGGGTATTACGAGCATAAAAACGTAGTATGTTCTTTTAATAAAGTCGTTTGCGCCGGCGGCGACGCGATAGTGGTTTCTTCGGTAAAGAACTGCGTTATAGAAAATAACGTTTCCGAATACGCGAATTATCTCGGCAGAAAGAACTACTGGAACGCCGGCATATGGGTGTTTAACGTCAATAACTGTCTTTTCAGGTTTAACGAAGCGAGAAACACTTATATGCGAAAAGGTTCTGAAGACGCGCAGGGGTTCGATCTCGATAACTGTTGCAGAAACGTTATCTTTTGCAATAATTATTCGCACCATAACGAAGGCGGCGGACTGCTTATGTGTAATAACAGAACGGTCGTCAGAAAGTACGATAAAAACGGAAATCTCGTCGAAGAAAAGAAAACGAACGGTAAATGGGGCAGTAATTACGTTTTTAACAACGTTTTCGCTTATAACGGCAATAAGAGAGATAACCGCCGTTCGGCATTCGTGACGATAGCGAGAGAGATTAAGAACGTTTTGCTGAAAAACAATCTCGTCGTCGCGGATTACGGGATAAAAAATCAAAGTCTTGCGGAAACGGAAGATAAATCGCAATACTGTTACGATCTGGTTTATAAAAATAACGTTTTTTATTCGGAAGAAGAAACCGAACTTAAACTTACGGACGATATGGCAAAAGACAGAGTTTTCTCGGGCAACGTTTTTATAAACGTGGGGAACGGAATAGTTCTTTCTTCCGAAGACGAAAAGGCAATAACGAAGGGCGTAAGCGTTACCGTTCCGAAAAATACGGACGGATTTGAAAATTATTACGGATACAAAATAGACGGAGTTACCGTCGGCGAGTTTTCCGATAAGGAGCAGTGTTAAAATGGTAAAGGGAACAAAGATGAGAAACGGGGTTATCGTTATTCTTGCCGTATTGTTATGCGCGTGCGCGTTTTTTGCTTGCAACGGCGGAACCGAAACCGTTAAAATAAATCGTAAAGAGACGGTTCTCGATATTTACGCGGAAGAACGGCTCGAAGTAACGGGCGAATACGACAGAATCTCGTGGTCGTCGGATAACGAAAGGGTCGTAAAGGTAATCGACGGAACGGTTATCGCGCAAGGCGTCGTCGGGGAAGCGGTGGTTACCGCAACGACGAATAAAGGAAGCGTTTCGTGCAAAGTAATCGTCAGAAATCAGGGCGCGACGGTGACGCTTTCGGTAGACGATTGTCCGATAAAAGAAATCGGGTTTGATTCTTATTATGAAATATCCTTGTATAAAGACTGCCCGACCGAACTTTCTCTGTCCGCAACGTACGCGGGTAAAAAGTATGCGGCGGACAAGACTTTTACCGCGGAATTCGACGACGAAACGGTCGTGGGCGTGGTAGACGGTAAATTAGTGGGTAAAGTCGTAGGGGCATCGACGAAAGGTACGATATACTGTTCGTGGAAAGGAACGGAAATATTTACGCAGGTAATAGTTACGGTGTATAAATCGAGCGATTTATTCGCCGAGTCCGACGTTATCGACGTTTACGACGTGCTTGAAGATTCCAAAAAGAACAGAAGCGAAGATATAGCCGTTTATTACGTACGGAACGGGGAAAAGGTCGAAAACCCCGAATTGACGATAACCGTCACGGAGGGCGAAGAGTTTGTCGAAGTGGTCGGCAACACGGTAACCGCAAAGACCGTCGTTAAAGAAGAGCAGTCCAAAATAAGGGTAACGTGTAAAGACGGCGACGAAACGTTGAGTAAAGAAATCACCGTAAAAGTTCACCCGAATTATATCGAAAAGGCTATGACGGAATTGTCGATAACGGGCGAATATCCCGTCGTGTACGAAGAAAGCGCCGACCCCGAAGGGAAAAGGAATTCCGTTTACAGATATTATACCAACGAAAAATGCGCTAATTTAAATAATAAGGCGTGGACGGCTTGGGGTTCTCAACTCAGATTCAACGAAACCGCCACCGACGCGTCTGGTTATAAATACAACTATATTTTCAATCAGGGTTACAGGCTTATTTCCGTCGACGTTTATTATACGGGCGAAAAGGGAATGTCGATAGGCAGATACGGCGTTTCCAATTACTGTAACGTTAATATGACGCTTAATTCCGACGCCTATTTTATCGAAAACGACGGCGTGTTTACGAATACTCTCGTAAGCAATAAGTGGGTAACCGTGTACTACGCTCTCGATAAAGCGATAAACAGCGTAGACGACGCAACGTTATTCATTCTCAACACCTTCTGCGGAGACGTAACCTATCTTTCTTCGCTGAAATTCTATTACGACGACGCCGTGATTAAAAACGCCGATTTAAGTCTTATAGACGTAGAAGAAAGAACGTTGACGGTTGACGGCAACAATAACAATAAATATATCGCGGGGTTGAACGAGTTTAAGAAGGTATCTTCCAAACTCGTGGAATACGAACGGACGACTTACGACGGAAAGGACTATATGAAATATAAGTCGGAAAACGCCGCCGCGAACGAACTGAAATTCAACGACCTTAACGCCTTGAAACCCGTTCACGACGATACGGGCAAAGCCGTGCAGGTGTACGATTTCAGGTATCTGAAATTCGGTTTCGTGTATAAAAGCGGAAGTCCCGTTCTGTACGTCTTTAATCCGTTTGCGGGTGCTAACGAAGCCGTTATTCTCGAACCGAACCGTAACTTGCGCAATTTTGGCGTCAGAATTTTCTGCGACGGCGCGCAGGTCGGCGCGATAGAACCCGATAAACGGTACGACGTCGTCGTGTCGATAGGCGGCAAAAATAAGTCGTCGGTATATCTTACGACGACTAAAGCGACGGAATTTTATCTGACCGACTTTGCGTACTACAAAGATTTTTCTTTTGCGGCGGAATACGGTTATAATCAGAAGCTTATGGCGGAAAACGTAACCGATAACGTACTGTTCTCGGGAAGAACGGTCGAAGTATCCGATTTAATCAAAGTATATTACAATTTGCGGGTAATCGAAAATTACGTCGTCAGAAACGTGGTGTCCGCCGACGAGTCGGTGGCGCGGTTCGACGAACAGAGCAAAAAAATAAATCTCGTTGAGAAAGGGGAAACGACTCTCACGATAACCGTCGAAAAGGACGGTCGCGTTCTCGAAACGGAATGCGGAATAAAAGTTTATCCGCCCGATTACGTCGGAATAAAATCAGACGTTTACTATATAAACCTAAACAGACCCGAAGAATATTCGCCGTCAATAGAAGCGTTTTCCGACGGAGAAACGTTAGAAGTAAATCGCTTGACGGTTGAAATTGCTGAAGGCGCGGACGTCGTAAAAACGGAAAACGGCAAAGTACTACCGCTTAAAGTCGGCGAAGCGACGGTAAGATATTCCTTTACGGGTAAAGACGGGCAGAAGATTTCGGACGAAGTAAAAATTATCGTCTGGGATAACTGTTTCGCAAAAGACGGCGGAGAACTCGTGTGGAGCGCGAATTCCGGTTCGACGGAAGATTACGCAAAAACGAGCGAAGTCGTATGCGGAAGGACGGGGGTTTACCGTTTTTCGCCCAGATCGTTGTGGAACGATAAACTCGACGTAGCCGAAACCAACCATTCGTTTACCAAAGTCAATGCGGACGCGGTCAAAGCGAGAGCGAATATGACGGAAAAAGGGTTTAAGTACGTTACCGTCGAATTCTGTTTAAGCGGCGAAAGCGACCGGATAGGCATTTACGCGCCCTTATATAACGTCGTTGACGGAAAGTACGAATGGGTCGGTCATAAAGGCGCCGTGATAAACACTTCGGCAGTCGTAAACAACAATAAAACGAGAATTTTCATTTACGACGAAAGGGGTAACGCGGTAGACGGCGCGGTAAAGGCAAACAGATGGTACGTCGCCGTAATAAAATACGAAGTTCCGGAAGACGACGCAAGGGGCGACCGCTACGCGTGTATTCAGATTGCAAACTGTAAAGGAACGGTTTATTTCGATAAGGTGAAATATTATACCGACGACGGTTGGAAAAACGATTTTTATAAAGGATCGCCGCTCGAAGACGGATATAAGGAAGATATTTTCGACGATAACTATAAAGGGTTTTCGTTCGGCGACGGATATAAAAAAGATATTTTCGATTGTTAATATCGGAAACGAAAAAAGAGAAGAAAGGAGAAAAAGATGAAAAAATTACTTACGGTACTTATGACGATTGCGATTTTGTTTTCATGCGTAGGGTGCGGGGGACCCGAAAATCCCGATCCGGGAGAAGAGAGCGCGACGAAAATAGTAATATACGCCGGCGGTTCGTCGGAATTCAGTTGGTCGCGCGGTTCGGACGAAGAAGCGGTGTATACCGCCGTGCAGGATAAATTCAAAGCGGATACGGGAATCTCTCTGGATTTCGACGTCGTTTTTTCGGATAAAACGATGAAAGAAAGCCTCGGCGCTAAATTTACCAATCAGCAGATAGATATCGTCGTTTCGCATACCGGCGGCGGCGACGGAATAGACGACTGGATGTTCGTCAATAACTATTATTACGACCTTACTTCGGGAATAACGAGTTACGGGGCGAATATAGTAAAATACACTAAATGGACGGACGCCGACGGGAATCGTTTCAACGCGCTCAACCGAATGAAAACTTCGGATAACGGCACAAAGATTCTCGGGTTTCCTTCCGTAATCAATCCTTATAAATTCGGTATACTCGTAAGAAAGGACTGGATGAACGCGCTCGGCTACACCGACGACGCGACCGATACGACTAAAACTCTCGTCGATAATTTCGAAACGTTCGGAGAAATGGCTCTTGCGATGAAAGAAGCGCGTAACCTTAACTTTGCCGTTACGGGCGCGATATTCGACCTTGAAAAAGCGGGGCTTATAGGCGCGCACGGACTGGACGCCGGGTTCTATTCGGACGGCATTATGGAAAGCAACGGGCAAAAGATAATCGTTCCGGGAGCGGTAAAAACGGAATATCGTCAGGTGGCGGAACTGGAAAACAGCTGGGCGCAAAGCGGAGTTATTTCCAAGGAAGCGGATAAAAAATTCCTTGCCGACGGCGAAGTGGATTTTATCGGCGGAAAAACGGGTATCTTCGTACAAGATCCTACCGTTACTCATCTCATAACGGTGGCAAGACGGACTAAAAAGCAGAATCCCGAAGCCGAATTCACGGTTTTAGGCGCCCTTTATAAAAATAAAGCGGAAGCGGAAAAAGCGAAAACGTCGGGCGCGGACAAAGGTTTTATGAGAAATTCCGTGGCGACGTTCGGGGCGGTGGTATACCGCGGCTCTGAAAACGCGGAAAACATCGTTAAATTCGTAAACTGGATGTATTCCGACGTAAACAACTACTTGTTGTGCAGATACGGAATCGAAGGAACGCACTGGGAAAAGGTTGGCGAAAACGGGTATAAATATCTCGGAGAATACAGCCTTATCAATTCGCCGTATTCGGGTATTTTGTCGCTCGTCGAGAATCAGGCAATATCAGACCTTACCTATTTCGACTACACCGAAGAAGAAAAATCGTGGATAGAAACCGCGCGAAACGTTACCAACTATCTTGAAAACGATACCGTAGATTACTTTTTGAGAAGTAATTTCAATAATAACAACTATTATAGCGAAAGATCAAAACTGTCCAACATTTTGTCGCCCATATGGATGGGGAAAAGCAATCCCGACTGGAACGGTTTTGCAAACGCTCAGTCGTCGCTCATTACGTCGTCCACGACGTATTGCAGGGATATGTATCTTAAATATACGAGTTTAGGCGGTAAAAAATAATGATACGGTTATTGTACGTTCTGGCGGGGATTATCGGTTTTATCGAATGGTATTCCGTCGGGGTGTATTTTATGGCGAAAAGGTGCGGATATAAAACGCCGTCGTTGTGTTTCGTTCCGTTTATGGCGTTTAAAATTCAGAACGAATTGACGGGAACGTTTACCGTTCTCACGATTCCGGTGAAAAAGTATCACGGAATGATGATATCCTTTTTCGCGGTAATACTGTTCGCGTGTTTTTATTTGTTCTGGGGTCAGGAACACCTGCTTGACGAAAACGCGAAACTGTCGCTTAAATCCATAATGTTGCTTATAATCGTCGTGTGCGCGCTGCTTATAGAAATAAGTTTGCTGTTCGGCGTAAAAAAGGCATACAGAAAGATGAACGTGGAAAAAGAAGGCTTGTATACACTTTTAAGCGCAATACCGTTGTCCGTTCCTTTGCTTATGTATATAGCAAGCAAAAACACTCCGAAAACGGAAGAAGAAATGTATTAAACCACGCCGGAAAAAGACTACGGAACGAACGTTCGTTTACGCTCCGAAAAAAACTCAATAAACGAAAAAGCAAGAAAGCGATTAACTTCCTTGCTTTTTTTCTGCGTAAATTTTAAAATTAAGCCGCATTTTTGTCGGCTCAAAACCCCGTAACGAAAAAAATCATAATTCCGAAGTATGCGTTTCGCCCTTATATTCCGTGGGGGAAACGCCCGTTTCTTTTTTGAAAGTTCTCGAAAAGGAATAAATGTTGGCAAACCCCGTCGCTTCGGCGATATAAGAAACGGAGTTGTAGTCGCCGAGAAGCAACCCTTTGGCTTTTTCGATTCTGACGTTCCGAACGTATTGCATAGGGGAAACGTGATAAATTTTTTTAAATAGCGAGCGAAAATAAATTTCGCTGATACCGGCAATGTCCGCAAGCGTTTCGTTCGTAAGATTTTCTTTGTAATGTTCCTGAACGTAAGAAACCGCCGGTTGAAGAATTTTTCTTTTCTGCGACGCTTCGTAACTAACCGTGTCGGAGAGATGAACCTTGTATAAAATATTGTAAAAATCGTTGAGCGCGGCGAGTTTATAACCGTTGCCTTTGGTTGACCAGACCCTGTAAAGACGCTTGAAAATTTTGGCAATTTCCGCGGAATCGCCTATTTTGTACGAATAAAAGTCGGGAATATCCGCGTCGCTGTCGAATTCTATCATAACGCAAAGGTCGGGTTCTAAAATGCTGTAAGTGTATTCTTTTTGTTTCGGCAGTAAAACGAGATGCTCGTTGTCGGAAACGTAGTCTTTTCCGTCGCAACGGTAAATCGTTTTTCCGTCGAACTTAAAAGCCACGGCGTACAGTTTTCTGTCCGAGCGGTGAAAGATCTTTTTTCTGTCAATATTGATAAAATTTACGGCGTAAATATCTTTAACGATTAAGTTGTCGAGAGAAAATTTCATTTTCGCATATCGGGGGAAACCCCCCTTAAACCCCGCTTTATACCGATTTTTTAACGATAGTATAGGTAAAGTATAACAAACGGACGGGAAATAGTCAATAGAGAATGACGGAAAATTTATTATCGTTTTGGTTAAATAATATCGTTTATGCTATTTACGAAAACAATAATGATTATATAATGATAGTCGAAACGTAATAAAAACTTTGGGAAATCGGGTTTTATAAAGAAAAACGAACGGTAAAAAGAATGAGAATTATTTATGATAAAAACAATCAGCCTAAGTCGCAGGCGGACCCGTATATAATCTTTGCCGAAGGCAGATATTATATTTACGCCACGGGCGAAAAGGGCGTTGCGGTATATACCGCGCCAGCAATCGACGACGAATGGGAATATCTCGGGTCGGCGCTTGAAACGGACGGCGAAAAAGATTTCTGGGCGCCTTGCGTTATAAACGAAAACGGCAAGTATTATATGTACTACTCGTCGGTTAAAAACGAGTCTGCCGATTGTCACGACGAAAGGATAAAAGTCGCCGTGTCCGACCGTCCCGACGGCGGTTTCGAATACGTAAAAGACCTGCTCGAACCCTTTTCGATAGACCCCCACGTGGTAAAAAGCGGAAACGGGCTGTATATATTCTATTCGGTAAACGACTGGGAAGCGGAGCGAGCGGGAACGTATATCGTTTTGCAGAAAATGGATTCGCCTCTTTCGGTAACGGGGGAACCCGTTGCGGTCGTAAGACCGACGCTCGACGAAGAAATTTTTCAGCGCGACAGATTTAAAAAGGGTCAGCACTGGCACACTATAGAAGGCGCGTTTTATTTCCGCGAAGGCGATTATCATTATCTAATATATAGCGGAAACTGCTGGCAAAGCAAATATTACTTTTTGGGTTACGCCGTAGGAAAGGGTAAAGAAGACGACTTAACAAAAATAAAATTCAATAAATATCCGTCGGACAGCGTTTACGCCCCCTTGATATCGGCAAACGAATTCGAATCGGGAACGGGGCATAACAGCGTTATAAAAATCGACGGCGAATACTATTGCGTGTATCACGGAAGAGATACGGGCGACGTCACACCGTACGACAACAGAAGCGCGAGAGCCTGTAAACTTGTCGTAAAAGACGGAGTTTTAACGGCGAAAAGGTATAAAGACAAATTATAAAACGGTGAAAATAATGAAAGAAGCGAGAATCGGCATTTTCGGAATCGGGCATAACCACGGCGCGCCTGCGGTACAGGCGTTAAAGAATCTTAAAAACGTAAAAATCGTAGGCTTATACGAAGAAGACGACGAAACGTACGCCAAAAGGCTGAAAGAAAATCCTACGGTTTACGGCGATATTCCGAGAATGGGTAAAGAAGAACTCTTTTCAACGGGGCTTACCGCGGCGTTCGTGGAAGAAAGCGTTCCGAAGTTGGTAAAAAGGGCGACCGAATGCGCGGAACACGGCTTGCACGTTCATATGGATAAACCTGCGGGAACCGACCTTGACGAATATAAAAAGTTTCTTACCGTCGTCAAAGAAAAGAACCTGGTATTCCAGACGGGGTATATGTACCGTTATAACGCCGGCGTAA
This sequence comes from uncultured Clostridia bacterium, assembly GCA_934271245.1. Classification (GTDB taxonomy): domain Bacteria; phylum Bacillota; class Clostridia; order Christensenellales; family Borkfalkiaceae; genus UBA1259. The sequence continues at coordinate 32,789 of CAKQQY010000007.1, read as the reverse complement.
AATACGCAGTCGAAAAGGCGAAAGACGGTTCGCTCGGGAAGATATACAACGTTACGGCGCAGATGAGTACCAAACACCCCGAGTGGTTTAAAAAGCAACTGTTAAGTTATAACGTAAAAGCGCCCGTCGCCTTTATTTTCGGCGGTCACCTTATAGATTTGTGTATGAAAGTAAAAGGCGTTCCCGAAAACCTTACGGCGTATCACACGGTATCGGGCGACGGCGGAATAGACTTCGAAGACACGTCTTTGATAGTAATGAAATATAAAGACGGACTTGCGACGGTAAAAGTTTCGTCGATAGAAGCCAACGGCTGGGGAATGAGAGAGTTTACCGTGTTCGGGGAAAAGGGTTCGGTGTGCGTAAGACCGCTTGAAAACCCGACGGTGGTAACGGAAACTTTCAACGGCGACGAAAAACCGTGGAGCGACGTTCATAACACGGTAAACGTTGAAGAAAAAGGCAGATACGACGATATGGTAAAAGAATTCGTCGAAGAAATTCTCGGCGAAAGGGAAAACGATACCGACGTCGGATACGAGTACGAATTGCAAAAACTCACCTTGCTTGCCTGCGGATACGAAGTTTAACCGAAAGAGGCAACCGTAAAAAAAGGAAAACTAAAAAATGAAAGCGATACTTGTTAAAAACGGCGGACTTGAAATCTGCGAAGTAGCGGACCCCGTCGAAAAAGAAAACGAAATACTTGTAGAAATACACGCCGCGGCGTTGAATCGCGCCGATTTGTTGCAAAAAAAGGGAACTTACCCGTCGCCGAAGGGTTGGCCGGAGTGGCCGGGACTCGAACTTTCGGGCAAAATTCTTTCTATGGGAAAGGAAGCGAAAGAAAAATCGGGTTTTAACGTCGGCGATAAGGTATGCGCGCTCGTAGGCGGCGGCGCGTACGCGGAAAAAATCTGCGTTCCGTATCAATTAGCGTTGCCTATGCCGAAAAACCTTTCTTACGAAGAAGCGGCGGCGATTCCCGAAGCGTACACTACGTCTTACCTTAACCTGTTTAAGGAAGGTCACCTTAAAAAAGGACAGACGGTATACGTTTCCGCGGGGGCGAGCGGACTTGCAAGCGCGGCGATACCCATGGCGAAAGGTTTCGGGGCGAAAGTCATAACCGATTGTATAGACGAAACGAAAATAGAAAAGATAGCCGATCTCGGCGCAGACTATATCGTAGACCTTAATAAAGAAAAGGTCAGCGACGCGTTCAGAAGAGCCGACGAAGAAGGGAGTCCCGTAAACTGCGCGATGGACTGTCTTTGCGGCGAAGATATGGGCGTATCCATGCAATATATGGCGGAAGGCGGCTACTGGGTGGTAATATCCACGCTTGCGGGGGTGACTACCAACCTTTATTTAAGACCGCTGTTAACCCGGGGATTGCACGTCGTTGGCAGTATGCTGAGAAAAAGAAGCGTCGAAGAGAAAGGCGCCCTTTTAAGGGAAGTGAAAGACGGTTTGTGGAGCAAATTCGAAGACGGAAGCGTAAAGGTAAAAGTTTATAAAACGTTCCCGTTCGAAAAAGCGGAAGAAGCGCAAGCGGTTCTGGAGAATAACGAAAACGTAGGAAAAGTCGTATTAAAAGTCAGATAAGGGTTTACAATGGAAGTTTTTTTAAAAACTTTGGAACAGGTTCTCGTAATGCTGTTTTTTATGGCTGCGGGATACTTGTTGCAAAGGGGTAAAATATTGCCGGAAAATTCCACTAAAACGGTTTCTCTGCTTTTAACGAATCTGATATTGCCCGCGTACGTCATATATAATCTGTCAACGGGCGTCACGAAAGAAAATATCGTCGAGTACGGCGGATACATACTTATAGGGCTGATATGCCTTATCGTGTTTTTAGGGATAGCGTACGGACTTGGATTTTTGCTGAAAGGGATATATAAGGACAGGAAAGTTCTGGTGTATATGCTTGCGTTTTCCAACTATTCCTATTTCGGGTATCCGCTGATAGAATTCGTTTACGGGTCGGAAACGCTTGCGAAAGTGCTTATATTCGTAATACCGTTCACGATTTTTATTTACACGCTCGGAATAAAAATGATAACCACGGACATTGAAAAGCCGAATATCGAAAAGCCGAACGACGAGCAACCGAATTTTGAAAAACCGAAAAGGAAATTTCATATTCAACCGGTAATACCGGCGTTGGTTTTAGGGATTTTGTTAGGAATACTCGGGGTAAATTTAACGGGTAAAAGCGAAAACGTGGCGTTGGCGACGTTAGGGACGATACTTTCCACGGCGAAAAGTTGTATGAGCCCCGTATCGATGATATATACGGGAATGGTTCTCGCGAAATTTTCTTTAAAGGAGTTGTCCTGCTCGTTAAAGTCGGCGATAGTGGCTTTTTTCAGGCTCGTAGTGATACCGGCAATAGTAACGGGTATATGTTATTTGCTGAAAATAACTACGGGGCTTGTCGGAGTGCAGTATTTTTTAATACCCGTGGTAATATCGGCGATGCCTATCGGAATGAATATAGTTATATTCCGCGGCGAAGACGGCGCGGAGAGCGCGCAGGTATGTTTTTATTCGCTGATAATGGGTTTGGCGACCATACCGCTGTTGTTTACGGCGCTGCAATACTTAATCTGATTACCAACCGAACGCAAAAGGGGAAAAATCAATGAAACGTAAAAAAATAATCATCACCTTTCTGGCGATAGCGGCGTTGTTTGTCGGCGCGCTCGCGTTTTCGTCCTGCGGAAGCGTTGTAAGACCCGAAGGGGAATATACGATAACCGTGGCAGAACCCGACGGCGGAAGAATAACCGTGTACGTCAACGGCTCGGAAAACGAAACGAAAGCAAGACCGGGCGACGGAATCCGCGTAACTCTCGCTGCGGAAAAGGGATATTTCTATAAAGAAGATACGTTTACCGTAAACGGCGAAAAAAGCGGCTTTACCTTCGTAATGCCGACCGAAAACGTTTCGGTAAACGCGGAATTCGTTAAAAAAGTATATTCGATAGAAGGTTACGAAGATTATCTCGGACAGGTAATCCCGTCGGTAAGTTCCGCGTCTTACGGCGACGAATTTACCATAACCGTAAAACCCAAAAGTAAATATTGTCTGTTAAACGGCAGATCTCTCACGATGAACGGGGCGATACTGGAAAGAAGCGACAGAATGGGCGAAAGAACGTATAATCTCGTAATGCCCGATACCGACGTAACTTTCGACGCCTTTTTCACCGAAGTCATAACCTTTCAGGGCGAAGGAACCAAAGAAAACCCGTGGCTTATAGAGTACGATTATCATATAGACGAAATAAACGCCGCCGTGGAATACGGACTTATAACTTCGGACAGTTACTTTAAGTTGGTAAACGACGTGTCGATTGAAACGTGTATCGGTTCTTACGAAAATCCTTTCGTCGGTAACTTCGACGGAAACGGACATACCGTAGAAATAAGCGTCGCCGGGGCGAGAAATCTCGGCGTGTTCTCGGCAAATGCGGGAACGGTAAAAAATCTTACCGTAAAAGGCAGCGTAACGGCTTCGGGCGGATCGGACACGGTAAAAGCGGGCGGAGTCGCAGGCTATAATTCGGGCGTTATCGAAAACTGCGTAAATTACGCGATAGTATACGCGACGGAATATAAAAATCCCCACCACTTCGGCGGAGTCGTAGGGTATAACACGGGCAGCGTCGTATCCTGTTCTAACTACGGCAACGTAGGGAATAAAAACGAAACGGGGGCTCATACGTTAGGCGGCGTTATAGGGTTCGATAAAAACGAAAAAGCCGCGCGCGAAATAAGAAACTGTAAAAATTACGGCGAAGTTTTCGGCGATTACGAAGTCGGCGGCGTTATCGGAAGAGTGGAAAACAATTCCCCCGTAACGGTGAAAGATTGCGTAAACGAAGGCAAAATAATCGCGGAATACAGGGTCGGCGGAATCAGCGGATTTATTCCGTCCGGGGCGACGATAGATAACTGCGTAAACGGAAACGCTTCCGATAAAACCAAAGGCGAAATCTTTGCCGAAAGCGAAAACGAACGGGCGAACGACTGCGTAGGAGGAATCGTCGGCAATATTTATTCGTCCGCCGTTAAAAACTGCGTAAACTACGGCAAGGTAACGAGTACCTTCAATCGCGTAGGCGGAATCGCGGGTCATGCCGACGGAGTGGATTTCCGGATAGAAAATTGTAAAAACTACGGCGACGTGACGGGTAAAGCGTACGTCGGCGGAATTATCGGCAGGGGCATAGGGAAAACCTTTAACGGAACGAAACTTTCCGAATGTAAGGCTTATATAAAAAATTCGGTAAACTTCGGTAACGTAAGCGGAACGCAAAAAACCGCGGACGAAAAGTATTACGTCGGCGGAATAGGCGGCTCGGTGGAAAAAATCGTATTTTCCGACGTGCTGGTTGCGGAAACGGTAACCGTAAGTTATTTTGAAAATCAGACGGAAGTAAAAAAGGCGATAACGGAATTACCGAAGAGATACGCTTCGAAACTTCCTTACGTAAACGTGCTGTTCGGGTACGGAAACGGAACTTTCGTAAAAGAACTCTCGGGTAAATCGGGAATCTGCAACGCGAACGGCGAATATTTAAGAAACGTCGGCGCGGCGTGAACGGGGGAGAAACGGATATGAGTAAATTGCTTAAAAAAATAATATCTTTCGTAATCGTTGCGCTATCCGTCCTTACCGCGACGGGTTGCGGCGGAAACGCGGAAACGTCATGGTACGTCGATCAGAGCGACGGTAACTTCAATAAAAGCCTGTTTTACAGAAACGAAAGTTACGACCGCGGCGCAGACCCTTCCACCATCTGGGTCAGCGAAGAAGAAAACGCAAAAGACGGCGGATATTTTTATTCTTACGTCACGGCGACGTCTACCATAAACGCGTTCAGGAGCAAAAATCTTACCGACTGGCAGGATCTCGGCGGCGTGTTCAGACCGAACCTTAACGAGTCGTGGGCGTATATGAACTACTGGGCGCCGAGCGTAAGGTACGACGAAGAAGAGCAGAAATATTTTATGTTTTATAACGCGACCTGGAAAGATAAAGGGAAAAACCGTTTTTATCTTTCTCTCGCGGTGTCGGATAGTCCTATGGGACCTTTCGTAGAATATACCGACGAAAACAAGGGAGTGGGAGAACCGCTTATAGATTTTGCGAAAATCGCGGAATCGTCGCCCTATTTCGAACAGTATAAAAGGGGATACGAATACGAAAGCGGCTATATGTCGGTAATCGACCCCGAGCAGTTCGTAGACCCGGTAAGCGGAAAGAAATATCTGCTTTTCGTACACGATAAAGGCGCGGCTTATACCACTTCGGAAATTTATATAATGGAGATGAAAGACTGGTATACGCCGTTATACGAAACGATAACCAAACTTACCGAAAACGGACGAACGACGGTCGGGGGCTTAACAGAATCGGACGACGGAACGGTAAACGAAGGACCGTTTATGTATTACAGAAACGGCACTTATTACCTTACTTTTTCGGTAAACGTGTATAACGAAGCGTCCTATCAGGTGCGTCAGGCTATATCGGACAGTCCCACGGGACCATTCAGAAAGATAGCGTACGAAGACGGCGGCGCGATAATCACCACCGACGGACTTGCGATATATACCCGTAGTTCGGGGCACGCGTCCATTCTCGATATCGGCGGCGAACCGTATATCTCGTATCACACCTTTTTCAACGACGAAGACATCGGAAACGGCAGAAAAATCAGAATAGACAAACTGGAATTCATAACCAATAAAGAAGGTATCGAAATAATGAGCGCGAACGGACCCACCGTAACGCCGCAATACCTTCCCGAAAAGATAAGCGGATACAAAAACGTGGCGAGAAAGGCTTACGTCACGGCGACGGGCGGCGAAAACGGTTCGTCCACCTATTATATCAACGACGGAACGCTTAAAATGCACACGTTCTCCGAAACGGAAGAGTTTTTGATGAACAAAAACGGCAGCGTAAACCTTTCGTTCGACGATTACGTCACGGCAAGGGCGATAATCGTGTATAACAGCCGCGCGTATAAAAACGCGTTCTCCTCCGCGAAGATAGAAATAGAATATCAGGGGAAAGACGGCAAATCCGTAAAATGTTCGACGGATAACTTAAAGTTCAACTTTTCGTTGTACGCGAGCGTAGATTACAAACTGATTTGCGCGGGCGCGTCGGTAGTCGCCGAATTCAACGAAATGAAAATAAAGAACGTAAAAGTAACTTTTTCAAGCGATAACGACGTTATCGGAGTACCCGAAATCGTGATTTTAGGCAAAGAAGGTAAAGCGCAATGAAAAACGGAGCGAAAAGAATAGGATGTTTGATCGGTTGCCTCGTTATGGCGACGGGAACTCTGTTTTCGGGTTGCGCCGAAAACGTTGCGCCGGACGGAAAGTATTCTTACGTAAATCCGCCGTCGATAGAAAAAGATTATTATAATCCGACTTTGACCGACGGGGTGAATATAGACGGCGAAAAGGACGAAAAGTACGGAGAAACGCCCGTTTCGAGATTGTACTATAACAACGTCGTCGGCGAAAGATATCTTGATACCTGGCTTTATTACGGAAACGACGGGCTTTACAGTTACTCGTACGTAAAAGACACCGAAGTGTACTTCGAACCGACGAGAGCGATATATTATAACTCTTCGGTCGAACTCTTTTTCCAGACGGATACGCATTCCGCTATAACGAGAAAATCGTTGCAGTGGCGCGTTTCCTGCGGCGGCACCTTCGTAAAACTCTGCGGCGTGACTTCGGCAAGCACTTACGTTTCGTCCAAGTTCGACGGATTGTGCGCGGTAAAGGCGTACGGAGAGATAAACTCGGGCGAAAGCGAAGGATATTCGGTGGAATTGTTTATGCCCTGGTACGAACTTTTAGAAGCGGACGAACTTGAATCGTTCGATAAAGAATCCGCTTCCATACTGTTTATGCCTGCGTATAACAGAGTGTTCAACGCCAACTCGGGTAACGAAATAAGAAAGAGAACGGCACCGATATGTTCGTTTCAGGCAACGCCCTATACCTGGGTGAAAACGACCTTGAACGAAAGCGGAGAAGCGACGGGATACGTTGCCGAAGGCAGCGTGTTCGGAACGTACGACGGCGTTTACAGAACGCACTTCCCGTTCGACGCTTCGGAAGACGACGGCACGGAAAACGCGAAACTTAAAATGACCACCTATAAATCGGCGGGAGCGTACGCATTCGTGAAATCGGATTACGCCGCTTCGGGCGAAACGGAAGACGGCAATTCGTATATGGAAGTAACGGTGAAAAACGTCGGCGGCGTTTCGACTTCGGGGAGAATCGGTCTTATGACCTATTTTAACAGAAACCGCGTGCTGATTTATACCAAAGGGCCGAATGCTTCGGGCACAAACGTAAGGATAACGATAGCGCAGAGAAACTCGCCCAACACCGCGTGGAACTGGTCGGGGGCGAACGACTACATCGTAGATAAAAAGGGCGCAAACTATCTGACGGAAGTTAAATTCGCGGCGTACAGAAGCGGCGATAAACTGTACTATTTCGTAAACGACGAGTTGTATTACACAAACGATACTTCGAAAGAAAGCGTAGGCAGTAACGATATGTATTTCCATAGTATAAGCGAATACGATTCATGCTTTTTCGTGGTATACGCGTCGTACGCTTCGGCGACGTTCGAAAAATATTCGACGCTTAACGGGGCGGCGGCTACGGAGAAATTCAACTCTCTCGTAAACGATAAATAAAAATAACTTTTCGGCGGACCTTCGTCGGAAAGAAAAAATAACCAAAGTTAATAAAAAACAGGAGAATAATGATGAAAACGGCAAAAAAACTTGTTTGTTTAACGCTTGCTCTCGGAATACTCGGCGCGGCTTTCACGGGTTGCGGCGGAGTAGCGTCGGGAACGGACATAACGATTGACGAAAACGGCAATATAGTCGCTTCCGCAGATAAGGCGACTATACAGGTCTGGTCGGCGAGCGACGGCGAAGAAGCGGTGAGAATGAAAGATTTAACCGCCGAGTTCAATAAAAAATACGCGAAATATAACGTGCAGGCGGTATATACGCAAAAACCGTCGTCCACGTACGAAACGACGATGAAAGCGACGCTTACGGGCGAAAGCGCGCCCGACGTGTTCTACGCTTCGGACGAGTACTATAAACAATGGGCTACGCTCGGGTTTATGGAAAATCTCGACCCGTATATAAAGAGTAACTGTTCGGAATTCAATATGGAGCAGGAAATCGCGGGAATGTTTGAAAACACCGTCGGCAGATATCTTTACGACGTAAAAACGACGACCGCAACGGGACCCGAAGCGCATTATTACGCGTTGCCGAAAGGTTCGGGCGCGACGGCTATTTACTATAACAAAAACGCTTTCGCGACCTCAGGCATAAAAATCGTCAGCGTTTACGAAAAGGATCTCGAAGCTTTCAATAACGGCGGAAAAGACGCCGCGGGCAACACTAAGCAATCTCTCGGAATAACTACTACGGTAAAAGCCGTGGGGTACGATAAAGAGAACAAGATATTCAATAACCGTATCTCGATGAGCTGGGAAGAATGCGCGGACCTTGCCGCGTACGTACAAGAGCGTACAGGCGTAGATTACGGATTTTTAACCAGTTGGTGGTTTAACTACGGATTTTCCGTCGGCGGAAGTTGTATCGGATACGTACCTTCGGACAGCGAAACGTATAACGGCGGCTATTATCTTTTCACGTTGACGGACGCAACCGTGAACTATAAGGTAAAAGAAGGCGAAACGGTAACCGTAAACGGAACGGCGTACGAAGGAAACGAGATATTGTCTTTCAACGATAAATTTTATTTGACCGACGAACTCGCGGCGAAATGCGACGTGCTTCCTTCGCAGCGACAGGCGTTCGCGGAATATTTATCTCTTTCCGCGAAGAAAAACGAATCGAATATGTCGGGTAAAGCGGGCATAACCGATACTTTCAAAGAAATAATTCCTTATAAAATAAACGGGGGAATAAGCGCGTACGAATCGGCGTTGAAGAGCGGTTCTACCGATAAACTTGCCGTCGGCGAAGTTAAATATCGCGATATAACGATAAGAAATAAAGAAGTTTCCCCGAACCCCGAAACCTTTAACTCCTATGGAAGAGCGGGCTACTTTATCTCGGGCGATACGGCGATGATAGTCGAAGTACGCGCCAGCGTAGACGATTTCCGTCAGATAGACGATTTTGACTGGGACGTAGCGCCCATGCTTACCTATCGCGGACAGGATAAGGACGGCAACGAAGTTTCGGGAATCCCCGCGGCGCACTCCGGGTCTGCATGCGCATGCGTGTGGAGCGGTTCAACCGTTAAAAACGCGGCGTATCTGTTCGTGAGATTCGCTTCGGGTAGAGACGGACAGCAGATACTCGCCGACGCAGGCACAATCGTAATGAACGAAAAAGACCTTGCGCAGGCTCACGTGGATAAAGAAGTAGCCGCAGGCAAGAAACCCGCCAATATGCAGATATTCGTAGACGGCGCGTATTATCAGACTCCGGGCGACTGGTGGTTCTTATCCGACGGCGACTGGATAGACGACTGGGCGCAGGCGGTAAACCAGAAAGTAAGAAACGGAAAGATGACTTTCCCTGCCTTCCTTACGTCGTCGCAGTACAGAAACACGTTTACGACGTTACAAAAATATACCAAGAAAAAATAAGGGAAAAATAAATGACGAGAAATAATCAAGTCGGGGCGCAGGCGATAAACGCCGCTCCGACCGAAAAGCGGAAACGCAGACGTTATAAAAAAGAAGACGTAATCTGGGGATTACTGTTCGGCGGCTTGCCGCTCGTGGGGTTGTTGATATTCACGATGATACCCGCGGTAATGGCTTTTGCCATGACGGTGCTGGATATGCCCAAATTCTTCTCGTTCGACGGCGCGACGTTCATTTGGTTTGAAAATTTTGCGACGGTACTTAAAGACGAAACTTTCTGGTCGTCGCTTAAAAACAACCTTATACTTATAGTCAGCGTACCCGTATCGATAGTTATATCGGTAATATGCGCGGAAGTAATCTCCAAAGGGCTTCCGGGAACGAAAGTATTCAAACTCATACTGTTTATACCGTACGTATGTTCGGTAACCGCCACCACTCTTATGTGGCAGGAAATATTCGACGCCAACCACGGCGTAATGAACCAGATTTTAGGTCTTAACGGATTTAACTGGTTAGACGCCGACCACCTTATGTGGACGGTCGTCATAATGACGGTGTGGAGTTCCACGGGTTATAGAATACTGCTTTTTACGGCGGCGATAACCAACGTAAACGCTTCGCTTAAAGAATCGGCGCAACTCGACGGGGCAAACTTTATTCAGGTGTTTATGCACATAACCATACCCGCCATAACCCCCACGATATTCTACGTGCTGGTTATGGGAACGATGGGGTCGCTGCAGGAATTCACGCGGATACAGATAATATCTTGGACGGCCAAAGACGGATTGTGCCTTACCGGGGTGTTCTATATCTATCGGGAAGCCTTCCAGTACACGAACGTGGGCGTTGCGTGCGCGGCGAGCCTTGTGCTTACGGCAATCATAGTGCTTATAACGAGATTGCATTTCTATCTTTCTAAAAAGTGGGTGAGTTATGAAGTCGCATAAAAGAATCGGAGCGATGACGCTCGACTACGTATTGTTGGTATTGTTTTCGTTAATGGTAATAATGCCGTTTTCGATAATATTGTGTACGTCTTTCAAAACCAAACTCGACGCGATGACCGTGCCGTTCACGATGATCGGCAAACACGGATTTTCCTTGCAAGGATACCGAGCGTTTTTCGACTACGGCTTGCTGTTAAGCGGATTTATGAACACGATGATAACGTCGCTCGCGCCGACGTTCGTATGTTTGCTCGTGTCGGCAATGGCGGCGTTTGCGTACGCGAAGATAAACTTCCCGTTCAGAAACGCGTTTTTCGCGATACTGATATTCACGATGATGATACCGGGAACCATACTTCTCGTGCCGCATTATATGTTGTATAACGCGTTCGGCTGGACGAATATAGGTTCGTTTGCCAACTTCTTCCCGTTGATAGTGCCGCAACTGTTCGGCGGCGTAAGCATAATATTTTTCTTGCGCCAGTTCATATTCGGTATACCCGATTCTCTCGTGGAAGCGGGGAAACTCGACGGATTATCCTGGCCGGGGACTTTTTTCAGAATAATAATACCGCTGATAGTTCCGGCTCTTCTCGCGCAGGGGTTGCTGCACTTTATCGGTCAGTATAACGCCTATTTAGGACCGATGCTTTACTTAAAAACGGATAATTTTTACACGTTGCAAATCATCGTCTCGACGTTTAAGGATTCCATCGGCAAAAACTATCCGGCGCAGATGGCGAGTTGTCTTATAATTATTCTGCCCATACTTGTTTTGTACCTTGTGTTCCAGCGTTATTTCGTCGAAGGGATAGCGACTTCGGGTATGAAACTGTAAGGGAAGAGAATACTAAAAAAGCGATTCCGACGGCAAAAACAGCGAAAAACGTCGTCGGGTGAAATTTTTGGAGGGAAAAAATGGAAAAGAAAAAATGTTACTCTAAAGCGGAATTGAAGTTCCTGTCGTGGGAAACGGAATCCGTTTTAACTGCAAGCGGAGACGTCCCTTGGACGGACAAATGGACGGTAGAAGATCCTTTCGGGGACTCATCTACGGGGAATAATTAGATAAAAGGAGAGAAAAATATATGAATATCGGAAAAAGAAAATGTTTCGCGGCGATACTTGGCGCGATACTGATTGCATGTATAAGCCTTTTTGTCTTTATGAACTTCGGCGTCGCCGCTACGGCGAACGCAGCCGAAAAGGACTTTTATATTTACGGTTCGTCTTTAAGATATATCGAAGGCGATAATACCAACTCCGCGATACGTTTCCACGTTCTTATGAAAACGGAAAAGTATAACGCGTTGAACGGTAAAAAGGCAGGCGTAATAATCGCGGCGAAAGATAAACTTAACGGCGCGGAATTGTCGGCGGCAACGAGCGACGATATAAAAGAATTTTATTACGTCGAAACCTGGACGGAATCCGATTGCGGAGAATCGGGATTCGCCGGGCAGAACGGGTATATGGAAGCGAGAGTAAACGTATATAACGTACCGAAAAGTCAGTACGGCACGGAACTTACCGTGAGAGCGTTTACTTACGACGAAGAGAGCGCGACTTACGAATATACCGACGAAGTTTCCGCTTCTCTTGCGGAAGTGGCTAAAAAAGCCGACGAAGTTTCTCCTGCGGACGGGCTTAAACCTTACTATAAAAACATATTCAAAGCGCAGATAGGCGACGGGGAAGTAATGACGGAATTGTCCTACGGCAATACCCTTACCGAACCCGAAACCGAACCGACTTATGCCGACGGAACCAAATACTTTACCGGTTGGTACGATACCGTCACGGGAAAGAAATGGGATTTTGCAAACGACACCTTAAAGAGAAACACTAAACTCGAAGCGCGTTTTGCCGATAAGGAAGCGGCTAAAGTTATCGTTCTTGCGGGTCAGAGCAACGCCGTAGGTTTTACTTACGCTTCGCACCTTTCGGAAGAAGACAGGGCAAAATACGCCAAAGAAGTCGAAACGGTAAAAATAAGTTACAGTATTTCTCCGTTCGGCGGCGACGCTAAAAAAGAAAACGACGGAAAGTTCGTCAACGTAAGAACGGGTTACGGCAGAAAATACGACGCGTGCGACACTTTCGGACCCGAAGTCGGTCTTGCCGAATACCTTAATAAAAACTACCCGAACGAAACCTTCTATATCATAAAGACGGCTACGGGCGGTTCGACCCTTCACAATAACTGGTATTCGCCTTCTTCTTACGAATATCTGGGAATAGCGGACGGCGCCGATTTAAGCAAAAATCTTTATAACCAGATGTTAAGTTACGTCGATAGCGGAATGGCGACGCTTTCCTTAAAATCGATACCCGAAATCGTTTCGTTTATGTGGATGCAGGGCGAAAACGACGGCGCTAACTATTATCAGGATTACGACGTTTTGTGGAACAACTTCGTTTCCGACTTAAAAACCGAATGGGGCAATAAAAACTATCTTCCTTCGGGCGGTATGTCGGTAATACAGGGCGGCATAACCAAACGCTGGGGACATTATAACGAAATCAACTTCGTTAAAAAGCAGTACGCAAACGTTACTCCCGACGCCTGGTATATAGACGTAGCGAACGCCGACTGGTGTTCTTACACTAAAGATAACGACGACGTCGCTCATCACGACGCGGCTTCTATGCTTGCGCTCGGCAAAGCGTTCGGCGAAACTCTCAAAAAATCGTTTAATAACGAATGGGCGCAAAACGCCGCTCCGCTATTTAGCGGAAACGGCGCGGAAGAAAACCCCTATCTCATCGAAAATATTGACGATTTGATGAATCTTCATGTCACCGTAAATCTCGGACTCGACGATTATAGCGGCAAATATTTCCGCCAGACGGAAAATATCGACTTAACGCCTTTCGCGTATACCGAAGTCGCTTCTGCCGTCACCGAAAATAAAAATATAACGCTTAACGCCAACGGCTGGTTCGGCATAGGTACGAAAACCAATTCGTTTAAGGGCGTTTACGACGGAACGGAAAAGAGCGTTACGCTTAAAATCACTTCGTCGGACAGCGACGCTGCGTATCACGGAGTTTTCGGCAACAACGCGGGAACGGTTAAAAACGTTATCGTAAACGGCAGCGTGGTATCTGCTCAGAAGACGGCGGATTTAAGAATCGCGGGAGTCGTCGGCAATAACAGCGGCACGGTATCGAATTGTAAAAACTACGCGGAAATAAACGCTCCCGAATCGACTTCGGCATACCACCTTGCAGGCGTCGTCGGGTATAATACCGGCAACGTAACTAATTGCGAAAACCACGGCAAAATAGGCTTGGAAGGCGTTGCAATCCATACCGCAGGCGGCGTAATCGGTCTTGATAACGGCTCGGCCGCTCATAACGTAACCGATTGCCGCAACTACGGAAACGTTTACGGTTCGTTCGAAATCGGCGGCGTAATCGGCAGGGCGAACAATAATCTTACCGCAAGCGGATTAGTCAACGAAGGAACGATTACCGGTAACTATCGTATAGGCGGCGTGTTCGGTCATTTTCAGACGAACAGTACCGCTACGGACTGCGTGAACGGCGCTAAAAACGGCGACGAAATCGATACGACCAAAGGTCTTGTAATCGGCGTAAGCGAAACGGCAAACGCCAACGACTGCGCGGGCGGAATTATCGGCGTAATGTTCTCTTCTACCGTTAAAAACTGCGTAAACTACGCGAACGTAACGAGTACCTTCAATCGCGTAGGCGGAATCGCGGGGCATGCCGACGGCGTGGATTTTCAAATAGAAAATTGTAAAAACTACGGCGACGTGACGGGTAAAGCGTACGTCGGCGGAATTATCGGCAGGGGCATAGGGAAAACCTTTAACGGAACGAAACTTTCCGAATGTAAGGCTTATATAAAAAATTCGGTAAACTTCGGTAACGTAAGCGGAACGCAAAAAACCGCGGACGAAAAGTATTACGTCGGCGGAATAGGCGGCTCGGTGGAAAAAATCGTATTTTCCGACGTGCTGGTTGCGGAAACGGTAACCGTAAGTTATTTTGAAAATCAGACGGAAGTAAAAAAGGCGATAACGGAATTACCGAAGAGATACGCTTCGAAAATTCCTTACGTAAACGTGCTGTTCGGGTACGGAAACGGAACTTTAGTAAAAGAACTCTCGGGTAACTCGGGTATCTGCGACGCTGACGGAACTTATTTAAGAAATACCGGCGCGGCGGCGTAAGAAAGTCGTAAAAGAGTAAAAAATATGATACAATAAATGCGGAGCAAACTTTTTGCTCCGCATACTCTTAAAAAAAAGGGGAAATAAGAATATGGCGACCGATAAATATATGCAGGAAATTTTCGACCGCATAGACGACGGAAAAGAAACTATCTTAAACGCCGAAAGAAGCGTATGGAAAACGCCCGAACTCGGCTTTCGGGAATGGAAAACGCACGCTTTTTTAAAAGGCGAATACGAAAAACTCGGCTATACGGTAAACGAATTCAAGGATATTCCGGGGTTTTACGTCGATATAGAAACGGGAAGGAAAGGACCTAAAATAGCGGTGTTCGGCGAACTCGACGCTATCTGCGTGCCTTCGCATAAAGACAGCGATAAGGTAACGGGGGCGGTGCATGCTTGCGGACATAACGGGCAAAGCGCGGCGCTTTTGGGCGTGGCGATTGCGTTGACGGATAAAACGGCGTTATCGCGTTTAAGCGGAAGCGTAAGGCTTATCGCCGTACCCGCGGAAGAAGTGCAGGCGGCGGATTTTATCGAAGAGATGAAGAAAAAGGGAATTCTGCGCGCCGCCAACGGCAAAACGGAACTTATGAAACGGGGTTATTTAGACGACGTGGATATGGCTTTTATGATACACGTCGGCAGCAAAGGCTTTTCCAACAATCTCGGCTGGTGCGGAAGTATCGATAAGCGGTTCACGTTTAAGGGTAAAGCGGTGCATGTGGCAAGTCCGTTTAACGGAAATAACGCGTTATACGCCGCCACGAGCGCCATAACCGCCGTAAATAACCTTCGCGAAACCTTTTCCGTAAAGAACCTTATGCGGTTTTCTTCGGTTATTTTAGAAGGCGGAGCGGCAGTCAATCAGATACCCGATAAAATCGTGGTGCAGGCGATGGTCCGCGCGCTCACTTTCGAATCGCTCGTTAAACTTAACGATAAAGTAAATCGCGCGTTCGCTGCCGCCGCGGCGAGTATGGGGTGCAGGCTTGAAATCGAAGATACGTTCGGTTGCCACCCGAGAATAGATAACGTGGAGTTGATAAACGCCTTTTACGATACGGCGAAAGAAATTTTCCCCGAAGACCTTTTGTCGCGAGATACTCCGGCAGGCGCGGGGATAACCGACTTCGGCGCGGTTTCGGCGATAATGCCTTGCGCGCACCCCTTTATAGGCGGCGCGGAAGGGGCGAATCATACGTCGGAATTTAAAATCGCAGACCCGTATATGCTTTGCGTGAATTCCGCGAAAGTGCAGGCGGGAACGATTTATTTGCTGTTAAAAGACGACGCGGCGCGCGCGAAAGAAATTATAAAAAATAACGTTCCGCCCTTTAAGTCGGCGAAAGAGTATTTTGTCGCCACCGAAAAATATTCGTTTAACGGCGAAGCGGTAATATATAACGAAGACGAAACCGTAACCTTAAAGTATAAAAACTGACGGCGAAGCGGCGGTTTCGTTTAAGATAAAAATCAGAATTTCAAAATCGGCGTTTAAGTCCGCGGAAAAATTTTTCCGCGGACTTAAAGTTTACTTTGAAAAACGTTGTTGACGGCAAAAGAAAAGTTTTTGTCGTAAAAATGAAAGATGTTAACAATTCCACACGTTTTTTGTTGATTATTTCTCTTTTTTATGGTATAATCCCGTTAAATTTTATAAAAAGGAAAAAGAATATGGAAAAACTGACAAAAAAGTACGGACTTGTAACCGCGATATGTATGGTGGTCGGAATCGTTATCGGATCGGGAATATTTTTTAAGGCGGGCAAAGTGCTGTCTTTTACCAACGGCAATATCGTAAAAACGCTTGCGGTGGTGGCGATAGTCGGGGTGATAATGATAATTTGTTCGTTAGTATTTGCCACGCTCGCTCAGAAATACGAAAAAATAAACGGGATAGTGGATTACGCGGAAGCAACTCTCGGTAAAAGGTACGCCTACTACGTCGGTTGGTTTATGTCGGTAGTATATTATCCCACGCTGACGAGCGTTCTCGCCTGGATATCGGCGTCGTACACGTGTTCGTTGTTCGATATAGCGTCAAGCACCGGCGCGCAGATGTCCGTTGCGTGCGCTTACCTTGTGGCGGGGTTTGCGATAAATTCGTTGTCGCCGCGCCTTGCGGGTAAATTGCAGGTATCTGCTACGTTTATAAAGATGATACCGCTCGTAATCATGGCGGTCGTGGGGCTTATTGCGGGGCTTATAAACGGTAAAACGATAGAAGCGTTCACGGCGAATATCGTTACCGAAGAACTCGTAAGCGACGGCGGTTTTTTTGCCGGGATAGCGGCGTTCGCGTTTGCATACGAAGGCTGGATAGTTGCTACGTCCATTAACGGCGAACTGGTAAACGCGAAACGGAATTTACCGTTAGCGCTCGTTTTGGGCGCGATAATAGTAATCGCCGCGTACCTTTTATACTTTTTAGGTCTTACGGGCGCTCTTTCTACCGAAGAAATGCTTAAAATAAACGCAGGGTTGATAAGCGGCTCTATACCGCAAAACGCGTTTTCCGCGCTTTTTAACAGTCCGGTATTCGGAACCATAGTAATGGTGTTCGTAATAATATCGTGTTTAGGAACGATGAACGGTCTGATGCTCGGTTGTTGCAGGGGATTTTATTCCATAGCCGTACGAAACGAAGGACCGAAACCGAAACTTTTCGCCGAAATAAGTAAAGAAACCAATATGCCGCAGTCGTCGTCCATTTTAGGATTGCTCGTGTGTTTTATGTGGTTAATGCAGTGGGAATTGTTTTTTATGAACCCGACGGGCAAAATACCCGCGTTCTGGTGTTGGGAATCGGACGAAGTATCGATAATAACGCTTTACGCGTTCTATATCCCGATATTTGTCGCGATGATGGTAAAATGTAAAGAACTCGGCGTGGTTAAAAGATTTATTCTTCCCTCGCTCGGAATAATATGTTGCGGATTTATGTGTTTCTGCGCGTACGACGGGTATAAGGCGAACGGGCAGATATGGTCGTACCTTATCGTGTTTGCGGTAATAATGCTGACGGGATTTTTCTTTTCAAGCGATTTCAGAAAGTTGCTCGCAAGGAAAAAGGAAGAAGAAGCGGTTCTCGGATACGATTTGACCGAAACTCAACCGGAAAGCGAAACCGTATCCGTCGAATAAACGAAATTACTTAATAAAAATCAAAAAAAAAGGAGCGACTGCTCCTTTTTTTAAATAAAAACGGTTAACCGAACTCGCATAGGCGTTTTCGTATATAACCATATAAGTAAATCGTCAGACAAGGCGCAAGGTTAAAAAAAGTCTATAAATTGTTAAATTAAGCGTAACGTTTAGAAAAAAATAAATCCCCGCAAGGCGAAAGCCTTGCGGGGATTGTAACTTTACATAAATTTACATTTTTAGCGGAATATAAAATCGTAACCGCGGTAAAACCGTTAAAAACTTAAACGTGAAAAGAAACTTCTCCGTAAAAAAGCGTTTTTTCTATTCCGTCAACTACAACTTTAAGTCCGTCTCTTTCTATGCCGATAACGGTAACTTGCTTTTTTTCGCCGTCGATTTCGGCAAACATAGTTTTTCCTTTAAGAAAATCTGCCGATTTCGCTTTGTCTAAAAAAGATAGGTCGCCTTTTTTAATCTCTTTAAAAGTTTTGATTATTTCTTTGTAAACGGTTTTCTTAAAATCGCGGATATTTATTTTTTTTCCCGTCTGTAAAAAAAGGGAAGTCGGTTCTCTGTAAAAATCGCCCGTAAAATCCGTCTGGTTAACGTTGATTCCTATGCCGATGACTATTTCGGCAATCTCGCCGTCGTCGGAAACGCTTTCGAGCAGAATACCGCAAACCTTTTTGCCGTCGGCGTAAACGTCGTTCGGCCACTTTACGGATAAATTTTTCACCCCGAACTTTTCGCAAGCGTTAATAACCGCCACAGCCGAAGCTACGGAGAGAAGGCGGAAAGAATTTACGAGATATTTATCTGAAACGAGAAGGGAAAAGAGCAGGTTTTCGCCCGAAGCCGCCTGCCACTTTCTGCCCGTTCTGCCTTTGCCGGAAGTCTGATAGTCAGCGGAGCAAAAAGAAAAATTTCTTAAAACAGAACGTCTGCGTAATAAATACGCAGACGTCGAGTCTATTTCGTTAAAATGGTAAAATCTTTTAAGCGATTTCATATTACAGGAATATTGCCATTAAGATACCGGCGGCGATAGCCGAACCGATAACGCCTGCAACGTTCGGACCCATAGCGTGCATGAGCAGGAAGTTGGAGGGGTCTTCTCTCTGACCTTCTTTCTGAACCACACGGGCAGCCATAGGAACGGCGGAAACGCCTGCCGCGCCGATCATCGGGTTAATCTTGCCCTTTGAAAGGACGCACATAAGTTTACCGAAGAGTAAGCCGCCGATAGCCGCGGTAACGAACGCCGCGATACCTAACGCGAATACGTATAAGGTCTGAAGCTGTAAGAAGGTGGTGCCGTTTGCGGTTGCGCCTACGGAAAGACCTAACAACACGGTACAGATATAGAGAAGCGAATTCGCAACGGTGTTCAAAAGGTTGGGAACTACGCCGCATTCTTTGATAAGGTTACCGAGCATAAGGCATCCGATAAGGGGAGTAGCCGACGGAACGATAAGGCAAACCGCGATAGTAACGATGATGGGGAAAAGGATTTTTTCCGTTTTAGAAACTTCGCGGAGTTGTTCCATTTTGATAAGTCTTTCTTTCTTGGTGGTGCAAAGTCTGATAACCGGGGGGAAGATAACGGGGACCAAAGCCATATAGGAATACGCCGCGAGAGCGATACCCGCTAAAAGTCCGTCGTTACCGCTTGCCGCCGCCATCTTGTTGGAAACGAGAATCGCGGTAGGACCGTCGGCGCCGCCGATGATGCCGATAGACGAAGCCTGATAGAAATCAAAACCTAAAAGCAACGCTCCGAAGAACGCGAAGAAGATACCGAACTGAGCCGCCGCGCCTAAAAGCATGGTTTTCTTGTTTGCAATCAAGGGTCCGAAGTCGGTGGTTGCGCCGATGCCTAAGAAGATAAGGCAGGGGTACAATTCGCATTCGACGCCGAGATGTAAATAACCGAGTAAACCTCTGCTTACTATTTCGCCGTTTTCGCCGTAAGTGATATAAATTTCGGGGAAAATGTTAACCAAAATTATACCGAAGGCGATAGGAATAAGAAGGTAAGGTTCGAAGTCTTTTTTAATTGCAAGGAAAAGGAACACGCAACCGATGATAATCATTATAAGGCGCATCCAGCCGTCGCCCTGAAAGAATTGCGCGATAACCGTTCCGTTTGCAATCGAACCGATTAAATCAATAATATTCATAGTTTATAACCTTATGCCGAGAATTAACCCAAAACGATTAAAACGTCTTTATTGTTAACGGCAGAGCCTTTGGATACTTTAATTTCGACAACTTTGCCTTCTGCGGAAGCAGGGATTTCGTTTTCGAGTTTCATAGCTTCGATGATAGCGACGACCTGACCTTTTTTAACGAAGTCGCCGACTTTAACTTTAATATCGAGAACTTTGCCTGCGATGGGGGCTAAAATTGTAGCCGCGCCGTTGGAAACGGGAGCGGACGCCGTGGTAGCGGGAGCCGCCGCGGGAGCGGAAATAGTTGCGTTGTTTTCGCTGACTGCTTCGAGTTCGACTTCGTAAACTTTGCCGTTTACCTTAACTTTGTAAATTTTCATAATTATTTAATCTCCTTAACGCTGATAACTTTTACGTCTTTTTTAGTTTCGTTTCTGTAATCGATAGAAGCCACGAGAACGGCCGCCATAGCGTCGTCGTCGGGGATATCGACGGTTTTAGCGGAGGCGGTAGCCGCCGCGGG
Organism: uncultured Clostridia bacterium; assembly: GCA_934271245.1. Taxonomy (GTDB): domain Bacteria; phylum Bacillota; class Clostridia; order Christensenellales; family Borkfalkiaceae; genus UBA1259. Next base: position 12,075 of record CAKQQY010000007.1, on the reverse strand, counting down.
GGTAGTGGATTCTTCGGCCTTTTCGGTTTTGGCGAATTTCTGGATAACTAATCCTACAACGTAGGTAATGGCGATAATCAAACCGAGAATAAGGAAAACCAAAACGATAGAGAAAACCGCGATTATGCCGCCGGAACCCAGGTCTTTGCCTGCGCCGTCAACCAGCGCAAGAAATAAATTGTTCATTGTATATCTCCTTAAATTAAATCACGACGTTGAATTCTTCTACTTCGACTTCGGGCGCCGGATTATATTTTTTGTTAAGGAATTCGATAGCCACGTTTTCGAAAAGGGCGAGACTTAAAACGTCCTCGTCGCATCTTGCGATGTCTTTATACTTTTCTTTAAGCGCTTCGAATTCGGGGGCCAGAAGATCGGCGGGTCTGCAGGTTATAACTTCGTCGTCGCCGATAATGGATTTAGCGATTTCGGGATCGACGGGAGCGGGCGCTTTGCCGTACTTGCCGTGGAGATAATCCTTAATTTCTTTGGCTACCATTTTGTAGCGAACGCCGGTCATAACGTTAAGAACGGCTTGGGTGCCGACCATCTGAGAAAGGGGAGTAACGAGCGGGGGATAACCCATATCTTTTCTTACTCTCGGAACTTCCTTTAAAACTTCGTCGTATTTATCCATAGCGTTTTGCGCTTTCAACTGACTCATAAGGTTGGAAAGCATGCCGCCGGGAACCTGATAAGTTAAAATGTTGGGGTTAACGGATAACGCCTTGGGGTTAAGTAAACCGTTGGCGAGATATTTCGCTTTAACCTTTTCCATAACGGGTTCGCATTCGTGAAGAGCGTCAACGTTAAGAGCGGGGTCGTACTTGGTGCCTTTAAGCGCGACGTTGAACGCCTGCGTAGAAGGCTGAGCGGTGCCGCCCGAAAGAGGAGAAAGACAGGTGTCGATAATATCGCAACCGTTTTCGATAGCCGCCATATAAGTCATTTCGCAGATGCCGCCCGTGCAGTGGGAGTGCAGTTCCAGAGGAAGCGAAGTGCCTTTTTTTAAAGCGGAGAAAAGTTTCTTTGCGTCTTCGGGGGTAAGAACGCCCGCCATATCCTTAATGCAAAGGGAATCCGCGCCGAGTTTTTCTACTTCTTTTGCAAGGTTAACGTAGTATTCGATAGTGTGAACGGGGGAAGTGGTGTAACTTAAAGCAATCTGACATTCGCCGCCGTATTTTTTGGTGGATTTAACCGCCTGTTGTAAGTTGCGGATATCGTTAAGCGCGTCGAAAACGCGGATAATATCGATACCGTTTTCGATGGACTTTTTGCAGAACATATCTACAACGTCGTCGGAATAGTGGCGATAGCCTAAAATATTCTGACCTCTGAAGAGCATCTGAAGTTTGGTTTTTTTGCAGACGGCGCGAACCTTGCGCAGTCTTTCCCACGGATCTTCGTTCAGAAATCTCATGCAGGCGTCAAAAGTCGCGCCGCCCCAGACTTCCATAGCGTAATATCCGGCGTCGTCTAAAATCTTAGCCATGGATACTACTTCGTCGGTAGTCATACGGGTAGCGAATAACGATTGATGACCGTCGCGAAGAGCCGTTTCAACAATTTTTATTCCCATAGAATATCTCCGTAAAAAAATTTTGTAACGAAAAAAAGTTAAAGTTTGCTGCATGGAAATAGGGGACAAAATCCCTTATCCCCGAATTTCCACAAATACATTATATAAATTTTTTTTCAACTTGTCAATAAACTTCCGAAAAAATAAATCACAATTTACGCGCGGAAAAAATAAAATATTTTAACGCTCGGAAAATCGTTTACTAAAAAAGCGCAGTTGTGGTATTATGTTTTCGAAAAGGAATAATAATAAAAGGTTAAAAATGTTAAAACTGATACGATTTTTAAAAGGATACAGATTAAAAACGGTATTCGGTCCGCTTTTTAAGCTTATAGAAGCGGTGTTCGAACTGATAACTCCGCTGGTCGTAGCCTGGGTAATCGATACGGCAATCCCTATGGGGCAGGGCGGCGATTATTCGGGGCTTGTTAAAGGCGGACTGATAATTTTAGGGTTAGGCGTGCTTGGGTTAGCCTTTTCCTTAACTGCGCAGTTTTTTGCAAGCCGCGCTTCCTTGGGCTTCGGCACCAATTTAAGAAGAGAACTGTATAAACATATAAACACCTTTTCTTACGCCGAACTCGATAAATTTTCGACGACGTCTCTTATAACCAGACTTACTTCCGACGTAAACGCGGCGCAGCAGGCAGTCGCGATGTTTATAAGGCTCGTGTTAAGAGCGCCGTTTATCGTAGTCGGGGCGATAGTCATGGCGATGATAATCGACGTTAAAATGTCGGTAATATTCGTTGCGGCGGCGGTTGTAATCGGAATATGTTTATATATAATAATGAGTATATCCATGCCGAAATATAAAGGCGTTCAGGCAAAACTCGATACCGTTTCGGGATTAACCAAAGAAAATCTCGTCGGCGCGAGAGTAGTAAGGGCGTTCGGCGCGGAAGAAAGGGAAAAGGCGAGATTCAACGCCGCGTCGGAAACTCTTGCCGAAGCGTCCATAAGGGTAGGCGCGCTGTCGGCTTTACTTAACCCGCTTACTTACGCCACGTTAAACCTTGCGGTAATCGCGGTATTATACTTCGGCGGAATAAAAGTAGATACGGGCGCGCTTACGCAGGGCGAAATAATCGCTCTCGTAAATTATATGACGCAGATACTTAACGCGATGGTAGTGTTCGCCAACCTGCTCGTAATATTTACTAAAGCGTCGGCTTCCGCCGCGCGAATAAACGAAGTGTTCGATACGAAACCTTCGATACAAGAAGGCAAGGGCGCTGCGCCCGATTACGACGCTCCCGCGGTGGAACTTATAAACGTTACTTTCTCGTATACCGAAAGCGGCAACCCCGCGCTCGAAAACGCAAATTTAACTTTGAATAAAGGCGAAAGTTTAGGAATACTCGGGGGAACGGGCAGCGGCAAAACCACGCTTATAAATTTAATAACGGGTTTGTACAGAGTAAAGACGGGAGAAGTAAGGGTATTCGGCAACGACATAAAAGATTATACGTTCGAAGAACTTTATTCCTTTTTCGGGGTCGCGCCGCAAAAATGCGTGCTGTTTTCGGGAACCGTCCGCGACAATATGAAGTGGGGTAACGAATCGGCTACCGACGAAGAGATAAACCTTGCGATAGAAAGGGCGCAGGCGAAAGAATTCGTCGAAGCCAAAAAAGAAGGGTTGGACTATATGATAGCGCAGGAAGGCAAGAACCTTTCGGGCGGGCAAAGACAAAGACTTACGATAGCGAGAGCGCTCGTAAAGAATCCGAAAATACTTATATTAGACGACAGTTCCAGCGCGCTGGATTTTGCCACCGACGCGAAACTGCGTAAATCTCTCGGCAAGATGAGAGAAGAAGAAAAACTTACGACGATAACGGTATCTCAAAGGGTAACGGGATTAAAATATTGCGACGAGATTATAGTTTTGGAAGACGGTAAAACGGTCGGAAAGGGCAAACACGACGAACTTATGGAATCGTGCGAAACTTACCGCGAAATATTTATGTCGCAGAATAAGGGGGAAGAAACGAAATGAGTAAAATTTCTCCGAAACGTAAAAAAGATAACAAAACGGATTTTGCGGCGATAAAGAAACTGTTAAAATACGCAAAACCGTATATACCGACTATAATTTTAGCGCTCGTGTGTTCGCTGATTCAGATTGCGGCGACCCTGACCGCGCCGGTCGTTATCGGCAACACGATAGACTTTATCATCGGCGAAGGCAACGTGGATTTCGGAATAATACTTCAAAACGCGGGAATACTCGGCGGACTTATCGGGGCGGCGGTGCTTTTCCAGTATATAAGCACGCTTTTAATAAACAAAGCGTCCTATTCCGCGGTAAAAGATTTAAGGGAAACGGCGTTTTCGAAACTCAATTCCGTACCCCTTTCGGTAATAGACACGAACTCTCACGGCGATTTGATGGCGAGAGTGGGAACGGATATCGACCAGATATCGGACGGCTTGATACAAGGGTTTTCTCAACTTTTCAGCGGCGTGGTAACGATAGTCGGAACGCTTGCGTTTATGTTGTCGTATAACTGGCTGATAGCGGTGATAGTGGTTCTTTTAACTCCGCTTTCTCTTTTCGTCGCATACTTTATCGCGAAAGGCTGTCATAAAATGTTTGCGGAACAGGCAAAAAAACGCGGCGAACTTTCGGGTCTTTCAACGGAAATGCTCGCCAACCAGAAAATAGTAAAACTGTTCGCTTACGAAAAACGCGCGGAAGAACGTTTCGGCGTAATCAACGGCGAACTTAAAATCGCGGGGCAGAACGCGGCGTTTTATTCGGCAATGGTAAACCCCTGCACGAGATTCGTAAACAACGTGGTTTACGTCGTAGTGTGTATATTAGGGGCGTATCTCGTAATAAGGGGTAACGGCGTTCTGGGAATGAGCGCGTTCACCGTCGGCGGACTTTCCTGCTGTCTGTCTTACGCCAACCAGTACACCAAACCTTTTAACGAAATAACGGGGGTCGTCACCGAACTTCAGACGGCGACTGCCGCCGCAACGAGAGTTTTCGACCTTCTGGAAACGCCCGACCAACCGTCGGACGACCGCTTGCCCGACTTAACCGACGTAAACGGCAATATAGAAATAAAAGACGTGTATTTTTCCTACGTAAAAGAAAATCCGCTGATACAAGGATTTTCGCTTTCGGTTAAAAGCGGTCAGAAGATAGCGATAGTAGGGCCCACGGGTTGCGGAAAGACCACTCTTATAAACCTTCTTATGCGGTTTTACGACGTAGATTCGGGCGAAATCGCGGTAGAAGGGAAGAATATAAACGAAGTCACCCGAAAATCGCTAAGGGAAAGTTACGGAATGGTATTGCAGGAAACCTGGCTTAAAAAGGGAACGATACGCGAAAACATAGCGTACGGAAAGCCGGACGCGACGGAAGAAGAGATAATCGAAGCGGCGAAATCGGCGAGAGTGCATAACTTTATAATGAAAACGGAAAAGGGTTACGACACCGAACTCGGGGAAGACGGCGGCAATATTTCGCAGGGGCAGAAACAACTTTTGTGTATAGCGAGAATAATGCTTAACACGCCGCCTATGCTGATACTCGACGAAGCGACGTCGTCCATCGACACCCGAACGGAAATAAAGATACAGCAAGCTTTCGGAAATCTTATGAAAGGCAAAACGTCTTTTATAGTAGCGCACAGACTTTCCACCATAAAGAACGCCGACGTGATACTCGTGATGAATAAAGGAAACGTTATAGAAAAAGGTCGTCACGAAGAACTGCTTGAAAAAGGCGGGTTTTACGCCAACCTTTATAATTCGCAGTTCGAACATTAGACACAATCCTTTAATGTGTACGAAAAAATTTTTAAAATGCGCTTGATTTCGGAAGAGCGGTGTGTTAAAATGTCTATACCGAAAATAAAGGAGATTACGTATATGAAAACATTGAAAAAAGCATTAGCGGTCATTATGGTAAGCATGATTGCGGTTATGTCGATATTCGTTACGGGCTGTAATCAGGCGGAAGCGAAAGCGGCGGTACAGGTAGACCTTAACCCCAGCGTGGAATTCGTTGTGGACAAAAACAATAAAGTAGTCAGAGTAACGGCTCTGAACGACGACGGCGCGGTAATCATATCAGGCGAAGCGTTCGTCGGCAAAGATATAAACGACGCGGTAAATCTTTTCGTACAGGTATCCACGGAAACGGGATATTTGCTTAAAGGGGAAGGAACCGTTTCAAAGGACGAAATAAGCCTTTCCGTATCTGCTAACGGCGAAACGGCGAAACAACTTTATAACGATATCAAAGAAAAAGTAGATAAATATCTCGAAGACAATAAAGTCGGCGCGAAGATAGAAGAAGGCAAAGCGTTTATCGAAAAGAGTATAAAAGAAAGGGTAAAAGATTGCTTCCCCGATATGTCCGACGAAGAACTCGACGCGTTAACGTATGAAGAACTTCTGAAAAAACTCGACGAATCGAGAAAAGAAACGCAGGAAATTTTATGCGCGGCAATCCGTGAAGATTATTATAAAGTAAAAAATTATAACGTGTCTTTCGAAAAATTCAGAGCGGAATACAACACTTTCTCCGGAGATTTAGACGAGGTTGTAAAAACCGTGTTCGAAGGAATCAACAACGGATTTAAGAGCGCGCTCGATTCTGTACAGAAACAGTATAACGATATGATAGTCAATCCCGACAGTATGTATCAGAAAGCGCTTACCGAAGTTTTGAATCAGAAACAGAGAGTATTAGCGCAGAAAAAGGCTGTAAACGAACTTCCCGAAGGAAAAGATAAAGAGGCGGCGCAAAAGATTCTGGAAGAAAAAGAAGCGTTGCTCGATACCGCGGAAAAAAATCTCGTCGCAATGAAAACGAATGCGGATAAAATGTTCAAACAGGCTGCCGACGGTTTCAACAAAGCGATGACGAATATGCAGAACGCTTATAAAACTTATAAAAATTTCGTCGATAAAAAGGTAAACGACAATTCCAAGAAACTCGAAGACGAAATCAATAAAAAGAAAGACGGTTTCTTTGAAGAGTTCGAAAAGAAATACGAAGACGCGTTAAAAAATTACGACAGAAGAATCGAAACGATTAAAGCGCAAATGAAAAACGCGAAATAATAAGTAAAAGTAACGGCCGAAGCAAAACGCTTCGGCCGTTTTTTATTCCCGGCGAACCTATTTTTCGGCAGAAGAAAACCGAATCTTTTATAAAAAGTTCTACGTTTTTTCTTGAAAAAGAAAGCCTTGTCGAACGTGCAGATTAAATCGTCGTATAAAATCCCGTTTTTATTCAGTTCTTCCGAAGTGGTTTTAACGGGGTCGGCGTAAAAAACTTTCGTTTTCGCGGTAACTGTATAAATTACGTCGCCGCCACTTTAGGCATAAAATACCCGAAATAATCGGTTAAAGATTCGTCTATGTCAATCGCTGTAATCAAAAAGCAAACCCCCGAAAGTTTTTTATTATTGTAATATTTTATTTCGTGTTTTTAAGAAAGATAAAACCCTTAACGCCGATAAAGAAAATAGGTTGTCCGCTTGACAATGTACGGGGGCGAGGGTATAATAACAATGTAAATTTTAGCGAGTGTTTTTTAATAAAAACACAAAAGGAAGTTGGGTATGAAAAGGGTTATCAGTTTAATCGTTGCGCTTTTGTCCGCAACGATTTTTACATTTGCTTTTACTGCTTGCGGCGACCACGTCTGCGAATTTTCCGAAAAGTGGTCTTATGACGGCGAAATGCACTGGCACGCCTGCGCGAACGAAAATTGCGACAAAGTTTCCGATGAAGACGCGCACGTTTTAACGGAAACGACGGGTGAAAACGGCGCGGTTACTTATAGTTGTTTTTGCGGATATTCGGTAACGGACGATAAATCGCACGAACATACTTACGGAGACGTTTACGAAAAGAACGAAGTATCTCATTATCTGGCATGTAAAACCGAGGGTTGCCGGATAAAGAAAAATTATAAAAAACACACTTTCGGCAATCCCGAAGAAACTTTCACCGATAACTCGATAACGAGAAAGTACGCCTGCGCGATTTGCGGGTACGAAAAAGTCGTTACGATAACTGCCGAAAGCGTTGTCGAAAGCGGTGAAAAATGGAATCTGCTCTTTGAAAACGTAAGTTACTTAAACTATTCTGTGGTTATAGATTTTACTTATAGCGGAGGCAAAGCCCATAACGAAGCGAACGTAACAGAAAACGGGTTATACGTCAGTATGAGCGACGAGGGCGAAGCGTATATGCTTAAAAACGAGCAAGGCGTCTTCGATAATTATATAAAGTATACCGGCGAAAAGTGGACTCTTGCGGACGATAAAACGGATTCGGTATACAAGAATATAACCGCGCAGTTGGAACTTCGTTATAATTTCAAAGATAATTTCGATAAATTCACTTATAACGGAAAAGACGGATTGTATACCTGCGCGGAAAATATCGAAACCGCGGTGTACGCTATCGGCTCGTCCGGCACACCGGTAAAAATGGGAACGATTATCTGCAGCAACGTTAAAGTAAGAGTTGCCGACGGCAAACTTAATTATATTGAAGCCGACTACGTTGACGGAACGAGAGAACCCGGGTGGGGAGTAACAGACCCCATAGACCCCATTCTTAAAGGGCATTTCAAATATTATAATATCGGCTCTACCGAAGTGGCTATAACCGCGGAAGTATTAAAAGAAGTTGCCGAAACGAATAAAAAAGACGACGATAATACCCCCGTAACCGCTTTAACCGAAGCGGAATGGAAAACCGCAATGAGTTTTAACGGGAATTTTTCTTATCGTATTATTTCGGATTATTCCGGGGTTAAGATTGATTCACAAACGATATGTTACGGGGATATAGTAAAGCAAACGAATAACGGCGAAGAGCAGTATTGTCAGAAAGACAGCGATAAATATTACGAATATTATAAACAAGACGGCGTCTGAAAAAAGAGCGACAGTTCCGAATCTCTTTTCGAAAATCTCAGACACGCAAACGGAGATTTGTTTAAAGAATATTTCTCCGAATTTACCTTTAACGGCGTTGATGAATATACCTGCGAATCGTTGACTTATACGATTGTTGTCGACGGAGTCAATTCAGCCGGAACCATGACGAATATCGTAATTAAAGTCAATTCGGATAAAAAGGTCGTTATGATTAGTTATACTAATCAACCTCGTATGGCGGGGGTTTCGGTTCCGCCCTATGGCAACGTTATAACGTATGATTATACCGAAACCGTCGTTACTTTGCCTACCGTTTCGGAATAACGAAATTTAATAATTCGGAATTTAACACGGCGAACTTATCTTTCGCGATAAGTTCGCCGTATATTTATACGTTAAATCCCGTTCTGAAAGCGCGTAAACCTTGCTATTTCGCACTTGACAAACCGTATATTCCTATATATAAACTATAAGAAGCAAAGTTTTTGTCTTACGATAAAAACTTTTAAAACCCTGACGGGTTCCGGCAAAAACTATCGTTTTTGCGCTTCTCGTTTGAAAAAACATCAGTTTTCCTTGAAAATGCGCTTCGCGCGCTTTCAGACAAAACTTCCGGTATTATAATATAAGCATAGAAGTGTTCAGGGAACACTTCGGGGCTAATTGCCCCACGCAAATTTTTATTCTAAAAATTTGCACGCTCTCTTGAAATACTGCGAAGTTCCAAACCCTTGCAAGCAAGTTTGTAACTTCTTGTATTATAAACTATAAGAAGTAAAGTTTTTGTCTAACGATAAAAACTTTTAAAACCCTGACGGGTTCCGGCAAAAACATACGTTTTTGCGCTTCTTGTTTGAAAAAACATCAGTTTTCCTTGAAAATGCGCTTCGCGCGCTTTCAGATAAAACTTCCGGTATTATAAACTATAAGAAGTAAAGTTTTTCTCTTACGATAAAAACTTTTAAAACCCTGACGGGTTCCGGCAAAAACATATGTTTTTGCGCTTCTTGTTTGAAAAAACATCAGTTTTCCTTGAAAATGCGCTTCGCGCGCTTTCAGATAAAACTTTCGGTATTATATACGGGTAAAATTATTACCCCCGTTGTAATTTGCGCAGTTATCTGCTTTCTTTTCCCCGTAAAAGAAATCCCTTTTTATTGATTATTGATAGTAGAAGATAAGCGGCGGAGCAAATTTTGCTCCGCCGCTTGCTGCGTGAATATTATAGTGGTCTACCCGACAGGAGTCGAACCTGCAACCGTCAGAATCGGAATCTGAAACTCTATCCAATTGAGCTACGGGTAGATAAAATCGCCGCGGTGTAACGCGGCGAAGTAGATATTAAATTATTCCTCCGTTTCTTCGGCGATCGGGTTTACGGTGATTTTAGCCTGTAAAACCTTTTTAACGTTAGACTTAACGACTTCCACCGTAAGGTTTAAGAAATCGAACTTTCTTCCGACGGGCGGAATTTCGCCGAGCGTTTCTATAATCCAGCCGCTCACGGTGCTTGCGTCGAACTTGTTTTCGTCGTCGTCCAAAGAAAAGTATTCGAACAAATCCGAAAGGGGAGCGTTGCCGTCCACAAGGTAAGTGTTTTCGCCCGTTTGCTTGAAGAAGTTAATAACTTCGTCGTGTTCGTCGTAAATTTCACCGACGAGTTCTTCCAAAATATCTTCCATTGTAACAAGTCCGAGCGTGCCGCCGTACTCGTCTAAAACGATAGCGATATGTATTTTGCTTTTCTGTAACTGTTTAAGAAGAAAAGAAATTTTAACGTGTTCGGTCGTGTAGAAAGCGCCTTGCAGAATGTCGTCGATTTTGGTATCGCCTTTAAGGTACGCTCCGAAGAAATCTTTTTCGTGGATAGTACCTATAATGGTGTCTACGGAATCTCTGTAAACGGGTATTCTCGAATAACCTTCTTTGTCGAAGATATCTTTTATCTCGTCGAACGGCGTGTTTACGTCGATAGCGACGATGTTGACTCTGGGGACTAAAATATCGCCGACTTCCACGTCGTCGAACTCTATAACGGAGCGGATAAGTTTGGTTTCTTCTTCGCGAAGAGTGCCGTCTTCTTCGGCTTCTTCCACGACGGTCATAATTTCTTCTTCGGTGATAACGTCGTCGGATTTTAAGCGGAAAATTTTACCGATAAGCCATTTCCAACCGCCGAAAACGAAGTTAAAGGGATAGAAAACGTAGTAGAAGAAAGATATTATCGGGTAGAAAGCCACGGCGTACTTTTCGGGATAGGTTTTCGCAATGAATTTAGGCGTAATTTCGCCGAAAATCAAAACGGTAACGGTGATAACCGCGGTAGAAACGACGGACGAATAAGACGCGTTGTTTAAAACCTTGATAAAGAAAATCGAAGAAAGGGTAGCGGCAGTCAAGTTTACGATATTGTTGCCGACTAAGATAGTGCTAATAAGTTTATCGTAATTTTCTTCGGCAAGCCGTAAAACTTTTGCGGCTTTTTTATCGCCGGCGGAAGCCCTTGAACGAAGTTTTATCTTGCTGGCGCAAGAGTAAGCCGTTTCGGTCGAAGAAAAGAAACCCGACGCGATAACGAGCAGAATGATAGCAATTAGTAAGGGAACTGAGCCTTCCGGCATAAAATCCTCCAAAAATAAAATAATGTATATTTAATTAAAGCATAAAACGGTAAAAATATCAAGTATTTTTTTAATATTGATAATTTTATTGTGTTTTTTAGGGGAATATGCTAAAATCAAAAAGAAAAAAAGGAGAAAAAATGGCGAAAAGGGTAGTAGTCGGGTTATCCGGCGGCGTAGACAGTTCGGTGGCGGCGCTTTTGTTGAAAGAACAGGGGTACGACGTGGTAGGACTATATATGAACAACTGGGAAGAAACGGACGAATGCGGTCATTGCACGGGCGAAGAAGACTACGCCGACGTAAGAAGGGTAGCGAATAAAATAGGCATACCCTATTATTCTGTCAATTTTGCCAAGGAATATATGGACAGGGTGTTTTCCTACTTTTTGTCGGAGTATAAAAAGGGAAGAACTCCTAATCCCGACGTTTTGTGCAACAGGGAGATAAAGTTTAAAGATTTTAAGGAAAAGGCGAAAGATTTAGGGGCTGATTACGTCGCTACGGGGCATTATTGCGATATATTGCATAAGGACGGCTTGCATTATCTCTTAAAAGCCAAAGACCGGAATAAAGACCAGACGTATTTTCTGAACCAACTTTCGCAGAGTCAGTTAGACGGCGTGCTTTTCCCGCTCGGGAAGTTAGAGAAGGCAGAAGTGCGTAAAATCGCCGAAGAAAACGGACTTGCCACCGCCGCGAAAAAAGATTCCACGGGGATATGCTTTATCGGCGAAAGGAACTTTAAAAACTTTCTGAAAAATTACATTCCCGCCAGGAAAGGTAAAATAATGACTTTGGACGGCAAGGTCATCGGCGAACACGACGGACTTATGTATTATACCATAGGGCAAAGACGGGGCTTAAATATCGGCGGGCAGAAAGGCGACGACGGAAGCCGCTGGTTTATAATAGAAAAGGACTTAAAAAACAATATTTTGTACGT